>JBHORC010000012.1:0-29981 GCA_042408445.1 Chloroflexota bacterium
GCGACGCAGCCGCCGCGGCCACGGCCGCCGCGGGCGCGGGCGCGGGCACGGTCGCCTCCGTCGCAGATGCGCCGACGGGACGTGGCCGACCCGCGGCGTCGAGGCTCGTCGCGAACGTCGGCCGCTTCTGCTTGCCGACCCAGTAGCGATAGACGGCAGCCGCGACGACGACGCAGCCGGTCGCTACGTACAGGGCCGCCGCGCTGCCGGTGTCCGTTCCGGCGAGGATGCCGTGGGCCCAGGTCATCGCCCAGACGACGATGCTGAGGCGGTGGATCTTCAGCCAGACGCCGCTCGGGAGCAGCTTCGTATACCGGGCCGTCAGGCCGCTGATCAGCAGGCCGTACAGCGCCAGCGTGCCGAGCGCCACGGGGACGCTCCGGAAGCTCGACAGGCCCGGAACGATCGCCCCGGCGATGCCGACGCCGGCGTACGGATCGAGGACAAGGCTCACGACGTGCGCGACGGTGAACGCGACGACGAACGTGAGGAGGTTCTCGTGCCACGGGAACAGCTGCTTCGACAACTTCCAGGTCGACTTGTTCACGGGGTGGCTGAGGATCAGGCCGAGCGCGATCGCGACGGTGAGGACGAGGTACGCGGTGAAGCCGGCCGCCCGCGCAGCGAGCCAGACCCGCATCTGCGCCTGGTAGGGCGTCGCGGCGGGGACGATCTGATCCGTGGACCAGACGACCACGAGGCCGAGGAGTGCGCCGAGGACGACGAGCGTCCGACCGCTCAGCCGCATCGTGCGCTGCCAGCCGCGTGACGACGGCCGTGTGGTCTGTGCAGGGGTTGCATGCTCACCTCCGAGCCAGGGGCTGGAGGGCACCGACGTGAGGCGCGATCCTACCCCGCCGGGACGAGGCGGCGCAACGCGACGAGCCTCGACGGAGGTCCTCGCGCGGCCCATCCGATCGTCACGGCGCCGTGGCTCGGACCCCATCCGGTGAAGACCCGATGGCGTCGGCGCCGACCGCCGCGGACCATCGTGACGGGCCGAGCCGCCGCTCGTCCGGGCGGGCACCGACGTTCCCCATCGGGCGCTCGGCGACCCGGCCCGCTTCCGTCTGATGTGCTCCGACACCCGCGGATCAGCGCGTGCGGCGCTCTAGACTCGGGGCGTGCCGCACGTCCAGACCGTCCTTGGACCGATCGATCCCGCCGATCTCGGCTGGGTCCTTCCGCACGAGCACACAGCAATCGCGCTGTGGCACATCCCGAACCGCTGGGACTACTGGGAGCTCCGCCGCGACGAGCCGCTCATCTGCGAGGAGCTCGGGGGGTTTCGCACGGCCGGCGGCGGCGCCATCGTCGACCTCACGCTCGAGGGCGTCGGTCGCGACCCCGAGTGGCTCGCCCGCGTTTCACGAGCGACGGACCTGCACGTCGTCATGGGCTCCGGCTGGTATCGCGACGCGTACTACCCGGCGGAGACGCTCGTCGATCGCCGCTCCGTGGCCGCCCTCGCCGACCTGATCGTCCGCGACGCGACGAGCGGGGTGGGGGAGACCGGCATCCGGGCGGGGATCATCGGCGAGATCGGGACCGACAAGCCGTGGCTGAGTGCCCGCGAGGAGCGGGTGCACCGCGCTGCCGCCCGCGCCGCCCGCGCGACCGGGCTCGCGATCACGACCCACGCCGTCCAGTCCACCGTCGGGCTCGACCAGCTCGACGTGTTCGAGGCGGAAGGCGCCGACCTCAGCCGCGTCGTGATCGGCCACGCCGACTCCTACCCGTCGCTCGACTACCACCTCGCGATCGTCGAACGCGGCGCGACGGTCGAGTTCGACTTCCTCGGGATGGCGTTCACGCCGCTCGAGCGCCATGGCGAGGGCCGGATCGTCGACAGCATCCGGGAGCTGCTCGGGCGCGGGCACGTCGAGCGGATCCTGCTGTCCCAGGACGTCTGCCACGACAGCCAGCTCCGGCGCTACGGCGGCAACGGCTACACGTACCTCGCTGACGCGTTCCTGCCGCGGCTCCGCGAGGCGGGCGTGTCCGATGCCGAGATCCGGACGATCACGGTCGACAACCCGCGCCGCCTGCTGACGATCGGCTGAGCGCCGAGGCCGGCGCGGCGCCCGGCACTAGCTGACGAGCGTCGCCTCGACGGTCATCTCCACGTTGCCCTTCAGCGCCCGCGAGATCGGGCAGCCGTCCTTCGCCTGCTCGGCGGCGGCACGGAAGCTCTCCTCGGTCGCCCCGGGGACGACGCCGCGCACGGTGATCACCGCCGAGATCACGGTCCAGCCCGCCTCGCGCTTGTCGGCGGTCGTCGCGACCTCGACCTCGAGACGCTCGACCGGTGTCCCCGCCTTCGCGAGGATGTTCGAGCAGGCCATCGAGAAGCAGGACGCATGGGCCGCGGCGAGCAGCTCCTCCGGTGAGGTGAGGCCGCCGGGTTCTGCCGTCCTGGCGTCCCAGGAGGTCGCCTGGTCACGGAAGATCCCGGTCGTCGCCGCGGTCACCGTCCCGTGGCCGGTCGGCAGGTCTCCACTCCAGGTCGCCGTCGCGCGGCGCGTCGTTGCCATCGGCACATCTCCGTCTTCGACTGGTCGCGCCATCGCGGACCGCCCCGATCGTCCCACACGCGGCGAAGGACCGCGATCTGCGCGTCAGCCGACGAGCGCGCGGACCGCCCGTCCCAGCTCGCGGTGCCGGACGGCACGCGGCCAGACGATCTTCCGGACGCCACCGAAGGCCCGATGTGCGTCGAGGGCCCGCGCGAACGCCGCGACGAACCCGGGTTCCCGGATCGGGTCGAAGCCCGGTTCCCACCACAGGCCGGCGATCCGGAGCGCACCGGTTGCACGCTCGATGCGCGGCTCGATCCGGCCGACGAGGCGATCGCCGAACAGGATCGGCAGGACGTAGTAGCCCCAGCGCCGCTTCGCCGCCGGGACGTACACCTCCCAGATGTAGTCGAAGGCGTACAGCGTTCGGAGGAGCTCGCGGTCCCAGACGAGCGGGTCCAGCGCCGCGAGGAATGCGACATCAGGCGCCAAGCCGCCGGGGAGCAGGCCGCTCGCGACCTCCCGCTCCGCCGTCTCGAGCCGCTCGAGCTCCTCGGCCGGGATGTAGCGCGTTCCGCGGATGCCCTCGACGTCGACCGGCAGCAGCGCGCCCATCTCCACCAGCTCCGCGAGAAGGTGCCGCCGGCCGGGCGCCTGGAGCGGGAGATCGCCCTCGTTGCCGATCGCGATCCGCGGGCTCGTCCCGAGCCAGAGTTCAGCAGACCCGGACACGCCGAGCAGGCCGTGAGCCCGATACCGCGACAGCAGCTTGTGGCGATATTGCTCGCGAAGCGGGACCTCGCGGGCCAGGATCTCCGCGGGGAAGAGCCGCTCGACGAGGTCGTACACCCGGCGGTTGCCGTCCCGCCGCGCCAGCCCGAGGACCCCGGCCTCCGCGAGTCCCTCGAGGATCGCCCGGACCTGGTTCGTCGGTCGCCACGACCATTCGATCGCCGCCCGCGGCTCGACGTCGATCGACGACATCGGCCCCGTCGTCCGGATCCGCTCGAGCAGCTCCTCGACGAGCGGCGCGTGCTCCGTGAACGCCTCGGCGCCGTGGATGTGACGCGCCCGATCCCAGGCCACTCGGTACCACGGCAGCTCCGCGGTCGGCACGATCGAGAGGCCCTTGTTGTACGTCTCGTAGAGCAGGCGTCGGCCGTAGAGCAGCTCGTCCGTCTGCTCGCGGCGATAGCCGGCGACGCGGGCGAGGAGCACGAGGTCATGGTTCCGGCCAGCGATCTCGATCGGATCGAACTGGATCGAGCCGAGGCGATCGAAGACGGCGAGGATCCCGTCTGCGCCGGGCGGCAGCGACCGCGGCGGGGCGAGGAGGTGATGGAGGACGAGGTAGCGCCGGGCCACGTCGCGGGAGATCGCGATCGGCCCTGCCGGACGCGGCGCGGTGCGCGGGGCGTCGGCGGCGGCCGCACGGCCCTCTCCAGCCGCGACGGTCGGCGGCGATGTCCGCCGGGTTGCATTCACGGCGCGGCGACCGGGCCGGCGCCGCACGGGATCAAGGACCATGCCGCCAATCGTGAGGGACGGATGCGTCAGGTCCCGTCAGGTTTGGCGGCCACCGCGGCCCCGGAAACGACCGCCGCGAGGAGCCGGTCGACGAGCGGGATCTGCGTCGGCTTCAGGCGGGCGCGCGCTTCGTCCGGGCTGAACCAGGCCACGCGGTCGATCTCCGGGAAGGTCTGGCGGCGGCCGGACCGCGGCGGCCACTCCATCTCGAAGGTATTCGAGACTGCGGCGTCGGGATCGAGGTCGCCCTCGACCGCCCACGCGTGGACGACCTTTCCGCCCTGCTGGGTGATCGTCCCGAGCTCGATCGGCGCGGCGGCCGCGAGCCCGTCGCCGGCATCGGATCCGACCTCCTCACGGAACTCGCGGCGCGCCACCGCGAGCAGATCGACGTCGTCCGGATCCGGCTCGCCTTTCGGGATCGTCCAGTGGCCGGCGTCGCGCGTTTCGAAGAACGGGCCGCCCGGATGGGCGAGGAGGACTTCGACGCCGGAATCCCGCCGCCGGAACAGGAGAATCCCTGCGCTCTGTCGAACCGCCATGACCCGGATCGTAGTCGGCCTGCTCGTCGCGCGCCCCGTGTCGCGTGGACAACGTCCGGCACGCCGTCTGGTCCGGACCGGCTGTCATGCGCCTGCGATGCGCCTGCAACCCGGCAGGCCACGACCCGCCTCGGCCCGACACGGGGCGCGACGCACTCTGGACGACGGACCGAAGAGGAGAGTCACATGCCCGAGATCACCCTGCCTGACGTGCGTCTCCGAGACCTGAAGCTGCCCGACGGGCTTCGCGACATGAACCGCCGCGACATCCAGGCCGCGATCAACGACCGCATCCCCCGGCGTGTCGAGCTGCCGGAGGTCGATCTGTCGAAGATCGAGCTGCCGAAGGCGGTCGACGACCGACTGAAGCAGATCGAGAAGCGGATCGACTCGATCGACCTGAGCAAGGTCGAGCTGCCGAAGGCGCTGGCGAATGTCGAGCTGCCGAAGGCGATCGAGGATCGCATTCCCGGCCGGAAGCGCCGCCGACGCAATCCCGTCCTGCCGATTGCCGCTCTCGTCGCGGTCGCCTCCGCGATGGCCGCCGCCTGGTGGCTGATCACGTCGCCGTCCGCGACGACCCGCGTCCGCCAGGGGTTCGATCGCGTCTGGCGGAAGGTGACCGGCCAGGAGACGGCGCTCGTCCCCTACGACAACGACAACGACCTGGGCAGCCTGCTGCCGAACCCCAACCAGACCCGTCCCTCGGTCGAGGCCGAGACGTGGCCGGACACCTTCTCCGACCTGGGTGAGACGGTTCGTGCCGGAAACGGCTCGGCAGGCTCGACGGCCTCGACGGGCTCGACGGACAGCGAGAGCACGACCGAGGAGTCGCCGACCGTCTGACGCGGCGGCTCCCGGAGCCGCACGTTCATCTCCTGTGGCGAAGCGGCCGGCCCGGTGCCCCGGGCCGGCCGCCGTTCATGTCGTCGGCGGACGTGCCTCGATCGCGGCAAGGATCGACCGCTCGAGATCGAGGATCCGCTTCTCCAGGCCCTCCACCCGCCGCAGGATCTCGCGGTTGCCCTCGAGCAGCTCCCGGTTCTGGCCGTCCTCGATGTCGGCCTCCTCGGCAGCGTGCTCGAGCGTGAGGCGGTCGCGGAGCGCAGCCCGATTGCCGGCCAGCAGGATGAGCGGTGCCGAGTAGGCCGCCTGGGTCGAGAACGCGAGGTTCAGGAGGATGAACGGATACGGATCGAACGGGCGGGTGAGCAGCGCGACGTTGCCGAGAATCCAGAAGGCGACGATGACGGTCTGGACGATGATGAATCGCCAGCTCCCCAGGAAGCCCGTGACGCGGTCCGCGATCCGCGCCCCGCGCGGCGCCTCGTCGATCATCTGGACGTTGACGGGATGAATGCTCGGCTCGTCCATGCGGGGCTCCTCGGGGCTGGCGTGGTGATGGTGACGCCGGCCTTCGCGGTCGTTCGTCCGCGGTGATCTTGACGGCTTCGCGCCGTCGTGCGCGGTCGCATCCATCAGCGGATACCCCTCTGGTATCGTCCCCGCCGATGCCGATCGAGACCCGCCCCATCCGCGACGACGAGCTTGTGGGCTGGGTCGACGCCGTCAGCACGGGTTTCCTCGATCGGCCGAACATCCAGGGCGTCGCGGACGAGGTCCGCAAGCACTGGGATCTCGGCCGAGTGGTCGGCGCCTTCGACGACGGCCGGATCGTCGGCACGTTCCGCTCCTGGGCGGGTCGCCTCACCGTCCCGGGCTGCACCGAGCTGCCCGTCGCGTCCGTCACCGGGGTCAGCGTCCTGCCGACGCACCGCCGGCGCGGGATCCTCGCGCGGATGGCGGCTGCCCAGCACGCAGCCGCCCGCGAGCGCGGCGAGGCGCTGGCGATCCTCTTCGCGTCCGAGTACCCGATCTACGGCCGCTTCGGCTACGGGACCTCCACGATCGGCGCGGCATGGACGCTGCGGCCGCGCCAGACGGCATTCGTGGCGGGTGGCGAGGACGGCCGGACCGAGATCGTCCCGCCCGACGACGCGTCGCTCGCGATCGCGCGCGACGTGTACGACACGGTCCGGGCGCGGCGCCCCGGCGAGGTCTGGCGCCGACCGATCACGTGGCAGGACGACTTCGGCCTGTCCAACGACGTCTGGGGCAACCGCTGGAAAGGGTTCGTCGCGATCCACCGCGACGTCGCCGGCACGGTGGACGGCTACGTCCGGTACCACGTCGAGGAGAAGTGGGAGGATCGCCAGCCGGCGAACAAGCTCACCGTCGACGATCTCCACGCCCTGACCGACGACGCGGAGCTGGCGCTGTGGCGGTTCGTCGCGTCGTTCGACTGGGTGTCGTCGATCCGGGCGGAACGACGATCGCCGAGCGATCGCCTGCCGTGGCTCCTCACGAACATGCGAGCCGCGTCCGCCGACGAGATCGGCGACGGGCTGTGGGTCAAGCTCCTGGACGTGCCCCGCGCCCTCGAGAGCCGGCGCTACGAGGCGAGCGGCTCGCTCGTGATCGAGTCGGTCGACACGGATGGCGCAAGCGCCGCCGGCGAACCGGTGACGCGCCCGGTCCGGATCGCCCTCGACGCCTCGCCGGACGGCGCGCGCGCCACGATCACCGACCGCTCGCCGGACCTCACGCTCCGGTCGGATGCGCTCGGCGCGGCGTTCCTCGGCGGTGTCCGCCTCTCCCGGGCCGCGCTGCTCGGCGGCGTGGACGAGCACCGGAACGGCGCGCTCGCCGAGGCGGACCGGCTGTTCGCCACGTTGGACGCTCCATGGTGCTCATCGTTCTTCTGACCCGGAGGGAGCGTCCGGAGAGGCGGGGAGCGCGATGACGTGCCGCCGCCGGTCGCCCGGCCCCGGTCGTTGACGCTTCGGCCGTTAATTCCGATAATTGCACTCGGAATTGAACGGGCCTGATGCCCATGACCCGGTGCCCGGTGCGGCGCCTCCTCCGGAGACCTGATGACCGCGACGCGTGACCTCGTCGCCGACCAGCGCGAACAGTTCGCCTTCCACGACGACATCGACTACCTCGCCCAGACGAAGCGCGGGCTGACCCGCGCGACGGTCGAGGAGATCAGCGCCTTCAAGAACGAGCCCGACTGGATGCTCCAGTACCGGCTCCGTGCCTACGACCACTTCATGAAGCGCCCGCTGCCGACGTGGACGGACGGTCTCGACCGGATCAACTTCGACAACATCGTCTACTACCGCAAGCCGTCCGAGCGGGAAGAGAAGTCGTGGGACGACGTCCCCGACAAGATCAAGCAGACGTTCGAGCGGCTCGGGATCCCCGAGGCGGAGCGGAAGTTCCTCGCCGGCGTCGGCGCGCAGTACGACTCGGAGGTCGTCTACCACTCGGTCAAGGAAGAGCTCTCGAAGCTCGGCGTCGTCTTCATGGGCACCGACCAGGCGCTCGTCGAATACCCGGAGATCTTCCGCAAGCACTTCGGGACGGTCGTCCCCGCCGAGGACAACAAGTTCTCTGCGTTGAACGCGGCGGTCTGGTCCGGCGGCTCGTTCGTGTACGTCCCGAAGGGCGTCGAGGTCCCGCTGCCGCTCCAGGCGTACTTCCGGATCAACGGCGAGAACACCGGTCAGTTCGAGCGGACGCTGATCGTCGTCGACGAGGGCGCGAAGGTCCACTACATCGAGGGCTGCACGGCGCCGATCTACGCGACGGAGTCGCTCCACGTCGCGGTCGTCGAGGTCGTCGCGCTTCCCGGGAGCAAGGTCCGCTACACGACGATCCAGAACTGGTCGAACGACGTGTACAACCTCGTCACCAAGCGGGCTCACGCGTACGAGAACTCGACGGTCGAGTGGATCGATGCGAACACCGGCTCGCGCAAGACGGTGAAGTACCCCTCGATCTACCTCCGCGGCGAGAACGCGACGGCCGACATCATCAGCGTGGCGGTCGCCGGCAAGGGGCAGCACCAGGACACGGGCGCGAAGGCGGTCCACCTCGCCCCGAACACCCGCTCCCGGATCGTCTCGAAGTCCGTCTCGAAGGACGGCGGCCGGGCGACGTACCGCGGCCACCTCAAGGTGTCGCCGGGCGCGACGAACGTCGTCGCCAGCGTCCGTTGCGACGCGCTGATGCTCGACGACATCAGCCGGAGCGACACGTACCCCTACATCGACATCCAGGAAGACGACACGACGATGACCCACGAGGCCACCGTCGGGAAGGTCAGCGCGGAGCAGGTCTTCTACCTGATGAGCCGCGGCCTGACGGAGAACGAGGCGACGAACCTCATCGTCCAGGGCTTCCTCGAGGTGTTCACCAAGGAGCTCCCGATGGAGTACGCCATCGAGTTCAACCGGTTGGTGAAGCTCGAGATGGAGGGGTCGCTCGGGTGACCGACGCGACCACCCTCACCGCGGCGCCGATCGAGGCGACCGCCACCCGGGCCCCGCGCGCACCCCGGCGCTCGCCATCGGAGCTCACGTTCACCCTCGAGGACGCGTTCGTCGAGATGCGCGCGTCTGCCGAGCCGGCGTGGCTGGCTGCCGATCGTCGAGCGGCGCTGGCTCGCTATCGGGACCTGCCGATCGAGACGAACCAGCTGTACACAACGTACGTCGACCTCCGGACCGCCGACCTCGCGGGGGTGCAGCCGTGGGCACAGGTCAGTGGGTCCGCCGAATCGGGCGCGCGCGAGTCCTACGACGGTCTCGCGGCCCTTGCCTCGATCGTCGAGGACCGCCTCGACACGGTCGTTCTCGGCGAGGAGGCGCGCCGCGGTGGCGTCGTCGTCGAGACGCTGTCGTCGCTCGTCGCCCGGGACGAGGTGCTCGCCCGTCGCCTGCTCGGCGACGAAGGCTCCCTGCCCCTGGATGACAAGCTCGCCCAGCTGACCCGCGCGGCGTGGAACCAGGGACTCGTCGTCCACGTTCCGGCCGGCGTCCGGCTGGAGCGGCCGATCGTCCTCCGCTGGGCCGTGGGCGAGGGTGGCCGCGCGCTGCTCACCCGGACGCTCGTCGATCTCGGCGAGGGAGCTTCGGCGGAGATCGTGGAGGAGCTCGGTGCGTCGCCCGGCGCGGCGCAGCGCGGCGAGGCGCAGGCCCTGTTCACGGGCACGCTCGAGGTGCATCTCGCGGCGGGTGCCGAGCTGCGGGTCGCGAGCATCCAGGACCTTGCCGAGGGCACGGTCGCGTTCCAGCACCGCCAGGCGGAGATCGGCGAAGGTGCGACGCTCCACTGGGCGCTCGCCCAGCTGGGGTCGCGACTCGTCCGGAGCCGGGTCGACAACCGACTCGTCGGCAACCGCAGCTCCGTCGAGCAGGTCGAGATCGTGTTCGGCGCGCAGGACCAGCTCTTCGACCTGACGTCCTATACGCGGCACATCGGCCGCGACACGACCGGCAACCTGCTGTCCAAGGCCGCACTGCTCGACGCGACGCGCTCCTACATGAAGGGCCTGATCATCATCGAGCCGACGGCGGTCGGGACCGACAGCTTCCTCGGCGAGTTCGGCATGAACCTCTCGAAGCAGGCGCGAGCGGTGGCGATCCCGTCGCTCGAGATCGATCAGCCCGACTGCCGCCGCGCGGCCCACTCCTCGTCGGTCGGCCCGATCGACGAGAGCCAGCTCTTCTACCTCGAGAGCCGCGGGATCCCGGCCGCGGAAGCTCGCAAGATGATCGTCCTCGGCTTTCTCGAGCCGGTCGTCGCCCGGGTCCCGCTGCAGGCGGCGCGCGAGCGACTCCGCGAGCTCCTCGCCGAGAAGTGGGACGAGGGGTTCGCGACGGCGGCGCCCGCCGCCTGATGCCGCCCGCCGCTCCTTCGACCGCCCGCTCCGGTTCGGCGCACCCGAGGCCCCGCTTCACCGCCCGGGAGGCGTAGATGCGACGGATCGACCTCGTCGGCGTGGACGAGATCGCGGACGGCGAGATGCGGATGGTCTTCGTCGACGGCACGGACCAGGTGCTCGTCATCAACCAGGGCGGCGACTTCACCGCGACGCAGGGCGTCTGCAGCCACGAGTACTTCGAGCTGGACAAGGGGTTCCTGACCGCGGGAACGCTTACCTGCGCGCTGCACCTGTCGCGGTTCGACCTGTCGAACGGCGAGCCGATCGACCCGCCGGCCGAGCTGCCCCTCGAGATCTATCCGGTCGTCATCGAGAACGGCCGCGTCCTCATCGAGGTCCCGGACGGGCCGCTTCCGGTCAGCGAGGAGTAGACGAACCGAGCACCACCCCGAGGTCGTCGGCCTCGGCTCGTCGGAGGATCGCGTCACCGAAGACGAGATCCGCAAGGCCGACGCCGAGGTGCGAGACGAGCACTCGGCCGGACGGGACCGGTTCGCCCGCGACGATCGCCTCGCCGATCGTGACCGACGGCTCCGGATAGCCGTCGAAGTTGCCCGCGTCGCGGTTGGCGAGGAACTGCTCGCGGTGATCGACGGCGAAGACGGATGCGCCTCGGGCGACGGACGCCGCGACGTACGTCGCGTAGTCGACGGCAACGACGAGCGTCTCCGCCCCGAGCCAATCGTCCGTCAGGACCTGCCGCTCCGCGGGCGCCGCGAACGAGGCCACCGTCACGACGATGTCGGCGCCATCCGTCGCGTCGCGCGCGGTGGGTGCGGTGACCGCCGATCGGATCCCGGGCGTGTCGGCCGCCTCGCGCGCCACGGCGTCGGCGCGGTCGGCGTGTCGGTCGAAGACGACCAGGTCCAGGCCCGGCAGCACGTGACCGAGCACCGGGAGGTGGCTCCGCGCCTGAACGCCCGCACCGAGCAGCGCCACGCGAGCCGCGGGTCGCTCGCCCCGGAAGACCCGGATCGCGACGCCGCTGATCGCAGCGGTTCGCTCCGCCGTGATCGGACCCGCATCGAGGATCGCGGTCGGAACGCCCGTCTCGGGGTCGTTCAGGACGACGAGACCGTGGATCGCCGGCAGGTCGCGGATCCGGTTCCCGGGAAACCCCGCGATCCATTTCATCCCGAGCAGGTCATGGGCCCCGGACGCATCCTCGCCGCGGAGCAACGCCGGCATCGCGTGGGCGAACGAGCCGTCGGGTCGAGGATGCACGCCGATCTTGGGTGGCAGCTCGCCGCCCTCGACGAGCCCGACCATCGTCCGCTCGGCAAGGCGCAGCCGCTCCGCGAGCGGCGGCATCGCCGCGACGACATCGGCAGCATCGAGATAGCGGAGCGGCGAGCGTCCCGGGACTGTCATGGGGGCGAGTCTAGCGGCGGGTAGCATGGGCCCATGGCCCCAGACCACGCTCAGAGCCTCGCCAACCTGCGGCTCGAGCGCGACGCGATCCTGCTCTACGACGCGCTCTCGACGATCGAGAAGGACGAGACCCGGGCGTCCGCATTCCGCCGGATCGCCTCGAACGAGCGCCGCCACGCCGACGTCTGGGCGACGAAGCTGCGCGACGCCGGCGCCGAGGTTCCCCCGCCGGCGACCCGGCCGCGGCCGCGCGTCGCGGTGATCATCCTGCTCGCCCGCCTCTTCGGGACCCACGCGGTCAGCGATCTCGTCACCGCGCTCGAGGGGGACGAGGAGGAGATCTACGAGGACCAGTCCTCGCCAGAGGTCGAGGCGATCGCCGCGGACGAGCGGGAGCACGCCGACATCTGGCGGAAGCTGAAGGATCCCGACTACCACCCGGATCGCGACATCGCCGATCGCGAACGCTGGCACCGCTCCGGTCGCTCGGGGACGCTCCGCGCGGTGATCTTCGGCGTGAGCGACGGGCTCGTCTCGAACCTCGCGCTCGTGATGGGCGTCGCCGGCGCGGCGGGCGAGCGAGGATCGCTGATCCTCCTTGCCGGGATCGCCGGCCTCCTTGCCGGTGCCTTCAGCATGGCCGCCGGCGAGTACATCTCGATGCAGAGCCAGCGCGAGCTGTTCGAGCGTCAGATCGCCCTGGAGCGGGCGGAGATGGAGGCGATGCCCGAGGAGGAGGAAGCCGAGATGGCCTCGATCTACCGGGCGAAGGGCTTCCGCGACGACGAGGCAAAGGCGATCGCGCATCGCCTCTTCGAGAACACGGAGCGGGCGCTCGATCAGCTGATCCGCGAGGAGCTCGGCCTGGACCCGGACGAGCTTGGGTCGCCGCTCGGGGCGGCCGGCGGGTCGTTCGTCGCGTTCGCGATCGGTGCGGCCCTGCCCGTGATCCCGTATCTGCTGCTGACCGGGGTGACGGCGTTCGTGGTCTCGATCGTCGTCAGCCTGATCGCGCTGTTCGGCGTTGGAGCGGGCGTGAGCCTGTTGACCGGCCGCGGCGTGCTCTTCTCGGGCGCCCGGCAGGTGGTGATCGGCGCCGCGGCGGCGGTCGTCACGTTCGCGGTCGGCACGGTGATCGGCGTCTCGGCAGCCGGCTGAGCGTGACGTCGGCCGCGGATTTCGACGCGCGGCTCCGCTCGGAGGGGCTCGATCCCGACTCCTGGTCGAATGGGCCCGGCGATCGCTACGCGGCCCACGCTCACGGCTACGACAAGGTGATCGTCGTGGCGGCAGGGTCGATCGCGTTCGGCGCCGGTTCGGCCGGAGATGCGTCGGCGTCCGGTCCTCGCCAGGTGCTGGAGCTGTCGGTCGGCGACCGCCTCGAGCTTCCGGCCGGGACGTCGCACGACGCGGTGGTCGGGTCGTCAGGCGTCACGTGCCTCGAGGCGCACCTCCCGGCCGGTCGCCTCCCGGGCATCGTCGAGGTTCGCAAGGCCGGGGACTGGTAGTCGCCGGGAATCAGCGAGGCCCCGGCACTGGGTCCGAGGCCTCGTGGGGTAGCCTATCCGCCTTGCTCAGCGAATGCCGAGTCGCATCCACAGGGCGAGGTCATCTCGAGGGTCCGCTCCGCGGCGCGGTTCCTCATTGCCCAGCAGGATGCTGATCACTGAGAACAGCGCCAGGAACCCGAGTCCGATGGCGAACATCGCGGTCCTCCGCTGCGTGATCGCCGCGGATCCTTGGATCCCGCCGCTGATGTGCGACGGACCGGCGATCAGATGTCTGATGGAGCAATACTACCTGACAAACCGAGCCGAATCAAGTAGTACTACCTGACGAACAAGGACCAGATGACGTCACCCGAACATCTCAGCCCGAACGATGCCCGCATCCTCGACATCCTCCAGCGCGACGGGCGCCGGCCATACGCGGATCTCGGGGCCGCGGTCGGGATGACCGGCGCGTCCGCCCACGAGCGGGTCAAGAAGCTCGAGGGCCGCGGCGTCATCACCGGCTACGCCGCGATCGTCGATCCGCACGCCCTCGGCTACGACATCCTCGCGTTCAGCTGGATCACGCAGGCGCCGGGAACGACGCAGCACGACCTGACCCCCTCGTTCGCCGCGATCCCCGAGATCGAGGAGTGTCACCACATCACGGGCGAGGCCGACTACCTGATCAAGGTCCGCGCCCGCGACACGCTCGATCTCGAGCGGATCCTCCGGCTCGTCCAGGCGACGCCGAACGTGTTCCAGACCGAGACGGATGTCGTCTTCTCGAGCGGCTTCGAGCGCCGGCCGCTCCACGTCCCAGGCGAAACCGATCCGAACGGCGGCGCGTAAGGGTGGCAGACGATCGTCCGCTGCACGACGACGCCGCCCTCGTCCGAGAGGTCGTGGGCGGCTCGCAGGACGCGCTGGCGGCGATCTACGACCGGCACGCCGACGCGGTCCATGCGACGGCGAGCCGGCTCACGAACGACCGACAGATTGCCGAGGAGGTTGTGCAGGAAACGTTCCTCGCCTTGTGGAACCGGGCCGAGCTCTTCGATCCCCGCATGGGTTCGCTGGCGGCCTGGCTGCACACGATCGCCCGCAACCGGACGGTCGACCGGCTCCGGGCCGCCGGCCGGCGCCCGAACCTCGTGCCGCTCTCCGCGGCCGGTGGGCCGGACGAGCAGGACGGTGCGGCCCTCGACCGGCTGGTCGGCAGCGGCACGGTGCTCGGCGGGGCGGCAGTCGGGCTCGGGCCCGAAGGCGAGCTGGCGGCGACGGAGTTGCGCGAGGTGCTGCGGGACGCGCTCGCCGAGCTGCCGGAGACCGAGCGAACGGCCATCGTCCTCGCGTATCGCGAGGAGCTGACCCAGACAGAGATCGCCGAGCGGCTGGGTTGGCCTCTCGGCACCGTGAAGACGCGGACGCGGCGCGCACTCCTCCGCCTCCGGGATGCCCTGGCCGACGAGCTCGGGCCGGGCGCCGCCCAGGCGCCGGTGCCGATCCCGATCGGTGACCGAACAGAACGATGATGGGAGCGATGGATCACGACGACGTACAGGAGCTGCTCCAGGACGCTGCGGTCGAACCCGGCGGCCTCGAGCGGCTGATGGCCGGCGACACGCCGAACGCGGCGGTCGTGGCCGGTCATCTCGCGGGCTGCGCCGAATGCGGCGAGGAGCTGGAACGGCTCCGCCGGACCGTCGGCGTGGTTCGGCCTGCGGTTCGTGCCGGCCTGCCGCCGGAGCTCCGGCAGCGGACCCTGGACTACATCGCCGCCGTCGGTCGCCCGCGTGGCGACGCCGTCGCTGTGGCCGCCACGGCGCCCGCGGCCCTGCTCGCCGAGGTGCCGCTCGGCGCGGCCGCGACCATCGCCGAAGCCTCGTCCCATCCGGAGCCTGTCGGTGAAGTCGGGATCACGACCCTCGCAGCGGCCCGGAAGGACCGGGGCCGCTGGTCGAACCGGACACTCCGAACGGTCGCTGCCCTCGCGGCCGCCCTGATCGTCGCCGTCACGGGGACCGCCGTGATCGTCGGCGGCCAGCACGACTCGGTCGCCCGGCTCCAGGCCGCGGAGATCGAGGCGCTCGGCGACGTCGCCCGCTGGACCCTTCGCGTGGATCGCCAGCCGGACGTCCGGCGGATCGCCCTCGCGGACACCGCGGCCGCCCCGGGCTCATCCGCCGCGACGACGGCCGACCTCGTCTTCTCGCCGTCGTCGACGGAGCTCGTCGTCGTCGCCCAGTCCCTGACCCCGGCGCCGGCCGGGCACGAATACCGCTGCTGGGTCGAGGTCGACGGCCATCGCCGCCCGATCGGGAAGATGTTCTTCGGCGGCCGGCTCGCCTACTGGGTGGGCGACGTGCCGGTGGTCTCAGGCCTCCCCGCCGGCGCGCGGTTCGGGGTGTCGCTCGTCGATCTGTCGTCGAACGCCGAGCCGGGCGATCCGGTCCTCGTCGGCGTCGGCTGAGCGCGCTCGCGGCGGCCACGGCGCCGGCGAGGCGACGTCCACCCCGCCGCGGTCCTCGGCCGGCCAGGCCGCGTCGTCGTCCTCGATCGGATCGTCCGGTGGCGGCGAGTCGAGATACGCCGCGTGCAGGTCGAGGATCTCGCGAATGTCCGTGTCGGTGATCCGTGCGCCGCGTCCCCGCAGCGCCTCGCCGATCCAGCGCGCCTCGCTGTCGCGCTCGCGCTCGGTGACGTCGGCCTCGCGACGAGCGGAGTCGGCGAGGATCACCCAGACGAGGGCGGCCCCGATGACGAGCCCAACGATCAGGAGCCACCAGTTGAACTCGGCGTTCACCGGGCGAGAGTACAGGGAAGACCGAGCCACCCGTTGTCGTCGCGTTGGCGAGGGCCGGCGAGCAACCGCCTACACTCCGCAGCCATGATCGACATCACGCCGGACCCGGTCTTCCTGCGCGTCCTCGGCTTCCCGATCTACTGGTACGGCATCGCCTACGCGGTGGGCCTTGCCGCGGTCTATCTCGTGATCACCCGCGAGGCGCGGTTCCGCGGCCTGGACGAGACGGTCATCGGCAACGGGATGATCGTCGTCGCGGTCGCGGCCCTGGTCGGCGGCCGCCTCTACCACGTGATCGACCAGTGGCACCTCTACCAGGACCACCCGATCACCGCGTTCCTGCCGCTCACCGTCCAGCCGGACGGCTCCTACGCGTTCTCCGGCTTCACCGGTCTCGGCGTGCCCGGGGGGATCGTCACCGGGACGGTGGCCGCGTGGCTGTACGTGCGCCGGACACATCAGCGGTTCTCGCAATGGGCGGACGTCGTCGCGCCGGGCCTCTTCGTGATGCAGGCGATCGGGCGGTGGGGGAACTTCTTCAACCAGGAGCTGTACGGGCCGCCCACGAACCTGCCCTGGGGGATCCAGATCGACTGCGCCCACCGGATCCCGGACTTTCCGTGCACGGAGTTCCCGCTCGAGACGACGCACTTCCACCCGCTCTTCCTGTACGAGTCGCTGTCGGGGATCGTCGGCGCGATCGTCCTGATCTGGCTTGCCCGTCGGTGGTCGTCGCGGCTCGTGTCCGGGGACCTGCTCCTGATCTTCTTCGTCTGGTACGGCCTGACCCGATTCGTGCTCGAGACGCTCCGCCACGACAACTGGACGTTCTTCGGGGTGCCGGTCGCCCAGATCGTGACGCTCGGCTTCGTCGTGGTCGGGGTCGTCGGGCTGTGGTACCGACACGGTCGCGGACGACCGCCGGAGACCGCCGCCGACCTGCTGCCCGCGGCGTCCCTGGCCGGCGGCGACGATGAGGATGCGTTCTGGACGGACGACGACGAGCTCGAGGAAGGTGACGACGACCTCGACGGTGACGACGACCTCGATGACGACGAGCTGGACGACGACGAGCCCGACGACGCGGCGCCGAAGGACGCCTCCACGGCCATGCCGTTGGAGTCGCCTCCGGACCCGGTCTCGGCAGAGGCGCAGCCCCGTGACGAGCCGCCCGCCGGCTGACGTCCCCGGCGAGACGCCGGTCGCCGTGCCGCAGCCAGCGCGGCATCGGCCGCCGCCCGGACGCCTCGCACCGCAGGCACTCGCTGCCGCGCGTGGTGGCGCGGTCGAAGGCCTGGCCTGGCTCGGCCGGAAGCCCGAGGCAAGGGCATCGCTCCTGTACCGCGTCGTGCGGCTGGTCGCCCGGTTCCTGCTGTTCGGGCTGTTCCGGTTCCGGATCGAGACGTCCGGGCAGGAGCATCTACCGCGCGGCGGGTATCTGCTCGTGGCGGCCGCCCACCGCGGCTGGATGGACCCGTTCGTCGTGATCCATGCGCTGCCCGTGGAGCCGCGCGTCTGGTTCCTCGGCAGTGCCCCATCGACGTTCACGACGCGCTGGCGGGAGACCCTGATCCATCGCCTCGGCGGCCTCCTCCCCGTCTGGCGCGGCGGCATCGGTGCGGATCAGCACGTCGCCTCGGCGCGGGCCGTCGTGGCGAACGGTGCCGTGTTCGCCCAGATGCCGGAGGGAACGGTCAGCGGGCCAGCAGGGCGGATCGGCCCGTTTCGCCTCGGCTGGGCGTTGATCGCCCTGCGGACCGGCGCTCCCATCGTTCCGGTCTCGATCGTCGGGACCGAAGAGCTGTACGTCGGCCGGCGCATGGCCTCGCGCGTGCTTCGGCCGACGACCGTCGCGGGCCTCCTCGGACCGGACTGGGACGGCGTTCGGCCGACCGAGGGCACGCGCGCCGAGCTGGAGCTCGCCCGCCGTCTCACCGCGGCGCTCGAATCCGTTCTCACGCCCGTCGTCGCCGAGATGCATCCGCAGACGGTCGATCCACCCGAGCGACCCCGTCGACTCCGCCACCGACTCACGTGGCTCCTGCTGCGACCCGGCCGACTGGATCGTGGCGACCGCGGAGGGGCTTCCGCGGCCTGACGCACGGGCGACGCGCCACCGTCGTCGCCGGCACGACGGGTCGGCCACATTCCCCGGTCGCGCCCCGCGGGTTCACAGTCTGGGGACCCGCCGCGCATGCGATCCTCCGTCGAATGCCTGGCCGCCTCGCTGTCCTCGCCGCGGTCCTCGGGAATTCGACCCTCCGACGCCTCGAGCTCGCGTTCCTCCTGTTCTCGATCGGCGAATGGGCGACGTGGGTCGCCGTCATCGTCTATGCCTACGACCGCGGCGGCTCCGTCGAGGCCGGGATCGTCGCGTTCGTCGAGCTCGCGCCGGCGTTCCTGCTGGCGCCGACGATTGCGAGCCTCGGCGATCGGTTTCCGCGGATCCGCGTCCTCGTCGGGACCTATGCCAGCCAGGCGCTCCTCATGGCCGCGACGGCTCTCGCCCTCGGTGCGAACTGGCCGTCGGTCCTCGTCTACATCCTCGCCACGGGCACGGCCACCGCGGTCTCGTGGTCGCGGCCGCTGCAGGCCTCGCTGCTGCCGGAGGTGATCTCGAGGCCCGATGACCTGACCGCCGCGAATGTCGTCTCGGGCATGGCGGAGAGCGCCGGGTCGCTCCTCGGGCCGCTCGCGGCCGGCGCGCTGATCGCGATCGGCGGGCCGACGCTCGTGTTCGTCGCCACCGCGCTCGGGCTCGCGGTCGCGGGACTGCTCGTCGTCGGGTTCGCCCGCGCAGCGGGACGGCGTTCCGCGGACCTTCGCGGGAGCATCCTGGGGATCGCCGCGATCGAAGGGCACCGGCTCGGCTGGCTGGAGGAGCTCCAGGCGGGGTTCGCCGCCATCCGCGCTGACCATCGCCTGCGCGCGGTCCTCGCGATCGCTGCCTGGGCGACGTTCCTTGTCGGCGCGCTCGACATCCTCTACGCCGTGCTGGCGATCGACATCCTCGACCTCGGCGGCAGTGCCGTGGGCTATCTCGGCGCCCTGGGCGGTGTCGGCGCGACGATCGGCTCGGCGGGGGCCCTGCTCCTCGTCGGCCGGGAACGGCTCGGGCTCGCGCTCGGCGCGAGCGCGGCGGTCTTCGGGCTCGCGATCGCGGCGATCGCCCTTGCGCCGGCAACGGTTCCGGCGGGCCTCCTCCTCGCGTTGGCCGGGGCGGGCGCGGGGCTCACGGCGGTCGCGGCCCAGACGCTGATCCAGCGTCTCGCCGGCGACGACGTCATGAGCCGCGTGTTCGGCGTGCTGCAGGGTCTGGCCATGGGCTCGACCGCGCTCGGCGCGCTCGCCGTCCCGATCGTCATCGCGCTTGTCGGCGAGCGGCTCGCGTTCATCGTCGTCGGCGTGTCCCTGCCGGTCGCGTTCCTGCTCCTCGGCCGGGCGATCCGCGCGTCGGACCGACTCGCCCCCGAACGTCTCGACGAGCTCCGGCTCCTGCGCGCCGTTCCGATGCTCGGCCCGTTGTCTGCGCCAGTCCTGGAGCGACTCTCCGCGGACGCCGTCCGCGTCCACCGGCTCGCCGGCGCCCCGATCATCCGGATCGGCGAGCGCGGCGATCGGTTCTACGTCGTCGTCGATGGCGAGCTGGAGGTCGAGGTGGACGGTCGCGACGTTCGGCGCCTGGGGCCGGGCGACGGGTTCGGCGAGATCGCCCTCGTCCGCGACGTGCCGCGAACGGCGACGATCACCGCCGTCACCGACGTCGTCCTGCTCGCGATCGATCGCGAGCCGTTCCTCGCCGCGCTGACCGGCCAGGCGCGAAGCCGGACGATCGCGGCCGGCATCGCCGAGCAGCATCTCGCCGGGGACCAGACGCGGAGCTGACGGGCCGGTCGCGAAGGCACTGAGAGCGCGGCCGCGGCGCGCGGCGCGTGGCTGCGCCGCCGCCCCGCGCCCGCCCGCGGCCGGGATCCGGACCGGCGCCGCTCTCCTCGCGACATGCAGTACGCCGAAACGATCCTCGACCTCGTCGGCGGGACGCCCCTGGTCCGGCTGAGCCGCGTCACCCGCGACCTCGGTCCGCTCGATCGCCAGCCGCTCGTCCTCGCCAAGCTCGAGATGCTGAACCCGGGCGGGTCGGTGAAGGACCGGATCGGGCTGCCCATGATCGAGGCGGCGGAGCGGGCGGGGCTCCTCCGGCCGGGCGGCACGATCATCGAGCCGACCTCGGGCAACACCGGGCACGGCCTGGCGATCGCCGCCGCCCTCAAGGGCTATCGCTGCATCTTCGTGATGGCCGACAAGCAATCGACGGAGAAGCAGGCGCTGCTGCGGGCCTACGGGGCGGAGGTCGTGCTCTGTCCGACGAACGTCGCCCCCGAATCGCCGGAGTCCTACTACTCGGTCGCGGCGCGGCTCGCCCGGGACATCCCCGGCGCGTTCAAGCCGGATCAGTACTGGAACCTGGAGAACCCGACCGCCCACGAGCGGACGACGGGCCCCGAGATCTGGGATCAGACCGAGGGGCGGATCAGCCACTTCGTCGCGAGCGTCGGGACCGGCGGGACGATTTCCGGGGCGGGCCATTTCCTGCGGTCGCGGAACCCGGGGATCGTCGTCGTCGGGGCGGATCCGGAGGGATCGGTCCTGTCCGGCGACACCGCCCGGCCGTATCTCACCGAAGGCGTCGGCGAGGACTTCCTGCCTGGCACCTACGACCCGGCCGTCGTCGACCGCTGGGTCCGGGTGAGTGACCGCGACGCCTTCGCGGCCGCCCGTCGCCTGACGCGCGAGGAGGGAATCCTGTCGGGCGGGTCATCAGGCACCGCGCTCGTCGCTGCGCTGACGGTCGCCCGCGAGCTGACGGCGGCCGGCGAGGGCGCCGGCAAGGTCATCGTCGTGCTGCTTCCGGACAGCGGCCGGAGCTACCTCTCGAAGGTCTACAACGACGAGTGGATGCGGGTGAACGGCCTGATGGCCACGACGGGCGCGGTCGCGCGGGTCGCGGAGCTGCTCGCCCGGCGCCACCACGGCCCCGATCGTCCCGCGGTCGTCGTCGCCCGGACGACGCAGCGAGTCGGCGAGGCGATCGAGACGCTCCAGGAGTACGGGATCTCGCAGATGCCGGTGTCGGAGGACGCCGAGGGCGACGCCGTCGCGGGGATCGTCGGGTCGATCAGCGAGAAGGCCCTGCTCGATCGCGCCTACCGCGACCCCTCGATCGTCGAGCGGACGGTGGGCGAGGTGATGGAGGCGCCGCTGCCGCTCGTCGACGCCTCGGCGACGGTCGACGAGGCGTTCGGCCTGCTGAGCGGCGGCGCGCCGGCCGTGGTCGCGATCCGCGGCGAATCGCCCGCCGGCGTGGTGACGAAGCTGGACCTGCTCGAATACCTGTCGCACCGGCCCGCCGACTGACGGCGACGTTCTCGACGGATCCTTCGCGGTCGGTGCGCCCGCAGGATCGTCGGGGCTAGCCCGCCGCCGAGTTGCAATGGGCGCTGCCGAGCAGGAGCACACCGGCAACGATCGCGAGGACGTTCGCGAGGACGCTGGCACCGACGCTGATCGCGACGCCCATGATCGAGGCCTCGGGCCTCAGCCGGCGCTGGGCGGCCACCGCCGCCCACGCGATCAGCGCACCCAGCGTCGCGCCGACGAGGATCGACGGGATGATGAATCGCTCGGCTCCGGGGAGCGGGCCGTACTCGCAGTTCGTGGGCAGGGCGACGTACCGCCAGATCTCGGCGGTCGAGACCACGGCGACGACGACCGCGACAACCAGGGCGGCACGGGCGATGACGCGCTCCGGCAGGCGTCGCCACGAGGCGCCGCCGATCACCGGCGCCGCGAACCAGATCGGCATGACGACCGCGAGCGCGAACTGGCCCCGGTCCAGTGCCCGCGGCGCGAACGCGTCGCCGAGGAACCAGATCAGCGCCGCCGCGGCGAGGACCGCGATCGGCACGAATGCGGCCAGGAGGATGCTCCGCCGCTCGTCCGCCGCCGGAATGATCACGGGCATGGCGCCATCATTCACCGGCCGTCAACCGACCGGCGGAGGGACGCGGCCAGCAGGCGGATGCCATCATGGCGTCGATGGCACCGTCGGATCCGGAGTTCAGCGACGCGAGTGTGGCCGGTGCGGCCGAAGGGCGGCCACCCGACGCGTTCGAGACGCTCGCCGTCCACGCCGGTGCCGAGCCGGACGAGATCACGGGCGCCGTCGCGCCGCCGATCTACCAGACCTCGACCTATGCCCAGGACGGCGTCGACCGGCCGAGACGTGGCTACGACTACGCCCGGAGCGCCAACCCGACGCGAGAAAGGCTGGAGCGTGCCGTCGCCGCGCTGGAGCAGGGTCGCCACGGGATCGCCTTCTCGAGCGGCTCGGCGGCCACGGCCGCGATCGCCCAGCTCGCCGCCAGTGGCGAGGAGATCGTCGTCGGCGACGACGTGTACGGCGGCACGTTCCGGTATCTCGAGCGCGTCCACCGCCCCGGCGGTGCGGCGGACGCGCGGTACGTCGACCTTTCGGCCGGCCCCGACGAGCTCTGGGAGCAGCTGACCGAGCGAACCCGGCTCGTCTGGTTCGAGACCCCGTCCAACCCGAAGCTCAAGGTGACGGACATCGCCGCCGCCGCGCGGACGATCCGGGAGCGGGCCGAGCAGAGCGGCCACCCGCGACCATTGGTCGTCGTCGACAACACGTTCGCCTCGCCGGCGCTCCAGACGCCGCTGACGCTCGGTGCCGACATCGTCTTCCACTCGGCCACGAAGTACCTCGGTGGTCATTCGGACACGATCGTCGGGATCGCGGTGACCCGGGACGACGCCGTCGGGCAGCGGCTACGGTTCCTCCAGAACGCGATGGGCGGTGTCCCCGGGCCGCTCGACTGCTTCCTCGTGCTCCGCGGGCTGCGGACCCTTCACGTCCGGATGGAGCGGCACGTCGCGAACGCCGCCGCGGTCGTCGCCTTCCTCGGGGGCCGGGACGACGTGGCCGCGGTCTTCTATCCGGGTCGCGCAGGCGAGGCCGCCGGCCGTGACGATGCGGGGCTCGTCGGCGAGGGTCGCCAGATGCGGGCCGGCGGCGGCATGGTCTCGTTCATCCCCCGACCCTCGCGCAGCGGCGGCAGCGCGGCAGACCGGGCCGTGCGGATCGCGGAGTCGACGCGGCTGTTCACGCTGGCCGAATCGCTCGGTGGGGTCGAGTCCCTGATCGAGATCCCGGCCGTGATGACGCATGCGTCGGTGGCCGGCTCGAAGCTCGAGGTGGACCCCTCGCTCGTCCGCCTGTCGGTCGGGATCGAGAACGTCGACGACCTGATCGCGGACCTGCGTCAGGCGCTGGACGCGGCGTGAGGGCCAGCCTGGCCGACTGACACTCGGCTGTGATGGGTGGGACGACTGGGTTGCGGACAGGTTGCAGTCCGGTTGCGGTACGATCCCTGCCAACGCGACTGCGGAAGCCGACTTCCTCGGACGCTCGGGTGATCGTCGTCAACGAGCGACGATCGGCTGGAGCACCGAGCCACGCGCGGCCGGTCGATCAAGTGCGATCGCCCGCGCTCAGGAGTCCGAGCCGATGACGCAGTCCAGCACCCGCCCGACGACCACGGGCAACCCGGGGGCCGACGTGCCGCCATCGATCGGTCGCACCCTCCGCACGAACCGCTCCACGGCGGAGCTGTACGAGGACGCGATCCGGGCCGGCGAGGGGATCGTCGCCGCGGAAGGTCCACTCGTCGTCCGGACGGGCAAGCACACCGGTCGCTCGCCGCTGGACAAGTTCATCGTCAAGGAGCCGTCGTCCGCGCGGAAGATCTGGTGGGGCGACGTGAACCGGCCGATCGCCCTCGAGCACTACGACCGCCTCCGCGAGCGGCTCATGGCCTACCTCGCCGATCGCCCGGTCTACAGCCAGGACTGCTTCATCGGCGCGCATCCGGGCCACCGCCGGAGCCTTCGCGTCTACACCGAGACGGCCTGGGCGAGCATCTTCGCCCGGAACCTCTTCCGCCGGCCGACCGCCGCCGAGCTCGCCGACTTCGCCCCGAACTTCACGATCATCGACGTGCCGTCGTTCCAGGCGGACCCGGTAACCGAGGGCACGCGCAGCGGGACCGCGATCCTGCTCAACCTCGCCCGGATGGAGATCATCATCGTCGGGACCGAGTACGCGGGCGAGATCAAGAAGTCGGCGTTCACGGTGATGAACTACCTGATGCCCGACGAGGGCGTCTTGCCGATGCACTCTGCGGCGAACGTCGGCCCGGACGGCGACACGGTCGTCTTCTTCGGCCTCAGCGGGACCGGCAAGACGACGTTGTCCGCGGATCCGCTCCGGAGCCTGGTCGGGGACGACGAGCACGGCTGGGGCGTCGACGGCGTCTTCAACTTCGAGGGCGGCTGCTACGCCAAGACGATCCGCCTCTCGCCGATGTACGAGCCGGACATCTTCCAGACGACCCGGCGCTTCGGGACGATCCTCGAGAACGTCGACGTCGATCCGCGAACCCGCGAGCTGGACCTGGACTCGGACCGGTTCACCGAGAACACCCGCGGCGCCTACCCGCTCCACTTCATCGGCAATGCGGATCCCACCGGGATGGCCGGCCAGCCGACGAACGTCGTCCTCCTGACGGCCGATGCGTTCGGCGTCCTGCCGCCGATCAGCCGCCTCACCGCGGACCAGGCCCAGTACCACTTCATCAGCGGCTACACCGCGAAGCTGGCCGGCACCGAGGTCGGGGTGAAGGAGCCGCAGGCGACGTTCTCGGCCTGCTTCGGTGCCCCGTTCATGCCCCGCCATCCCGGCCAGTACGCGGCGATGCTTGCCGAGCGCCTCGACCACTACGGCGTCCGGGCCTGGCTCGTGAACACCGGCTGGACGGGTGGGCCGTACGGCACCGGCGAGCGGATGAACATCAACCACACCCGCTCGATGGTCCGCGCGGCGTTGTCCGGCGCACTCGACGACGTCCCCTACGAGACGGATCCGGTCTTCGGCCTCGCCGTCCCGACGAGCTGCCCGGACGTCCCGTCCGAGGTGCTCCGGCCGCGGAACACGTGGGCGGATCCGGCGGCCTATGACCGCGAGGCAGCCGCCCTCGCCCTGATGTTCGCGGAGAACTTCGCCGCCTACGCCGACGGCGTCCCGGATTCGGTTCGGGAGGCCGGCCCGCGGGTCCGCGGCAACGCCCCGCACCTGAAGGTCGCAGGGCCGGGCGAGGGCTGATCCGGCGGGATCAACCCGTCCGGCGCCGGCGTGTTGCGCCCGGCCGCCAGAGCGGGTCGGTCAGGACGGGTTCGGCCGGACGAGACCGGCGCCCGACGCGTCCGCCATCGCGACGACGGCCGAGCCGAGCACGAACAGGGTCGCGAGGATCAGCACGGTCGGCGCCGCGGCGACGGCCAGGGCGATCAGGATCGTGGCAAGCATCGGGGAGAACCCTTCTCAGCGCCAGGACGCGGCGGGATCCATCGTCCGCGGGACGAGGCCGCCCGGCTCCGCGGTGGAGACGGACGCGGCGATCGCGGCGACGAATACGAGGATCAGCGCGAGGATCGCGAAGGGGACGATGTCGGCAAAGATCATGGGATCGGCTCCTTGTTGGTGAGATCGGAACTGACCGCATCGTCGCCCGACGGCTCGTCCGCCGACATCGCCGCCCGTCCCGCGGCGGGGTCGACGGATGTCCACATCGCATCGGCCGATCGTGGAGGCGTTCGCAGGTGGAGGCGTTCGTAGAATGGGCAGCACCGCTCACCCCATCGATCGCCGGCCGGCCGCCCGCGATCGTCCCGATCGAACCGAGGTCTGACACACCATGGCCAGGAACAAGGTCACCGTCATCGGCGCCGGCAATGTCGGCGCGACGACCGCCCAGCGGATCGCAGAGGCCGGTCTCGCCGACGTCGTCCTCGTCGACATCGTCGAGGGGCTGCCCCAGGGCAAGAGCCTCGACCTTGCGGAGGCCGCGCCGGTCGTCGGCCACGATCGCCATGTCGTCGGCACGAACGACTACGCCGACACGGCAGGCTCCGACATCGTCGTGGTGACGTCCGGGCTGGCGCGGCAGCCGGGGATGAGCCGCGACGACCTGCTCGCGAAGAATGCGGGGATCGTCCGGGCGGTCGTCGAGCAGGCGGCCCGCCACTCCCCGGACGCGATCCTGATCATCGTCACGAACCCGCTGGACGCGATGTGCCACGTCGCCCTTGCCGCGTCCGGCTTCCCTCGTGAGCGCGTGCTCGGGATGGCCGGCGTCCTCGACTCGGCCCGGTTCCGAACGTTCATCGCCGAGGAGCTCGGCGTCAGCGTCGAGGACACCCACGCGTTCGTCCTCGGCGGCCACGGCGACACGATGGTTCCGCTCTCGCGCTACTCGACGGTCGCCGGCGTCCCGATCACGGAGCTCCTGCCGGCCGACCGCGTGAAGGCGCTGGAGGAGCGGACCGCGAACGGCGGTGCCGAGGTTGTCGCGCTGCTGAAGACCGGCTCGGCGTTCTACGCCCCGGCCGCGTCGACGTTCGAGATGGTCGACGCGATCCTCCGCGACCGGAAGCGAGTCCTGCCGTGCGCGGTCCTCCTCGACGGGGAGTTCGGGACGCGCGGGCTCTTCGTCGGCGTGCCCGTCGTGCTCGGCCGGGGCGGGATGGAGCGGGTGTTCGAGATCACGCTCAGCGCCGACGAGCAGGCGGCCTTCGACGCGTCGGCAGCGGCGGTCCAGGAGCTCGTCGACAAGCTCGGCTGAGTCGGCGCGGCCGGTTGCCGGCCGCGGAGCGCGACGCCGCCCTGCGGCCGGCCGCGGAGCACCGACCCCGCGCTGCGCCGGTTGCCGGCCGCGGAGCCCCGACCCCGCCCTCCGCCGGTTTCGACCTCGCTGGCGGACGGCCGAACGCCCCCGGGGGAGACCAGGGGCGTTCGAGGTGGCGGGTGCGCACCGGGGGAGGACCCGGGGCGCAACGAGCTGCGGTGGGACGGCCGGTCAGGCGGACGACACCAGCACGGGCGCGAACGCGGCGACGCGCTTGTAGCCGGCGGCGGCCACGCGCTCCTGCGACCGCGCAGTCGCGCCGGCGAGCGCGAGACGGTAGACGGCATCGGTCTCCGGCAAGGGCGACACGGCGAGCTCGGCGCGGAGGATCGCGCACAGCCGGCGGTACTGCCGGGCAACCTGCGAGCGACTGCCCGATCGGCCGTAGATCGCGATCAGGACCGCGTGGGCCTCTTCGCGCAGGGGATCGCGGGCCAGCAGGTCCGTCGCGGCCCGCCGAGCGCCTCGGGCGTCGCCGCTGTCCAGCCGCCGCCCGGCGACGATCGCGAGCAGGTCCTCGTAGAGGTCGCTGAGCCGCTCTCGCTCGGCCGCGAAGCATTCGTGGCCGAGGCCCTCGAGGAGATCGCCGCGATAGAGCCGAACCGCCTCCTCGGCGGCATCGGGATCGTCGGCGAGCACGAGTCGCTCGAACCGCTCCGCGTCCAGCTCCAGCTGGACCGACCGATGCAGCCCGAGCGTGTCCAGGTCTGCCGCGAGCCAGTCGTCCGGAGCGAGTCCGGCGGACGTGAACGTGGACCGCAACACCCACAGCGCCTGGCGAAGGGCGGCGGCCGACGGTCCGTCGATGTCGGGCCAGAGGTCCGCGGCGATCGCGTCGCGGAGGCGGGGACGCGGCCGCAGGGCGAGCAGCGCGACGAGCGCCTGACCGTGGCGTCCGGAGAGGCGCAGCGGCGTTCCGTCGGCGCGCACCTCGAGGCCGCCGAGCAGCCGAATCATCAACGTCCGAGCCACGGTCATCGCGTCCCTCCGCCGACGGCGGGCGCCCGGCCCGCATTTCCCCCAGGAGCCGGACGCCACCGTCGCCGGTCGCCGGTCCCCCCTGGGTCTGGCGACCGTTCGGACCCCCCGGAGACGGGCAACCCCTCGTCCGTCCCCGACCCGCTGCTCCCCCGGAGAGGCAGCGCGACGGCGGAAGCGTCGTCGGCCAGCCGACGCCCGGGTGAGCGCAACGACGACACGCCGAGTGTCGGCCAGCCGACACGAAACGCGCGAACGAATCGACGGTCTCGCGCGTCCCGGCGAGCCCTGCGACGTCGGTACACTGCCGGGACCGTGCCGATCGCCGTTCTCGCGTTCGACTTCGATCCCCTCCTGCGGATCGGCGACGCGGCCGTCTCGTGGGAGACGGTCGGCATCGCGGCCGCGATCTTCGTCGCCCTGATCCTCGCCGGCACGACGACACTTGCCGAGGGGTTCCGCGCCGACGATCTCCTGTTCGTCGTCCTCGGCATCGTCCCGGGCGCCGTCGTCGGTGGGCGGCTGGGCTACGTCCTCCTCCACCCCGAGTGGTTCCTCGGCACGCCGGCCAGGATCATCGATCCGTCGACCGGGAGCGCCGAGCTGACGCTGGCCGTCCTGGGCGGCACGGTCGCCGGAATCCTCGTCGCCGGGCTGCTCGACGGGCGACCGGCCCGCTGGCTCCAGGTCGCGACGCTGCCGGCGTTCATGGGAATCGCCGCGGGCAAGCTCGCGATGGTCCTCGGCGGATCCGGCCAGGGCGTCGCGACGACGAGCGATCCCGCCACGGTCTATCTCGGAAGCGGGCCGTGGGGTTCGCTCGGCCCGGGCCTGCCCTCCATCCCGTCGCAGGCGCTGGAAGGAATCGCGACGCTGCTGCTCGTCATCGTCCTGCTCCTCGCCCTCCTCGTCCCGGTGATCCGGGAGGCGGACGGGCGGGCGTTCTTCCTCGGGTTCGCCGGCTGGTGCGGCATCCGGTTCGTCGTCGCCGGGACGTGGCGGGACCCGGTCACGCTTGGGCCGCTGCGGACCGAACAGGTGATCGCGCTGATCGTCGGCGCCGGCTCGCTGCTCGCGGCCGCGCTCGTCCGACGCCGGGCCGAACCAATCGAGCTGGTTGCCGAAGCCCCGACGGCCTGAGGATCAGCGACCAGCGGCGCGGGGCTCCATGTCGAGATCGTCGGCTCGCCCCGCCTCGAGGAGCGCCTCGAGTCGCCGCTCGGCGGTCTCGATCGCGTGGGGGACGGGCTCGCCGAGCGCCGTCGCGGTCGCCGCCGCGAGACGGCGCGGCGGCTGGAGCGCCTCCAGGACGGGTTCGACCGTCGCACGCGTCCGGCGCAGGTAGGCGCGCGCCGCGAGCTCGCCGGTCGCCGAGAGGACGACGCGGAAGCGGTCTGGCGTGATCCGCTCGACCTTGTCCGTTCCCCGCGCAGCGGTCCGGAGCGCCTGCTCGACGGCCGCCCGAGCCTTGCCGAGCGCCTCCTCGTCATCGGCCGGGACCTGCGCACCAGCGATCGGGGGTTGCGAGGGTGCGACGTCAGCGGCGGGTGTCGGCTGGCCCTGGGTGTTCGATGCTCCCCGGCGCGCGTCCGGGCAGTCGATCGCGACGTAGGCGACGGTCGTGGGCGGGTGACCGTTCGCGGACTCCGCCGTCGGTGCGCCGTCCTGGTCCCGCGAGCGCCGCGCGCCGTTCGCCACGGCGGCCGGGCCGCCGGCGAGGAACGAGCGGATCGAACGGTTCACCTTCTCCTGGTCCTCGTCGAGCGGCGGCAACGAGAACCGTCGACGTCGACCGGTGGCCGTCGCCTTGTCGCCGGGTGCCTTCCCGGCCTTCGCCGTCTTGCTGCGGGCCGCTCGCTCGCTCGTCGCCTTGCCGTCGGTCGTCGGATCCGACGTGGCCGCGACGCCGTCGACGGCATGAGACGCGGGGGCCGCGGGCGCCGGGCGCTGTGGTCGTGACGCCGTCGGGACCTCGGCCGGGTCGGCGGAGGCGGCACTGGCTTGGGCGGCGAGCGTCGTCTCGTGGACGGGCCGCGGGTCGATCGGGCGGCGAACTGCCGACCGCGCCTCCTCGTCGCGAGCGGTCGCCGTTGGCGGCGAGCCGGCAGTGGCCGCCGCGCGGTCAGCCGCGCCGGATCGC
>JBHORC010000020.1:0-23417 GCA_042408445.1 Chloroflexota bacterium
GGCCGACCGGGGCGCGGCGCGCCGCGCCGACCGGGCGCGGCCGCGCGACCGGGCTGGCCCTACCTCGCGCGGACGAGCCTCGATGGCATCCCGCTCCGGGTGATCAGCACGCCAGCGACGATCACGATCCCGCCGACGATCTGGCCCAACCGCACGTCCTCGTTCAGCAGCAACGCGGCCAGGACCACCGCCAGCGCCGGAACGAGGAACTGGTACGCGGAGGTGCGGGTCGGCCCGATCACCCGCACCCCGTTCTGGACCACGACGTTCGAGATGCCCGCCGCGAGAAACCCGGAGTACAGCACGGCGCCGATCGCGCTCGGTGGCAGCGCCCCGAGGTCGACCGCCCCGAGCTGCACCAGCGCCACGGGCGCGAGCACGAGGGTCCCCGCGACCGTCGCCCAGGCCGTCGCCCGCAACGGCGAGTGGCGGTTCAGATACGGCGCCCCGAACGCGAGGTAGATCGACCAGCAGACCGCGGCGAGCAGCGTGATCCCCTCACCCGCGAGGGATCGGCCCAGCGTCAGTCCCGGCCCGGACGCGATGACGAGCGCAACGCCCGCAAACGACACGAGCCCGCCGGCGAGCTTCGCCGGCGTCAGGACATCGGATCGTGCGATCACGGACAGGAACGCCACGAGGACCGGCGTCGCGGCAATGATCAGTGCGGAATCGCCCGCGGCCACGGTCGTCAGCCCGGTCGTCCAGAGGATCTGGTAGATCCCGAAGCCGAGGGCGCCGAGCAGGACGATCCCGGCGAAATCGCGGCGCGGCATCCCGAAGGATCCTTCGCGCAGTCGCAGCAGGACGAGCAGCGTCACGGACGCGATCGCGAACCGGAGGAACGTGAAGCCGACCGGCGGCAGGACCGCGAGCGCGGACTTGACGACGATGAAGTTCGCCGCCCACAGGATCATGACGACCAGGACGCCGACCTCGGCGAGCCGGCGGTCCGCGGCCGGGGTCCTCTCCGCGGCCGGGGTCCTCTCCGCGGCCGGCGTCCTGTCCGCGGCCGGGGTCCTCACCGCGGCCGGCGTCCCCTCCGCGGCCGACGTCCTCTCCGCCGCCGGCGTCCCCTGCGCGGCGGGCGTGCGGTCCGCAGTCGGCGCGTGCCCCTCCCCCGCCGCCATCCGATCCGTTCCGGGCACGGACAGTTCGACGCCCGCCGGTTGCCCGGCGGGCGTCATCGTCTCGGACGTGGCCGCGGCGGTCGAAGCCGCGGCAGCAGACTCCTCGATCTAGGCGCCTTCGCGATCGAGCTCGAGGAGGTCGTCCTCCTGCTCCTCGGTGACCTTCAGCCAGACGAAGAGTCCGGCGAGGACGATGAGCGGGATGACGATGAGCGCGGCAAGGGTGATGCCGAGGGCGACGGCAACGGTCTTGAGGGCCTTCATGGTTCGATCCTCCGTCACGGTTCGATGGCTGGGCGGTTGGTCGGGGTGGCTGGAGCCGCTCGACCTCCGGTCAGTGCCCTAGCGCTTGACCGGCGTCGGGATCCGGAGCCCAGGACCCCGGGCGACGAGCTCGGCGATGTCGTCCTTCGTGAACTCGGCGAGGACATGCTCGCCGTGCTGGCCGCCGCGGAAGAGCCGGACGACGAACGCGCCATTCTGCTCGAAGAAGAAGACGTCCCGCGGCTTCTGCTCGTCCATGTAGCGGCCGATGACGCGGAGCGCGGTCTCGTAGAAGCCGGCGTCCCGCTGCGGCTCGGGGCCCGCCTTGCCACGACGCGCGACCGATTCTTCCATGAACCGGGCGATGTCGTCGTCGAGGAAGGTCAGGGTCTCCTTGGCCTGCGAGCCGACGGACTCGGACCAGGTGCCGCCGGGCGAGGCCGCGGAGACGATTCCCTGGACGATGAACCCGTCGGGCGCCTCGACGAGGAGGATCTCCCGCATCCCGCGCTGATCGATGAAGGCGCCGATCGAGCGGAACACCTCCTCGAAATCCTGGCGCGGGCTGCCCTCGTAGATGCGCATCAGGCCTCCCTCTGGGTGCGGCCGCCGGGACATCGGGTCACGGCCGACCGTGGCAGTTGGTTAGGATCCGGTGGTGTCGTCGAGGAGGCCGCGATCCTTTGCCCGTCGGTCGCTCGCCCGGAACACGGCCACTGCCGCGAGTGTAGCCACCGCTCCGGTGAGCAGCAAGGCGAGAACGATCTCTCCGGACGACGGCCGAAGGGCGCCGGTGAGCTGCTGGAAGGCCGATCCCGCACCGCCGATGCCCGAGACGCTCCCCGGGACGATCGCGTCGCGGACGCCCTCGATCCACCACGTGAGCGGCGTGAGCAACCCGAGGATCTGGGCCGGACCGGGGAGCACGGACAACGGGAAGACGACGCCCGAGATGAGGAACAGGGCGCCGGCGACCGCCTCCGGATACGACCACGACTCCTGTCGGGTCTGCATGCAGACCGCGGCGAGCATCAGCCCGATGGCGAGGATCGAGGCGACGCCCAGGACGAGGACCGCGGCGAGCAGCAGCCACTGGACTCTACCCGGGTCGAACGGCACGCCGAGCACCAGCACGCCGACGCCGAGTGTGATCGCGGCCCCCATCGCGCCGACGCCGATCCGGGCAACACCGCGGCCGAACACAACGGCCAGGAAGTCGCTCGGGCTGACGTAGACGTACTTCAGCATCCGGTACCGCTCGCGGTCGTCGAGGATCATCCAGGCGAGGCCGCTGACGCCCGACAGGACGAACGACCAGAGCGCGCTGCCGACGACGACGAACGCCCGGTAGTCCGGCCGGGCGCCGCCGCTGATGACGTCGAGCATGACGACGAGGATCAGGGCGCTCGCCAGCGGCTTTGCAACCGAGTAGATGAAGAACAGGATCGGGTCGGTCCAGTTCGCCTCCATCTGCCAGCCGAGCCGGACGGCGGTCAGGAAGCTGCGGCGGACATCGGTCCAGCCCCGGCCCCGTGTTCGGGCGGGGTCGAAGCCGCCCCATTCGGGCGATCCGAGGCCTCGCGTCGGCTCGGCGGTCGTCGTCACTGCCATCGAACCGACAGACGGCCCTCCTGGCGGGCGCGGCGCTCCAGCGTCACGAGCGTCCACCGCGCGAGGGCGAGGAACACCACGACCATCGCGACGAGGATGGCGGCCTCGATCGTGGGCGACGGCGTCCCGCTGGGATAGGCCGCCCCGGCAAAGGCGAGCTGGCGCATCGCGTCGAGCCCGACCGCGAGCGGCAGGAGGCTGATCGCGACGGACCCCAGCACGCCCAGCCGGGCGATCGGGAAGTTCAGGCCCGAGACGAAGTACACGGGCTCGACGAGGAGCTGGGTCAGATGCCACGCCTCACGGCCCCACATGAGGAACAGGCTCGCGAGGACCATCCCGAGCCCGTAGAGCGCGGCCAGTGTGAGCAGGAAGACGCCGAACAGGAGCGCCCACTCCTGGACCGAGAACGTCACGCCGAAGATCGTCGTCGCGATCAGGAGGACGGCTGCGGCGCGCGTCGAGCTCATCACGAACCCGCCCACGGCCATCCCGAACAGGACGGCCATGATGTTCATCGGGGCCGCGAAGTAGAGCTCCAGGTTGCCCTGGCTCTTCTCCCACCACAGCTGCTGAGCCATCATCCAGATCACGTTGAGCCAGAACGCGGTCATCGCGCCGCCGAGCACGACGAAGCCGATGTACTGCGATGGCGCCTGGAGCGCCCGGTAGACGAACACGAACGCGCTCGTCGCGAGGAACGGCAGCAGGATCTCGAAGAAGAGCCAGCTCTTCTCGCGGGCGAGGCCGGTCATCCGCGGGTATGCCCGCCCGTAGACCGCGCGGAGATCCGTCATCAGGACCTGCCGCCTGGTCCACGTCGCCGCGGCCTGCGGGCTCGCGGTGGGTCGATAGACGAAGGCCGTGCGTCCGCCGCCAGCCCGGGATGCGCTGCTCGCGCCCGTGTCGGTCGTCACGCGACGTCCTCGGTTTCGCGCTCGCGGGCGTCCTCCGTCGCGTGGACCTCGCCACCCGGGGTCCGCTCCAGACGCTCGTCGGTCTCGTCGAAGCCGCGCCCGACCAGCTCGACGAACACGTCCTCCAGCGAGGGCTCGGACTTGCGGAGGGCGAGGATGTGGGCACCGAGACCGCCGAGCGCGCCGACGACGCCTCCGAGCGCCGCGTCGTCGACGAGCGCGAGGTTGATCTCGACTGTCTGACGGTCGTTCGCTGTGTCGCCGCCGTCGTCGCTGGCCGCCAGCCCGGCGCTCACGACACCGGGGAGCTGGCGAAGCGCAGCCGCGCCGCCGTCGAGCCGGTCCACCTCGAGGCGGAAGACGCTCTCCTGCTGGACGCGCTTCTTCAGCTCGTCCGGCGTCCCGAGCGCGAGGATCCGGCCGTGATCGACGATCGCGATCCGGTCACAGAGCTCGTCCGCCTCCTGCATGTAGTGGGTCGTCAGGAGGACGGTCCGGCCCGGGACGGCGGCCTTCCACGCGAGCACGAGCTCGCGGACGGAGCGCGCGGCGGCGACATCGAGGCCGAGCGTCGGCTCGTCGAGGAAGAAGATCCACGGATCGTTGAGCAGGCCGCGGGCGAAGTTCATCCGCTGCCGCTGGCCGGTGGAAAGCGTCGCGACCCGCTGCTCGCGCTGGTCCTGCAGCCCGACCGCATCGATCAGCTCGTCCACCCGGTTCCAGCCGTCGCGCGTGGGCAGGCCGTAGAACTGGCTGAACATCCAGAGCTGCTCGCGGACCGTGAGGATCCCGTAGCCGGACTGCTCGCCGCCCGCGACCATGTTCATGATCCGGCGGATCTGCTTCGTCTGGCGCTCGACGTCGAAGCCGAAGATCCGGGCGGTCCCCTCGCTCGGCAGCAGCAGCGTCGTCAGGATCTTGATCAGCGTCGTCTTGCCGGCGCCGTTCGGCCCGAGCAGCCCGAAGAACTCGCCCGGCTCGACCTCGAGGTCGACGCCGTCGAGCGCGACGACCGGCTTCGGCTTGACGTTGTACGTCCGACGGACGCCGCGGACATCGATCGCCAGCGGCTGGTCGGGCTGATTGGGCTGGCTCGCGGACACGGGACACCAGGGACGCGAGAGGCTGAAGGGACGCGGAGTCTACCGCTCGGTTGGGATCCCGGTTGGACGGTGCCGGCGCGTCAGTCGGCGCGCGCTCGCCCGAGTGCGACCGCCAGCTCCGCTGCCGCGCCGGCGTTGTTGACGATCAGGGCGGTGTTCGCCCGGACGGATGCGCCGCCGGTGATCTCCGCGATCCTCGCCAGGAGCCACGGGGTCGTCGCGGGGCCGCTGATTTTGGCCGCCGCCGCATCGCGGATCGCCTGCTCGACGGCCTCGCTCGCCATGTCCCTCGGGAGGGCGTCGGCCTCGCGGGGCGGCACGCAGACAAGGACGCCGCTACCACCGACCGCGACGTGGGCCGCGACGAGTCGGGCCGCGGTCGCGACATCGGCGACGACCTGCGGAGACAGGACCGCGCTCGTCCGCGAGTAGAACCCGGGCAGCTCGGGCTGGCCGATCGTGACAACGGGCACGCCACGCGTCTCGAGATATTCGAGCGTCGCGGGCACGTCCAGGATCGCCTTGGGCCCCGCACACACGACGACGATCGGCGTTCGCGCCAGCTCGTCGAGGTCGGACGAGATGTCGAAGGTGGCCGCGACGCCCTCGCGGCCGGCCGCGCCGAGCGCGCCGCGGTGGACGCCCCCGATCCCGCCCGTCGCGAAGACGCGGATGCCGGCTGCATCGGCGGCCATCATCGTGGCCGAGACGGTCGTCGCGGCCCAGCCGCCACCACTCAGCGCCATCGCGACGCTCGGTCGCGCCGCCTTGAGGACGGATCCGGGCGCGGCCGTGGCCAGCGCGACGAGCGCGTCGGGCTCGAGACCGACGAGGAACCGCCCGTCGCGGATCGCGACCGTTGCGGGAACCGCGCCGTGCTCGCGGACCGCGGCCTCCGACGCCTGCGCCACCTCGAGGTTCTGGGGATACGGCAGGCCGTGGCTGATCAGCGTTGATTCGAGGGCGACGACGGGGCGGCCGGTCTCGATCGCCGCAGCGACCTCCGGTTGGACGTGGATGCGGTCGCGGTTCACAGCGTCAAGCTGCGGCCCGGCGCCGCCAGCTGTCGAGCCGCGGCGCGGTTGCCGGCGACCGCCGCGCGCCGGAGCGCCGCCGGCCTGCAGCGCGTCTCGACCGGGCTCGAGAGCCAGCTCATCAGGAAGCCGGCATCGAATGCGTCACCGGCGCCCGTCGAGTCGCTGGCGTCGAGGGGCGCCGTCGCGACGACGAAGCTGACGGGGTCGCCGTCGCCAGTCGCGATCACCGACGCACCGGATCGGCCGTGCTTGAGAACCACGACGGGCGCGAGGCGGGCCAGCCGATCGGCCTCGGCCCGGCCGAGCAGGGCATCCGCTTCGGCACGGGTCGCGAACAGGAGGTCCGGCGCCACGGCCCGGAGGAGCGCCTGGGCCGATCGGCGACCGTTCGCGAGCAACGGGCCGACGGACGCCAGGTCCAGGCTGACCAGGGCGCCCGACGCTCGCGCCAGCTCCACGGCCCGCCGGCCCGCTTTCCCGAGCGGCTCGCCGAGCAGGGAATAGGCCGGCAGGTGCAGGGCGTCGACCCGAAGCAGCTCCGGACGGAGATCGGCGGGCGTGAGGTGGTCGGCGGCGCCGCGATCCGCGACGAAGCTCCGCTCGCCACCCGGCGCGACGATCACACCGATCCGGCCGGTCCGCTCCCCGGTGACGCGGCGCGCGCGGAGGCGAACCCCGTCCGAGGCGAGCGCGGCCACGAGGCTGCGCCCCTCGGCGTCGCGGCCGATCGCGCACACGAGCGTCGATCGGGCACCGAGTCGTGCCAGCCACCGTGCGGTGTTCGCGGCCGATCCGCCCTGCCGCAGCAGCACGCGACCCGGCACGTCCGTCCCGGTCTCGAGCCGGCGAACGGGCGCGACCACGACGTCGAGCATCAGGTCGCCCACCACGAGCACGCGCGGCGCTGCACCGTGGGTCGCGGCGGCACGCCTCGCGCGACGAACGCGGAGCACGGGGGAGACACGCAGCACGGGGGACACGACCCGAGGATACCGGCGCGGCACAGCGGATCGAACCGTGCTGTCGGCGCCTTCGATCCCGCTGCAATCCGCCGCGCGTCCGCGTGCCGGGGAAACGCGACCCTCGCGCCTACAATGACGGGACATCCCGACCCTGTCCTGCCCGACGCGATCCCCCGGCCCGCCTGCGGCCCACCACCTCGGGAGCACGAACCCGATGACGACGGCGACCCAGTCCCTCGACCAGTTGGCCATCGACACGATCCGGACCCTCTCGATCGACGGCGTCCAGAAGGCGAATTCCGGGCACCCTGGGGCCCCGATGGGCGCCGCGGCCATGGCCTACACGCTCTGGACGCGCTTCCTCCGGCACGCGCCGAGCCGACCCGACTGGCCCGATCGCGACCGGTTCGTCCTGTCGGCCGGTCACGCGTCGATGCTCCTGTATTCGCTCCTCCACCTCACCGGATACGACGTCTCGATCGAGGATCTCCAGAGCTTCCGGCAGTGGGGCTCGAAGACGCCGGGTCATCCCGAATACGGCCTGACGCCAGGGGTCGAAGCGACCACGGGCCCGCTCGGCCAGGGCTTCACGAACGCGGTCGGCATGGCGATCGCCGAGGCGCGCCTCGCGGCCGAGTTCAACCGCGGCGACCAGACGATCGTCGACCACTGGACGTACACGCTCTGCTCCGACGGCGACCTCCAGGAGGGGATCGCCTCCGAAGCCGCCTCCCTGGCGGGGCACCTCCGTCTCCGGAAGCTCGTCGCGCTCTATGACGACAACCACATCCAGCTCGACGGACCGACGTCGATGGCGTGGTCGGAGGACGTCGTCGCCCGGTTCGAGGCCTACGGCTGGCACGCCGTCCGGGTCGAGGACGGCAACGACGTCGAGGCGATCGCCGACGCGATCGAGGATGCGCGGGCGGACGATCGGCCCAGCCTGATCGCCGTCCGGACGCATATCGGCTTCGGCAGCCCGAACCGCCAGGACACGCAGAAGGCTCATGGCCAGCCGCTCGGCGCCGATGAGGTCCGTCTCACGAAGGAGTCGTACGACTGGGATCCGGACCGGACGTTCTACGTGCCGGACGAGGCCCGCGAGCTGTTCGGCCGCGCGGTGCCCGCCGGTGAGGACCTGGTCGGGTCGTGGGAGCGCGCGTTCGACGAGTACGCCTCGACGAACCCGGAGCTCGCGCGCGAGTTCCGACGCCGGGTCATCGACCGCGAGCTCCCGAACGGCTGGGACGCCGGCCTGAAGACCTACGCCGTCGGCGAGGAGGTCGCGACCCGAAATGCGAGCCAGGAGGCGATCCAGGCGCTCGCGGCCACGTTGCCGGAGTTGTTCGGTGGCGCGGCGGACCTGTCGGAGTCGAACCTGACGGACGTGAAGGGCGCGGACTCGTTCGAGGCGGACGAGCCGGGCCGCAATCTCCGGTTCGGCGTTCGCGAGCACGCGATGGGCGGGATCGGCAACGGGATCGCCTATCACGGCGGCTTCATCCCGTACGTGGCGACGTTCCTCACGTTCAGCGACTACATGCGTGGGGCGGTTCGCCTGTCGGCGCTCAGCGGGCTGAACGTCGTCGACGTCTGGACCCACGACTCGATCGGGCTCGGCGAGGACGGGCCGACGCATCAACCGGTCGAGCACTACGCCGCGCTCCGGGCGATCCCGAACCTGTGGTTCATCCGGCCGGGCGATGCCAACGAGACGGCGGCCGCGTGGGCGCTGGCGGTGGAGCGGCACCTTGCCGATCCGTCGGGGCCCGTCGCGCTGTCGTTGACCCGGCAGAAGCTCCCGACGCTCGCGGGCACGGCCGAGCAGGCGAGGGAGGGCGTGCGACGCGGCGGCTACATCCTCCGCGACACGGCGGATGGTCGCGACCCGCAGGTGATCCTGATCGGCACGGGATCGGAGCTCCAGCTCGCGTTCGGTGCCGCCGAAGCGCTGGAGGGCGACGGAATCGCCGCCCGCGTCGTCTCGCTGCCCTGTTGGGAGACGTTCGCGGAGCAAGATTCGGCCTACCGGGACGCGGTGTTGCCGCCATCGATCCGGGCGCGGGTCGCCGTCGAGGCCGGCGTCTCGCTCGGCTGGGAGCGATGGGTCGGCCTGGACGGTGCGATCGTCGGCCTCGATCACTTCGGTGCGAGCGCCCCGGCCGGCACGATCTTCGAGAAGTTCGGCTTCACGGTGGAGCGGGTCGTGGACGTCGCGCGCGGGGTCCTCGACGGATCGGTCCGTGGCCCGCAACCGACGCTCGAGCCGGGGCACCTTCCGGCTCCCCGCGGCGGTCATCACGGCCCGGCGCAGAGCGACCCGGGCGCCGACGGCGGATCGGGCGTGAACCGGACGTCGTCGACCGACCCGGGCCACAGCTGAGCCGGCGGTGCGCGTTGCCTTTGCGGCCGACCATGCCGGGGCCGCCCTGAAGAACGAGATGCGGAGACGCCTCGACGCGAGCGGTCTCGGCCACGAGTCGATCGATCTCGGCGGTGACGGCTCCGATCCGGACGACGACTACCCCGATTTCTCGGCACGGATCGCCTACGCGATCCGCGACGGCGAGGCGGACCGCGGCGTCCTGATCTGCGGTTCGGGGGTGGGTGCGAGCGTCGCCGCGAACAAGGTCCGCGGGGTCCGGACTGCCATCTGCCACGACACGTACTCGGCCCACCAGGGCGTCGAGCACGACGACATGAACATCCTCACGCTCGGCTCGCGGGTGATCGGGCCGGAGCCTGCGTGGGAGTGCGTCGAGGCGTTCCTCCGGGCGGAGTTCAGTCGCGAGCCGCGTCACCGCCGCCGTCTCGAGAAGGTCCTCGCGATCGAGGCGGCTGAGCGCTGACCGGGCCGGCGGGCGCCCGCGGATGAGCGACGAGCTGTGGGCCGAGCCGGTCACCCGGCTCGTCGCGCTGATCCGTGACCGCGAGGTCTCCTCGGTCGAGGTCACGCGTGCCTGCCTAGATCGCATCGCAGAGGTCAACCCGCGACTGAACGCGGTCGTGACGCTCGCTCCGGACGCGCTGGACCGCGCCGCGGACGCGGACGCCGCGCTGGCACGCGGCGCGCTCCGTGGACCGCTCCACGGCGTGCCATGCACGCTCAAGGACTCGCTCGACACGGCAGGGATCCGAACGACCGCCGGCACGATCGGGTGGCGCGATCGCGTGCCGGACCGGGACGCGACGGTCGTCGCCCGGGTCAAGGCCGCCGGCGCGATCGTGCTCGGCAAGACGAACACACCCGAGTTCACCTGGTCCGACGAGACGGACAACGACGTCTTCGGCCGAACGTCGAACCCCTACGACCTCGAACGGACGCCCGGTGGCAGCTCCGGTGGTGCGGCGGCGATCGTCGCCGCCGGCGGCGCACCCTTCGACATCGGCAGCGACACGGGCGATTCGATCCGCCAGCCGGCCCACGTCTGCGGGATCGCTGGCATCAAGCCGACGCAGGGCCGCGTTCCAAGGACGGGCCACTGGCCGGGCTTCGGCGGGATCGTCGGGTCCCTCCAGCAACTCGGGCCACTGGCCCGGCGGGTCGACGATCTTGCGCTGCTGCTGCCGATCATCGCGGGTCCGGACGGGATCGATCCACACGTCGCACCTGCGCCGTTGGAGGAGGTCGACGCGGTCGACATCACCGCCCTGCGCGTCGTCGCCTTCACCGACAACGGGATCCGCCGGCCGACGCCCGAGACGATCATGGCGGTCGAGGCGGCTGTTGGCGCCCTTACCGCGGCGGGTGCGTCCGTCCGCCGCGAGGTCCCGCCGGGGCTCGCCGACGCGTGGGCTGCGTGGGACGGCTTCATCCGCGCGGATGGGTTCAGCTGGCTGCGGCGCCTCATCAACGGCGCCGGGACGCCGGGCTGGGGCTCCTACGAGACGCGCGGCTGGATCGACCCGGCACCGCCCCGATCCGGCGACGAGATCACCGCCCTCGTCGAGCGGGCGGACGTTGTGCGCTCGGCGTTGCTGGCGTGGTTCCAGTCGGCCGACCTGATCGTCTGTCCGGCGATGCCCCAGCCGGCGATCCGCCACGGGGAGAGCACGGCCGACTGGTTCGGCGACACCTACAGCGACGTCCACAACCTCACCGGCTGGCCGGCGGTGGTCGTCCGTGGCGGAACGGCGCCGGGCGGGCTCCCGATCGGCGTCCAGCTCATCGGGAGGCCGTGGCGCGAGGAGGTCGCCCTGGCGGCGGCGCGGGTCGTCGAGGCCGCGTCCGGTGGTTGGCAGCCGCCGCTGCTCTGACCTCGCCCTTCGCCGGCGTCCGACACCGCCGCGTGCCGGCGGATGGGAGCGCCGGCCCGGCGACGCCCGGTCGGCGAGGCCACGCCGGCTCGCCGCGCCAAACGTCTGCATTCGTTTCTGATGCGTATCTCCCCATCATGCGAATTCGAATCACCAGGCCCTGATGGTGGAATAGCCATTGCGGACCTCTCCCAGCCCGCTTCCCAGGCGTGTGCCGCGGGCGTGTGACGTGCGGGCGAGGTGCGGAATCGGCGACGGGGCGGCGGCGTCGAGAAGCGTCCCGCTTGATGGTGAAAGAACCATCGCGGCACTCTCCCTGCTCGCCTTGCCTCCGCGTGGCCCCCGGCGCGTGCCGTGCGGGTGAGGTGCGGTTCGGCGACGGGGCGGCGGCCGTCGAGAAGCGTCCCGCTTGATGGTGAAAGAACCATCGCGAACGGGTGCTTGTGTTTTCGCTGGGCCGGGCCGGGGCCGGGTTCGGCGGCGGTGGCCAACTGCCTGACGACCGCGCCAGGGGGCCCCCGTGGCGCCCGGCACGCCTCCTGTCACTCGGTCGAAACATTCGGGGCCGCCCCGCCGCAATATCCCGTCGGCCGTCCTCGGTCTACCATGGGCGCTCCGATGACTGACTCCGCCGCCACGCCCGCGATCGCCCCGACCCGACTCGGCCTCGGTGCCGCGCAGGCGGCGTTCGACGAGGCGGCGGCCCGAGCCCGTGACGAGCGCTGGGCGCAGCGCCTGTTCGAGCGGGACACGTCGCTCTGGTCGACGAACGAGCGGGTTCGCGCCGCGATCGCGGACCGGCTCGGCTGGCTCGACAGCCCGATCCATTTCTCGACTCAGATCCCGGCGCTCGAAGCCTTCGGAGAGGCGATCCGCGACGCGGGGTTCACGACCGCCGTCGTCGGTGGCATGGGCGGCAGCAGCCTCGCTCCGGAGGTCCTCCGCGAGGTGTTCGGCACGTCCGAGGGCTGGCTCGACCTCCGCGTCCTCGACTCGACCGACCCGGCGGCCGTGGCCGCGCTCGTCGATGACCTGGATCCGCTCGCGACGCTGTGGATCGTCGCCAGCAAGTCCGGTACCACCACGGAGCCGCTCGCCTTCCAGGCCGACGCGTGGGACCGGGCGGAACGTGCCCTTCGTGCCCGCGGCGCCCGCTCCTTCGAGCATCCGGGCGAGCTGATGGTCGCGATCACGGACCCCGGCAAGAGCGTCGAGGCGATCCCCCATCACGATGAGCTCCGCGAGGTCTTCCTGAACCCGCCGGACATCGGCGGTCGCTACTCGGCGCTGAGCTACGTCGGGCTCGTGCCCGCGAGCCTGATCGGCATCGACCTCGACCCGTTCATGGAATCCGCGCGGGCGATGCTCGAGGCCTGCCGCGAGCCGGACCCGACGGTGAACCCGGGCGTGTCGCTCGGCCTGGCGATCGGGACGCTGGCGCGGGGTGGCCGCGACAAGCTGACGATTCTCGCCGACCCGGCGATCGCGAGCTTCGGCTCGTGGCTGGAGCAGCTCCTCGCCGAGAGCACCGGCAAGCATGGAACGGGCATCGTCCCGATCGACCGGGAGCCGATCGGTGACCTCGCTGCCTACGGCAACGACCGGGTCTTCGTGCGGCTCACGCTGGCTGCCGACGGCGGCGTGGCCGCGAGCGGCGGCGCGGCCGTAAATGGCGGCGGCGGCGCGGCCGCACGCGGCGGCGTGGCCGAGGGCACCACCGCCGGCGACGCCTTCGCCGACGCCGCGCAGGCAGCCGGCCATCCGGTGATCCGCATCGACCTCGCCGACCCGATCGACCTCGGGGCCGAGATGCTCCGCTGGGAGGTCGCCACCGCGATCGCCGGCATCGTCCTGGGGATCGACGCGTTCGACCAGCCGAATGTCGAGGAGGCCAAGGAGCTGACCCGCAAGGTCCTCGGCGCCGCGTCGTCCGGGGAGCAGCCGCCGGCGCCGCCTTCGCCCCTCGTCCGCGACGACGCCCTGGGGATCACGCTCCACGGCGACGCCGCCCTCCGCCTCACGGGCCAGGACGGCTCCGTCGTCGGCGAGCTCGCCCGCCACCTCGCGCGACGGAAGCCCAACGCCTACCTCGCGCTGCAGGCATTCATCGCGCCGACGGCGGCCGCGACCGCGTCCCTGGACCGCATCCGGACGCTCCTCCGCGACGCGACGCGCTGTGCGACGACCGCCGGCTACGGGCCGCGGTTCCTGCACTCCACCGGCCAGCTCCACAAGGGCGGCCCGCCCACTGGCTGGTTCCTCCAGATCACCTCGGATCATCCCGTCGACCGGCCGATCCCCGGCTGGCCCTACACGTTCGGCCGGCTCATCGATGCCCAGGCCGAGGGGGACTTCGCCGCCATCGAGTCGCACGACCTGCCGATCCTCCGCGTCCACCTCGCGGACGAGGAACGGGGGCTGGCCGCGCTCGAGGGCGCGCTGCGCGAGGCATTGAGCGGAAGCTGACCGTCCACGCCGGCGGGGCGCTGCCCGGCCGACGACCATCGACACGGAGGCGTGCGGAATGCGGATCGGGTTCGTCGGTCTTGGTCGGATGGGCGCAAACATGGTTCGCCGCCTGATCCGGGACGGGCACGAAGTCGTCGCGTACAACCGGACGCCGGAGAAGACGAAGAAGATCGAGGGCGAGGGCGCGATCGCCGCGTACTCGATCGCGGAGCTCGTCTCGAAGCTCGAGAAGCCGCGCGCGGTCTGGATCATGGTGCCGGCCGGCGATGCGACGGAGGCGCAGATCGCCGAGCTCATGGAGCATCTCGAGCCGGGCGACACGATCGTCGACGGCGGCAACACGAACTTCCATGACGACCAGCGTCGCCACGGGCAGCTTGCCGAGAAGGGCGTCCAGTACGTCGACGCGGGCACGTCGGGCGGGATCTGGGGACTCCAGGTCGGCTACTGCCTGATGGTCGGTGGCGAGGAGGCCGGCGTGAAGCCGCTCGAGCCGATCTTCACCAGCCTCGCCCCGAAGGGCGGCTACCTGCACGTCGGCGGACCGGGTGCCGGCCACTACGTGAAGATGGTCCACAACGGCATCGAGTACGGCCTGATGCAGGCGTACGCCGAAGGCTTCGAGATCCTGCACGCGTCGGAGTTCGAGCTCGACCTCGCCGGGATCGCCGACCTGTGGATGCAGGGCTCCGTGGTCCGATCGTGGCTCCTGGAGCTTGCGGCGCGGGCGTTCCGCTCCCAGGGCCCGGACCTCCCCCATATCCGCGGCTACGTCGAGGACTCCGGCGAGGGCCGCTGGACGGTCCAGGAGGCGATCGACCACAACGTTCCCGCCCCGATCATCACCCTGTCGCTGCTGACCCGATTCCGGTCTCGGCAGGACGATTCGTACGGTGCCAAGGTGCTCGCCGCGCTCCGCAACGAGTTCGGCGGCCACGCCGTGAAGAGCGAATGAGGCGAACGAGGACGCAGGCGCCGTGACCGACACCGAGACCGCCGCCCCGAAGCGCCAGCCCGTCTCCCCGGATCGCGACGGCCAGGAGGCCTCGCCGGAGAGCGCCCCGGATCGGACGCCCCACGCCGCGCCTCGAAGCAAGGACGCGCCCCGGACGATGCGCGACCTCCGCGTCGCCCGCCAGGGCCGGCGCAAGGCGACGGCGCGGGTGGACGAGAACCCGCTCCGTGAGGGGCTGCGTCTCGAGCGCGTCCCGGATCCGTGCACCCTCGTGCTGTTCGGGGCGACCGGCGACCTCGCCCATCGCAAGGTCATCCCCGCGCTCTACCAGTTGTGGCGGACGAACCTCCTGCCGCACGAGTTCACCGTCGTCGCCATCGGCCGGCGACCGTACGACGACGAGAGCCTCCGCAAGGACCTGCGCGCGTCGCTCGAGAAGTATTCGCGGGTCCTGCCGCTCGACGAGGCGGCCTGGCGCTCGTTCTCGTCCCGGATCCGCTACCAGCGCTGCGACTTCGACAACGCCAGCGCCTACGACGACCTCGCCACGACGCTCGAGACGATCGACAAGGAGCAGGGCGGCCGCGGCAACCACCTCTACTACCTCGCGACGCAGCCCTCCGCGTTCGCCGAGATCGTCGGCCAGCTCGGGCGGGTCGGCCTGGACCACGAGCGCCACGACGGCGGCTGGCGACGGATCGTCATCGAGAAGCCGTTCGGCCACGACCTCACGTCCGCGATCCGGCTGAACCGCGAGGTCGGCAAGGTCTTCCGCGAGTCGCAGGTCTACCGCATCGACCACTACCTCGGGAAGGAGACGGTCCGGAACCTGCTCGTCTTCCGGTTCGGCAACGGGATCTTCGAGCCGATCTGGAACCGCCGCCATATCGACCATGTCCAGATCACGGTGGCGGAGTCGATTGGCGTCGAGAACCGCGGCTCGTTCTACGAGGAGACCGGCGCGAGCCGCGACTTCCTCCAGAACCACCTGCTCCAGCTGATGAGCCTCGTCGCGATGGAGCCGCCGGCCACGTTCGACGCGGACGCGCTGCGCGACGAGAAGGTCAAGGTCATCCGGGCGATCGGCGAGTTGACGTCCGTGGAACAGGTGCGGCGCAACGTGGTCCGCGGCCAGTACGGACCGGGCTGGGTGAACGCGAAGCCGGTGAAGGGCTACCGCGAGGAGCCCGAGGTCGATCCGAACTCCGAGACCGAGACGTACGTCGCCGCCCGGTTCGAGGTCGATGACTGGCGGTGGTCCGGCGTCCCGTTCTATCTCCGCACCGGGAAGCGGCTGCCGAAGCGCTCGTCGGAGATCGCGATCCAGTTCAAGGAGGTGCCGCACCGGCTCTTCCGCGACTCGTCGACCGAGCCGGACCCGAACCTGCTCGCGATCCGGATCCAGCCGGACGAGGGGATCATGCTGCGGTTCGGGGCCAAGGTGCCGGGCCTCGGGATCGACGTCCGCTCCGTGACGATGGACTTCACCTACGGCTCGGCGTTCACCGTCGACTCGCCAGATGCATACGAGACGCTGATCCTCGACGCGCTCCTCGGCGACGCGTCGCTGTTCACGCGCGCGGACGAGGTCGAAGGCGCGTGGGCGCGGGTGACGCCGATCATCGACTGCTGGGCGGACGAGGCGCCACCGCCATTCCCGAACTACGAGGCGGGGACGTGGGGGCCGGAGGAGGCGGACGAGATGCTCGCCCGCGAGGGCCGGAAGTGGCGGCGGATCTGACCGCACGATGACGACCGACATGATGTCCGGACCGATCGACGCGCCGCCCGGCGCGCCGAACGAACCGGTGCTCCGATGGCGGTCGCGAGCCCACAGCATCGAGGAGATCGAGCAGGAGCTCGCCCGGATCTGGGTGCATTCGAACCGCGAGATCGACCGGAACCACGACGGCGTCAACGACGAGCGGCGCATTGCCGCGCGGACGAGCGTGATGAACCTCGTCGTGATCGCCCGCCGGCCCGAGGTCGGCGAGCGCTGCGCGGCGATCATCCAGCGGCTGACCGGCCGGCATCCGTCCCGGACGACGATCGTCCAGCCGGCCGATCCGGACGGACCGTCGTGGCTCGACGCGCAGGTCGTCGCCCACTGCGTGATGCCGCGTCCCGATGCGCCCGAGACCTGCGCGGAGACGATCCTGCTGACGTGCGGCGGTGAGTCCGGCCGCCATCTCGACGCCGTCGTCGCGCCGCTCCTGATCCACGACCTCCCGGTCACGGTCTGGTGGCCGGACGAGCCGCCGTTCGGAAGCCACCAGGCGGACGACGTCCTCGGCATGGCCGATCGGCTCGTCGTCGACGGTTCGACGTGGCGCGGGACCGGGCTCGAGATGCTGGGACGGATGGCGGCCGCGGCCGACCGCTACCCGGTCGCGATCTCGGATTTCGCCCTCGTCCGGCAGTCGCGCTGGCGGGAGGCGATCGCCGCGATCTTCGACATCCCGGAGTTCCTGCCATACCTCCGCCATCTCCGGCGGATCGCCGTCACGTACGGCGTTCGCGACGAATTCGGGGTCGAGACGACGAATGTCGTGAAGCCCCTCTATCACGCCGCCTGGATCGGGTCGCGGCTCGGCATGGACGTCGTGAAGCCCCTCTCGCCGATGCCGCTCGACGGCCCGCGCCGCGCGCCGGGACACGGCGGCCACGTCTCCCACGTCGGGGCGGGCCTCCGCGCCACGCTCCGCTACGACCGGACCGAGGTGGCCGTCGTCATCCGTCCCGTGCTCTCGGAGATGCCCGCCGGAACGACCCTCCGGGTGGAGCTGCTCGCCGACTGGCGCGGATCGGAGCTCCGTGCCGACGTCACCGCTGAGCAGGAGGCGGTCCACGTGCGCGTCTGGCAGGACGGCGTTCACGCCCTGGAGCGCGGGTTCAACGCCCCGCGGCGGACGGACGTCGACCTGCTCGCCGAGGCGATCGAGGCGGGCGGCCGCGATCCGGTCGGCGTCGGAACGCTCGGTCTCGCGGCGCGGCTCGCCCGAGGCGCAACCCAGTGACTGGCACGGCAGGCCGCGGACCGGCGCGCTCGTGAGCGAGCCGACGGTCGTCACCCTCGCGGACCCCGACGCCTGCTCGCTCGCGGCGGCGGAGCGGATCGTCGAGATCCTCGATGGCGCGATCGAGGAGCGCGGGGAGGCGCACTGGGCGACGACCGGCGGCTCGACGCCGGGGCCGATCTACCGCCATCTCTCGCTCGGTCCCCTCCGGAACGAGATCAACTGGCACAGGGTCCGGCTCTGGTGGACGGACGAGCGGTTCGTCCCGATCGATCACCCGCAGTCGAACGCGAAGATCGCGATGGACCTCCTGATCGACTCCGACGCCTACGCGAACGAGTCCGGCACGGGCGAATCCGGCGTCGACGTCGCGACCGGGCGAGCGCCCGGCGTGCCGATCCGGCGCACCGACGTCCATCCGTTCCCGGTCGGCCCGGCGATCGGCGAGGGTCGCGACCCGGACTGGTGCTCAGCCCGGTACGTCGAGGAGCTTCGCGCCGACGGGCCCGAAGAGAACAACGAGGGCATGCCCGCGTTCGACCTGATGCTGCTTGGGATCGGACCCGACGGCCACATCCTGTCGGTGTTTCCCGGTTCGCCGGCGTTCGACACGGACGCGCTCGCGGTCGGGATCCCGGCCCCGACCCATGTCGAGCCGCACATCGCCCGGGTCACGCTGAACCCGTCGCTCGTGACCGCGGCCCGCGAGATCGTGGTTGTGAGCCACGGCTCGGCCAAGGCCGCGATCCTGGCCGACGTGCTCCACTCGGCGATCGAGCCGCGGCGGCTGCCCTCGCAGCTCGCGCGTCGGGCCGGGGCGACGTGGTTCCTCGATCGCGCCGCGGCCGCCCAGCTCTGAGCGCCCGCGACCACGGCCTGATGGCGTCCGGGCGCGCAGACGTGGCGGCCGGCGAGCGGCCGGCGGCCGATCACGACGACATCGAGGTTCGGCGAGCGTCCGGGGCGGACGGCGAGGCCGCCGGTGACGTCTACCTCGCCTCGTTCCAGGCGACGTACGACTTCCCGCTCGCCCACACGGATGACGAGGTTCGCGCCTGGGTCCGGGACGAGCTCGTGCCCAACCACGACACGTGGGTTGCGCTCGACCGCGGCCGCGTCGTCGCGCTCATGTCGATGGCCGTCGGCGTCCTGGACCAGCTCTACGTGGCGCCGGATCGGCTGGGCCAGGGCATCGGACGGCGCCTCCTGGACCACGCGAAGCGCCGCTCCCCCGAGGGCCTGGCCCTGTACACGTTCCAGGTCAACGACCGCGCCCGACGCTTCTACGAGCGGAACGGGTTCGTCGCGGATGCGTTCGGTGACGGCTCGGGCAACGAGGAAGGCCAGCCGGACGTGCACTACGTCTGGACGCCGGGAGCGTGAACGACGCGTCGTCGGCGGACTGGCCCGGCGAGTCCGCTCGCCAGCTCCGGATCGTGGCGAACGGCGGCCCGGAGATCGCGGTGTTCGTCACCGGCGTCGGGCCGCCACTCGTCCTCGTCCACGGGGCGACCGCGGACCACACGACCTGGCGGACATCCGGCCCGCTGCTCGCCACCCGGCACACGCTCTACGCCGTGGATCGCCGCGGCCGGGGAGCGTCGGGTGACGACCCTCCGGAGGCGCCCTACGAGATCGAGCGCGAGTTCGACGACCTGGTCGCGGTGGTCGATGCGGCCCGGGCAGAGACGGCGCAACCGGTCGATGTCGTCGGGCACTCGTACGGCGGCCGGATCGGGCTCGGGGCGGCCCTCCGGTCGGCGAACCTGCGACGGCTCGTCGTGTACGAGGGAGCGCCACCCACGCCGGACGGGCGCGGCTACCAGGACGACGGCGGGATGATCCTCCTCGAGATGGAGCGGCTCGTCATCGCCGGCGATCACGACACCGCGCTGGCGACGTTCATGCGGGAGATCGTCGGCATGCCCGAGGCGGAGCTCGCGGCGTTCCGGGCCAATCCGATATGGTCCCGGCGCGCGGCCGCGGTTCACACGACGGTCCGCGAGCTCCGGGCGGAGACGAGCGACGCCGCGTCGCTCGCGGCGCTCGGCGCGGTCCGCCAGCCCGTGCTCCAGATCCTCGGCGGCGCGAGCCCCGAGCCGTTCGCGGAGGCGACCCGGGCGCTGGACGCGCGGCTGCGGAACGGGCGGGTCGTCACGATCGATGGCGCGCGGCACGCGGCCCACCACACCCATGCACCCGAGTTCGTCGCGGCGGTCGAGTCGTTTCTCGCCGCCGGCAACGTGGCAGACTCCCCGCCATGAGCGACGTCCTCTACTGGATCATCCTGGGCTTCATCGCGGGCGCGCTGTCCGGAGCGGTCGTCGGGGGCCGCACGGCGCGCGGCTGCCTCCCGAACATCGTCGTCGGGGTCCTCGGCGCGGTCGTCGGTGGCTGGCTGGCGAGCCAGCTCGGGTTCAACCAGGGCGCGGGGTTCCTCGCAGCCGTGATCGTGGCCCTCGTCGGCGCGATCGTGGTCCGGGTGATCCTCGAGGCGATCAGCCCGAACGACCGTCGCTGACGCGGAGGACCGGGGGTTGGCGGCCGCGCTCACGCCCCGGGCGCCACAGCCCGCCGCCCGGCACCGTCCCGTGAACGTGATCATCGAGACGGATCGACTCGCCAAGCGCTACGGCCGCTCGGACGCCCTGATCGACCTGACGATGGAGGTCGGTGCGGGCGAGGTGTTCGGGTTCCTCGGCCCGAACGGCGCCGGCAAGACGACGGCCGTGAAGCTGCTCCTCGGGCTGGCGCGGCCCACGTCCGGACGCGGCTCCGTGCTCGGCGCGCCGCTCGGCGACCGTCCGGCGCGCCGACGCGTGGGCTACCTCCCGGAGCTGTTCCGGTACCAGCCGTGGCTCCGGGCGCGCGAGGTCGTCGAGCTCCATGCCCGGCTCCGCGGCGACCGCACGCCGCTCACGTCGCGCGCCGGTGAGACGCAGCGAGTCCTCGACATCGTCGGACTGTCCGATCGGTCGAACGACGTCGTCGGCACCTTCTCGAAGGGGATGCAGCAACGGCTCGGACTCGCCGTCGCGCTCGTCGGACGGCCGGATCTCGTCGTGCTCGACGAGCCGACATCAGCACTCGACCCGGTCGGTCGGGCGGACGTCCGGTCGATCATCCGCGACCTCCGCGACGCGGGAACGACCGTCTTCCTGAATTCGCACCTCCTCACGGAGGTCGAGCGCGTCTGCGATCGGGTCGCGATCGTCGACCGCGGCCGCGTCCTCGCGAGTGGTGCCCTCGACACGCTCCTCGGGACCCCGACGGTCCGCGTCCGGGTCACGGACCTGCCCAGCACGGCCGTGGCCGACCTCGGCACCTTCGGGCGCCCGGTCCTCGGCGACGACGGCTGGCTCACGATCGATGGGCTCGAGGCCGAACGGGTGCCGGAGCTGGTCGCGGCGATCGTGGACCATGGCGGCCGGATCCACGCGGTCGACCAGGGACGGACAACGCTCGAGGACCGCTACTTCGAGCTGATCCGCGGCAGCGTCGACGACGGACCCGCCGCCCACGCCGCCAACTCCGAGCCGACGGCCTGATGCCGATCCTCCGGTTCGCCTCGCTCACGATCGCCGAGGTCGTCCGGCGCCGCGTCGCCTGGGTCCTGATCGCGCTGACGCTGCTCTCCGTCCTCGCGACGACCTGGGGCATCGAACGGCTGCTCACCCTCGCCCGCCAGCACGGCGGCAACGAGCTCGAGATCAGCGTCGCCGTGTCGCAGGTGCTGATCCTCGTCGCGTTCATGTTCAGCTTCATCCTCGCGATGACGGCCGCGTTTCTCGGGGCGCCGGCGATCGCGGCGGATCTCGACTCCGGCGTCGCCCACGCGCTGCTCGCCCGGCCGATTCGGCGCGCTGACCTCGTCATCGGTCGGTGGCTCGGGCTCGTCGTCGTCGTGGTCGCCTACGCCGTCGCATCCGGCGGCCTCGAGATCGCGGCCGTCCTGGCCGTGGCCGGGTACGCGCCACCGAACGCGACCGAGGCGATCGCCTTCCTCGCCGCCGAGGCCGTCGTCGTCCTCACTCTGGCGCTCGCGCTCGGCACGCGCATCCCGGCGATGGCATCCGGCGCCATCTGCGTCGTGCTGTTCGGGCTTGGCTGGATGGCCGGCGTGTTCACGGGCGTCGGTCGATTCTTCGACGCCGCGCCGCTCGTCGCCGTCGCGGACGCGGTCCGTTGGGTGCTCCCCACCGATGGCCTCTGGCGCGGCGCGATCCACGGCCTCGAGCCGCCGATCATCGTGCTCGCGGCCCTCGGCCGCGGCGGGCCGGCCGCCCAGGTCAACCCGTTCTTCGTGTCGCAGCCGCCCGAGGCCGCGTTCATCGCCTGGTCGATCGCGTGGGTGGCCCTCGTGCTCGGCGCGGCCGTCATCTCGCTGGAGCGACGCGACCTCTGATCGCCGCGCGGGATCGGCCGGCCGACTACCATCGAGCCATGACCGACACCCCCGCCGGTTCTCCCGCGACGGGCGGCGCGCCGGCGCCGGCAGCGCCCGGAGCGCCCGCTTCGAGCGGCTCCGACGACCGGCCCTTTTCGCCCGGTCTGGAAGGCGTGCTCGCCGGCGAGACGTCGCTCTCCAGGGTCGATGGCGCGAACGGCCGCCTGATCTACCGCGGCTATCGGATCGGCGACCTCGTCGAGCACGGAACCTATCCGGCGGTCGCGAACCTGCTCTGGACCGGGACGTGGGATCCATCGTCGCATCTCCCCACCGGCGCGATCCCGGATGCCGTGCTGACGACGCTCCGCGCGCTCCCGGCGGGGACGAAGCCGATGGATGCGCTGCGCACGGCGGTGTCCGCGTGGGGCGCGACCCAGGCGCTCACCTATCCGCCGACGCCGGAGCAGGCCCGGGCGATCACCGCGTTCTCGCCCTCGGCGCTGGCCGCGTTCGCGCGTCTCCGCGAGGGCAAGGACCCGATCGACCCGGATCCGTCGCTGGATCTCGTTCCCGGCTTCCTGTACCAGCTGAAGGGTGAGCGACCGGACGACGCCACGGCTCGAGCGCTCGACGCCTACTTCATCGTGGGTGCGGAGCATGGCTTCAACGCGTCGACGTTCACCGCGCGCGTCGTCACGTCCACCCAGTCGGATCTCGCGTCCGCGGTCTGTGGCGCGATCGGGACGATGAAGGGGCCACTCCACGGCGGCGCGCCGTCGGAGGTGGTCGACCAGCTCGCGAAGATGGGCTCCGTGGAGAACGCCGAGGCGTGGCTCACGGACGCGCTGGACCGGCACGAGCGGCTCATGGGCTTCGGCCACCGGGTGTACCGGGCCTACGACCCGCGCGCCGCGGCGCTTCGGAAGGTCGCCGAGGGCATGGAGCACAAGCCGGACTGGCTGCAGCTCGCGATCCAGGTCGAGGACATGGCACTCCGGCTCCTCGCCGAGCGGCACCCGGACCGGGCGCTGAAGACGAACGTCGAGTACTACGCCGCGCCAGTGCTCCAGGGCGTCGGCCTCAGCCCGGACCTCTTCCCCGCGACGTTCTCGCTCGCCCGCCACGCCGGCTGGACCGCCCACGCGCTCGAGCAGGCTGCGAACAACCGGCTGATCCGACCGGACGTCCGATACGTCGGCCCCGAGGAGCGCGACCTCCCGGGCTGACCGTGCCGGCGCTCGCGCACCTCATCGCACGGCCCGGTCGGGGCGCCGCGCGGCCCCGCGCACCGCGGCGCGGCCTGCG
>JBHORC010000025.1:0-71645 GCA_042408445.1 Chloroflexota bacterium
GACGCCGGCGCGCGGCTCGCGCCACTCGCGCGGACACCGGCGCAGCCTCAGTCCGGCCGCGCCGGCGCGACCCCGCTGTCGAGCGGCGAGGCGGGCTCTGGGGCGCCGGCTGGTCGCGGACCGGTCTGCGCGACGATCACCCCGAGGAGGATCAGCGCGGCGCCGCCGAGCTGAACCGGGGCAAGCACCTCGTGCAGCGCGAACGTGGCGAGCGTCACGATGATCAGCGGCTCGATCGTGCTGACGAGCGCGGCCTGCGCCGCGCCGATCCGCCTTGCCCCGGCGTAGAACGTCTGGATCGCGAGGAACGTGCTCGCGAAGCCGATCGCGACGAGGTAGGGCCACGCGGCGCCCGGGATCCGATCCGGGGCGAGCGGCCGCCCCGTGACGACGGCACCCACGATGAAGACCGCGGCCGTCGCCCCGATCATCAGCGCCGTCGCTGCCGCGGCGTCGTCGGCTCGTCCGTCGACGTCCGATTCGTGGGCAAGCTGGTCGGTCCGCTCACCGGCGAGACGCGCGGACAGGACGATCCAGCCCGCGTAGATCAGGGGCGAGGCGAGGATCAGGAGGATGCCGCTGGCCGGCGGCGGCGGGTCGAGCTGGATGCCACCGAGCGCCAGGATCACGCCGACCAGGGCGATCCCGAGGGCGATCCACGGCCGGCGGCCGGTCAGACGGGTCGCGTACCGCACGGACAGCACGGCGACGACCGCGGGGTAGAGGTAGACGAGGACCCCGGCAAGGGACGCCGGGACGGTCTCGAGGCCGGCGTAGTACGTCCCCGCGTTGCCGCTGTACCAGATGCCGAGGCCGGCGGCGCCGAGCGCCGGACGACGGCCGAGCCGGCGGATGGCCGCCCGCCGCCGTCTCGAGATCAGGATCCACCCCCAGGCCAGCGCCGCGCCGATCGCGAACCGCCAGGCGAGAAGCTGCAGCCAGTCGAGCCCCGCGGCATAGATCGGCTTCGAGAGCACGGTGCCCGAGCCGAAGCCGGCGGCCGAGACGGCGACGAGCACGAACCCGGTAGCGCGGCGACGGTCCACCCCCGGACGCTACCAGCCGCTCGAACAGCAGGCGGCCTCGTCCCGTTCGACGACGGCCGCCTCCGGTGGGCGCCCGTCGCGTCGCCGACGCGTGGCCTCCGCGTCAGGGGATCCCGCCCTGCCCCCCCGGCCCCTGGCGATCACGGGCTCAGCCGCGTCGCTGGGGCGGCCCTCCCTGGCGCTGGCCGGCGGCCTCCTGCGCGGTCGGGTCGCCGATCTCGCTCGTGGCGGCCGTGCCGCTCGTGATCACCTCGCGCTCGGTGACATCGAGCCCCTCGACCGCGCCCTGCCCGTCCTGGTGATGCAGGTCGGCGCCGCCTTCGGACCCCTCCGGCCGGCTGAGGCCGGTCTCCGGATCGAGGCCGCGTCCCGGGTCCGTGACGCCGGCGCGGCTGGAATCGCGGATCTGCGCGGCTGAGGTGTCGCCGGTCGGGTCGCGCGGTCGATCGCTCATGTCGTCCTCCTCGGATCGTTGGCCACCGCGCCGGGACCGGCGGCTGGGCTCGGGTCCACCCACCGGCAATCGGCGCGATGGCGTGCCGTCAGGATCGAGCGATCCGCGTTGCGGACAGCCCGAATCACGCGGCCCGGGGAGTGAAAGCCGCCTCTCAGGGGGTCCAGTGCGAGCGGAGGACCGTAGGGGCGAAGTGGATACACTTGATCGCGCATGGAGCGGACCACCGTCGAGGATCAGACCGAGCGCGGCGTTGCCGCGCGCGTCCCGACATTGCTCGACGAGCGACTCCAGGTCATCGGCCGGAGCGAGCCGGTGACGGTCCCCGGCGGAACGACCCTCGCGGACTCCCTCGCCGCGATCCGGCGAACCGGGACCGGCGACTCGGTGTTCGTCGTGGACGGGTCCGGCCGGCTCCTCGGCGTCCTCACGGAGCGCGACATCTTCGGTCGCCTCGTCGGTGGCGACGTGCCGCCGATCGACCTGGCCCAGCCCGTCGAGACGCTCATGACCACCTCGCCGCACCACCTCCACCTCGACGACACGGTCCGCGACGCGATCGACCTCATGCAGACGGGCCGCTACCGGAACGTGCCGCTCCTCGACGACAGCGACCAGCTCCAGGGCGTCATCCGGCCGCAGGACGTCCTGCGCTATCTCGCCGAGGCGTTCCCCGAGGAGCTGCTCAACCTGCCGCCCCGGCCGCACCAGCTGATGGACCGCGCGGAAGGCGGATGACGGCATGGTGACGACCGCCCGCGACCTCGAGGCCGAGACCCAGGAGCTCGATCGGGTCACGATCCGCTTCGCCGGTGATTCCGGCGACGGCATGCAGCTCACCGGAACCCAGTTCACCCGGACCGCGGCGGTCTACGGCAACGACATCAGCACGCTGCCGGACTTCCCGGCGGAGATCCGCGCCCCGGCCGGCTCGCTGCCGGGCGTCTCGGGCTTCCAGATCAGCTTCAGCTCGAGCGACATCCACACGCCGGGCGATCAGCCGGACGTCCTCGTCGCGATGAACCCGGCCGCCCTGAAGACGAACGTCGGCGACCTGCCCGCGGGCGGCGCGCTGATCGTCAACAGCGACGCGTTCGCCGCCCAGAACCTGAACAAGGCGGGCTACGCGTCGAACCCGCTGACCGACGGGTCGCTGAAGCAGTACAGCGTCTTCGAGATCCCGATCTCCACCCTGAACGAGCGATCCCTCGACGGCCTCGACATGACGTCGAAGCAGAAGGACCTCACAAAGAACTTCTTCGCGCTCGGGATCATGTTCTGGCTGTACGGCCGCGACGCCGCCGCGACGATCGCCTGGATCGACGACAAGTTCGGCAAGCGGCCGGTGATCGCCGAGGCGAACAAGCGGGCGCTGAAGGCCGGCTACGCCTTCGGCGAGACGACCGAGATCTTCCACACCCACTACCGGGTGGCGCCGGCGAAGCTCGCCCCCGGGACGTACCGGAACATCACCGGCAATGAGGCGACGGCGCTCGGGCTGCTGACCGCCTCGAAGCTCGCCGGGCGGCCGCTCTTCTACGGCTCGTACCCGATCACCCCGGCCTCGGACATCCTCCACCAGCTGAGCGGCTACAAGAGCTTCGGCGTCAAGACCTTCCAGGCCGAGGACGAGATCGCCGCGATCGGCGCCGCCATCGGGGCGAGCTACGGCGGGGCGCTCGGGCTGACTGCCTCGTCGGGCCCGGGGATTGCCCTGAAGTCCGAGGCGCTCGGGCTTGCGGTCATGGTCGAGCTGCCGCTCGTCGTCGTCGACGTCCAGCGCGCCGGACCATCGACGGGCATGCCGACCAAGAACGAGCAGGCCGACCTGCTCCAGGTGATGTTCGGCCGCAACAGCGACTCGCCGCTGCCGGTTGTCGCGCCCGCCACGCCGGGGGAATGCTTCGACATGGCGATCGAGGCGTGGCGGCTTGCCCTGAAGTACGTGACGCCGGTCGTCTACCTGTCGGACGCGTTCTTGGCCACCGGCGCTGAGCCGTGGCGGATCCCGTCGGTCGACGACCTGCCGGACATCTCCGTCACGAACTGGACGGACAAGGACACGTTCCACCCGTACGAGCGCGATCCGAAGACGCTCGCCCGCAAGTGGGCCGTGCCCGGCACCCCGGGCCTGGAGCACCGGATCGGCGGTCTCGAGAAGGCCGACATCACGGGCAACGTCAGCTACGACCCGGACAACCACCACCGGATGCAGCTCCTCCGCCAGGCGAAGGTCGCCCGGATCGCGGACGACGTGAAGCCGCTGGAGGTCTTCGGACCGGACCGCGGCGAGCTCCTGATCCTGGGCTGGGGTTCGACCTACGGCGCGATCCGCAGCGCCGTGGAGCGGCTCCACGGCCAGGGACGGAGCGTCGCGCACGCCCATCTCCGCCATCTCAACCCGTTCCCGGCGAACACCGAGAAGGTCCTCCGGAGCTACCGCCGCGTGCTGATCCCGGAGGTCAACCTCGGTCAGCTGTCGATGCTGATCCGGGCCCAGTTCCTGATCGACGCCCAGGGCTACAACCGCGTCCGTGGCAAGCCATTCACCATCGCCGAGATCGTCGACCAGGCCGAGTGATCCTCGGCGTCGGCGACTGACGCGCCGATCCGAGAAGCGAACAGCAGGACATGACCGAACCCACCGTGACCCGAGCCGGGTCAACCGCTCCCGAGCATCCCGCCGAGGAAGGCGTCCATCCGCCGCTGCCACCGGCCCAGCCGGCGCTGAGCCCGGAGAACGCCCAGGTCATCCAGCTGACCCGGAAGGACTTCGTCTCCGACCAGGAGGTCCGCTGGTGCCCCGGCTGTGGCGACTACTCGATCCTCGCCCAGACGCAGAAGCAGATGCCCGACTTCGGCGTTCCGAAGGAGAACATCGTCTTCATCAGCGGCATCGGCTGCTCCGGTCGGCTGCCCTACTACATGAACACCTACGGGTTCCACACGATCCACGGCCGCGCGCCGACGCTCGCGACCGGTCTCAAGGCTGCCCGCCCGGATCTCATGGTCTGGGTCATCACCGGCGACGGGGACGCCCTCTCGATCGGCGGCAACCACGTCCTCCACTCGATGCGGCGGAACGTCGACATCACGATGGTGATGTTCAACAACCGGATCTACGGGCTGACCAAGGGACAGGCCTCGCCGACCTCCGAGTTCGGCAAGAAGACGAAGTCGACGCCGGCGGGCACCGTCGACACCCCGATCATGCCGCTCACCGTCGCGCTGGCCGCTGAGGCCTCGTTCGTCGCCCGGAGCGTCGACACCCACACGGAGCATCTCCAGCAGACGCTCCAGCGGGCGGGGCTCCACCACGGCTCGACGTTCGTCGAGGTCCTCCAGAACTGCAACATCTTCAATGACGGGGCGTGGCGCGACTTCACCGATCGCGAGGTTCGCGAGGACCGGATGCTGTTTCTCGAGCACGGCAAGCCGATGATTTTCGGCAAGGACCGCAACAAGGGGATCCGGCTCCGCGGCCTGCATCCCGAGGTCGTGACGATCGGCGAGAACGGCGTCACGGAGAGCGACCTCCTCGTCCATGACGAGCTCGCGGACGAGCCGTACCTGGCGCTGATGCTGTCCCGGATGTTCTGGCCGGAGTTCCCGGTGCCCGTCGGCGTGTTCCGCGCGGTCCCCCGGCCGACGCACGACCAGCTCATCGAGCAGCAGATCGACGCCGCGATCGCCGCCCGCGGCCGCGGCGACCTCGCCGAGGCGCTCGCCAGCGGCGAGACCTGGACGGTCGAGTAGGCGACCGACCGATGCGCTGCCCCACCTGCGGATACGAGAATCTCCAGGGCTCCGACGTCTGCGACAACTGCGGATCGGACCTCGCCGGTCGTGACGTGCCGGAGCAGGCGATGTCGTTCCGGGGCCAGCTCCTCGGCGAGCATCTCGACGCGCTGGGGATCGCACCGGCCGAGATCGTCAATGCCTCCGCCGACGTGGACGAGGCGATCCATCGGATGCACGACAAGGGCATCGACTGCGTCCTGGTCGTCGATGGCGCGCGGTTCGTCGGGATCTTCACGGATCGCGATGCCGTGCTGAAGGTGGCCGGAACGCGGCTGGAGGATCGCCGGATCGGCGCGCTGATGACGCGGGATCCCGTCGTCCTGCGCCATGACGAGACGATCGCAGTCGCGATCAACAAGATGGCAGTCGGCGGCTTCCGGCACATCCCCATCGTCGAGGACGGCCGGCCGACCGGCGTCGTCTCTGCCCGCGACGTGTTCCGTCACCTCGCCGACTCCCTCGGCTAGCAGAGGCCACTCGATGACCAGGCCGCGCGTCGCGATCCTTGCCCAGGACCTCGTCTGGGCGGACCGGCTCGCCCGCTCGGTCGAGGCAGCGGGCGGCGACCCGATCCGGGCGAACACGACCTCCCAGTTCGACAAGGCGCTCGTCTGCGCGCACCACGCGATCGTCGACCTGACCGCCCACGCCTACGAACCGGTCGCCGCCGTCGAGCGAGCCCGATCGGCCGGAGCCCGAGTCCTTGCCGTGGGGCCGCACGACGACGTTCCGCTCCGGAAGCGGGCGTTCGTCGCCGGCGCGGACAAGGTCCTCGCGTACCGGAAGCTGTTCGAGGACGGGCCGGGAACGATCGAGCGGTGGCTCGCCGACGCCGCGATGGCCGCGCGCCCGGAGCCCGCCGCCGCCGAGCCCGAGGCGCCGGCCTCGCCGGTCGGCCGGTGAGCGCCGTCTCGCCCAGCGGGCCGGTGATCCCCGCCAGCCGGTACGTCTCGCGTCTGGAGCAGCTCGCCGCGGCCGTCGAGCTGGGGGATGTCGACGCGCTCCTCATCGCGGTCGGGCCGGACCTCGAGTACCTGACGGGCTATCAGGCCATGCCGCTCGAGCGGCTCACGATGCTTGCCCTCGTCCGCGGCGATGCGCCCTTCCTGATCGTGCCGCGCCTCGAGGAGCCTGCCGCGCGCGCAGGTCTCCGCGCGCCGGTGGACGTCGTGACGTGGTCCGAATCGGAGGACGCGCGCGCAATCGTCGCCGACCGCGTGCGACGCGGGGCGTCAGGCTCCGGCGCCGACCGCTCGCGAACGCTCCGGGTCGCCGTCTCGGATCGCCTGACCGCCTACCACCTGCTGCCGTTCCAGGCCGCCTTGCCGGATGCCGAGTGGTCCTCCGCGACGGCGCTCCTCCGGGGACTCCGGATGATCAAGGACCCGGACGAGATCGCGCTGCTCCGGCTTGCGGGTGCGGCGGCGGACCGGGTGGTCGATCAGATCGCGTCGGGCCGCCTCGTCGGCCGGACCGAGGCGGACGTGGCGGACGAGGTCCGCGAACGCCTCCGCGCCGAGGGTCACGAGATCGCCCAGTTCGCGATCGTCGCGTCCGGGCCGAACTCGGCGTCGCCGCACCATGACGCATCGGACCGGGTCATCCAGGCCGGGGAGCCGATCGTCCTCGACATCGGCGGCACGTACGGCGGCTACAACAGCGACACGACGCGGACCCTGTGGGTCACGGGCGGCGACGACGCGAACGGTCCCACGGATGAGTTCCGGCACCTGTTCGGGATCCTGGAGGCGGCCCAGGAGTCCGCGACGGCCACCGTTCGACCGGGTGTCGCCGCCGAGGCGATCGACGCCGCCGCCCGGTCCCTGATCGACGCCGAGGGATATGGCGAGAACTTCTTCCATCGGACGGGCCACGGAATCGGCCTCGAAGGCCACGAGGAGCCGTATCTGATCGCGGGCAACGAGGAGCCGCTCGAGGCCGGCATGGCGTTCAGCGTGGAGCCGGGCATCTACCTGCCAGGCCGGTTCGGCGCACGGATCGAGGACATCGTCGTGTGCGGCGCGAACGGTCCGATCGTGCTCAACAACGAGCCCCACGCCCTTCGGGTCGTTGCCGGCTGAGGGTCGCAACGAGGGACGGGAGGCGAAGGGTCGACCGGCCCGGGGTATGATCGTCGAACGGCGGGCCGTCCGGTCCACCGAAGTGATTGAACTCAATGACCTCGTTCCACCCGCGGCGCCTCCTCTGCGCCGCCGACTCGATCGGCATCCGGGCGCGCCCCGTTGCCGCACATCGCCGGTGAGCCGGCGCCATCACGGCGGACGACCACATCGATCCGGTGGTGGGGTTCGCCACGAGCCTGCGCGCGACGCGGCGAACGGCAGCGAAACGCTCGCGCCGCCCGCCCGGCAGTCGGCGGCCGCGCCCGCGCCGCTCCCGCCCGCGAAGGCGATCGCGCGGCATGAAGGCGTGGTCGTCGGGCCCGCATTCCCGGACCCGGCGTTCGTCGCCGGCAACGGCTCGGCGGATCACCGGCGGGAGACGAACGGACGGCCGCCGGCTCCGGATCGGCGGCACGGCGGACATGTCGAAGGCGGTCCGAACGGAACCGAGCGCGTCGACGGCGGTGCGAACGGCAGCGCCGCGACGAACGGCGGCACCGCCACGAACGGCGCGACTGCCGTGAACGGCGCGGTCGCGACACACGAGGCCGGTCGCGCGGACCATGATTCCGCCGCGTCCTGCACCGCGCCCCAGCTGCGGCGCTTCATCAAGAGCCGGCCCTACGTCCCGATGCACGAGCTCCGGCGCCGGTTCGGGATCAACGGCCACGACGACGATGTCACGCCGGTCGAGATCGGCCAGACCCGCATCTACGTCGGACTGCCGTATCGCGAGGGCTCGCTCCTCGGCGAGCTGCTCCGCGGTGGCGAGATCGGCTACGAGCTGTCGCTCGATCCGCACACGCCCGTCGTCGTCGGGCTGTACCCGATGCGGCCCGTCGCCCGGAACTGACGGGGCAGCGGCCCAGTTCGGGCGCCGCGCGCCCGGCGCGTCGCGCGTGCGCGGCCGTTCGGCCCACCGCGCTCGTCTCCGGCGGATCGTCCCGGAACGCACCCAGCACGTACGATGAGCGGCGGGGAGCTCGGCGCAGCACGCGGGAGAGCAAGCGGGGATGCCGGTCGGCGATGAGGTGATGGCCGCGACGGCCCTCCGACGATGTGGCCTGTTCGGGGCCGCGGACGACGCCGCGATTGCCGCCCTCGTCCATGTGCTCCGCATCCGCCGCTTCCGTCGAGGCGAGACGATCTTCCACCAGGGCGACCCCGGCGATGCCCTCTTCGTGGTCGCGACCGGGTCCGTGAAGGTCGTCCTGCCGAGCGACGAGGGCGCCGAGCCGGCGATCGTCGCGATCCTCGGGGCAGGGGAGTTCTTCGGCGAGCTCGCCATTCTGGACGGAGCCGCGCACTCCGCGACGATCGTCGCCGTCGAGCCGACCGAGACGCTCGTCCTCCATCGCGACGCGTTCCTCGGACTGATCGACAGCGACGCAAGCCTCCGCCGGGCGCTGCTCGCCTCGCTCGCGGCGGAGATCCGGCGGTTGACGGGCCACGTCGAGGACCTCCACTTCCTGGACCTGCCGGGCCGCCTCGCGTCGCGGATCCTGCGTCTCGCCGAGAGCCCCGGCGCGGAGCGCGACGGCGCGTCTGCCTCGATCACGATCTCGTGGCCGTACACCCAGTCGGAGCTGGCGGGCATGATCGGCGGCTCCCGTCAGTCGGTGAACCGGATGCTTGCGGAGCTCGTGGACGACGGACTCGTCCGGATCGAGCGAGAGCGACTGGTCGTCGTCGATCCGGAACGGCTCGCCAGAACGGTGCAGCGGTGACGCCACGACCGGTGACCGCGATCGCGCCGCCGGAGCCGGGCGGATGACCGCCGTCGCGACCGCCAGGCCCGAGCCGTGACCGAAAGCCGACCCCTCGACGAAACGCTCCTCCGCGAGGCACTCGCCGAGCTGGTGCGTCGCGTCGAGATCGCCCGGCGCCTCAGCCCGCCGGCCGGCGCCTCGCTGCTCCGCTCGATCGCCGAGGCCACCGTCACGCTCTTTGCGGCGGAGGCCGCGTCGATCGCCCTCCACGACGCCACCCGCGACCGCCTCGTCTTCGAGGTTGCCGCCGGCACCCACGGCGAGGGCGTCGTCGGCCTGGAGATCGGGCCGGGCGAGGGAGTCGCCGGCTACGTCTTCTCGACGGGCCAGCCGATTGCGCTCTCCGACGTCGCGACCGACGCCCGGTTCGGTCGGTCGGCTGCGGAGCAGACGGGGTACGTGCCCCGGTCGCTCGTCGCGGTCCCGCTCGTGGACGACGACGGGATCCTTGGTGTGCTCGAGGTTCTCGACAAGCGCGGCGATGGGGGATTCAACCTTCGCGACATCGAGCTTGCCGGCGTCTTCGCCCGCCAGGCGACGGTCGCGATCCGGAGCAGCCGGATCGAGCGGGACGCCGCCGCGCTCCTGCGGTCGGTCGTGCTGGGCGTGCTCGCCGCGGACGCGCCTTCGGACGGCCCGGACGCGACGAACGAGGACCCGGCGAATGCGGACCGCGCGAACCCCCGGGCGTCGGCGATCGTCGCGGATTCGCTCGCGAGCCTGGATCGCGGGGAGCGTGACGATCGCCTGTGGCAGCTCGCGGACGAGGTCGCCCGCATTCGCGCGGCGAGACCCGCGGACGTGGAGCTCGTGATCGAGCTGCTCGCCGTCCTCGCCGGGCGCGCCGAGCGAGAGGCCCGCCAGGGCGAGCGGGGCCGGCACGGGATCGGTCGCACGTCCGGCCGCCGATCCCGAACGTGACGGATCCACTTCCCGCCTGGGCGGAGGTGTTTGCCGGGCCCGATCGCGCCGCGCTCGCGCGCGTGCCCGCGGTCGGGTCGATGAGCCGCGAGTGGGCATTCGGTGCCGGCGATGGAGACCGGGTGGTCGTGGCGGTGATCGATTCCGGCGTCGAGGGGTCGCACCCGGCGGTCGGCGGCGCACTCGTCGAGAGCGTCCGGGTGGAGCTCGATGCCGACGACACCTCGATCGTCGACGACGACGCCGTCGACGCGGTCGGCCACGGGACGGCCTGCGCGGGGATCATCCACGGTCTCGCGCCCGCGGCGCGCATCGTCAGCATCCGCGTGCTCGGCGCCGACAACCGGGGCAAGGGACTCGCGTTCGCCGCCGGTCTCGAGTGGGCCATCGAGCGCGGCGCCTCGGTCGTCAACCTGAGCCTCTCGTCCCGGAGCGAGGCGCTCTACGCGACGTTCCACGAGCTGGCCGACCGCGCCTACTTCGCGAACTGCCTGCTCGTGTGCGCCGCCAACAACGTCGCGGTCGCGAGCTATCCGTCGCTGTTTGCCGCAGTGGTGTCCGTCGCCGCGCACGACGTCCAGGACCCGGAGACGTGGTTCTACAACCCTCGCCCGCCGGTCGAGTTCGGCGCGTACGGCCTCGATGTCGACGTGGCGTGGCGGGACGGCGGCCGGATCGTCGCGACCGGCAACAGCTTTGCCGCGCCGCACATCGCGGGCCTCGCCGCACGAATCCGCTCGGCCCACCCGACGGCCACGCCGTTCGAGGTCAAGACGATCCTCGCCGCGACGGCCAGTCAGCCCTGAGGCGGCTCGATCGCGGACAGCGAAACGCCCCGGCCGGCTGAGCGGACGGGGCGTCTGGGGCGGCGGGCGCAGCCCGCCTCGAATATGCAAACCGTCAGGCCGGATCACCCTCGGTGTCGACCGCGATCTCGCCACCACCGGACGGTCGGCGGTACTCGCCGCCGCCGCTGGGCAGCCGCGGCCCGAGATCGCCGCCGGTGCCCGGCATCGAGGGATGCAGCGACGACGAGTGGCCCTCGACGTCGTTCTCGTCGGTCACCTCGCCCCCGCCCGACGGTCGACGGAAGTCGCCGCCGGTCCCCGGGAGTCGCGGCGCCAGACGCTCGCCGCTCGGGGCGCGGTGGCCCTCCACATCGGAATCGGTCGGGCCCGCGCCGTCCGGCACGTCGGTCGCGGACGGCGTCCTGCTCGTGGCTTCCTCACGCGGCAATCGGTTCAGCTTGCCCATCGTTCGTCCTCCGTCGCGACCCAGCGTCTTCGATGCCGGCGGTCGTTCAGCTCCAGGAGCGCACCTTACGGCTCTTTACCGCTCGGCGCATCCCCGTTGCCGACCCCGCGATTGTCAACTGCGGCACACCGGCATCGGGATCAGTACGTCTTCGGCAGCGCCTCGGCGGTCGCCCGCGGCGTCCGGAGGTCGCGCAGGGACGCCTGGTCGACGCCCGCGAACCGCGGCAGGTCGGCGTTGTTCGTCCGGTTCAGCCGCTCGGTGAGCTTGGTGAGGAAGAGGCTGCCGAGCTCCGGGACCGCCATCAGGGCGCGCAGCGCCGCGGCACCCACCTCGACGACCGTCGTCGGCTCCTCGGCGACGACGTTCGCGGTCCGTCGGCTGCCCGTCAGGGCGGCGATCTCGCCGAAGAAGTCGCCGGCCGTCATCAGCGACAGCGATCGGTACCCGCCGTCGGGCTCGGGCGTTCCGGCGACCGTCCGGCCGTCGAGGATGAAGAACGCCGCCTCGCCGATCTCGCCCTCCTGGACGATCGTCGCCCCAGCAGGGACGTCGCGGACCTTGGCGTCGGCCAGGAGCGCGGCGCGCTGCGGCTCCGAGAGCCGGGAGAGGGCCGGCAGGTGCCCGGCCAGACGGTCGAAGTCGGCCAGCGTGGCCGCGCGCACCGCGACCGGAGCGGCTGGTGTCGCCGCCGCGTGGCGAAGCGCCGCCATCGCCCGCCGCCATTCGGTGGCCGGCCGGCCGATCCCCGGCAGGACCGCGGTCCACAACCCGGCCGCGACGAGGACGCACGACGAGACGACGATCAGCAGCCGGACGTCGATGACGTCGGCGAGGCCGGCCAGCGAGATCCCGATCAGGAACATCACGTCGCGGAGGACCGCGAAGGCGCTGAAGACCCGGCCGCGCAGCTCCCGCGGCGTCTCGCGCTGCATGATCACCCGGCGCGCGACCGAGGACGGCGCGTTGAAGAACCCGGACAGCGTCACGAGCGCGATGGCGATCACGATCGAGGTCTGCAGTCCGTACAGGATGCCGGCGAGCCCCATAGCGATCAGGGACACGACCATCCAGCTCCCCTCGCGGAACCGGTCGGCCCATTTCGCCATGATCAGGCTGCCGACGACGAAGCCAACCGAGGTCACGCCCTCCTGGAGGCCGTACTCGAACTCCGTGGCGTGGAGCGTGTTCAGGGCGAACGGCAGGAGCAGGACGTTCCACAGGCCGAACGAGAGGAAGACGGGCGCGCCGGAGATGAAGAGCGAGCGAAGGACGGGCGTCCCGACCAGCGTCGAGATCCCTTCCTTGAGGTTGTCGATGACGACGCGGACGCTCGTGTCGCCCTCGGCCTCGATCTTGCCGACCCGGACGAACAGGAGGCAGAAGGCGGAGATCAGGAACGTGACCGCGTCGAGGTAGAACGCCCAGTCGATGTCGAATGCCGCGGCCAGCAGGCCAGAGAGCGCGAACCCGACCGACGTCGAGCCGAACGAGCTGATCATGATCCAGGAGTTCGCCGCGGACAGCTCCTCGTCCGTCGCGACCTCCGGCAGCACGGCGTCGTTGGCCGGGTTGAAGAACTGCGAGATCGTGCTCACGAGCGCGATCGCGACGTAGAGCAGCACGATGTTGATGTGGATCAGGAACGGGATCGAGACGACGATCGCGGCCCGCAGCAGGTCGGCCGCGACCATGATCGTCCGGCGGTTGTAGCGGTCGACAAAGACGCCCGCGATCAGACCGACGACGAGCGTCGGGATCGACGTGGCCATGAACATCAGCCCGACCGAGAACGCGGAATGCGTCTCGCGGAACACGAGGATGCCGGCGGCGAGGTCGGTCAGCGCCGTGCCGACCGTCGAGACGAGCTGGGCCGACCACAGCAGTCGGAAGTCGCGCTTCCGGAAGACGGAGAACGGCGACAGCCGGGGTGCGGGGCTGGCGGCGGCCACGGCGTCGGTCACGTTGCTCCCTCATCGGCCATCTCCGTCGGTCGCGGACCCGCCCCCGCCCGGCCGCCGGGAGTGTAGCGAAGCGCAGGTCCCCCACGTGCGTCCGTCGGCCCTCACCAGAGCCGGTCGGCAGCCGGCAGCTGGACACCCTCGATCGCCAGCAGCTCCCGCTTGATCGCGAGGAGCTCGTCGCGGGACCCGAACCAGTCGCCGCCGTAGCCACCGATCGACCCGTCGCCGGCGATGACGCGATGGCATGGGATCGCGAGGCCGATCGGGTTGCGGCCGGCCGAACCGCCGACCGCGCGGGCCGCTCCCCGCCGACCGATCGCGGCCGCGACCCGGCCGTAGCTCGAGACCTGCCCCCAGGGGATCGCTCGGACGCCGGCAAAGACGGCCGCGTCCCACGCCGACGTCAGGGCGAGATCCAGCGGCAATGCCTCGAGGAGCATCGGCTCGCCGACCAGGAAGGCCTCGACCGCCTCCACGGCCCGGTCCAGCATGGCGCTCCGACCCGGACTCGGGGCACGGCCGGTTCGCCGCGCGACGTCGTCGGCGAACGCCTCGGCGGGAGCGAGAACCGAGAGGCCGACGACGCCGCGACCCGAGGCCGCGAGGCGGATCGGGCCCCACGGCGCGGCGATCGTCGCAAGGTGTGTGGTCACGCCCGAATGATCCGTCACGGACCGCATCCCGTACGCTCGGCTGTGATGCCCGCCGACCCGTCGCCGCGTCGACGCCTGCCGCCCGGTGTGGTCCCGATCGAGCCCGGTCCCGGCCAGGAATCCGTCTGGGACTACCCGCGGCCTCCGCGCGTCGAGCCCGTCGCGGCACGTGTCCGCGTCGTCGTGGGCGGCCGCACGATCGCCGACACCGCGCGGGCCGTGCGCGTTCTGGAGACTGCCGGCGCGCCGGTCTACTACATCCCCCGCGAGGACGTCCGCTTTGATCACATCCGGCCGAACGGGCGGTCGACGACCTGCGAATGGAAGGGCCGCGCGACGTACCTGGACCACGACGACGGCACCCGCCGCATCGCCTCGCTCGGCTGGTCCTATCCGGACCCGAACCCCGGCTACGAGATCCTTCGCGATCGCGTCGCGTTCTACGCCGGGCGGGTCGATGAGGCGTGGGTCGGCGGCGAGCCGGCCCGGCCGCAGCCAGGCGGCTTCTACGGCGGGTGGGTGACGGACGCGATCGTCGGCCCCATCAAGGGAGAGCCCGGCAGCGAGTGGTGGTAGCCGCCGGAGCCGGCCGGCGCCCAGCGCCGTCCGGCGCGGTCGTGCAACGGGACTGCAAGTGGCCGGGGTCGTTCCCGTCCGGCCCCGACACGCAGCAGCAGGCACCGTGTCACCAGGGACCGGGAGCGGGAACGGATGGCCACGGAACGACAACCAGCACCCACACTCGTCCTCAACCCGCCGGACGACGAGGCCTTCCGGGCCATTGCCCTCCGCCTGGTCGAGGACGATCGCATCACGCCCGACGGCCTCGAGATGGCGCTCCGGGAGCGCTATCCGGCCGCGATCGTCCGTCGCCGCGAGCTGGCGGGCGAGCGGACGGACGTGTGGTACGTCTACCGCGACGGACGATGGGTCCGGACCGGTGGCTGAAGGGTCGGAAGGGCCCGGAACCGCGCGCGGCGCAGGCCCTCGCACGAGCAGGAAGGACGCCATGAGCGACCCCGATCACAGCGAGAAGGCGGGGCGGCGGACCGCCGCCGAAGAGGATCTTCGGGCGACCGCCGACGCGGTTCGCGATGACCTTCGTCGCCTCGCCGCGGTCGAGTCCGAGAAGATGGCGCTCCTGCCCGAGGACCCCAAGGTCGATGACCTCTCCGACGAAGCCGTCCGGCTGGCGGAGCGGATCCGCCGCGAGACGTCGCTCGAGCGCGAGATCGGGAAGGAGCTCCGCTGACGGGCGTGTGCCGCTGATATACTCCCCGGGAGTATGACGACCCGCTCGACGCCTGCCGATTCGCCGACTGCCGGAACGGCTTCCCGATCAGCCCGCGAGGAAGCCACCGGGGTGCCACTGCCGTCGCTGGCTTCCGCGACGCCGCTCCCGGTGGACATCGACCTGCCGGTGGCGGGCATGACCTGTGCCTCGTGCGTCAACCGGATCGAGCGGTTCCTGCGACGGAGCGACGGCGTCGAGTCCGCGTCCGTGAACCTCGCGACGGAGGTTGCGTCCGTCCGGTTCGACCCTGCCGTCACCGGTCGCGCGGAGCTCGCGCGAGCGATCGAGGCCGCCGGCTACGAGCTGAAGCCCGTCCCGGACGAGCAGGCGAGCGGCGCGCAGCGGACGCTCCAGGCCGCGGCCGCCGCCGATGCACTCGAACGCGAACGGTCCGCCCGCCGACTCCTCACCGAGGCGGTCGTCTCGATCGCCGTTGCGCTCGGGATCATGGCCGTGATGTTCTGGCCGCAGTCCACGATCCCGCTCGAGACGATCAACTGGATCGTGATCGGGCCTGCAACCCTCGTCCAGGCCTGGGCCGGGCGGCGGTTCTACGCGGCGGCCTGGCGAGCTGCGCGACACGGCGGCGCGACGATGGACACGCTCGTGTCGATCGGGACGACCGCCGCGTGGATCTACAGCGTGGCCGTGACGATCGCGCCCGGCTGGGCGGAGGCGGCGGGTCGCATGCCGGAGACCTACTTCGACAGCGCGACGATCATCCTCGGCCTGGTCCTGCTCGGACGGTGGCTGGAGGCCCGCGCGCGGACACAGGCGATCGGAGCGATCCGGCGGCTGATTGCCCTCCAGCCCGCCACCGCGATCGTGGTCGACCCGAGCGCCGACAGTGCAGCGGAGCGGATCGTCGCCCTGGAGGAGATCCGTGCGGGCGACGTGCTGCGTGTCCGTCCCGGCGATCGGGTCGCGGTCGACGGCGTCGTCCTCGAGGGCTCGTCCGCCGTCGACGAGTCGATGCTCACGGGCGAGCCGACCCCGGTCGAGAAGGCCGCCGGCGCCACGGTCTTCGGTGGCACGCTCAATGGCCGGGGCTCGTTCGCGTTCCGGGCGACGCGCGTCGGCGCCGACACCGCGCTTGCCCGGATCGTCGCGCTCGTTGCCCGCGCCCAGGGCTCCAAGGCCCCGATCCAGCGGCTCGCGGACCGGATCAGCGAGGCGTTCGTCCCCGCGGTCCTGCTCGCGGCCACGGCCGCCTTCCTCGCCTGGCTCGCGTTCGGTCCGGAGCCGCGCCTGACCCTCGCCCTGACGTCGTTCATCAGCGTGGTCATCGTCGCCTGCCCGTGCGCGATGGGGCTCGCGACCCCGACCGCGATCATGGTCGGGACCGGTCGCGGCGCCGAGGCGGGCGTCCTGTTCCGCGGCGGAGAGTCGCTGGAGCGGTCCCATCGAGTGGACGCGGTCGTCTTCGACAAGACCGGCACCCTGACCGTGGGCCGACCCGTTGCCGGCCCCATCCACGCGCTCGACTCCGTCCCCGGCGGGGAGGTGCTCGACCTTGCCGCGTCGCTCGAGAGCCGGAGCGAGCACCCGGTCGGCGCGGCGATCGTCGCGCTCGCCCGCCGCGACGAACTCGGCTTCCTGCCCGTGACCGACTTCGTGAACCACGCCGGCGCCGGCGTCGAGGGAATGGTCGCCCGACGCCGCGTCGTCGTCGGGAGCGCGAAGCTGCTGGAGCGGCTCCGGGTCGACGGGCCGCTCGCCCGGCCGGTGGTCCCGGGTGATGACTCGGCCGCCCGGGACGTGATGGAGACACCGGTCTGGATCGCCGTCGACGGGCGCGCCGCCGGGTTCGTCGGCGTGAGCGACCAGGTGAGGCCGGAGGCCCGCGATGCGGTGTCCGCCGTTCGCGCGCTCGGCCTCGATGCATGGCTCGTCACCGGCGATCAGGACGACGTCGCCGCGGCGGTTGCATCCGCGGTCGGCATTCCGCTCGACCATGTCCGGGCCCGGGTGCTCCCCGCCGGCAAGGCGGAGTTCGTCGCGGAGCTCCAGCGGGCCGGTCGGTCCGTTGCGATGGTCGGGGACGGGATCAATGACGCGCCCGCGCTGGCGACCGCAGACGTCGGTGTCGCGATCGGCGGCGGGGCCGAGGTCGCGGTGGAGGCGGCCGGCATCACGCTCGTCGGCGGCGACCCACGCGGCGTGCCCGCGGCGATCGCCCTGTCGCGCCGGACGATGCGGATCGTCCGCCAGAACCTGTTTTGGGCCTTCGCCTACAACGTGCTGCTGATCCCCGTCGCGGCCGGCGTGCTGGTGCCGCTCGGGGTCCTGCTCAGCCCGGCACTCGCGGCCGGAGCGATGGCGCTCTCGTCCGTCGCGGTGGTGACGAACTCGCTCCGGCTGCGCTCGTTCGACGCCCGACGCGTCCCGGCGGGCACCGCTACCGTCCGGGCTGCATGAACGACGAGCTGCCACTCCCCGGCGCGCGGTCCCGTGTCGAGGTCGTCGGGCCGCCGGATCCCCGCGATCTCGAGGGCGACTTCCGCCATCGCCACCGCGTCGTCGTCCGCTTCGGCGACACGGACGCGATGGGCCACGTGAACAACGCGGTGTACCTCACCTTCGCCGAGGCCGGGCGCCTCGCATGGTGGTCGGACGCGACCGGCGAGCCGATCCAGCGCGAGTCGCACCGGGACGAGGGACTGATCCTCGCCGAGGCCGAGGTCGCGTTCCGGTCGCCGGTGCTCTTCGGCGAGATCGTCGACATCGAGACGCGCGCGACGCGGATCGGCCGGACGAGCATCGCGGTCGACCATCGCCTCACCGCCGGCGAGGGGTCCGGGCCGATGCGGCTCGCCGCGGTCGTCCGGACGGTGATGGTGCGCTACGACTACGCGGCGGGAGCGCCGACGCGGTGGCCGGACGCGCTCATCGAGCGGATCGAGGCGTTCGAGGGCCGGTCACTCCGCGGCTGACGACCGCGAGCCGTCGCGGGAGGCTCCCCGGGGTGCCGGCGCTCGGGCTACGCGTCGAGGCGACGGAAGATCGCCACGGCATTCTGGCCGCCGAAGCCGAAGCCATGGACGGCGACGGTGTCGATCCGGGCCTTCCGTGCCGTGAGCGGCACGTAGTCGAGATCACACTCGGGATCCGGGGTGTGGAGGTTGGCCGTCGGCGGGATCACCTGATCGCGGATCGCTCCGAGCGCCGCGAGCGCGGACGCGATCCCGGCTGCCCCGACGAGGTGGCCGATCATCGACTTCGGGGAGCTGATCGCGACCTTCCTCGCATGGGCGCCGTAGGCCGTCTTGATCGCCCGCGTCTCGGTCACGTCGTTCAGCGGTGTCGCCGTGCCGTGGGCGACGATGTAGTCGATCTCGTCCGGCGCGACACCCGCGTTCCGGAGCGCGTTCGTCATCGCCCGTGACTGACCGCGACCCGTCGGTTCCGGGGCGCTGATGTGGAACGCGTCCGCGGTGAGCGCGCCACCAATCACCTCGGCGATCGGGGTCGCGCCACGCGCCTGGGCGTGGGCGAGCGACTCGACGACGACGACGCCGCCGCCCTCGCCGAGGACGAATCCGTCGCGCGTGCCGTCGAACGGCCGCGAGGCGGTCCCCGGGTCGTCGTTGCGGCGCGACAGGGCGCCCATGTTCGCGAGCGCAGCCACGCCCATCGGGACGACCGGTGCCTCGGAGCCGCCCGCCAGGACAACGTCGCATTCACCGGTCCGGATGAGCCGGAGCGCATCGTGGAACGCGATCACCGACGTCGCGCACGCGGCGACCTGGGTCATCACGGGTCCCGTGATCCCGTACTCCATCGACAGCAGTGCGGCGCCCATCGACCCGGACAGGGCCGGGATCGCGAAGGCCGAGACGAAGCGCGGGCCCTTCGTGTCGTGGACGTGCGTCCCGTCGATGATCGCCTCGATCCCGCCGCCGCCGGTGTTGACGACGACCGCGACGCGATCCCGCTCCTCCTGGCTCATCGCCGCGAAGTCGATCCCGCTGTCGGCGACCGCCTCCTTGCCCGCGGCCATCGCGAAGTGGATGAACCGCGTCATCCGGCGGGCCATTTTCGGCTCCATCGCCTTCGTCGGATCGAAGTCGAGCACCTCGGCTGCGATCCGGACCTCGAACCCGGTCGGCTCGAAGCCCTGGATCAGGCGTGTGCCCGTGACGCCGGCGACCAGGTTCGACCAGTAGGTGCGGAAGTCGTTGCCGATCGGCATGACCGCACCCATTCCGGTGACGACGGCACGACGGGCAGGGTCGAGCTCAGGCAAGGAACATCACCTCGGGAACAGGCACGGCCGGATTGTAGTCACGCCGGCGGCCGCCCCGGCGCCGGGACGCGACGCGACCGGCCACTTCAAGGCGCCACTGCGTTCGTCGCGCATGGGCGGCCACCCGAAGGCGAAGCCGAGCACCGGAGCGAGCGGGCTTGAAGGCCCGTGAGCGAGGAGCGCAGGCTTCAACGTCCGGCTGGTCGTCCAGGCGCGACAGCCGCCGACCGCCGGCTCATCTCGTCCAGGCGCGACAGCCGTCAATCGCCCGAGTAACGCTTGAAGATGACGGCCCCGTTGTGGCCGCCCAACCCGATGTTGTTGCTGAGCGCGTAGCGGACGTTCATCGGGGTGGCCTCGGTGAGGACCCACAGGTCGCACTCCGGGTCCGGGTCGAGGTAGTTGATCGTCGGTGGGACGCACTGCTCGGCGACGGACATCACGGTCGCGAAGGCCTCGAACGCGCCCGCCGCGCCCATCATGTGGCCGGTCATGGACTTCGTGCCGCTGATCGCCAACGACTGCCGCGATGCGGCAGCCCGGTCGCCGAACACCTTCCAGATCGCCTCGGCCTCGCGCTTGTCGCCGAGAGGCGTCGACGTTCCGTGCGGATTGATCAGGTCGACCTCGTCGGCGGGGACGCCGCGCCGCTCGAGGGCCATCTTCATCGCCCGCGCGGAGCCGGTCCCGCCCTCGATCGGCTGGATCATGTCCCAGCCGTCGGCCGCGGAGCCGTAGCCGACCACCTCGGCGTAGATCTTCGCCCCGCGCGCCTTCGCCAGCTCGAGATCCTCGAGGAACAGGCCGCCCGCACCCTCGCCGAGCACGAACCCGTCACGGGTGCGGTCGAACGGTCGCGAGACGGTCTCGAGGCCCTCGCCGGGTCGGGGCATGCCCATGCCGCGCATGTTCGTGAAGCCGGCATGGGCCGTCTCGAGGAGCGGCGCCTCCGTCGAGCCCGAGATCACGGCGATGCAGTCGCCGCGGCGGATCGCCTCCGCGCCCTCGGCGACGCTGTGGGTCCCGGTGGCACACGCGCTCACGATGCAGACGTTATGGCCGATCGCCCCCGTCTCGATCGCCAGCATCCCGGACGCCGAGTCGACCAATGCGTTGGCGATGAACGTCGGCGGGACGCTCCGCGGGCCCTTCTCGTGCAGGCTCACCCAGGCGTCGATCATCAGCTGCTGGCCGCCGGCGCCGGATCCGAAGACCACGCCGACGTCCTCGCGGTTCGCGTCCGTGATCTCGAAGCCCGAGTCCTGGAGTGCCTGCTTGCCGGCCGCGACGCCGAAATGCATCGACGACTCGCTGCGCCGGACCGCCTTCGCGTCCATCCAGTCCGTGGCGTTGAAGTCGCGGACCTCGCCCGCTGCCTTGGCGTCGTATCGGGAGACATCGAACTTCGTGATCTGGCCCAGGCCGGACTTCCCGCGGAGCAGGTTGTCCCAGGCCGTCTGGACATCGTTGCCGACGGGGCTCACGACACCGAGCCCGGTGACGACGACGCGTCGGTTGTAATCAGGTTTGCGCACGCTCGGAAGATCCTTTCTGGAGACGGTCGGAGTGTCGGGAAGGTTCGCTCGGGGCTCAGGCCGGCGCGGCCGTCACGGGGACGGCGAGCCGGTCCGGGCTGGTGGGGTCGTCGACGGCGATGGCCGCCGCGTCGGGCGCGATTCGCTTGATCAGGCCGGTGAGCACCCGGCCGGGTCCGATCTCGACGAAGGTCGTCACGCCGGCGGCGCCCATCGTCTCGACGGCGCGGACCCAGTCGACGCCGGCGGTCAGATGGTCGATCAGCTCGGCTCGTGCGCCGGCAGCGGTCGTGATCACGTGGGCGTCGGCGTTGGCGAGGAGCGGAACCACTGGATCCCGGAACTCCACCGTCTCCAGAGCTCGACGCATCCCCTCGGCGGCCTCCGCCATGAGCGGCGAGTGGGCGGCGACCGAGACCGGGAGGACCACGACCTTCCGGGCGCCCAGCTCCTTCGCGATGTCGGCGGCCGCCTGGACCGCGGCCCGTTCGCCGCTGACGACGACCTGGCCCGGAGCGTTCCGGTTCGCGACTCCGAAGATCCCGTGCCGTCCGGCTCGGTCCACGAGCTCGGGAAGATGCGCGTCGTCGAGACCGATGATCGCGGCCATGCCGCCGTCGCGTCCCGAGCCGGAGGTCTGCATCAGGCGGCCGCGCTCGCGCACGAGCCGGACGCCATCGGCGAGGGAGATCACCTCGGCGGCGACGAGGGCCGAGTACTGGCCCATCGAGTGACCGGCGGCGAAGGCGGGGGCGAGGCCGGTCGGGTCGGCGGCGGAGCGCTCCCGGATCGCGGCGAGATAGGCGATGGACGTCGCAAGGAGCGCCGGCTGGGCGTTCTCGGTCCGGTCGAGCAGATCGGTCGGGCCCTCGAAGGCGAGACGGCTGATCGACTCGCCGAGGGCAGCGTCCGCCTCGGTGAACACGGCGGCGGCCGCCGGCGAGGATCCCGCGAGCGCGGAGCCCATGCCGACGGACTGGGACCCCTGGCCGGGGAAGACGAAGGCAGTCGAAGTCATCCTTGCCAGAGTACGGGCCGAAACGGGGCCCACTCGGGCGGGCTTGTGCGCGACTGCACGGATGCCGCGTTCGCGACTATCCTCGGCGGGATGCGATCGCTCGCTGCGCTCCCTCCGCTCCGCCGATGACGTCCGACCCGCGCGCCTCCGCTCGCCGGATCGCCCCGCCGCCACCGGCGCGGGCGATCGCCCGCCGCTTCGAGGCGGATCTCTCCGCGACGGTGCTCGCCGCCGGGACGAAGATCTCGAACGTTCGCCAGATCTCCGAGCGGGTGGCGATGGGCCGCGCGCTGTGGCGGGAGCTGGTGATCGGCTTCGCGTCGCAGCTCGGCGAGATGCGACTCGGCTTCACCCAGCTGGCCGCCCTGTACGTCCTCGCCGACTCGGGGACGATGACGATCGGCGACCTGGCGGAGGTGATCAACCGCTCGCCGTCGGCGACGAGCCGGCTCGTCGACGGCCTCGTCCGGCGGCGGCTCGTCGAGCGTCGGGTCGAGGAGGAGGATCGTCGCCAGCGGACCCTCCAGCTGACGCCCCGGGGCGCGGCCCTGCTCCGGGTCGTGGACCGGGCCCGCGCGGATCAGTTCCTGTCGGCGGTCCGTCCCCTGCCGACGGCCGAGCGGGCGCTGATCGCGATGGGCGTCGCGGCGCTTGCGACGCACGCGATCTCGCGGCGCGGGCGGCTGATCAAGGCGCGGACCGAGTAGCGCTGCCCCGCGCTTGCGTGCGTTCGTCGTTCCGGCGACGATGCCGGCCCGAGGATCAACGGCCGCGATCAGCGTCAGTGGGAGCCACGATGGACCCGAACCTCCGCATCATCCAGGAGCTCCGGCTCGAACACCAGCACGGCGATGGGTCGTGGTCGCCGTTGGAGCCCGAACACCACGGGGAACCGAGCCACGACGGCGAGCGATCGTGGCTGCACGGGATGATCTTCCGCTGCGGCTCGTGCAACGAGGTCGTCCGGGTGACGACGGCCGGCGACACCCAGGTCGAGCCGGCCGAGCGCTGAACGGTCAGCCGCAGGCGCGGCGAACGACGTCGTAGAGGACCGGCAGGCCCCAGCGGAGCGCGTCCACCCCGACCCGCTCGTCGACGCCGTGGAATCGCTCCATGAAACGCTCGGCCGGGTCCAGGCGAAGCGGCGAGAACCCGTACGTCGGAATGCCCAGCGCGGCAGTGTGCTTCGCGTCCGTGGCGAACGGGACCATGAACGGCAGCGGGATCCCCTCCGGGTCGTGGTCGATCACCGTCTGCGCGAGGATCGCGTAGAGGGGATCGTCCACCGGAGCGGCCACCGCCGGGGCATGGATGACGAGATCGACGTCGACGTGACCGGCCAGGTCGCCCAGCCGGCCAATGACGATCTCGCGCATGTCCTCCTCCGTCGTTTCGGGCAGGACGCGACAGTCGATCTCGATGCTGGCCTCACCCGGGATGACGTTGTACTTCACGCCGGCGTGAACGATCGTCGGGCTCACCGTGTCGCGGAGGAGCGCCCGGACGACGCGTGCCGGCACCGGCTCACACAGGGCGTCCAGCGCCGCCTCGCCGAGCCTCGGATCGTCACTCGCGAGCGCACGGAGGAGCCGTGCGGCGTCCGTGTCGGTGCGGCTCGTCTCGCCACCGGTCTGCTCCGTCGCAAGCTGATCGGCGATCCCCTGGAAGAACGTCCGCATGACGGGCGTGAGCCGGGGCGGACCCTGCACGGCGAGCCGGGTGACGGCGAGGGCCGCCCGGACGGCCGCGTTGTCGTCCCGCGGCATCGAGCCGTGACCCCACGTCCCGTGAACGGTCAGGCGGTAGACCGCGTATCCCTTCTCGGCCACGCCGATCGGGTAGAACCGGCGGCCGGCGAAGGTCGTTGCGACCGCCCCGGACTCGTTGATCGCGCCCGACGCCCGGAGCAGCTCGGGGCGTTCGGCGATGATCCAGGCGATGCCGTTCAGGCCGCCTGCCTCCTCGTCGGCCGTGCTCGCGAAGATGACGTCGCGGCGGAGACCCGGGACCGGGTCGGCAGACGGGTCACGTCCCGCGGCACGCGCCTCCGCGGCGAGCATCCGGACGACCGTCAGCTCCATTGCGAGCAGGTTCTTCATGTCGACCGCGCCGCGGCCCCAGACGTAGCCATCGGCGACGTCACCCGCGAACGGGTCGTGCGTCCAGAGCTCCGGCGGCGCGGGGACGACGTCGAGATGGGACAGGAGGAGCAGGGGATCGCCGCCGGTCCCGTCCCCGCGGAGCCGCGTCACGACCGAGCCGCGGCCGGCGACGAGCTCCAGGACCTCGGGCTGGAGGCCGACATCCTCGAGCGCTCCGGCGATCCACCGGGCGGCGCGGGTCTCGCCGTCGGGTGCGTCGACCGGGACGGGATTCACGGACGGGATCCGGATCAGCGACCGCAGGGTTTCCACGAGCTCGTCGCCGGCGGCGGCGAGGCCCGACGGGTCGAGGGCGGACGACGGAAGCCCGGACCGACCGGCGGCGGTCGTCACCCTGGGTTGCCGACGAGGTTCGGGAACCCCAGCAGGAGGGCGATCACGCCGAGCACGAAGCCGGCGAAGACGATGACGAGGACCATCGCGAGCAGGATCCGGAGGTAGCGCCGGTCCTCCCGCTCAGCGCCAGCCTGGTCGGGATCGCGGCCGCCGGGGATGTAGGGCGTGGACAGGCCGCGGCGGCGCGCCGAGGCGTTCCGCTCCGAGTCGTACGCGGCGGGGTCCGGTGGCAGCGACGCGGGCCGCCGCGCATCGCGGGCATCTTCGTCCTGGGTCATGCGCTGATGATCGCCTCGGCCACGGATCCGCGCAGGATGAGCCGGTCCGGTCCGCGTCGGTACCCGAGGCGGGCGTTGATCCGCTGCATCCCGACGTTTGCCTCGTCATTGTCCGTCTCGAGGGCGCCGACACCTCGCGCGATCGCCCAGGCGATGGTCGCCTGCTTGAGAGCCGTCGCGATGCCCCGGCCGCGCCACGACCGGCGGACCGCCGTCATGTCGTGATGGGCGATTGCCCGGTCGGCACCGGCGAAGATCATCGCGGCATAGCCGATCGCCTCACCCGTCGCGGCCTCGACCGCGATCGCGAACCCGTCCGCGGGTGTGCCCGGCCGGTCGACGTCCCGGGCGCGGAACTCGGCGAGGTCACCGACGGCGATCGGCTCGTCGCCACCGGGGATGTCGGGGAACGCACCAAGCGCGACGCGGTGGACCGATGGCAGGAGATCCGGCCGCGCCGCGAGGGTCGTGAGCTCGACGCCCGGCGGGCTCTCGACCGTCGGCTTCGCCCGGTCGGCCAGCTCGAGCCGCCAGACCCGCATCCGCTCGAACTCCTCGAAGCCGCGACGGAGCAGGAACGTCACCGCGTCCGGTCGAGAGTCCGTGGCGGGGATGTGCAGGTGAGCCTTGCCGGCGGTGGCGGCGACCCGTCGAACCGCCGCGAGGAGGCTGCTGCCGACGCCCTGGCGTCGGAACGGCTCCAGCACGTCGACCGTGGCCCAGAGCGCGTCGTAGTCCGGCGGTTGGACCCAGATCCGGCCGACGCTGGCAGTGCCGACGACGACGCCATCGGCCCCCGCGATGAACCGTTCGGAGCCGGGATAGGTCGCATCTTGCCAGCGAAGCTCCTCGACGGAGGTTGCCCACTCCGGCCGCGTCTCGTTGATGACCGCAGCAATCGCGCGCAGGTCGTCGTCGCCACGGCCGGCGGGGCGCAGGGCCGGCGTCATCCGGTCCGGTCGCGGAGCGGCCGGAGGCAGTCGTCGACGAGGACGTCGAGGCCCTTCGGCCCGAGCTCGGCCGGCATGCCGAGCACGATGTGGGTCGCACCGGCATCCAGCAGCCCGCCCGCCGCCTCGACCGCCTCGCGGCGGCTGGCCGTCGTCGCCCCCGTCGACACCTGGCCGACGACATCGAACGTCGACGGGTCGCGGCCGGCGATCTCGAGGGCCGTCAGGAGCGCGTCGCGCTTCTCCGCGAAGTACGGGATGTTGCCGGCGTGGGTGCCCGGCAGGAGCCAGCCGTCGCCGCTCTCCGCGGCGAGCCGGATCCCGCGTGGACCCTGACCGCCCAGGTAGATCGGCGGGCCGCCGGGCGTCCGGGGCAGGGGAGCCGCGACCGCTCCCGTCAGCGCGTAGTACGGATCGTCGCGGCTGACGCCAGGGGAGGTGGCCGCGGCTTCCGACCAGAGCGCGCGAAGGGTCGCGACCGCGGAGACGAGGCGATCGATCCGTGGGCCGATCGGCGGCAGGTCGATCCCGAACGGCTCGTGCTCCCCCTCGAACCAACCGGCGCCGAGCCCGAGCACGAAGTGACCATCCGTCGCGTGATCGAGCACGGCGGCAGCCTTTGCAAGGAGAACCGGATGACGAAACGTGTTCGACAGGACGGCATGCCCGACCATGACGCCGGGAACGTGGTGGACGAGCGTCGCGAGCAGCGTCACCGCCTCCAGCGAGGGCCCGGGCGCCGCAGCGTCCATGTTCGTCAGGTGGTCGTTCATCCACCCACTATCGAACGCCCTCGCCTCGTCCTCGGCGAGCTCGCCCGCGCGGCGCCACGTGGCATCGAGCGTTGCCCAATCGACGTCCTGCGGCGACGTCTTGAACCCGATTCGGACCCTCATCCGGCCGTGATGAGCGACTCGCCGGTCCCGGCCGTCGAACCGTCGCTGACGACGGTCCGCTCGAGCGCCTCGGTCATCCGCCGGCCCGTCGTCACGGCGCCGTTCGAGGCCGACGAGACGAGCGCCGCGTACTTGGCGAGCACCCCGCCGGCGTACCGCGGCCGCGGCGCGGTCCAGCGGCCACGGCGCTGCTCGAGCACCTCGGCGGCGACGTTCAGGTCGAGCCGCCGCGCGTCGACGTCGATCACGATCTCGTCACCTTCCTCGACGAGCGCGATCGGGCCGCCGAGGGCGGCCTCCGGTGCGATGTGGCCGATCATCAGGCCGTGGGTTCCGCCGGAGAAGCGGCCGTCCGTGATGAGCGCGACCGTGTCGCCGAGGCCCTCGCCGACGAGTGCCCCCGTGACGCTGAGCATCTCCTGCATCCCGGGCCCGCCGACCGGTCCCTCGTAGCGGATCACGACGACGTCGCCCGGCACGATCCGCCGATCGCGGACGGCCGCATAGCACTCCGTCTCGGAGTCGAAGACCCGGGCCGGACCGCGGTGGAGGCGTCGCTCGTGACCCGCCAGCTTCACGACACAGCCGTCCGGGGCGAGTGAGCCGCGCAGGATCGTCAATCCGCCGGTGGGCTTGATCGGGCGGTCGATCGGGACGACGACCGTCTGGCCCGGCGTCTCGCGGGCAGCGGTCGCGATGTCGGCAAGCGTGCGTCCGTCCACGTTCGGCGTCGAGCCGTCGATCCGGCTCCCCGCCAGCAGCTCCCGGATCACGAGCCCCAGCCCGCCCGCCTCGTACAGGTGGGACGCGGTGTAACGGCCGCCGGGCTGAAGGTCCCCGACGATCGGGGTTCGCTCCGCGACCGTCCCGAAGTCGTCGATCTCGAGCGGGATGCCGTACTCGTGAGCGATCGCGAGCAGGTGGAGGACCGCGTTGGTCGAGCCACCGGTCGCCGCGACCGCGGCGATCGAGTTGTCGATCGAGGTCCGGGTCACGAAGGTGGACGGCCGGATGTCGTCACGGACGAGCCGCATGACCATCTCGCCGCAGCGACGAGCCGCTTCGTCCTTCGCCGGGTCCTCGGCGGGGATCCCGTTCAGCTCGCCGGGCGAGAGGCCGAGCACCTCCATGACCATGCTCATCGTGTTGGCCGTGAACTGGCCACCACAGGCGCCCGGCCCGGGACATGAGGCAGCCTCGACCTCGTAGAGCTCGTCGAGCGTGATCTTGCCCGCGCGATAGGAGCCGATCGCCTCGTAGATCGTCACAACCGTCGCGTCGCGCGAGCCGTCGCCGCCCATGACCGCCGTCCGGACCCCGGGATGGATCGTCCCCGAGTAGAGGGCGAGGCCCGGGATGTCCAGGCGCCCGAGCGCCATCGCCGCACCGGGGCCGGTCTTGTCGCAACCGAAGATCGCCACGACACCATCGAACAGATGACCGCGGGCGACGAGCTCGATCGAATCGGCGATGACCTCACGGCTGATCAGCGAGGCCTTCATCCCCTCCGTGCCCATCGTCACGCCGTCGCTCACGGAGATCGTGTTGAACTCCATCGGCGTCCCGCCGGCCGCCCGGATCCCTGCCTTCACCGCCTCGGCCAGGCGGCGATGGTTGTAGTTGCAGGGCATCGTCTCGATCCAGTTCGTCCCGACGCCGACGATCGGCTTGGCGAGGTCCTCGTCGGTGAAGCCGATCGCCTTCAGCATGCCGCGGGCGCCGGCCCGATCCGGGCCGTCGGTGAGGGCAGCGGAGTGGCGCTTGGCGGGATCGGAGGGACGGTCGTAGACGTGACGGGAATCGGACATCGAGGGTCTCCGGCTCGGTCGTTCGGCGGGTCCGTCAAGTGTAGGCGGCGGCGGCCCGAGCGCCGCAGCCTCGGTCCGGCTTCCCCACGGCGTGACGCGCGGCTATGCTGCGCGGACGAAACCGGCCGCGGGGCGACGTTGGAGAGGGTGATGCCGACGCATACGGACGAGAAGCTGGAGCTGCTGCGGAAGACGCCGCTGCTGGCGGGCCTCGGTCGCCGTGATCTCGAGGAGGTCGGCCGCCTCGCCGACGAGGTGGACGTCAAGACCGGACACGTGCTCATGCGGGAGGGCGATCCGGGTCGGGAGTTCTTCGTGATCGTCGATGGCACGGTCCGGATCGACCGCGGCGGGGAGACGATCCGCCGGATGGGTGCCGGCGACTTCGTCGGCGACATTGCGCTGGTCACGGAGCGGCCGCGAACCGCGACCGTCACGGCCGAGAGCGACACGCGGCTCCTCGTCGTCGGCCACCGCGAGTTCCACTCGCTGCTCGACCAGTTCCCGTCGATCCGGCTCAGCGTGCTGGAGTCGATGGCGCTCCGACTGCGCGACCTCGAGCCCGATCACGCTCACTGAGGGCCGCAGCGGCTCACTCCGGCGTCGCGGTCGCTCGCCCCTCTGTCAGCGGATGCAGGCTCCCGTGTCTGCGAGCCCGGTCCGCCCGATCGCCGGCTCGACCGCCCGCGCCACCGCCGTCGGCGTGAGCGCGTAGCCGACCTCCTCGTCGGTTCGGGCCTCGGCGAAGACCACGCCGCCGACCGTCCCGTCGGCAAGGATGAGCGGGCCGCCGCTGTCGCCCTGGTCGATCTCGGCCCGCAGCTCGACGATCGCCCGGCTCACGCGCCCCGTGCCGTAGATGTCGCGTCCCTGGGCCACGTACGAGCCGGCCACGGCGGCCGCCGAGATCGTCAACGCGCCGCCGTGCGGGAAGCCGAGCGTCGCACCGACCGCGCCGCGGGATGGGTCGGACGCGGCGAACCGGAGCGGTGCGGCGTTCAGGTTGTTGACCCAGAGGAGCGCGACGTCCAGCTCCGGATCGTCGAAGACGGCCCGCGCATCGAGCGGCCGGCCGCCCGAGACGGCCACGCGGATCGTCCGCGCGCCGGCGACGACGTGCGCGTTCGTGACGACGTAGTCGCCGGCGATCGCGAACCCGGTCCCGCTCGACGTGAACTCGCACGTGAGCGCCGAGACCTTGACCGTGCTGTTCTCGGCACGTCGCGCGATCGCTGCAGCGGCGGGATCGGCGGGCCGGGCGACGGGCGGCTGGGGGAGCGGGTCCAGACCGACGAAGAGGTCCGGGATCCCGGTGTCGTCGAGGAGGCGGCCGAGCTCGACCGCGATCTCGGTCGGTGCGGGCAGGACCTGGTTCAGGCCGCGGACGAGGAGCGACGTCTGGGCCTGCGTCGCGAGGTAGCGGAGCGGTCCCGCGGCGAGCAGGCCGCTCATCAGCCAGATCACGAGCAGGGCCTGGATGCCGCCGACGAGGCCGCCGAGGGCGCGATCGAGGGTCCGGAGCGGGGACGCACCGAGGCGGACGGTCGCCAGCCTTCCGATGGACGACCCGATCGCCTCCCCGATGCCGACGACGAGGAGGATGCCCGCCAGCACGACGATCGCCCGAATCGCCGGCTCGAGGTCCGTGAGTCGCGGCTCGACCGCGGGCAGGATCGTGATCACGAGGGCGGCGCCGCCGAACCCGCCGAGCAGCCCGCCGATCTGCGGCAGCGCGCCCGACGAGATGCCGATCAGGACGGCAGCCGCGACGACGACGAGGATCAGGATGTCGAAGAGGTTCACCGCTCGTCAGTATCGCCGAGGGCGGGCGACGGGCTGGGCGGCGCTCGTCGAGCTCGCGGGTCGGCGGGGTGGCGGGTCGCGGTCGGCGGGGTGGCGGGTCGCGGTCGGCGGCGCCCGGCGCTGGCGCCCGTCGGCCCCGGTCAGGCGGTCGTGACCTCGATCGGCGGCGCCTCGCCGTTCGGCGAGCTGATCGTCCCCGTCCCGGGCTCGAGGTCCCCGAGATCCACGATCGTCGCCTTGATCATCGCGATCTCGATGCACATCGCGTCGCGGTTCGAAGAGCCTTCGATGACCGCCAGGGCGATCTGATGGTCCGAACGATCGATCCGGACGGAGTCGAGGACGTTGCACGGTTCGACCCCGCTCGTCCACGTCACCTTCACGAGGACGTGGCGGCCGTCCACCGAGGCCTGGAGCCGCTGGGCGCCGACCGGATGGGGGTCGAGCTGACCCGGCTTGGCGATGACGAGGGTCGGCGCCTGGGCGCCGGGGTCGATGGGTGTGGGATCCGGCGGCACGACGCCGACACCGGTTCCGGGATCGCCCGCGGTGCCACCGCCGGCACCGCCCGCACCATCACTGCCACTCGGCGTCGAATCGGCCGGCCCACCGCCGGCTGCGGAGCCGGCAGGAGCTTCTGTCGCGCTCGACGGTGGCGTGCTCGCCCCGACCGACCAAGCAGGTGCGGCACCGGAGCAGGCTGCGGTGATCAGCAGCGCGGCGAAGGCGGTCGCCAGAAGCGGTCGCGAGTGTCGGATGGTGGTCATGGCGCGGCAGACGACGGACGCGCGGTCACGGTTCCGGATGGCGCTGTTCGGCGGGACTCGTTTCCGGACATCCGTCCATGCGACTTGCGGTCCCGCGGCGGTGTCGAAGACGAGGTTGGCGCCGCAACCTCGGACCGTGCGACTCGCACGACCCTCGATCACGGAGATGCCTCGATGACTCGCGCTACCCGCCCACGCTCGAACTACCGGATCAGCCGCCGTGCGGCCGCGGCCCATCGCGCCCACGGCGCGACGCCGCATCTGGGCTGCGTCCTCTGCTACATCGGCGCGATCCGGACGCGCTGACGGCGCTCGTTCGCCGGTGACGCCCGCGCGACGCGCTCGCGGTCCACGCATCTGCGCCCAGCACGGTTCAGCCCGGGGCCGCACCCACCGTGTCGACCCGCGCCGGGTGTGCCTGCTCCCAGGCCTCGATCGCCGGCAGCTTCGCGATGAGGTAGCCCATCTCGTCCGTGCCGGCGAGCAGCATCATCCGGGCGAACGGGTCGACCTGGAACGGGAGATCCTCGTCGCCCGGCAGGTGCACGACCTGCGCCTCGAGGTCGACCGTCAGCTGGGCGTTCGGGTTCGCGGCGACCATCTCGAAGAGCTGGCGATGGCGTTCGGCCTCGACCACGATCGGGAGCAGGCCATTCTTCAGCGCGTTGTTGCGGAAGATGTCGGCGAACGAGGTGGAGAGGATCGCCCGGATCCCCCAGGCCCGCAGCGCCCAGGGCGCGTGCTCCCGCGACGAGCCGGTCCCGAAGTTGTCGCCGACCAGGAGGATCTGGCGGTCGAGCATCGCCACCCGGTCCATGACGAACAGGGGCTCCTTGAGGCCGCCGTCCTCGTCGTACCGCCAGTCCCGGAACAGCGCCTCGCGCAAGCCGTCCTTGTCGGTCACCTTCAGGTAGCGGGCCGGGACGATCTGGTCCGTGTCGACGTTCTCCGCGGGCAGCGGGATCACGGCGCTCGTGAACGTGCGGAAGGGCTCCGCCATCTCAGCGGCCCCCGACCGCGGCGAGGGTCTCGATCCCCGGAAGCGTCCGCGGGTCCGTGACTTCGCCGCGGATGGCCGACGCGGCGGCCGTGAGCGGCGAGGCAAGGAACGTCCGGCCGCCCTTGCCCTGGCGGCCCTCGAAGTTCCGGTTCGAGGTGCTGATCGCGTACTGGCCGGGTGACAGCTGGTCGCCGTTCATCGCGATGCACATCGAGCAGCCGGCCTCGCGCCACTCCGCGCCGGCCGCCCGGAAGATGTCGTTCAGGCCCTCACGCTCGGCCTCGCGCTTCACCTCATCGGAGCCCGGCACGATCATCATCCTCACGCCATCGGCGACCTTTCGGTCGCGGAGGACCTCGGCGGCGAGGCGCAGGTCGCTGATCCGGCCGTTCGTGCACGAGCCGACGAACACGACGTCAACCTTCTGGCCGAGGATCGCCTGGCCCGGCTGGAGGTCCATGTACTCGAGCGCTCGCTCGAGGGCGCGCTGGGCCGACGCGTCGACCTGGTCGGCCGGCGACGGGACGCGGGAGCTGATCGGGATCCCCATGCCGGGGTTCGTGCCGTAGGTCACCATCGGCTCGAGGGCCGACGCGTCGATCGTGATCGAGCGGTCGTATCGCGCGCCGTCGTCGCTCGGCAGCGTCCGCCAGCGGGCGACGGCCTCGTCCCATGCGGCGCCCTGCGGTGCGTGCCGGCGGCCGTGGACGTACTCGAACGTCGTGTCATCGGGTGCGATGAGGCCGGCCCGCGCGCCGCCCTCGATCGACATGTTGCAGATCGTCATCCGCTGTTCCATCGTCAGCGCCCGGATGGCCTCGCCGGTGTACTCGAACACGTGACCGGTCCCGCCGCCGACGCCGATGCGGGCGATCAGGGCCAGGATGATGTCCTTGCTGCTGACGCCCGGCGACAGCCGCCCGTCGACCCGCACCTCGTAGGTCCTCGGCTGGCGCTGGAGCAGCGTCTGGGTCGCGAGGACCATCTCGACCTCGCTCGTCCCGATCCCGAACGCCAGGGCGCCGAAGGCGCCGTGGGTCGCGGTATGGGAGTCACCGCAGACGATCGTCATCCCGGGCTGGGTGAGCCCGAGCTGCGGGCCGATGACGTGGACGATCCCCTGGCCAGGGTCGCCGATCCCGTGCAGCGGGATGCCGAACTCCGCGCAGTTGCGGGTCAGCTGATCGACCTGGGCGGCGGCCATCGGGTCCGCCATCGGAAGGTTGCGCGGGTGGGTGGGGATCGAGTGGTCCGCGGTGGCGACGGTCCGCTCGGGATGGCGGACGCGGAGGCCGCGCGCCCGGAGCCCGGTGAACGCCTGGGGCGAGGTGACCTCGTGGACGAGATGGAGGTCGATCGCGAGGACGGCGGGAGCGCCCTCGTCCTGCGAGACGACGTGGTCGTCCCAGATCTTCTCGACGATCGTGCGCGGGCGGGATTCGGTCATGGCTGGTCCAGGCTGAGAAGGCGGGCTGGGTGACGGCGAAGCGACGCCGAGGCTAGCACAGGGTCTCCGACGAGCCCGATTCGGTGGTCCGGCGCACCCCGACCGTCCGTCCTGTGGCCCGCGATACTGAAGGCGTGTTCATCCTCTACGGCGTCGTCGCCGGGCTCCTCGCCGGCGCGGTCCTGGGCGGCCGGCTCGAGCATCTCGCCGACGTCCGGTTCCGGCTCGCACCGCTCGCCCTGCTCGCGCTCGCGATCCAGGTCGTCCTGTTCTCGCCGCTCGCAAACGGCCTCCCGGACCAGGCCGCGCGGGCGACCTACGTCGTCTCGACCGCCCTGGTCGGCGTCGTCGTCATCGCGAACTGGCGCCTCGCCGGGCTGCCGCTGATCGCGCTCGGGGCGGCGCTGAACCTCGCGGCGATCCTCGCCAACGGCGGCGCGATGCCGGCGAGCCCGGCTGCGCTCGCGGCCCTCGGCATGGGGACGGGCGGCAACACGAACAGCGTCCTCCTTGAGCATCCGGCCCTCGAGCCGCTCACCGACGTCTTCGCCCTGCCCGGCTGGCTGCCGCTGGCGAACGTGTTCAGCGTCGGCGACGTGCTCATCGGGGCGGGCGTCGCGATCGCGATCGCTGCCGCGATGCGGCGCCGGCCGGCGGAGACTGCCTGACGGAGGGTCGCAGGGGAGGGTCGGCGACGGCCAAGTGACGGCTCCCGTCTCCCGACGCAACGACCGCTGACGCGGCCCGGTGCGAGCCGGCACCTCCCCCCGTTGGCCGCCCGCGCTGGTACTCCGGTCGGATGGCGCGCGCCGGGCTGCATCGCGGACGGTCCGCGGCGAGGGCAACCGGCCCTCCGCCGGCCCATCGTCCAGGGCAAACCCGTCGCGAGGCGGGGACGCAAAGCCAGGGATCTCGCCGTCACGAGACCGCCCGGCCGCCGAAGGGTTCCGGTGCATCCGACTCGTCTGGAGCCGACCACCATGAAGACGAACCTGGCGTTCTTCAAGGGCCACGCGTTTCGCGTCCTGCTTGCCCTGTCCGCCCTCGCCAGCTCCGCGCTGGTGCTGGAGGCGGGGCAGCGCTGGAAGTGAGACCGACCGACGCCGACGCGGCGTGGGGGTGAACGAGACCGCCGGCGGGTGCCGGCGGTCTCGTGGTATCCGGCCCGGAATTCCGAGTCGCCGCCCACGTCCCGGGGTGAGCCGCTGGCGCGCCCTGTGCGTCGGAAACGGGCCAACGACACGCCGCGAGCAGCCAACCCCACCGCTCCGGACCTCTTGCCACGTTTCTGACACGCGAGCCGTGCGATGCCGTACGGTGCGGGTGGTTGCGCGATCACCCACCGGCCCCTAGACTGCGCGAACGCCCGGTACGATCGGGCGTGCTGCAGGAGACCAGATTGGGTCTGTTCGATGGCCGGAATCGCCGCCACGTCGCCGTCGTCGTCACGACGGATGGACGGCGTGTCCAGGTGCCGCTGAACGGGTCCGGTCTCGACGATACGTCTCCGCTCGGTCTTCTCCGCTCGCTTCTTGTCGGCCTTGAGGGCCTTGTCGGCCTCCTCATTACCGGCTCCCGGCGGGAGAACGGAGGAACGCGGAGGGACCGGCGCTAAGCGCAACGGACCAGCCGAAGACCAACGGGACCCTCGCCGGGTGGCGAGGGTTTTTTCATGTCAGCGAAGAGGGCAGGCAGGGATCGATGACGATGACGAAGGGGCAACCCGCCGCACCGCCGCGTCCGGACGCGTCTCCGACCAACGGTCGGACGCTCGATCCGGCGCCTGCCCGGCGAAGCCACATTCCGGGTGAGGGAACCCGCGCCGCGGAGGCGGTCGAGGCGGCGCGACGGGCAATGCTCGACGACGCCCGGCCGCGGAACCGGACCCGGATCGGCGCGGACGTCGTCTGCGAGGCGCTCCTCCTCCAGGGCGCCGACGTCTTCTTCAGCTATCCGGGCGGCGTGATCCTGCCGCTGTACGACGTCCTCGGCGACTATCCGCAGCTCCGCCACGTCCTCGTCCGGCACGAGCAGGGCGGCGCCCATGCCGCCGACGGCTACGCCCGGGTCACCGGCCGCGTCGGCGTCTGCATGGGAACCTCCGGGCCGGGTGCGACGAACCTCGTCACCGGGATCGGCACCGCGCTGCTCGACTCGATCCCGATGGTTGCGATCACCGGCAACGTCCCGTCCGCGCTGATCGGCAAGGACGCCTTCCAGGAGATCGACATCAACGGCATCACCCTGCCGATGACGAAGCACAACTACCTCGTCCGCGACGCCGACGACCTGCCTCGCGTCCTCGCCGAGGCGTTCCACATCGCCCGGTCCGGCCGGCCCGGTCCCGTCCATGTCGACATCACGAAGGACGCCCTCCAGCAGGAGACGAACGCCCCCCATCCCACCCACGACGAGGTCGTCGCCGGGCTGCCGGGCTTCCGGCCGAACCTCGATGCGAACGGTCGCCAGCTCAAGCTCGCGGCCGCCGAGATCGCCCGGGCCAAGCGGCCCGTGATCCTGGCGGGGCACGGCGTGCTCCACGCCGAGGGCTGGGACGAGCTCGTCGCCCTCGCCGAGAAGGCCCAGATCCCGGTCGCCCACACGCTGCTCGGGATCGGTGTGATCGACGAGACGCATCCGCTCAGCTACGGCTACATGGGCATGCACGGCTGGAAGCACGTGAACAAGGCGATCCAGTCCGCCGACCTGCTCCTGGCCATCGGGATGCGCTTCGACGACCGCGTGACCGGCAACGTCCGGACGTACGCACCGTATGCCCGGATCGTCCACGTCGACATCGATCCCGCCGAGATCGGCAAGAACGTCGCCGTCGAGGTGCCGATCGTCGGCGATGCGAAGCGCGTCCTCGCGGCGCTGCTGCCGATGGTCGGCGAGGTCGACCCGGCCACCCGCGCCGACTACTTCGCGGAGCTGGCCGAGTGGCGGCGCGAGTCCGAGGGCTCGTCGTGGCACGGCTCGGGCGCGTGGCGCGACGGACTCCTGTCCGCCGACTACGTCGTCGAGCGGATCGGCGAGCTCAGCGACCACGCCGCGACCTACGTGGCCGACGTCGGCCAGAACCAGATGTGGCTCGCCCGCTACGCCGGCTTCCGCCGGCCGAACACCCACGTCAGCTCCGGCGGGCTCGGGACGATGGGCTTCAGCGTGCCGGCGGCGATGGGCGCCGCGCTCGGCGCGCCGGAGCGGGAGACCTGGGCGATCACCGGCGACGGCGGCTTCCAGATGACGAGCCAGGAGCTCATGACGCTCGTGGCGGACCGGATCCCGGTCAAGATCGCGCTCCTCGACAACAAGAAGCTCGGGATGATCCGGCAGTGGCAGGAGATCATCTACGCGGGCAACTACCACTCGTCGCATCTGCCGGGGCCGGATTTCGCGAAGCTTGCCGACGCGTATGGCATTCCGGCGTTCACCGCCCGGACCCCCGACGAGGTCGACGCCGCGATCCGGGCCGCCCAGGCGGTCGACGGACCGGCCCTCGTCTGGTTCCAGATCGCCGAGGAGCAGAACATCTTCCCGATGATGCCCGCGGGCAAGGGCCTGTCCGATCTGATCGAGAAGTGGGAGGGGGCGGACGAGTGAGCGCCGACCCCAGCTCGAACGGGCGGCCGCCCGGCGCGGCGGCCGCGAGTCCGGCGGTGACGGCGGAGCCGGCCCACGCCGCGCCGCCTCCCCGCGCGCTCCCCGGCGGCGGCGAGACCCGTCGCCACACCCTCATCGCGATCGTCCTCGACAAGCCCGGCGTCCTGAACCGGGTCTCGTCGCTCATGCGGGCCCGGAACTTCAACATCGACTCGCTCGCGGTGAGCCGGACGGACCAGCCCGACGTCAGCCGGATGACGATCACGCTGCACGGCGATGATGTCGCCGTCGAGCAGGCGGCGAAGCAGCTCTATCGGCTGATCGACGTCCTCAAGGTCCAGGAGGTCACCTCCGAGCCCGTCGTCGCCCAGGAGCTCGCGCTCGTGAAGATCCGGGCGACGGATTCGAACCGCGCCGAGATCCTCAAGCTCGTCGAGCTGTCGAAGGGCCGGGTCGTCGACCTCGCGGCCGAAGCCGTCGTCGTCGAGGTCACCGGTCCGGAGGCGGAGATCGACCAGTTCCTCGCCCTTGTCCGGACCTATGGGATCAAGGAAACCGTCCGAACCGGCGCCGTCGTGATGTCGCGCGGCTCATCGTCGATCGAGGAGGCAATCAAGCGATGACTGCGCGCATGTACTACGACAACGACGCCGACCCGTCGGCGCTGGACGGGCAGACCGTCGCGATCATCGGCTACGGGTCGCAGGGGCATGCCCACGCCCGGAACCTCCACGAGTCCGGCGTCGACGTGGTCGTCGGCTTGAAGCCGGGGTCGAAGAGCCGGGCCGTCGCCGAGGAGGCCGGCCTCCGGGTCCTCGACGTGGCCGACGCCGTCCGGGCGGCCGACGTGATCATGATCGCCGTCCCGGACACGCTCCAGAAGGCGGTCTACGACGCCGAGATCGCACCGAACCTCCGGCCCGGCCAGCTGCTGATGTTCGCCCACGGGTTCAACATCCGGTTCGGTCGCGTCCAGCCGCCGGACACGATCGACGTCGGGATGGTCGCGCCGAAGGGCCCGGGCCATCTCCTTCGATCCGTGTACGAGGCCGGCGGGGGCGTCCCCGCGCTGTTCGCCGTCGAGAACGACGCGACCGGCACAGCTCGGGCGCGCGTTCTCGCCTATGCCCGCGGGATCGGCTCGACGCGGGCCGGCGTCCTCGAGACGACGTTCAAGGAGGAGACCGAGACCGACCTGTTCGGCGAGCAGGCACTCCTCTGTGGCGGCGTGTCGGCGCTGATCAAGGCCGCATTCGAGACGCTCGTCGAGGCCGGCTACCAGCCGGAGCTGGCGTACTTCGAGACGATGCACGAGCTGAAGCTCATCGTCGACCTGATGTACCGCGGCGGGCTGAACTTCATGCGGTTCAGCGTCAGCGACACCGCCGAGTACGGCGACTACGTGTCCGGGCCGCGCGTCACCGAAGGCGTGAAGGCGGCGATGAAGGACGTCCTCTCGGACATCCAGAGCGGCTCGTTCGCCTCGCGCTGGGTCGCGGAGCAGGAGTCCGGCGGCGCCGAGTTCGCGCGACTCCGGCAGCAGGACCGCGACCACCAGATCGAGCAGGTGGGCCGCGATCTCCGCGCCCAGATGGCGTTCCTCAACCCGGTCGTCGTCGAGGCCGGCGAGGCCCAGGGCTCCGTCGGGTCGGCGGCATCCGGTGCAGCCCCCGCGGCGGCCGGCGCAGGATCGGCGCGATGAGCGGCACGGCCGTCGCGCCGGGCGCCGTCCGGATCTTCGACACGACGCTCCGCGACGGGGAGCAGGCACCGGGCGCCGGATTGACCGCAGCCGAGAAGCTCGAGGTCGCGCGTCAGCTCGCGCGTCTCCGCGTCGACGTGATCGAGGCCGGATTTCCGGCCGCTTCGCCCGGCGATTTCGAGGCCGTCCGCCGGATCGCCCAGGAGACGAAGGGCGGGATCGCCGTTGCGGCCCTCGCCCGCTGCCGGGACGGCGATCCGCAGCGCGCGGTCGAGGCGATCTCGGTCGCGGAGCGGCCCCACCTCCACGTCTTCATCGCGACGAGCGACATCCACCTGAAGCACAAGCTCCGGCTGTCGCGCGAGGAGGCCCTCGCGGAGGCGGTTCGTTGGGTCCGCTACGGCCGGGAGGCCCTTGGCGGCGACGCGGAGATCGAGTTCAGCGCGGAGGACGCCTCGCGGACGGACACGGACTTCCTCATGCAGGTCTACGCCGCGGTCGTCGAGGCCGGCGCCTCGACCGTGAACATCCCTGACACCGTCGGCTACGCGATCCCGGCCGAGTTCGGCTCGCTCGTCGGCCGGGTCGTCGACCTGGTCGGCCGCGACGCGACGGTGAGCGTCCATTGCCACAACGACCTGGGCCTCGCGACGGCGAACACGCTCGCCGCGGTGCAGGCCGGCGCCCGGCAGGTCGAGGTCACGATCAACGGCCTCGGCGAGCGCGCCGGCAACGCCTCGCTCGAAGAGGTCGTGATGGCCCTCCGGACGCGGCCGACGCAGTTCCCGGAGCTCGGCTCGAGCGTCCAGACGGAGCAGATCACGCCCGCGTCGCGGCTGGTCAGCTACCTCACCGGGTTCGCCGTCCAGCCGAACAAGGCGATCGTCGGCGGGAACGCCTTCGCCCACGAGTCCGGGATCCACCAGGACGGCGTGATCAAGAACCCGCTGACGTACGAGATCATGACGCCCCAGTCCGTCGGGCTTGCCGGGAGCCAGCTGACGATCGGCAAGCTGTCCGGCCGGCGCGGGCTCCAGGGCAAGCTCCGCGAGCTCGGCCACGACCTCGAGGGCGACGCCCTCGATTCGATCTACCGCCAGGCGATCGCCCTGGCGGACGCGAAGAAGGAGGTCACGGACGCCGACCTCTTGGCGCTCGTCGAGCAGCGCGCATCGGAGGTCCCTGCTTCGGTCGATCTCGTCGGCTGGAGCGTGACGTCGTCCCACGGCGGCAACGCGACGGGATCCGTGACGCTGACCGTCAACGGCGAGGACCGGACGGCGGAAGCCACGGGCAACGGGCCGGTGGACGCGCTCTACTCCGCGGTCGATCAGGCGCTCCTGCCGGTCTTCGGCTGGCGGCCCGTCCTGACCGAGTGGGAGATCAAGGCCGTCTCCGCAGGCGAGGATGCGCAGGGCCAGGTGCTGGTCCGCTGCCGCCGCTCGTCCGATGAGGGTCCGGGGGCGCTCGTCGTCTCCGGCCACGGCCTCTCGACGAACATCATCGAGGCGTCGATCGACGGCTATCTCGTGGCCGTGAACAAGCTCCACGGAGCCGAGATCAACGGCGTCGACGTGGCGTTCGTGGGCCGGCGGACCGCGGAGGAGCTTCCTTGACGACGTACCGGGTCGCGACGATCCCGGGCGACGGGGTCGGACCGGACGTCGTCGCGGCAGCCCGCACGGTCGTGGACGCGGCGGCCGCGCGGTTCGGGTTCGACGTGGAGTGGTCCGAGCTCGTCGCCGGTGGCGTCGCCATCGACACGCTCGGGGTCGCGATCCGACCCGCGGACGTGGACGGAGCCGGCGCCGCCGACGCGATCCTCCTGGGGGCGGTCGGTGGACCGAAATGGTCCGATCCCTCGGCTGCCGTCCGTCCCGAGCAGGCGCTGTTCGCGCTCCGGGGTGGCCTGGGGCTGTACGCGAACCTGCGGCCGGTCACGGTCCATCCGGCGCTGATCCCGTCGTCGCCGGTGCGCTCCGAGCTGCTCGACGGGGTCGATCTGCTGATCGTCCGCGAGCTGACCGGCGGCGTGTACTTCGGCGCGCGGGAAGAGCCGGCGGGGGCCGCCGGCGCGCGGAAGGCGCTCGACACGCTCCCGTACAACGAGGGCGAGATCCGGCGCGTGGTCGAGCTGGCGTTCGAGTTGGCGAAGGCGCGCCGCGGGCACGTCACCTCCGTCGACAAGGCGAACGTCCTCGCGACGTCGCGGCTGTGGCGGACCGTGGCAAACGAGGTCGGCGGCGCACATCCGGACGTTCGCCTCGCTCATCAGCTCGTCGATTCGTGCGCGATGCTGCTCGTCCGACGGCCCGCCGACTTCGACGTGATCGTGACCGAGAACCTCTTCGGCGACATCCTCAGCGACGAAGCCGCCGTCCTGGCGGGGAGCCTCGGGATGCTTCCGTCGGCATCGCTCGGGGAGCGGCGAACCGCCCATGGAACGTTCGGGCTCTACGAGCCGATCCACGGGTCGGCGCCGGACATCGCCGGGCAGGACCTCGCGAATCCGATCGGGACCATCCTGTCGGCGGCGATGCTGCTGCGCCTGTCCCTCGGTCGTGATGATGTTGCGACGGCCATCGAACGCGCCGTGAGCACGGCGCTCGACGACGGCTACCGGACCGCGGATCTCGTCGCGCCCGGCGACGCCACCGTTGCCGCCGGCACGCGGGTCGGGACGCGAGCGATGACCGCGGCGATCGCCGATCGCGTCGCCGTCGCGGAGGCCGTGGCATGACGGCGCCCGAACGCGAGCTCCCCGGCACGGACGGTGACGGCGCCTCCCGCGATCCCGCGTCCGCGGTGATCCTCTACGACACGACCCTTCGCGACGGGACGCAGGGCGAGAACATCACCCTGAGCCTTGCCGACAAGCTGCGCGTTGCCCGGATGCTCGACGAGTACGGCATGCCGTACATCGAGGGCGGCTGGCCGGGTTCGAACCCGAAGGACATCGAGTTCTTCCGGGCGGCCCGGACGATGACGTGGCAGACCGCGAAGCTTGCCGCGTTCGGCTCGACCCGGCACCGCTCGAACCGGCCGGAGGACGATCCGAACCTGCGCGAGCTTGTCGCGGCGGAGACGCCCGTCGTGACGATCTTCGGGAAGTCGTGGCTGCTCCACGTGACCGAGGTGCTCGGGGCGACGCCGCAGGAGAACCTCGACATGGTCGCCGACAGCGTCCGCTTCATCGTCGAGCGCGGCCGGGAGCTCGTCTACGACGCGGAGCACTTCTTCGACGGCTATCGCGCCGACCGGGAGTACGCGCTCTCGACGCTGCGGGCGGCCCGCGAGGCCGGCGCCCGGACGATCGTCCTCTGCGACACGAACGGCGGCACACTGACCGACGAGCTCGTTGCGATCGTCCGCGACGTGCGGTCGACGCTCGGAGGCGACCCCGCGGCGGCAGCTGCCCCGGTGGTGTGGGGCATCCACACCCACAACGATGCGGAGCTCGCGGTCGCCAACTCGCTCGCGGCCGTCGCGGCCGGCGTCCGGCACGTCCAGGCGACGATCAATGGCTACGGCGAGCGCGCCGGCAACGCGAACATGGTCTCGATCCTCGCCAACCTCGCGCTGAAGACGGACCACCGTCTCGTCCCGGCCGGCGGCGGAACGCTGACTGGGCTCACGGAGCTGAGCCGCTCCGTTGCGGAGATCGCCAACGTCAACCCGAACGACTGGCAGCCGTACGTCGGCCGGTCGGCGTTCGCCCACAAGGGCGGCGTCCACGGCGCGGCGGTGGCGAAGGTCGAGCGGAGCTACCAGCACATCGACCCGACCGCCGTCGGCAACCAGGGCCGCCTCGTCGTGAGCGAGCTCGGTGGCAAGGCCAACACCCGGATCCGGGCGGAGCAGCTCGGCCACACGCTCGACGGCGTCATCGACCCGAAGGTCCTCAGCCAGCTCGTCAAGCAGCTCGAGAGCGAGGGGCTCGCCTTCGAGGGTGCCGAGGCCAGCTTCGAGCTCCTGATCCGTCGCCACCAGGTCGATTACGTCGCCCCGTTCCGGATCGTCGACTACACCTGCCTCGTGGAGCAGCGGGCGGGCCGCGAGCTTCTCGCCGAGGCGACCGTCAAGGTCGAGGTGGATGGGGAGGTGCTGCACACGGCCGCCGAGGGCAACGGGCCCGTCAACGCCCTGGACGCCGCGCTCCGCAAGGCGCTGCGGGCGTTCTATCCGCAGCTCGACGACGTCCACCTGTACGACTACAAGGTCCGGATCCTCGACGGCGATTCGGCGACCGCCGCGCGCACCCGGGTGATCATCGACTCGTCCGACGGCACCCGCGAGTGGTCGACGATGGGCAGCGACACGAACATCATCGCCGCGTCGGCGATCGCCCTCGCCGACTCGCTCGAGTACGCGATCTGGAAGTCCGGAGCCGAGCTGCGGCGGCGGGACGAACGACACTTCACGACGACGTCGGCGACGCCGGCGGCGACATCGACGGGGAGGTAGCCGCCATGACCTCGACGCCCACGCCCGCCTCCCGTCCGTCCGGCATGGCGGACGCGAACCCGGATCCGGACGAGACGCTCCACCTCGCGCGCTGGACCGTCACCTCGGGCTCGAACGCGAACAGTCGCGGAGCCGTCGTCATCGCGTCCGGGGACCACCAGTGGGAGGCCGCGGCCGAGGGCAACGGCGCGGTCGACGCGCTGTTCCGCGCCGTGGACAAGGCCCTCGCCGGCGTCCTCACCGGCCATCCACGGCTCCTGTCGTACGACGTGCACGCGGTCGCCGAGGGCCCGGATGCCGAGGGCCGGGTGACCGTCGCGATCGCGCCGCCGCAGGCCGCCGAGGGGGCTCGTGGAACCGGGCGCTACGTCGGCGAGGTCACGTCAACGAACATCATCGCCGCCTCCATCGACGCGTATGTCGACGCGATCAACGACCTGCTCGCCGAGGAGCACTGGCAGGGCGCGACGGAATCCGCGGGGAACCGCAAGCGGGCCCGGGTCAGCGAGCCGTCCGCGAAGGCCCAGCGAGCGCAGCTCGACGAGGAAGCAGGGCGGATCGACACGACGGACTGGTTCAACCACTGACGGCATCGGCGGTCGCGTGGTCCCCGCCGCGGTGAGGAGATCCGGCACGATGCGGGCCGATGCCGCGTGACGTCCGCGCCAGCCGCCTGACGCGCCGCCCGATCAGCGACACTGCGCTCGTGAAGGACGGAGCAGTCACTCCCGCCGCCGCACCGGCCGCCCCTGCTGCCACGGTCTTCCAGGGAGAGCCGGGCGCGTTCAGCGAGGAAGCGGCGATCGCCGCCTTCGGTGCCGATCGTGTCTCGCCGAGCGGTGCCGTTCCGACGTGGCGTGCCGTCTTCGAGGCGGTCGCCGACGGTTCGGCCTCGGCCGGCGTCGTCGCCATCGAGAGCTCGCTGGCGGGGACGATCCGCGAGACCTACGACCTGCTGGACGAGTTCTTCGACCGCGGCGTCCGGATCGTCGGCGAGGTCACCGTGCCCGTCCGGCTGGCGCTCCTCGCGCTGCCGGGACAGCCGATCGAGTGGATCGATCGCGTCTACAGCCACGCCCAGGCGCTCGTCCAGGCCGACGCGTTCCTCCGCTCGCGCGAGTGGCAGGTGATGACGACCTACAACACGGCCGGCGCCGCCCGGATGATCGCCGAGAAGCGGGAGCGTCGGACGGCCGCGATCGCGTCCCCGCGAGCCGCCGAGCTCTACGGTCTGGAGATTCTCGCCAACGACATCCAGAGCGGCGAGGACAATCGAACCCGGTTCGCGGTCCTGGCGCTCGAGGGGTCGGACGTTCCCGCCCCCGGCGCGTCCACCGATGCGCGCCGGACGACGCTCGTCTTCGCGGTCCGGAACGTTCCGGGGTCGCTCCACCGATCCCTCGGCGCGTTCGCCGGCCGCGGCGTCAACCTCTCGCGCCTCGAGTCGCGGCCGACCCGCCGCGCCCGGTGGGAGTACGTCTTCTGGGTGGACGCCGACGCCGACGCCAACGATCCGGCGTGCGCGGCCGCGCTCGACGAGCTCCGCGGCGAGACCGAGATGGTCCGGATCCTCGGGTCCTACCCGAGGGCCGCGGAGGACTGACGGCCGGGCCGACTGGCCCGAATGGACGGGACGGGCGCCGCCCGGGTCGGTTACGGTTGACGCCGGCTTGATCGCGCCGGTCCGGGCGCACCGCCGGTTGGAGGGAACGATGCGCCGCTCGCAGACCGCGCTCCTACGCGCCCGTTCGCTGGCGGCTGCCGGCATCTTCATCCTCGGCTCGGTGCTGACGGCTGCTCCGTCGGTTGGGGCCGCGGGCCGCGTCACGGCGGTGCCGAGGGGCACGACGCCGGCCGCCGGAAGGACCGGCCTTGTCGACCGCGCCGTGAACGTGCACGCCGCCGCCGGTCGGGCTGGGGCCCGGACCCGGCCCGCCCGTCATGTCGTGGTCAGGGACCTCGCGAAGCCGACCGGTCACGAGCGCGTGTACCACCCGAAGGTGCTCACGCCGAAGGTGGCTGCGACGAACGTCGCGCCGAAGCCCCAGGCCGTCGTGCCGTCGCCGCTTGCCGTGACCGCGGCGACGGTGACGACGACCAACCCCGCGACCGAGGAGGCGAGCGGCGCCGGGGCGAACTCCGGGGTCCTCGAGCCGCCGGATCCGTTCGTGGCCGTCGGCCCGGATCACGTGGTCCAGGCGACGAATGCCGGGATCCGGATCACGAATCGGACGGTCGGCGGGCCGACGAGCCAACCACTGACCGCCTTCTTCGGCATCGACCAGATCCCCGGCTATCAGGCGGAGACGTTCGACCCCCGCGTCATCTTCGACTCGCTGCACAACCGCTGGGTCGCCACGGAGTCGTCGTTCGACTGCCTGACGGACGCCCAGACGAACGTGGGCACGGGCTATATCGACGTCGCGATCTCGGACACTGCCGACCCGACGGGCGGCTGGGGGATCATCTCGCTGCCGTATCCCGATACCGCCGCCGACTATCCGGGCCTCGGGACGTCCACGGACAAGGTCGTCACGTCCGCCAATGTCTTCCCGCTCGCAGTGAGCGCCGACCCGAACAGCCTCGGCTGTGACATCGACGGGTCGACCTTCGTCGGCACCGAGCTCGATGTCCTCAACTGGACCCAGCTGCTCGGGACGGGCAACCTCGACGTCGACTTCCTGACGAGCTACCTGAGCAACCCCGATATCCCGCCGGGCTACTTCACCCTCCGGCCGTCCGTGCAGACACCCGCCCTGACGGCGCCGGTGTTCGGGGTCGGCCTGAAGCTCTCCGATGCGAGCGTGGCCTGGTTCAAGGTCACGGGGGTCCCGAACGGGACCTCGCACGCCTCGGTGGCGGTCTCGCAGACCTTCACCGGCTCGATCGATCCGTTCGATGTGTCCGTCCCGGTGCCGCAGCAACCGGGTCCGGACACGATTGCCAGTGCGGTCGACGGAAGGCCGACCGACGCGATCTGGCAGGCCAACCGCCTCGTGTTCGTCTCCACGGCCGGCTGCGGCGCGACGGAACGCGACTGCGTCCGCGTGTCGGAGCTGAGCGTCTCATCGTCGACCACCGCCCCGGGCGTGCCCCAGGACATGGTCATCGGCGAGACCGGGCGCGACCTGTACATGGGCGGCGTCGGCTTCGCCCAGAACGGCGATCTCCATGTCGTCTGGACGGGTTCGTCAACGACTGGCGGCGACTACCCGTCGACGTACACGGCGTACCAGGTGGCAGGGACCACGCCGAACGCGGTGACCGGCAAGCAGAAGATTGCCTCGGGCACCGCCGCGTACACGGGCGAGCGCTGGGGGGACTACGTCGCCGTCGCCCAGGATCCGCGGGTCCCTGATGCCGTCTGGCAGGCGGCCGGCTACTCGACCGGGGGGACATGGTCCACGCGCGTCTCCCAGCTCCGGACCTTCGGTGGCGCCTCGTACGTGGCGATCACGCCGCTGCGGGTGCTCGACTCGCGCGGCTCGACCGGCGGTGCTCTCGGTGGCTTCACCGCGAGCGCGCCGAAGACGTTCCCGGTCACCGGTGTCGGGACGATCCCGGTGAACGCGATCGGCGTGACCGGCAACGTGACGGTCGTCGGCCAGCAGGCCGCGGGCTACGTGGCCGTGACGCCGAACGCCGTCGTCAACCCGACCAGCTCGACGATCAACTTCCCGGTCGGCGACGTCCGGGCGAACAACTTCACCCTGCCGCTCGGCACGGCCGGGAAGCTCTCGGCCGTGTACAAGGCGCCAGCCGGCAAGAAGACGAACGTCGTCGTCGACATCACCGGCTACTTCACGGCCGGCTCGACCAACGGGACGTACACCACCGTCGCGCCGACCCGGATCCTCGACTCGCGCGGCACGGGCGTCGGCCTCATCGGCAAGTTCAACGCCGGCACCGGTCGCGCGCTCCAGGTCACGGGCTTCGGCGGCGTCCCCGCCGGGGCGACCGCGATCACCGGCAACCTGACCGTGGTCAACCAGCAGGCCGCAGGCTACCTCTCGGTGACGCCCGACGTGCCGGTCGGCGTGCCACCCTCCTCGAGCCTGAACTTCCCGGTCGGCGACGTCCGGGCGAACGGGCTCACCGCGGCGCTCAACGGCGCCGGGCAGCTGGCGATCACCTACACCGCGCCGGCCGGCAAGACGGCCGACGTGATCCTCGACGTCACCGGCTACTACGCCGCCGGTGGTGGCGGATTGCTCTTCTACCCGCTCTCGCCCGGCCGCCTGCTCGACAGCCGCGGCACGGTCCTCACCGCCTTCAGCGGGAAGTTCGTCGGCGGGACGCCGCACGGCATCCCGACCTCCGGCCATGAGGGCGTCGCAGCGGGCGCGCAAGCGATGACCGGCAACCTGACCGTCGTCAACCAGACGAAGGCGGGCTATGTCGCGGACACGCCGACGCCGGACGCCGCGCCGGGGACGTCGACGATCAACTTCCCGGTCGGGGACATCCGGGCGAACGGCGTCACAGTTCCGTTGTCAGGAGGCGCTCAGGCGCTCGTCTACATCGGTGGCAGTGGGACCACCGACCTGATCCTCGACGTCACCGGCTACTTCAAGTAGGCGGAGGCTTCCGGGACGGGGGCCGGGGGCAGCGGGCGCGCGGGCGCGTCGCTCCGCGGACCAGCGGAAATGAACCGAGCGCCGGGCGGAAGCCCGGCGCTCGTGATTCAGCGTCGACCGCGGATCAGATCTCGCTGGCGCAGGCCCGGCATCGCGACGCGTTGACCGCGTTCGGCTCCTTGCAGAACGGGCACGTCTTCGCCTCGGCCGCCGGCGGCTCCTTCACGAAGACCTTGCCGATCCGCCAGACGACGAACGCGATGACGAGGAAGGCGATCACCGCGTTGAGGAACGCCCCGTAGCGGATCGCGACCTCGGTGGCGGGGTCCGCGCCGGCCGCCGCCGCCTTCAGGACGACTTTCAGCTGGCTGAAGTCGATGCCGCCGAGGGCGAGACCGATCGGCGGCATGATGATGTCGTTGACGAGCGAGTTGACGACGGTCCCGAGCGCACCGCCGATGATCACGCCGATCGCGAGGGCGAGGGCGTTCGACTTCAGCAGGAACGCGCGGAACTCACCGAACATCGGGCGGGCCGCCGGTCAGTGGCTCACGACCTGGGCGAGCTTGCCGGCCTGCTCGATCCAGCCGGTGATCGTCGCCTCCGACGGCACGCGCCGGACCGTGTTCGGCCGCGCGGCGTCGAGCTCCTGGAATGTCTCGGCCAGGTTCTTCGCGTTCCGCTGCGCCAGCTCGGCGCACGAATCGACCCCGGCGGCCTCCAGCAGGTCGGCGAACTCGGGGCCGACGCCGTCGAGCCGCATGAGGTCGGCGTGGTTGACCCACTCCAGGATGGATCGCTCGGAGATCCCGGTCTCGCCGCTCAGCTTCGACCGACCCGATGCCGACGCCCCACGGGTCAGCAGGTCGTCCGTGGTTGCAACGCCGGCGGCGACGAGCTTCTCGGCGAACGCAGGCCCGATGCCCTCGATGTCCTCGATCTTCATCCGTTCCTCCTCGTCGCGACGGGCGCCCGCGAGCTTCGCCGGGCCGTCGCGTCCCTCCTGGCACCGGTCGGCGCTGGGGGGCCGATGATACGCTTCGGGACCCCGTCCACGACCCGTCCCCGGGAGTCTCCGACCGATGGATCAGGCGTTCCTCGATGACATGGCGAAGGGCTACACGCTGTCGGAGCCGAGCCTGACGATCGGCAGCCCGATGCTCGCCGGCGAGCTCGACAACAGCACCCGGGTCCAGATCGCGCTCTCGATGATGAACCGTCACGGGCTGATTGCCGGAGCCACTGGGACGGGCAAGACGAAGACGCTCCAGCTCCTGGCCGGGGAGCTGTCGAAGGCCGGCGTCCCGGTCTTCGTCGCAGACATCAAGGGCGACGTGACCGGGATCGCGGCTCCCGGCGACGCCTCGAACCCGAAGGTCGTCGACCGGGCGAACTCATTGGCCTGGACGTTCGTCCCGTCCGGCCACCCGGCCGAGTTCCTCTCCCTGTCGGGTCAGCTCGGCGCCCAGGTGCGGGCTACGGTCCACAGCTTCGGCCCGCTCCTGCTCGGGAAGGTCCTCGACCTCAACGAGACGCAGACGTCCATCCTCGCCCTCGTCTTCAAGTACTGCGACGACAACAGCCTTCCGCTGCTGGACCTGAAGGACCTCGCCGCGACGCTGAAGTTCCTCTCGTCGGACGAGGGCAAGCCGATTCTCGAGGACTACGGCGGGATGTCGCCGGCGTCGGTCGGGGTGCTCCTTCGATCGATCGTCGTCCTCGAGCAGGCCGGCGCGGACGTCTTCTTCGGTGAGCCGGAGTTCGATGTCGCCGATCTCCTCCGAACGACGCCCGACGGCGCCGGCGTGATCTCCGTCCTGGAGCTCCGGGACGTCATGGACAAGCCGAGCCTCTTCTCGACCTTCATGCTCTGGATGCTCGCCCAGCTCTACGAGACGCTCCCGGAGGTGGGCGACCTGCCGAAGCCGAAGCTCTGCTTCTTCTTCGACGAGGCCCATCTCCTGTTCGACGGCGCGTCGGACGCGCTCCTCGCCCAGATCGAGCGGACCGCGCGCCTGATCCGGTCCAAGGGCGTCGGCGTCTACTTCGTGACCCAGGCCCCGACGGACGTCCCGTCGTCCGTCCTCGCCCAGCTCGGCAATCGCGTCCAGCACGCGCTTCGCGCGTTCACGCCCGAGGACGCCGACGCCCTGCGCAAGACCGCCCGGACGTTCCCGATGACGAAGCACTTCGACGTCGAGACGACGATCACGTCGCTCGGGACGGGCGAGGCGCTGGTCACCGTGCTGTCGCCGTCCGGCGTGCCGACGCCCCTCGCGCCGACGCGCTTGCTGCCGCCGGACTCGCTGATGGCCGCGCTGCCGGACGCCGACCTGCAGGCGCGGATCGCCTCGGCATCGCTGCGCGCGAAGTACGGCCAGACGGTCGACCGTCAGAGCGCCTACGAGATCATCACCGGCCGGATCGCGTCGGCGAAGCAGGCGGCGGCCGACGCGGCTGCCCAGCAGGCGATGGCATCGAACGGTGCGACGCCGACGACCGCCGGCGGTCTCAACACGATGACGCCGGCCCAGCAGCAGCGCGAGGTGGCACGCCAGGCGCGGGAGCTGGCCGCGGCCCAGCGGGCGGCCGAGAAGGCGCGGGCGCAGGCGGAGCGGCAGGCACGCGCCGATGCCCGCGAGCGCAACCGGATGATCCAGACCGGGGTGCGGACCGCCGGCCGGGTCGTGACGTCACGGGCCGGCCAGGACCTGCTGCGGGGCGTGTTCGGGACGCTGTTCGGGAAGCACTAGGGTCGGCGCCGCCGCGCGCAACCCGGGTCCCGCTCGGGTGCGCCGCGGGTGGTTGTGCCGGTTGGGCCCCGCCTTTGTTGGGCGGCGCCTTGCTGGGGCGCCGGCCGGGATTGCCCGTTCTTGCCGCGCGCATGAACACAGGTGGTATCCCGGCTGACAAGCGGCGCACAGGGCACGCACACCGAAGGAGGGTGACGGGTCGCGAGCGCCCGGCCGGCTGCTGCCGCCCGGTCGCGGATGCGGGACGGGCCCATCCGCCGCGGAAAGCTGGGCGGATAGGCGGGCGGATAGCACCGGTGCTCATATCGATCGGTCGATCGGTCGATCGGCGACCGGCTCCCGCCGACTCGCCCCCGGCCCGGCATGCGCGCGGTCCGGCACGCGCGTGGCCCGTCCGCGACGCGCGGACGTCCGGCCCTACTCGATGACGACGCCCGTCAGGTCGTCCGGCGACGGCGGGTACTCCATCTTCAGGTCGTCCAGGGTGTCGGCGACGATGTCCGCGACCGCGAGGTTCCGGAACCACTTCTTGTTCGACGGGATCACGTGCCAGGGCGCGATGTCGGTCGAGCAGCGCTCGAGCATCGCCTCGTACGCCGCCACGTAGTCGTCCCACAGCTTCCGCTCGTCGAGGTCCCGCAGGCGGAACTTCCAGCGCTTGTCGGGGTCGTCGAGACGCGCCTGGAACCGCTCCTTCTGCTCGTCCCGATCGATCCACAGGAAGAACTTCAGGATCGTCGTGCCCTCGTCGACGAGGAGCCGCTCGAAGTCGTTGATCTGGTCGTACCGCTTCGACCAGACGTCCTTCGGCACGAGGTCATGGACGCGGACGACGAGGACGTCCTCGTAGTGGGACCGGTTGAAGATCGAGATCTCCCCCTTGCCCGGCGTCCGCTGGTGGATCCGCCACAGGTAGTCGTGGGCGAGCTCCACGGGGGTCGGCGCCTTCCACGACGTGACGATGCAGCCCATCGGGTTGAACGCGGTCATGACGTGCCGGACCGTGCCGTCCTTGCCGGCCGCGTCGATGCCCTGGAGGACGATGAGGACGCGCTGCTTCGCCTCGGCCCACAACCGGTCCTGGAGGCTCGTCAGCCGCTCGAGCCCCTTCGCCAGGTCCTCGTCCGAGTGGCCCTTCGAGCGGCCGTGCGTCTCCGCCGGATCGATGTCGGCGAGGCGGACCTTCGCCCCGGGCTCGATCCGGAGCCGCTCGCGGAGGCTGGCGGACCGACGGTTGCGATGGGGCGACGGGCTCATCGGCAGGACCTCTGGACGGGGCATGGCTCGGACGGTGGCTAGAATGGCAGAACGATCCGAACCAGGAGCTCTCATGGCCACCGTGACCGGCGCCAAGCCGCATCCGATCTTTCTCGCCGGCAAGTGGGTCGAATCCGACGATCCCCTCGTCGTATCCAACCCGGCCGATCCGGAGAACCCCGCCGGCGCGACGTTCCATGCGACCGAGGCGCAGTACGAGGAGGCGGTCGAGGCCGCCGTCGCGGCCTTCGAGGTGACCCGGACGCTGCCCGCCTACGAGCGCGCCGCGATCCTCCGCAACATCAGCTCCGGGATCCGGGCGCGCCGCGAGGAGCTCGGGCGGTTGCTCGCGCTGGAGGCCGGCAAGCCGATCCGCGATGCGCTCGTGGAGGTGGATCGAGGGGCGCTCACGTTCCGGCTCGGGGCGGAGGAGGCGGAGCGGATGGTCGGCGAGACGATCCCGCTCGATGTCATGCCCGCGTCCAAGGGCCGGGTCGGGATCACGCGTCGGTTCCCGATCGGCCCGATCGCCGGGATCAGCCCGTTCAACTTCCCGCTGAACCTCGCCGCGCACAAGGTCGCGCCGGCGATCGCGACCGGCAACCCGATCGTCCTGAAGCCGCCGTCCAAGGATCCCCTCACGATGCTCAGCGTCGCGGAGATCATCGAGGAGGCCGGCGCACCGGCCGGCTCGGTGAGCATCCTGCCGATGAGTCGCGAGCTCGGCGACCGGATGGTCTCGGACGACCGGTTCAAGCTGCTGACGTTCACCGGGAGTCCCTCCGTCGGCTGGCGGATGAAGGAGCGCGCCGGCAAGAAGAAGGTCGTGCTGGAGCTCGGCGGCAACGCCGGCGTGATCGTCGACAAGAGCGCCGACCTGGACTGGGCCGTCCGACGGACGATCGTCGGGGCGTTCGGCTACGCCGGTCAGGTCTGCATCAGCGTCCAGCGGATGTTCGTCCACGAGGACATCTGGGACCCGTTCATGACGAAGCTCGTCGAGGGTGCGCGGGTGCTGAAGCTCGGCGATCCGCTCGACCCCCAGACCGACATCGGCCCGATGGTTGACGAGAACGCCGCATCGCGGACCCAGCGCTGGGTCGACGAGGCGCTCGCCGCGGGCGGCAAGGCGCTCCTCGGCGGCAAGGCGGACGGGACCTTCTTCCCGCCGACGGTCCTGACGGATGTGCCCACGACCGCGGCCGTCTGCTCGAACGAGGCCTTCGCGCCGCTCGTCGTCGCGTTCAGGTTCCGCGACATCGGCGACGCGATCCGCGAGGTCAACGACTCGTTCTTCGGGTTGCAGACGGGCATCTTCACGAACGAGCTGGACCACGCCTGGAAGGCGTTCAACGAGCTCGAGGTCGGTGGCGTGATCGTCAACGACGTCCCGACGTACCGGGCGGATCACATGCCGTATGGTGGCGTCAAGGACTCGGGCATGGGCCGTGAGGGGCTCCGCTGGGCGGTCGAGGACATGACCGAGCTACGGATCATGGTGCTCGCCTGGCCGAGCTGACCAGGGGCGCTGCACCGCGCCTCGCCTGAGGGCGCGGGTCAGCTCTCCGCGCGGGCGAGCTCCTCGATCGCGGCGATCGGCCCGTCGATGCTCGCCCGGCGCCAGGCCGGTTCGACGAGCGGTCGCCGGATCCGGTACATCGCCGCGACGACGCGACCTGCCCACCACGCGACGGCGATCGCCTTCAGCTGATCGGCCGTCGGCATCGTCCCGAGCCGCCGAGTGAAGTAGGGGCCGAGACGGTCCAGCGTGCGCTCGGCACGCCAGAAGCCATCGGTGAACATCAGGCCGAAGTCCGCGCCGCGGCGCGAACCGTCCGTCGTGGCGAGCACGTTCATCAGGTCGACCCCGGGTGGGCCTCCCTCGTGCCACGTGTCCCAGTCGAACACGCCGCTCAGGCGGTCGTTCTGGACCAGGAGGTTGTTCAGCCACAGGTCGCCGTGGAGCATCGTCGCCGGCAGCGAGCCCAGCCAGCGGGTGGCGTGATCGCGGATGTCCCGGAGACGGCCGGCGGCCGCGGGAACGGCCTGGGCGATCGTCTCGAGGTCCTCGTGGAGCGCGCGCGCGGGATCGACCGACTCCGGGAGGGACGCGCAGAACTCGACGAGATCGTCGTAGAGGCCGGGCACCAGCCGCCTCGGATGGCTGCCGCCGAGCCTCGTCTCGGTCGTCCACATGGCTCCAGCGGTCGTCCCGCTTGCGAGCGGCCGGGGAACCCGCTCGACCCCCGCGGCGGCGAGCGCCTCGAGAGCCCGGAACCCGATCATGAGGTCCGTCGGATGTCGGGCGGCCGCGACCCGCAGCTCGGCAGGGGTCCCGTCGCGCAGTGTCAGGTGGGCGAGTGCGGACCCGTTCCCGCTCGGCCGGAGCTGGACCGTGCCCGGGCTGCCGCCGGCGGCGAGGACCACCGCATCGATCACCCGCGGGACGGGTCCCGATGTCGTGACCTCGGCGAGCGCGGTGCCGAGCAGAACGGCGCGGATCCGCTGGCGGAGGAAGCCGGGCCGCACGACCGGGCCCAACCGATGGATCGTGACGTGGGGGTACCGCGGCAGGGCCCGGAGCTGGAGCAGCGCGACCTCGCGGCGGATCGCGGGCACGATCGACTCCGGCCCGGGCCGGCGGTTCACCGGGATCCGGCCGAAGACGAGGACGGCCTCGCCCGACGTGGTCGGAAGGGTCCATCGATAGTCCGCCTCCACGATCCGGCAGCTCGTCGTGGGATCGGCGGGCGTGTAGAGCGACGCCAGCATCGAGAACGGTGAGGGCAGGACGACGTCCGGCGGTAGCTGCGCAACCCCCTCGTCCGACATCCTCACGTCGCGTCCTCGCGCGGTCGCTCCTGGAAGAGCCGGCGGACGATCCCGAACCGCATCAGCTCCGGGTACACCTCGCCCACGTGCAGGGCGTGGCGGTTCACGCCGAGGACGGCGAGCGACACGACCCCGGCAACCGCGACGCCGACGAAGAGGTTCGGATGGACGAGCAGGGCAAACACGCAGAGCGCGACGGCCGCAACCACGATCGACGCGTAGGCGGTGAGGTATCGCCGATCGAACGCCCGGACGGTGGTTCGCGACCGCATTCCCCATTGGTACAGCACGTTCTGCAGGATGAGGCTGCCGGTTGTCGCGACGGCCGCCCCGATCGCCCCGTACTGGCGGATCAGGACCACGCTTGCGATCACGCTCAGGACCGCGACGGAGCCGTCCGTCGCGACCATGTACCGGACGCGCCCGAACACCCGCAGGAGCAGTGAGTTGAAGCCGAAGGCAGCGTTCGCGTAGTAGCCGATGACGAGGATGCTCAGGACGAGGCCGCTGTCGCGGTAGCGGTCGCCGAACAGGAAGACCGAGACCGGCTCCGAGAACGCGAGGCCCACCGCGAAGACCGGGAACGACAGGATCGCGATCCACACCGCCGTCTGCCAGTAGAGGTTGTTCAGCTCCTTGTGGTCGCGCCGCGCGAACAGCCGTGACGCGCCCGGCGTGAAGACGAACCGGAAGCTCGTCGAGACGAAGATCGTCTGGATCGCGATCGGCAGGACGGCGCGGTAGTCCGCCACCTCCCGGGCGTCGCGGAAGAACTGCAGGAGGATGATCGTCAGCGAGTTCCGGAGCACGAACACGAGGTCGGACGCGAGCAGCGGGATGCTGAACGAGAACAGCTCCCGGAACGGCAGCTTGATCGTCCGCCGGTTCAGGTGCTCGGTCAGCCCCTGGCGAACGAGCAGCCGGACGAGCGACGACCCGTAGATCAGGATCCCGAGCGCCGTCGCCAGGACGTAGCCGGCCGCGAGGACCCGCAGCCCATTCGAGCTGATCACGAGGAAGATCACGACGCTCAGCTCGAGGACCGGGGCGAAGACGTAGCGCCGGAAGAAGATCGCCCGCGGCGTCCCGAAGCTTGCGAACATCGCGATCAGCAGGCTGTCGAGCGCCTGCAGCGGGGCGAGCGCGATCATGATGAGCAGGACGGTGACGGCCGCGTCGTCGCCGAGCAGCCTCCCGACGACGTCGTGGCCGAGCTCGACCGCGAGGATCATCCCGAGACCGATCGTCAGAACCGTCCCGAAGACGATCGCGATCGTCCCCCACATCCGGTCGTAGTCGCGGTGCTCCTGGTAGATCGGCGCGAAGCGACCGACCGTCCGCTCCAGGCCGAGCAGACAGGCGGTCGTCCCGATCGCGACGATCGACAGGACGAAGGCGAACGTCCCGTAGTCGGTCTTCGACAGGTGCCGGACGATCAGGACCTGGGTGATGAAATCGAGCGACAGGCCCAGGATCCGGCCGAACAGCAGCAGGCTGGAGCCACGGATGTGGCGGACGTTCGCGGACTGGTTCTCGGCTGACCCTGCCGGCGAAGCCTCGGCGGGTGGCGCAGCGGCGCCAGCCGACGCTGCGGCTGGCCCCCGCACCTCGGTGGGTTGGGAGGACATCGATCTCCGGTCGAGCGCGTGGATGGGCAGAAGAACGATCGTTGAGGGCGCCCGCCACGATACAGGACGACGCGGACGAGAGGCTTCCCTCCCACGGGCTCGACGGTGCTGGTCGGCAACGCAGGCGGCCGCTGCGTGCGCCGTCGGGCGGGACGCCCGGGACCCCCGCGGGCTCCGCAGAGAACCCCTGGAGACGAAACGACGGCGGGCCCGGAGGACCCGCCGTCGTCGCTGAAGCTGCTGCTGGGACTAGCCGGCCGAGAGGACCTCGAGCTCATCGATCGCCACCGTCGGCCGCCCGGTCGTCCCGGCGGCCTTGATGACGAGCGTGTGCGTCCCCGAGGTCATGTTCCGGCTGAAGATCACCCGGCGCGCCGCGAAGGTCGAGGCGTACTGGTCGACGACCGCGACGAGCGTCCCATCGAGGTAGACCCGCGACTTGCCACGACCCGGGCCCTGCGGCCCGATCCAGCTCACCGAGGTCCCGACGAACCGGAGGGTCGAGACCCCCGTGGACGTCCGGGTGAAGTGGGCCTTTCCGCCGAGGTACGAGGCCGAGCCGGCGACACCCCACGTTCCGCGCCAGCCGATGCCCGGAGAGGCATCACTGACGAGGCCGACGTGCCGCGGCCCGACGGTCTTCCACGGACTCGCCCGGCCGGCGAGGTCCACGGCCCGCACCCGGTAGATGTACTCGTGACCCGGTGTGAGCGTGCTCCACCGGGACGTTGCCTTTGCCGACGGCAGCGGCAACGCGACGTACGCCTTGCCATCGACGCTGATCTGGAGCTCGAAGCGGCGGAGGCCGTTGTGCGAGCTCGCGAGCGACCATCGGACGAGGACCGGCACGGTCGTCGTCGGGATCGTCGCCGACGGGTAGAGACCGATCGAGGGCGCGCCCACGACAGGCGGGGTCGTCGACGTCGTTCCGCCGGAACCCGTGCTCCCGCCGCTGCCACCGGAGCCGCCGGAGCCACCGCTTCCGCCGGAGCTACCGCCACCGCCGGACGTCGGCGCCTTGCCACCGCCGTACAGCCAGTCGGTGAATCCGATCCCGCGGCCGAGGCCGGAAGCCTTGGTCGGGAGGGACGTCCCGTACCGGGCGTTGAGGAGCCACGGCATCTGGCGACTCGCCTGGGTCTCGTTCCAGCCGGTGCCGCCAGAGGCGCCGGACCGGCTGATGATCGCCGCCGCCCGTTCGAGCGCCTTGCCCGACCAGGACCACGCGTCCGGATAGCCGTTCCGGTAGAGCAGCTCGACCTGGAGGCCGGTGCCCTGGAGCGACTCGAGCTGGTACGGGATCGCGGGATCCCGCGGCGGCCACTGGAGCATGCCGCCCCGGCTCATGTCCGACGCGAAGCCGCCGTCGAGGTTGACGCCGCTCCTGGAGCAGGACGGGTTCTCCGGCAGGTAGTTCGACGCGCTCGCAGAACAGCTCCACGAGAGATCCGCGGAGTCGACATTCGAGCCGTCGAACGCATACGCCGCGCGATCGCCCAGGAATCCCTGGGTCACCCGTGCAGCCACGGCCAGGTCGGCCTTGTCGCCGAGATAGAGATCCGCCGCGATCCGCGCCGCGCCGGCATACGCGCCCCAGTTGTTCGGGGCGACGTCGTGCGTCACGACGAGCGAGTAGCGGGTGGAATGGCCACCGATGTTCTTCGCCCGGATGCCCGTGAGCCAGGTCCGGAACGTCGCATCATCGGTGCCGGCCAGGTCGGCGAGGTCCGCCGCCAGGACGTACGCGGTCAGCTGGCGACCGAGCGCGAGCGCGGCGTTGTTGCAACCGACGCGTTGGGTCGGGATCGCCGCCATCACGCCGGCGCGTGCCTTGGCGCCGTAGGACGCCACACCGGTCCGCGCGTAGACGAGCGCGGCCGCGAGCGTGTACAGGTGGTGCTTGCTGTCCTGGTTGCAGAGGTTCGGGACCGGGAACGAGGTATCCGCGGTGGCCTTGACCTCGTCCCAGGCAGCTCCGCTCGTCGGGAGCGCCATGAGCTCCGCGCGCGGCATCAGGATGTAGGTCGACGCAGCAGTGGCCGATTGGGTGGCCGGGGTTCCTCCGCCGCCAAGGGCGACGACCGCGATCACCGCGACGATCATCCAGCGCATCCGAGTGCGGGTGAATCGCCGTCGGCCGCCCGCTTCGGGGTCAGGGATCGGCAGCCGCGGGCGGGAGCCCGGCGGTCGGCGTGCCAGCGGGTTCGGCGCGATCGAGATGACGCTCGTGTTCGTCGGTCGCTCGAACGTCAACGGGGTGACCGGAGTGACGGTGCTGTGTCGGCCAGACGTCCGCTGGACGCCGTTCTTCACCGATCCCATCGTGCTCCTCTCTACCAGATCGCCGCCTGGGGACGACGAACGCAGGCTGGGGCGAAGACGACGGAGCGCTTCGCCGTGGCTCGGGGCGCTTGGGGTGACGCCCTGGTCCTGACTGTCGGTGCGACCCGCGGCTGACGGCTTGATGTGGGGACCGCGCCTGGGGAAGGTCGCCGGGACAGGAGGATCGCCGCATTGTGCACCCCGGAGCGCCCCGCTGCACCCCGGAATCGACCAGACCCCACCGAACTGCCCGATCGTCCCGGGGTCCGCGACGCTGTTGCCGCCACGCCACACCGGGGCGCGAGACTGCGGCGTGGATTTCCGGCTCTCTCCCGCCGAGCTCGACCTTCAGGCCCGGGCCCGGTCGTATGTTCGCGACGTGCTCCAACCGGTCGAGGCGGAGTTCGAGCGGGCCGGCGGGCGGCTGCCGGCGAACGTCCGCGACGAGCTGAAGCGGGCGGCGATCGCCGCAGGTCTCGAGGGGGGGTCCCTGCCGCGTGACGTCGGCGGCAAGGGCTGGACGGTCCTCGAGCAGGTCGTCGTCCACGAGCAGCTGGGCCAGGCGACCGGCGGCCTCTGGTCGTTCATCCCGGGCGCGTACAACGTTCTGGCCCGGGCGGACCCCGAGCAGCGGATGCGCTACCTCGAGCCGAGCCTCCGGGGCGAGCGTTTTGGCAGCTATGCGATCACCGAGCCGACGGCCGGATCCGACGCGCGGACACTGACCGCCACCGCGGTTCGCGACCCGGGCACCGGCGAGTACGTCCTGAACGGCGAGAAGTGGTTCGTCACCGGGCCGCCGGACGAGACGGACTTCATGATCGTCCACGTCCTCGTCGTCGAGCACGGGACGGATCCCCAGCCGACGCTCTTCCTCGTCGACTACGACACGCCGGGTGTCACGCTGAAGCACGACCCGGACTACACGCACACGTTCGCGGACCGTCACCCCCAGTTCCTGCTGACTGACGTGCGCGTGCCCGCGTCCGCGATCCTGGGCGGCCTCGGCCGGGCGGACGCCCTGACGAACGAATGGTTCGTCGAGGAGCGGATCCACATCGGCGCCCGCTGCGCCGGCGCGATGGAGCGGCTGCTCGGCCTCGGCGTCGAGTGGGCGACAAGCCGCGTCCAGTTCGGACAGCGGATCTTCGACTTCCAGGGCGTGTCGTTCCCGCTCGCCGACTCGGCCGCCGACGCCGCCGCGGCGCGGCTCCTCACCCGTGAGGCGGCCGCGCTCGCCGACGCGGGCGCGGATCCGAAGGTCGTCCACGCTCGCGCGTCACTGGCGAAGCTTTTCGCCTCCGAAGCGGCGTGGCGTTGCGCGGACCGCGTCGTCCAGGTGTTCGGCGGTCGCGGCTACATGCGCGAGTTCCCGGCCGAGCGGTACCTCCGGGAGCTCCGTGTCGATCGCATCTGGGAAGGCACCTCGGAGATCCAGCGCCTGATCATCGGCCGCGCACTCGAGAAGCGCGGCGTCGGGCAGGTCGTCGGGTGACGGGTGAGGCCGTTGCCGGCCTCGGGTCCGCGCTCGGTGAAGCGACATCCGGCACGAACGCCGCGGCCCCGGTCACGGACGAAGGCTTCCCCGGCGAACGCCGTTCAGCGCTTCCGGATCCACTGCCCCCGATCGACCTCCGCCCGCTCTTCGCCCCGCGATCGATTGCCGTCGTCGGCGCCTCGGCGCGCGGCGGGATCGCCCAGACGGTCCGCGCGAACCTGACTGTGCTCGGGAGCGAGACGCGCTGCCACTTCGTGAACCCGCGGTACGACGAGCTGTACGGCGAGCCGTGCCATCCCTCGATCGCGGCACTGCCCGAGGTGCCGGACACGGTGGTCGTCGCGGTCCATCCGCTTCGCGCCGCGGCGGTCGTGCAGGAGGCAGCGGACGCCGGCGTGCCGTCCGTGATCATCCCGGGCGGCGGGGTCGTCGAGGGCGGCGAGGCGGCCGCCCGGATGCAGCGCGACGTACGGGAGATCGCGCTCCGCCACGGGATCGCCCTGCTCGGTCCGAACTGCATGGGCCTCGTCGACCTGACGACGAACTCGGCCTCGTACATCGGCGACGTGAATCCGTGGCTCCCGCGTGGCGGCGTGGCGGGGATCGCCCAGTCCGGCTCGGTGACCGATGCCTTCATCCATTCGGGCAACCGGATCGGGTTCTCGCGGATCATCGGCTGCGGCAGCGAGGTCGTCCTCGACGTCTGCGACTTCCTCGCCCACTCGATCGACGACGACGAGACGCACGCGGTCATCCTCTTCGTCGAGGGCTTCAAGCGACCGGAGAAGCTCCTTGCCCTGTGCGACCGGGCGCTGGCTGTGGGGAAGCCGGTCCTGGCGGTGAAGGTCGGCCGGAGCAGCCAGGCGGGCGCGGCCGCGATCGCCCATTCCGGGTCCCTCGCCGGTGACGCGCGGGCAACCGAGGCGGCGCTCCGGGCCGTCGGCGTGATCCTCTGCGAGGACCTCGACGCGCTGCTCGAGACCGCCGAGCTCGTGGCCGGCTGCCGGCGGCTCGGCCGGAAGGTGGGACGCGGCCGGACCGGCGTGGTGACCGTGTCGACCGGCGAGGCGTCGTTGATCGCCGACCTCGCGCCCCGCACCGGGATCGACCTCCCCGACGTCCCCGAGGCGACCCGCGCAGCACTGCTGCAGGATCTCCCGACGCTCGGCTACATCGGCAACCCGCTCGATCCGTGGGGCGCGACCGACGCGACGATCGGCTACCGAGCGGCATTCGGCGCGTTCGCGGCGTCCGGCGCGTACGACGTCCTCGCCCTCGTCCACGACTTCCCGCATCGATCGCTTCCATCGGAGGTCGAGACGGCGCTCGAGGTCGCCCAGCCGCTGATCGAGGCAACCGCCGACCGGCCGGACCTGCTGCCCGTCTTCGTATCGCTCACCTCCGGCGACGCGACCCCCGAGATCGTCGACGCGATGCAGGCCGCCGGCGGGGTTCCCGTCCTGCGTGGCGCGGTCCACGCCTTCCGGGCGATCGCGGACGTCGCCCGGTGGGAGGCGCTCCGGACGGACCGGATCGCTGCCGACGCGCCGCGCCGGACGGCCTGGGACGACCTGGCGGGGGATCGCCGCTTCGTCGGCCACGACCCGGGCGGCACGATGGCCGCGGTCGCGCCGGGGGCGCGCGTGGCGCTCCCCGAGCGGGAGAGCCTGGCGCGCATTCAGGAGCTCGGCATTCCGATCGTCGAGGCGGTTGCCGTCCGGGACGCGGCTGCGGCGGTGGCGGCTGCCGAGCGGCTCAACGTTCCGGTCGTGCTCAAGCTCGACGTCGTCGGGCTCGCCCACAAGTCCGAGCACGGTGGCGTCCGGCTCGGCCTCCCGGACCCCGCTGCGGTGCGCGCCGCGGCGCTGGACCTGCTCGCGCTTCCGTTGCCGGACGGCGTGACGCGTCGGGGCCTGATCGTCGCGAGGCAGCTGGACGGCGTCGAGCTGATCGTCGGCGGCCGTCGCGACCCCTCGTTCGGGCCGATCGTGCTCGTCGGGCTCGGCGGCGTGCTCGCCGAGGCGCTGGACGACGTCGCCGTGCGCCTGGCGCCCGTCAGCGCGGCTGAGGCGCGGTCGATGCTGTCGGACCTTCGCGGCGCGGCGATCCTCGATGGGTTCCGGGGCCGCTCGGGGATCGACCGTGACGCCGTCGCCGCGATGATCGTCACGCTGTCCGACGCGTTCGGGCGCGACCCATCGCTGCTCGAGGTGGACCTGAACCCCGTCATCTCGGGGACCGATCGCACGGCAGCCGTCGACGCGCTCGTCGTCGTGGACCCAGGGGAGGGCCGGCCGTGACGGCCGACGCGGCGCCGTCCGAGCCCGTCCTCCTTCGCGAGAAGACCGCGTACGGCGTCCGGCTCGTCCTCAACCGGCCCTCGAAGCTGAACGCGATCTCGGCGGAGCTGCGGGCCGCGCTGGAGGCGGCGGTCGCGGACGCCGCCGCGGACGACCGCGTCCGCGTCATCGTGATCGCCGGCGCCGGCCGCGCCTTCTGCTCCGGCTACGACCTGTCGGACGCGGCGCCGCCGACCGCCTGGGAGTGGCGCGACGTCCTGTCGCGCGACGTCGCCGCGACGCTCGCGATCTGGTCCTGCCCGAAGCCGGTGATCGCCCAGGTCCACGGCTACGTGCTGGCGGGCGGCCTCGAGCTCGCGATGGCCTGCGACCTCATCGTCGCGGCGGATGACGCCCAGCTCGGCGAGCCGGAGATCCGCTTCGGATCCGCGCCCGTGACGCTCCTCATGCCGTTCCTGATCGGCCAGAAGAAGACCCGCGAGCTGCTCCTCACCGGCGACCTCATCGATTCGGCGACCGCCGAGCGGATCGGGCTCGTCAACCGCGTCGTCCCGCGCGACGCGCTTCCGGCGGCCGTCGATCAGCTTGCTGATCGCCTCGCCCGCGTCCCGCCCGACGTCATGGCGCCGACGAAGCTGATGCTGAACCGGGCGATGGACGCGGCGGGGTTTGCGGCGGCGGTCGAGCTGGGCCTCGACCTCCAGGCGTTCGTCAACATGAGCGACACCGCCCGGGAGTTCGACGCGATCGTGCGACGCGACGGTCTCCGGGCGGCGCTCGACTGGCGCGATGCCCGGTACGACGAGCGCCTCGCGGCCTCGGGAGGCGTGGCGCCGACGGACTGACAAGGCGCGCCGGGCCGTCGCCGGGGGGCGTCACCGGTGCGTCGCCGGTGCGTTCCGTCCACAGGCCCGAAGGTACCGGCCGAGCGCGCGCAGGGGCGCCGGATCGGGTGCTCCGGAGGCGATCAGACCCTCCCGGACCGACACCGGGCGAGATCGCGCCGAGGCCCGCGCAGGGACGAATTGGTGGGTTGGCGCCACGGCCGGCCGAGGGCATGGTGGTCACGTCAACGGACCCCAGTCCGAAGAAGTCGGACCGAATAGGGCACACCCACCGCGAGGTGGGGCCGCAAAGCCACGGGCCTCCAGCGAGGTCGCCGGGTTGCCGAAGCCGACCGTCACCGCGCGTCACTCGCGGCCGGGCTTCGACCTGAACCTCGCGATCTCCTCGACCCGGGCGAAGGAGATCCGATCGTGCGAAACATTCGCATCGCCGACCCGCGTGACCGCGCCCCCCAGCGCGTCGACGCACCCAGCGCCCCCCGCGACCGTCGTCGCGAGATCATCGCGACGCTGCCGATGCTCCTGCTGATCCCCGCCCTGGTCTTCGCGTTCAATCCCGCGGCGGCCAGCACGAAGACGGCGCCGGACAGCACCGCGACGGCCGAGGCAACGGACGGCGCCGCCAACGTCGTCACCGCCGCTGCCGACAGCACGGCGACGACGCCGGTCTCGACCACGCCCACGAGCACGCCCAAGGCGACCACGCCCAAGGCCGTCGTCAAGGCCGCGACCGCGACCCCGAAGCCGACGACCGTGACCCGGACGACCGCCGCCTCGACGGACAGCACCCCGTCCCCGTCGGTCGGCGGTGGCTACATCCTCATCGCCCGTTCGGCGCTGATGGCCCGGCCGACCTCCGGCGCGAGCTGGGCGACGCTGAAGAGCTGGGCCGACAAGGGCGCCGGAACACCGAGTCTCTCGGACCAGAACAATCAGAACGACATCGTTGCGCTCGCCAAGTCGATGGTCTACGCCCGGACCGGCATCGCTCACTACCGGACCGAGGCGATCGCGATGCTCAAGGCGGCCAAGGGCACGGAGGCGCGTGGCACGCTCGCCGAGGCGCGCAACACCGCCCCGCTGGCGCTTGCCGCGGACTTCCTCAGCTGGCATGACGCCGCGTGGCAGGCCTGGCTGGCCAGCCTCCGGCCGGACCTCATCGCCATCCACACGAAGCGCCCGAACAACTGGGGCACGCATGCCGGCGCGAGCCGTCTCGCGGTCGACCTCTTCCTTCGGGACGGAACCGATCTCGCCCGGGCCGCGGCCGTCTTCCACGGCTGGACCGGCGATCGGGCAGCCTACGCCGGCTTCAAGTACGGCGAGATGTCGTGGCAGGCCAACCCGGCCGCTCCGGTCGGGATCGACCCGGTCGGTGCGAAGGTCGGCGGGATGAACGTCGACGGGATCCTTCCCGACGACATGCGACGTGGCGGCGCGGCGACCAGCGTGGGCGCGGACGGCGTCAGCTACACCTGGGAGGCGCTGCAGGGCGCGCTGCTCCAGGCCGAGCTGCTCCATCGGGCCGGCTACGCGAGCTACAGCTGGGGCGATCAGGCGCTCCGTCGCGCGGTCGTCCGGATGTACGCGCTGGGCCATCCGGCGTCGGGCGACGACGACTGGCAGCCGAGCCTGGTGAACGCGCGGTACGGCACGTCCTTCGCCGAGAAGGCGTCGACCCACCCCGGCAAGGCATTCGGCTTCGCCGACTGGCTGTGGGGCTGACCCCAGCGTCACAGCGGGCCCCTCGGCGGCCCTAGCAGCCGACGCGGGAGCCGCTTCCGAACCCCGCGATTGCTCACCGGCCTCCGGTGCCCGACGGCACCGGAGGCCGGTCTCGTTGATCGCCGCGGTATTGCCGTCGGCTACGATGCCGCCTTACCCTTTCGCGCGCCCTCATCCATTACCGTCGCACTGGGGAACGGACCGTATGTCGCTCGCAACCACGCCTGCCCGCGCCGGCCGCCGCCGGACCCGGAAGCTCCCGCCCTTCCTGGCGGCGCTCCTGGCAGTCCTCTCGATCGGCAGCATCGGGGTCCCGACGATCAGCGCCGTGACCAAGATCGATGCCGGATACCGGGATTCCACCTACGGCAACACGTCCGGTGCGGACGACGTGACCGTCAGCGCCGCGCAGAGCAAGCTGTGGTTCAACGACGGCCGCTGGTTCGCGAACATGTTCGATCCGGCCACCAAGAGCCCGAAGTTCCGCGTCTACAGCTTCAACGAGGCGACCCAGGACTTCACCTCCACCGGCGTCGCCGTCGACGACCGCGATCGCTCGCTCGCCGACGTCCTCTCGGTCGGGAACACGGTGTACATCGCGTCCTCGCACCCGACGAAGGACCTCCGCTTCTACCGGCTGGCCTACAACACGACGACACACACGTATGCCGTCACCGTCAACGCCAAGGTCATCCCGAACACGTCGACCGGCACGCTCTACGCGACCATCGCGAGGTCCGCGGACCACAGCCTCTGGATGGTCTACCAGCAGGGCCTCCGGATCTGGTACACGGCGTCGAGCGACGAGGGCATCAACTGGACCACGCCGGCCCAGGTGCCCGGGCAGCTGAACGACACGATCGCAGAGGACACGAGTGCCGTCACGGCAGTCTCGGCCGGTGGCAAGAACGGCGTCGAGGTCATGTGGGGCAACCAGAACCCCGCCGATGATTCGTTCCACTCCGCCATTCACATCGATGGTGATCCCGTCGGCACCTGGCAGCCCGTCGAGAACGTCCTCGGGACGCCGGGCACCACGACCTACACCGCTGACAACCACATCAGCCTGAAGACCGCTCCGGATGGTGAGCCGATCGCCGCGATCAAGACGGCGCGAAACCTCAAGCCGGGAGGCGGCGGCGATCCCCTGATTGCCGTCGAGAAGCGGACCGGCGACCTCGACGCCGCCGGAACGTGGACGATCCACACCGTCACGACGGTCGCGACCCACGGGACCCGGCCGATGCTCGTGATCGACGACCAGAACAGCGAGGCGAACGTCTTCCTGACCGACCCGACGCTCGCGTCGGATGGTCGCCAGGCGATCTATCGCCGGACCGCCCCGATCGGCAGCCTCGCCTTCGGCGCCCCGTCGCTCGGCACCCGCGTCATCTACAGCGCGACGGTCGAGGCGGCGATCAACGACGCGACGTCGACGAAGCAGGCGGCGACCGCGGCGAGCGGCATGCTCGTTCTCGCGACGGACATCCCGACGCGCCGCTACCTCCACGCCTGCATCGGTGACCCGTGCCCGGCCGTGCCGGTCGCGAACTTCACTGCCACGCCCACCACGGGCGCCGCGCCGCTCAACGTCCAGTTCACGGACACGTCGACCGGCGCGCCGACGTCATGGCTCTGGGACTTCGGTGACGGCACGACGGCGACCGTCCAGAACCCGAATCACGCGTACGCCGAGGCCGGCACGTACGACGTGACGCTCACGGCGACGAGCCTCGCCGGGTCGGACCCGGTGACGAAGTCGGGCTTCGTCACGGTCACGCCGCCGCCCCAGAACGCGTTCTTCCCGATCGACCCCGTCCGCGTCCTCGACAGTCGGTCCGCCGTCGGCCTGACGGGCGCGTTCAGCGCCAACACGGCTCGGACGGTCGCCATCGGCGGCGCGGCCGGAAGCGGCGTCCCTGCCGACGCGATCGCCGTGACGGGCAACCTGACGGTCGTCAATCAGACGAAGCCGGGCTATCTCTCGATCGGTCCGGTGGCCGGCGCGCTCGGGGCGACCTCGTCGCTGAACTTCCCGACCGGGGACACTCGAGCCAACGGCGTGACCGTGCCGCTCAGTGACACGGGCGGGCTCAGCATCGTCTACAAGGCGCCCACCGGCTCGACGGCACACGTCGTATTCGACGTGACCGGCTACTTCCGGACGACGACGGGCACCGGCGACACGTACGTGGTCGTCAACCCCGTGCGTCTCCTCGACACGCGTGGTGGCAACGGCCTGACCGGCAAGTTCGCGGCGAACACGCCGCGGACCTGGCAGATCGCGAGCCGACTGCCGGGCGCACCGGCGAACGTCACCGCGATCACCGCGAACGTCACGGTGGTCGGCCAGACCAAGGCGGGGTACGTCTCGCTCGGTCCGGTCGCGACGGCGACGCCGGCCTTCTCGACGATCAACTTCCCAACCGGTGACGTCCGCGCCAACGGCGTGACCGTCAAGCTGAGCGGGACCGGCACGCTGAGTGCGGTCTACAAGGCGCCGTCGGGCACGACGGATCTCATCCTCGACGTGACGGGCTACTTCACGTCGGACGCGACGGGGACGCGCTTCGTCCCGGTCTCCCCGTCCCGTTTGCTCGACACCCGCGGCGGTGTCGGTCTCTCGGGCAAGTTCTCGGCGAACACCGCCCGGACGTGGGCAGTGGGCAACCACGGCGGGGTCGCTCCCGATGCCGTCGCGGTCGTCGGGAACGTCACGGTCGTCAACCAGACCCAGGCCGGCTACGTGGCCGTCACCCCGACTGCCACGAACACTCCGTCCACATCGACGATCAACTTCCCGGCGGGCGACGTCCGCTGCAACGGGATGACCGTCAAGCTCACGGCCGGCAACCTCAGCGCCGTCTACAAGGCGGCCACTGGCCGGACCACGGACCTCGTGTTCGACGTCTTCGGCTACTACAAGTAGGCGAGACGACCGACCCCCGGGCGGCGGTTCGCTGATCGCCAGCGACTCTGCCCGGACCTACGCCACTCCGACGATCGGCCGGCTCGCATGAGCCGGCCGATCGTCCTGTGTTCAGCGCGACGGGCCCGGCTGGCCGGCCAAATGCCGAGGTCTCGTCGGGGACGGAGCGTCCAGCCGCGCCCGCTCACGCTCCGGAATGAGGGCGAGCAGCGCGCCGGGAGCGCAGCGAGCGCAAGGAGCGCCGCGACGCGGCCGCTTGACCGCTCGTCAGAGCGGGATCGCCGCCGTCAGCTCGCCGCGCCTGGCGGTTCCGGATATCGGGGTTCACGGCGCCACCAACGCCGGCGCCGGTGCCGCCTCCGCCGACGCGGCAGCCTCCTCGGCCTCCTCGGCCACGACCTGCCGGATGATCAGCGCCGCCGCGCCGCCGAGGGCGAGCATCAGCCAGTAGTAGCGGGCGTACGAGAGGTGCAGGAAGACGCCGCTCGCGAGGTAGGCGATGAGCGCGAGCAGGAAGGCCGCCGCCAATGCGGCCAGATCCGGACGGGTCGCGAGCGCCGCACGGCGCGCCCTGGCAAGCCCGACGAGGGTGACGATGACGGCCACGAGGAACGACCCGAGGCCCAGGATCCCGCTCTCGGCCGCCAGGCTCAGGTACAGGTTGTGGGCCTCGCGGTCCTGGGCGCGGACGCTCAGGCCGATGTCGTCCGCGTAGTCGCGGTAGTACGTCGAGAACTGTCCCGGACCGACGCCGACGATCGGGTGGTCGGCGAAGACGTTGATCGCCGTGAGGTTCTCCGTCGCCCGGCTCAGCAACGAGTTGTCCGCTGCCGAGCCGACAGCGTCGTCGCTGAGGAGCGACGCGACGCTCGTCAGGGTGAGGAGGCGGTCGGCGTACTGCGGCACCGCGACCAGGACGAGCGCTCCGATCCCGACCGCGGCAACGAGGTAGCGGATCCGGATGTAGCGGAGGGCAACCATCGTGAGGACGACGACGGCAAGCCCCACGGCGGCGCCCCGCGAGAACGTCAGCGCCATCGCCAGCGCGCACAGGCCGGCGGAGCCGAGCGCGACGAGGCGGAGGATCAGTCGCCGCTCGGCGACGAACGTGAGGAAGCCCAGGGGGACGAGCATGAGCATGATCTGGGCGTAGCGGTTCTTCTCGCCGATCGGGCCGGCGAGCCGCTCCACGCCCGTCGCGGTGACCCCGGTCACGCTCGCCTCGGTCTGGGCGAAGCCGAAGTAGTTGTTGCCGAACGTGCCCGTCAGGTACTGGTATGCGGACAGCGCGGCGATCGCGGCGCCGACGACGATCAGGGTCCACACGAGCAGTCGGAGGACGGTCACCGATCGGACGGTGTTCGTCAGGAGGATGTAGAGCGCGACGCCCTCGATCGCGACGGTGATCAACGCCGACGTCGTGCCGCTGATGTCCCGGGCGGTGATCGTCGCGAGGATCTCGACGACGAAGTACCCGATGACCCACGGCAGGGCCGGCGTCACCACCACCGTCCGACGCTGCACGAGCAGGTCGTAGGCGAGCGGCGCGACCAGGATCGCCGGAACCGCGGCCGCGATCGCGACCGGGAGGTCGTGGAACGTGACCATCACGACGGGCACGTTGCTGTAGATCAGCCCGACGACGACGACCGCCGCCGCGTCCGGCCGGATCGCGACGATCGTCGTCGCGAGTCCCGCAAGGACGACGGACAAGGCGAGGATCGGCTGGTTCGCGGCGACGGCTCCCAGCGCCGCGGCCACGCTGACGAGGGCGGTGGTGGCCGCGATCGCCCGCGGCACACGGCTCCGCGGGCCGCGGGCGGGCAGCGGCGCGGGCGTCGGCCGACGCAGGGAGATGCGCGTCGTCGTGATGGCTCGGGTCATGGCTGCGCGTCCAGTTCGGTGACCTCGCCGGCGCGAGCCGGCTCCCAGCGGTCGATCCGGCGCCGCGTCACGAGGTTCCACAGCGCGTGGAGCGAGGTGACGTTGATCATCGTGAAGAATGCCGCAAGCGCCGCCGGACGGGATCGGCCGAGCTGGCCGCGGGGTTGCAGCAGCGCCGCCGCCGCGAGCGCGAGCCCGGCCGCTTCGCCCAGGACGACGAACGCATAGAGCCAGGCCGAGGACGCCAGGGCCACGCTCGTGAGGGCGATGACCGCGAGCGGCAGCACCATCAGCCGTCGGAGCAGCTTGTGCCAGAGGAGCTGGAGGCTGTAGAAGCCGTGGCGGCGTGGATCGAGGAGGGCTCGCCGCGCGGCGACGCCCCGCAGGCCACGGGTCATGATCCGGACCTTGCGGCCGTACTCCAGGCTCGCCGCTGCGGCGGGCGGCTCATAGGCGACGGCCTCGTGCGCGAAGACGAGCCGTCTGCCGGCGGCGACGACGGCGGTCGAGACGTAGAAGTCATCCGTCACGCCGGCCAGGACCGGCGGGACGAGCTCCCGCCGGAGGGCGTAGATCGCACCGGTCGCGGAGACCGTGCTGCCGGCCGCGCTCTCGGCCTCCTTGAGCGCCCGATCGAGATCCCAGTACTGCCGCTCGCCTCCGCTGGCGTCACCGTTCGCCGTGGCATCGGCCGGCAGGTAGACCTGGTTGCCCGCCACGCCACCGACGTCCGGATCCGCGAAGGGCTGGACGATCTGCCGAAGGGCATCGACGCGGAAGGCCGTGTTGGCGTCGGTGAACACGACGATGTCCGAGGTGACCTGGGCGACTGCGGCGTTCAGCGCGTCGGCCTTGCCGACCCTGCCCGGATCGAGGACCGTGATCCGGCGATCGGGATGCGCCGCGGCTCGGGCACGAGCGAGCTCGACGGTGCGGTCCTCGGACCCATCCGACGCGATCACGATCTCGACACGGTCGGCCGGGTAGTCGAGTGCGACGAGGTTGTCCAGGCGGGCCTCGATGTGAGGTGCCTCGTTCCTTGCGGCGAGGACCACGGCGACCGTCGGCTCGATCGGCGCGGATCGAACCGGCCGCGGCCGGAGCCGGGCACGGACCAGGATGAGCAGGGGAGCGCCGACGTACGTGAAGGCCACGACGGCAACCGCGGCCCAGAAGCCGATCCGGGCGATCATGCGGCGGCGCCCGCGAACAGCTCGATGAGCCGGATCGCGTTGCGATCGAGGTCGAAGTCCGCCTCCACCCGGCGGCGACCGGCGGCCGCGAGCGCCGCGCGCTGCGTTGGATCGGCGAGGAGCGACTGGATCGCGTCGGCGAGCGCGTCCTCGTCGCCGGGCGGGACCGTCCGGCCGGTGACGCCGTCCTCGACGAGCTCCGGGATCCCGGACAGGTGGCTCGCGACGACGGCGACGCCGCTGGCCATCGCCTCGATGAGCACGACCGGGAGGCCTTCGCGCTTGCCGGACGCGGTCGGGACGCTCGGGGCGACGAGCAGGTCGACCGTTCGCAGGAGCTCCACGATCTCGTCGCGGGTCTGCTGGCCCAGGAAGCGGACGACACCGGGTTGCGGGACCGATCGGGCGAGCGTCTCCAGGTCCGACCGGTCCTCGCCGTCGCCGACGAACAGCAGCTCGTAGGCGACGCCGCGCGCGGCAAGGCGGCGCGCCGCGCCGATCAGGTGGCGCTGACCCTTGACCTCGTGCAGCGTGCCGACGCAGACGACCCTCGGGCAAGGCGGCGGGCCGGCCGAGGCGGTCGGCGCGGCCGGGACCGCCGGCGCGGC
>JBHORC010000032.1:0-15643 GCA_042408445.1 Chloroflexota bacterium
CGAAGGCGCGGTACTCCGCCTCACCCTTCAGGGCGAGGTACTTGGTGATCGCCGCGGTGAGGCTCGTCTTGCCGTGGTCGATGTGGCCGATCGTGCCGATGTTGACGTGCGGCTTGGTGCGCTCGAACTTCTTCTTGGCCATCGTGTGTCTGCTCCTGGCTCCTGCCCCTCCGGGCGCCTAGACCTTCGACTTCTGGACGAGCTCCGAGGCCAGGCTGGCCGGAACCTCGGCGTAATGACTGAACTCCATCGACGACGTCGCCCGTCCCTGGCTCATCGAGCGCAGGTCCGTGACGTAGCCGAACATCTGGGCGAGCGGGACGAACGCCCGGACGACCTGCGTGGAGCCACGCGACTCCATCCCCTCGATCTGGCCGCGGCGGCTGTTCAGGTCGCCGATCACGTCGCCCATGAACTCCTCGGGCATCGTGACCTCGACCCGCATGATCGGCTCGAGGATCGCGGGGTCCGCCTTCGCGAACGCGTCCTTGATCGCGAGCGAGCCCGCGATCTTGAACGCCATCTCGGATGAGTCGACCTCGTGGTACGACCCGTCGAAGAGCGTGACCTTGATGTCGACGACCGGGTAGCCGGCGTAGATCCCCGTCTGGAGGGCTTCCTGGATGCCCTGGTCGATCGGCTTGATGTATTCGCGCGGGATCACGCCGCCGACGATCTTGTCGACGAACTCGTACCCGGCGCCCTTCTCCTGCGGCTCGATCCGGATGATCGCGTCGCCGTACTGGCCCTTGCCGCCGGACTGGCGGACGTGGCGGCCACGGCCCTCGGCGGCACGGCGGATCGTCTCCCGATAGGAGACCTGCGGCTTGCCGATGTTCGCCGCGACCTTGAACTCGCGGATCATCCGATCCACGAGGACGTCGAGGTGAAGCTCGCCCATGCCGGCGATCAGGGTCTCGGACGACTCGTGGTCCGTGTGGACGCGGAAGGTCGGGTCCTCCTCGGCGAGCCGCTGGAGGGCGATCGCGAGCTTGTCCTGGTCGGCCTTCGTCTTCGGCTCGATCTTGACCTCGATGACCGGCTCCGGGAAGGTCATCGACTCGAGGATGATCTGGTGGTCCGGGTCCGTCAGGGTGTCGCCGGTGAAGGTGTCCTTCAGACCGACCGCCGCCGCGATGTCGCCCGCGTAGACCTCCTCGATCTCCTCGCGGTGGTTCGCGTGGAGCTGGACGATCCGGCCGATGCGCTCGCGCTTGTCCTTCGTCGCGTTCGCGACGTAGGAGCCGGCCTTCAGCGTCCCGGAGTAGACCCGGAAGAAGACGAGCTTGCCGACGAACGGATCCGCCGCGACCTTGAAGGCGAGGGCGCTGAACGGCTCCTTGTCGTCCGGCGTGCGGATGACCTCGGCGCCGCTGCGGACGTCGATGCCGATCATCGGCGGGACGTCGAGCGGAGACGGGAGGTAGTCGACGACCGCGTCGAGCATCTTCTGGACGCCCTTGTTGCGGAGCGCCGATCCGGTCAGGACCGGGATGATCCTCGTGGTCAGCGTGCCGAGGCGGAGACCGCGCTTGATCTCCGGGATGGTCAGCTCCTCGCCCTCGAGGTACTTGTGGGTCAGCTCGTCGTCCATGTCGGCGACGGCCTCGACGAGGAGGTGGCGGTGCTTCTCCGCCTCCTCGCGGAGCTCGGCCGGGATCTCGACGACGTCGATGTTGTTGCCGAGGTCGTCGCGGTAGTAGACGGCCTTCATCTCGACGAGGTCGATGACGCCCTGGAACTGGTCCTCGCGACCGATCGGGATCTGGACGGGGACTGCGTTTGCGCCGAGGCGGTCGCGGATCGACTCGACGCCGCGCCAGAAGTCCGCGCCGGTCCGGTCCAGCTTGTTGATGAAGCAGAAGCGTGGCACGCCGTAGCGATCCGCCTGTCGCCAGACGGTTTCGGACTGCGGCTCGACGCCGGCGACGCCGTCGAAGACGACGACCGCGCCATCGAGGACGCGGAGGCTCCGCTCGACCTCGACGGTAAAGTCCACGTGCCCGGGCGTATCGATGATGTTGATGCGATGGTCGCCCCAGAACGCCGTCGTCGCAGCAGCGGTGATCGTGATCCCCCGCTCCTGCTCCTGCGGCATCCAGTCCATCGTCGCGGCGCCCTCATGGACCTCGCCGATCTTGTAGATCTTCTTCGTGTAGAAGAGGATCCGCTCGGTCACGGTCGTCTTGCCCGCGTCGATATGCGCGATGATTCCGATGTTCCGCGTGCGTGCGAGCGGAACGAGACGTGCCACGGGTGTCTTCCTAGCCTTCCGGGTCTACCACTTGAAGTGGCTGAAGGCGCGGTTCGCCTCGGCCATCTTGTGCGTGTCTTCACGGCGCTTCACGGCAGCGCCGAGGCCGTTCATTGCGTCGACCAGCTCCTGGGCCAGCTTGTCGCTCATGCTCTTGCCGTTCCGCTTGCGAGCGGCCTGGACGAGCCAGCGGACGCCGAGCGAGAGGCGGCGGTCGCCGCGGATCTCGACCGGGACCTGGTAGGTGGCGCCGCCGACGCGGCGGGGCTTGACCTCGATGATCGGCGTGGCGTTGCGGAGCGCCGCCTCGAGGACCTCGAGGCCGGGCCGATGGGACGTCGCCTCGGCGCGCGCGAGCGCCTGACGGAGGATCCGGTCCGACAGGTTCCGCTTGCCGTTCGCCATGAGCTTCGCGGTGAACCGCGCCGTGGTCCGGTTGGCCGGCTCGGCGTGGTATTTCGTCATCCGCGGGATCGACTGACGGCGGGGCATTACTTGCGCCCTCCCGGAGCCGCCGCGGCCTTCGCCCCGTACTTGCTCCGGCCCTGCTTGCGATCGCGGACGCCCGCGGCATCGAGCGTGCCACGGATGATGTGGTACTTGACCGACGGGAGGTCCTTCACCCGGCCGCCCCGGACGAGGACGACGGAGTGCTCCTGGAGGTTGTGGCCGATCCCGGGGATGTAGGCCGTGACCTCCATCTGGTTCGACAGCCGCACGCGCGCGATCTTGCGCAGCGCCGAGTTCGGCTTCTTCGGCGTCATCGTTCGCACCTGGAGACAGACGCCACGCTTCTGCGGGGCGCCCGGGACGGACACCTGACGGCGGTCCATTCCATTCCAGTTCTTGCGCATGGCCGGCGCCTTGATCTTCGAGATCTTGCGTGTGCGGCCGTGTCGCACGAGCTGGCTGATCGTCGGCACGAAGACGCTGCTCCTTTCGGTCGGTTAGTGCTGCTGGGCGGGGGTCGCCGGCGGTCGCCGGGGGCGCGAGCCGCGGCTCGCGGGACCCTCCTGGGGTGGTCTTCTCGTCGGGTGGCCGACACGCAGTCGACCGCGGACCCCTCCCGAGGCCACGAACGCGGAGTGTATCAGCGGGCGAAAAACAGTGTCAAACGAATCGCAGGCCCCGCGAGCGTGCCCGCGAGGCCGGATCCGATCCCCCGACGGGCATGGAAACGGGCGCCCGGCCGGCTCGGCCAGGCGCCGCGGATCGTCCCGTCGATGCGGTCCGGGTCAGCTCTCGGAGCCGGCCTCCGGCCCGTCGGCGGCTGTCCCGCTCTCGTCCGACGCGCCGACCGGCGAGAGGAGCGGGTTCTCCGCTTCCTCCCCGTCGGCCGCCTCGTCGTCCGCGAGGAACGGGTTGAACTCGCCGTCCTCGGCACCGGCGATCGTCGCCGCGAGCGCGAGGCCCGCCGCTTCGTCCGCCGGCCGACCCGTCTCCTCGAGGAACGGGTTGTACTCCGAGTTGCTGTCGTCGATCGCCTCGCCGGCGAGGGCCTCGAGGGCCGCCCGGCGCTCCCGCTCCTTGCGGGCGGCGACGTTCGCCGGCGCGCCGGTCCCGGCGGGGATCAGCTTGCCGATGATCACGTTCTCCTTCAGGCCGATCAGGTGGTCCTTGGCGCCATTGATGGCGGCCTCGGTGAGCACCCGGGTCGTCTCCTGGAAGGAGGCCGCGGCGAGGAAGCTGGAGGTGTTGAGCGACGCCTTGGTGACGCCGAGGAGCACGGTCTGGGCCGTGGCGGGCTCGCCGCCCTCGGACAGGACCTTGTTGTTCTCCTCCTCGAAGTCGAGGCGGTCGATCAGCTCCGTCGGGAGGAGGTCGACGTCGCCCGGCTGGTCGATCCGGACCTTCCGGAGCATCTGCCGGACGATGATCTCGATGTGCTTGTCGTTGATCGTGACGCCCTGGCTCCGGTACACCTTCTGCACTTCCTTCACGAGGTAGCGCTGGACGGCGTCCTTGCCCCGGGTGTCGAGGTACTCCTGCGGGTTGATCGGTCCGTCGGTGATCGGGTCGCCCGCGCGGATCTCCTGGCCGTTCTCGACGAGGAGCTTCGCGTTGTGGGGGATCGTGTACTCGCGCTCGACGACGTCCTCCGCCCGGACGGCGAGGCCGCCGGTCGCCTGCACCAGGACGCCCTTGACGGGCGCCGTGATGTCGGTCGCGGTCGCACCGTCGGACTCGCCGCCCAAGCGGGCGACGACCTGGTTGGCCTCGACCGAGTCGCCGGCCGCGAGCAGGACGTCCGCACCCTTGGGCAGGGATAGCGGCGTGTCGTAACCCTCGGTGCTCGTCACCTTGACCTTCGTCCCGGTGTCGCTGCGGAGGATCTCGACGATCCCGTCGATGTGGCTGATCTCGGCCTTGCCCTTCGGGATCCGGGCCTCGAACAGCTCCTCGACGCGGGGCAGGCCCGCGGTGATGTCGAGGCCGGCGACGCCGCCGGTGTGGAACGTCCGCATCGTCAGCTGGGTGCCGGGCTCGCCGATCGACTGGGCGGCGATGATCCCGACGGCCTCGCCCGCGGCGACCATGTCGCCGGTCGCGAGGTTCCGGCCGTAGCACGCCCGGCAGACGCCGTAGCGGGCCTCGCAGGTGAGCGGCGACCGGACCAGGACCTCGGCGATCCCGGCTGCGTCGATGCGAGCCGCGACCTCCTCGCTGATCTCGACGTTGCGATCGATGATGAGGGTGGGCTCCTCGCCCTTCTTCACCTTGACCGTCGGGTCGGGTAGCGGCGCGGCCGCCAGCCGGCCGACGAGCCGGCGTCGGAACTCCTTCTCGTCGGTCGAGTCCTCGCGGGTGATCCAGCTGCCCTCTTCGGTGCCGCAGTCGTCGTCGCGGGTGATGACGTCCTGGGCCACGTCGACGAGGCGTCGGGTGAGGTAGCCGGAGTCGGCGGTCCGGAGGGCCGTGTCGGCGAGGCCCTTGCGGGCGCCGTGGGTCGAGATGAAGTACTCGAGGACCGTCATCCCCTCCCGGAAGTTGCTCCGGACGGGAACGTCGATGATCCGGCCCGAGGGGTCGGCCATCAGGCCACGCATCGCGCCGAGCTGGCCGATGTTGCCCTTGTTTCCGCGGGCGCCGGACGCGGTCATCATCGTGACCGGGCCGTCGGCCTTGAGGCCCTTCATCATCTCGTCGGACATCGCCGTCGTCGTCTTCTGCCAGACGTCGACGACCTGCTCGTAGCGCTCGTCGTCGGTGATCAGGCCGCGCTGGAACTGGCGGTCGATCTCCGAGACGGAGCTGTCGGCAGCCTGCAGCCTCGCGCCCTTGTCCTTCGGGACCTCGATGTCGAAGAGGCCGATCGTCATCCCGCCACGGGTCGCGAAGTCGAAGCCGACGCTCTTGATCCCGTCGACGAGATGGGCCGTCTCCTCGGGGCCGAGGAGGCGATAGCACTCGTCAACGAGGTCCTTGAGGTCGGACCGCTTCATCACCGCGTCCTTGAACCGCATCTGGTCCGGCAGGATCTGGTTGAAGATGATCCGGCCGACGGTCGTCCGGCGGCGCTGGGGGCGAAGCGTCCCGGTCTCGGCGTCCCACGCCTGGACCTCGGCGTCGACCGGCTCGTGGAGCGTGACCCCGGTCTTCTCCTTGAGCTGGTACGAGAGGATCGCCTCATCCTCCGTCGCGAAGGGCCGGATCTTCTTCGGCGTCTTGCCGATCGGATCCATCGTCAGGTAGTAGCAGCCGAGGACCATGTCCTGGGTCGGCGCCACGACCGGCGAGCCGTCCGCCGGCGACAGGAGGTTCGCCGTCGACAGCATCATCGTCCGCGCCTCTTCCTGGGCGGCCGTCGACAGCGGCACGTGGACCGCCATCTGGTCGCCGTCGAAGTCGGCGTTGAACGCCGTGCAGACGAGCGGGTGGATCTGGATCGCCGAGCCCTCGACGAGGACCGGCATGAACGCCTGGATGCCGAGGCGGTGGAGCGTCGGGGCGCGGTTCAGCAGCACGGGGTGGTCCTTGATGACCTCCTCGAGGACATCCCAGACCTCGGGCCGCACCCGCTCGACGATCCGCTTGGCGCTCTTGATGTTGTGGGCGAAGCCCTTCTCGACGAGCTGCCGCATGACGAACGGCTTGAAGAGCTCGAGCGCCATCTTCTTCGGCAGGCCGCACTGGTGGAGCTTGAGCTCCGGCCCGACGACGATGACCGAGCGGCCCGAGTAGTCGACCCGCTTGCCGAGCAGGTTCTGGCGGAACCGGCCCTGCTTGCCCTTGAGCATGTCCGAGAGGCTCTTCAGGCGGTGGTTGCCGGTGCCGGCGATCGCCCGGCCACGGCGGCCGTTGTCGATCAGCGCGTCGCACGCCTCCTGGAGCATCCGCTTCTCGTTGCGGATGATAATCTCGGGCGCGCCGAGCTCGAGGAGCCGCTTGAGGCGGTTGTTGCGGTTGATGACGCGCCGGTAGAGGTCGTTCAGGTCGGAGGTCGCGAAGCGGCCGCCGTCGAGCTGGACCATCGGCCGAAGGTCCGGCGGGATCACCGGCAGGACGGACAGGATCATCCAGTCCGGCCGCGTGCCGGAGCGTCGGAACGCCTCGATGAGGCGGAGTCGCTTGATTGCCTTCTTGCGCCGCTGCCCGGAGCTCGTGCGGACCTCGACGTGGAGGGACCGCGAGAGCTCCTCGAGGTCCATCCGGCTGATGATCTCGCGGACGGCCTCGGCGCCCATGCCCGCGTTGAAGAGCCGGCCGCCGCGCGCGCCCGTTCCGTGCCGCTCCTCGAGCCCGCGGAGCTCGAGCTCGCCGAGCGTCTGCATCGGCTTGAGCGACTCGATCTCCTCGCGGATCTTCTTGAGCTCGTCCTTCGCGCCCTGCGCCTGGCCGGACAGCTGCTCGCGCTCGTTGCGGAGCGTGTCGTCCACGCCTGCCACGAGGTCGGCGATCTTCTGCTCGACCGCCCGCTCCTCGTCGCGCTCGCGCTGCTGGAGCTCCGCGTTCACGCGCTCCGTCTCGGCCGAGACGATCTTCCGGAGGGCCGCGGTGGCCTCCTTGCCGCCCTTGGCGCCGGCCGCGACGACGACCTCGCCGGTCGGGGCGAAGACGATCGTGTCCGCCGCCTCGCCGGTCTTCAGCTCGGCGAGCTGGGCCTCGACGGCCTGGGCCGCCGTGACGACCTCCTCGGTCCGGATCGTGCGCTGCTGCTCGAGATCCGCCTTCGTGGACGCGAGCGCCGCGTTCAGCTCGTCCTTCGTCCGGTTCACGTCGGCGCGGAGGCGATCCTCCAGCTCGGCGAGCTGCTCGCCGGCCTTGCCGCCGCGACCCTGGGCCTCGTCCTCGAGCGCCTGGAGCGCCCGCTTGCGCGCGTCCTCGTCGACGTGCGTGACGATGTACAGGGCGAAGTAGAGGATCCGCTCGAGGTTGCGGGGGCTGATGTCGAGGAGGATCCCGAGCCGGCTCGGCGTCCCCTTGAAGTACCAGATGTGGCTGACGGGGCTCGCGAGCTGGATGTGGCCCATCCGCTCACGCCGGACCTTGCTCCGGGTGACCTCGACGCCGCACTTGTCGCAGATGATGCCCTTGTACCGGATCCGCTTGTACTTGCCGCAGTAGCACTCCCAGTCCTTGGTCGGACCGAAGATGCGCTCGTCGAACAGACCGTCCTTCTCCGGCTTGAGCGTCCGGTAGTTGATCGTCTCCGGCTTCGTCACCTCGCCCTTCGACCACTCCCGGATCTGGTCCGGGCTGGCGAGCGAGATGCGGATCGCGTTGAAGTTGTTGACCTCGAGCATGGTTCTCCTCGGCGCCGCCGCCTGGCTCGGCGGCGCGGTGCGGCCTCAGGACGAGCGAGGCCGATCCCGTCGGGCCTCCACCCGACCGGTGCGAAAGCGGTGGTGCGTCAGTCCTCGAACCCGGCGAGGTTGATCCCGCCGAGATCCGGGAGCATGTAGCCGGAGACGTCGTCTTCGGCGAGCTGGATCTCTTCGTCGTTCTGGTCGAGGATCTCCGCGTTCAGCCCGAGGCTGCGCAGCTCCTTGATCAGGACCTTGAAGGACTCGGGGACGCGCGGCGGCTGGATCTCCTCCCCCTTCACGATCGCTTCATACGTCTGGACGCGTCCGAGGACGTCGTCCGACTTCACGGTGAGCAGCTCCTGGAGGATGTTCGCGGCCCCGTAGGCCTCGAGCGCCCAGACCTCCATCTCGCCGAACCGCTGGCCGCCGAACTGGGCCTTGCCACCGAGCGGCTGCTGGGTGATCAGGCTGTACGGGCCGGTCGACCGGGCGTGGATCTTGTCCTCGACGAGGTGGTGGAGCTTGAGCATGTAGATGTAGCCGACGGTGATCGGCCGGTCGAACGCCTCGCCGGTCCGGCCGTCGCGGAGGACGATCTTGCCGTCCTCGGGCAGGCCGGCCTCCTTGAGCTCGGCCTTGATCTGCTCCTCGGTCGCGCCGTCGAACACGGCCGTTGCCGCCTTCTGGCCCTTCGCGTGGAGCGCCCAGCCGAGATGCGTCTCGAGGATCTGGCCGATGTTCATGCGGCTCGGCACGCCGAGCGGGTTGAGGATGATGTCGACGGGCGTCCCGTCCGGCAGGAACGGCATGTCCTCCGCCGGCAGGATCTTGGCGATGACGCCCTTGTTGCCGTGGCGGCCGGCCATCTTGTCGCCGACGCTGATCTTCCGCTTCTGGGCGACTGACACCCGGACCAGGCGGTTCACGCCCGGCTGGAGGTCGTCGTTCAGCTCGCGTCGGAACTCGCGGATCTCCACGACCTTGCCCCGCTCGCCGTGCGGCAGGCGGAGGCTGGAGTCCTTCACCTCGCGGGCCTTCTCGCCGAAGATCGCCCGGAGGAGCCGCTCCTCCGCCGTCAGCTCCGTCTCGCCCTTCGGCGTGATCTTGCCGACGAGGATGTCGCCGGGGCGGACCTCCGCCCCGATGTAGACGATGCCCTCCTCGTCGAGGTCCTTGAGGGACTCCTCGCCGACGTTCGGGATGTCGCGGGTGATCTCCTCGGGCCCGAGCTTGGTGTCGCGCGACTCGATCTCGTGCTTCTCGATGTGGATGCTGGTGAAGAGGTCGTCCTTGACGAGGCGGTCGCTGATGACGATCGCGTCCTCGTAGTTGCCGCCCTCCCAGCTCATGAACGCGACGAGCACGTTCCGGCCGAGGGCCAGCTCGCCCTCCTGCGTCGAGGAGCTGTCGGCGATCGCCTGGCCGTCGCCGACCCGGTTGCCGACGTCGACGATCGGGCGCTGGTTGATGCAGGTGCCCTGGTTGCTGCGGACGAACTTCTGGAGCTTGTACTCGTCGAGCTCGCCGGAGTCCGTCTCGATCCGGATCCGCTCCGCGGTCACGCTCGTGACGACGCCGCCACGGCTCGCGACGAGGACCTGACCGGAGTCACGCGCCGCGCGCTCCTCCATCCCGGTGCCGACGATCGGCGACTCCGGCTCGAGGAGCGGCACGGCCTGGCGCTGCATGTTCGAGCCCATCAGGGCGCGGTTCGCGTCGTCGTGCTCGAGGAACGGGATCAGCGCCGTCGCGACCGAGACGACCTGCTTCGGGCTGACGTCCATGTACTCGATCTGACCGGGCCGGGCCTCCGGGAACGTGTCGCGGTAGCGCGACGGCACCCGCTCGGCGATGAAGTGGCCCTCGTCGTCGAGCGGCGCGTTCGCCTGGGCGACGACGTGCTCCTCCTCCTCGTCCGCAGGGAGGTACTCGATCTCGGCGGTGACGATCGGCCGGATCGGGAAGGCGTTGGCCTTCTGCTTCTTCAGCTCGGCGATCGCCTCCGGCGTGAACGCCTCGCCGGCCTTGAGGATCGTCTGGCCGCTCTTCGTGAGCAGGTCGCCACCGGCCTCGTATCCGGCCAGGTTCGGATCGTCCCAGCCGACCGTCCGCTTGACCCGGCGGTACGGCGTCTCGATGAAGCCGTAGCTGTTGATCCGGCCGTAGGTCGCGAGCGAGCCGATCAGGCCGATGTTCGGGCCTTCCGGCGTCTCGAGCGGGCAGATCCGGCCGTAGTGGCTGTGGTGGACGTCGCGGACGTCGAAGCCGGCGCGCTCGCGGGAGAGGCCGCCCGGCCCGAGGGCGCTGAGGCGCCGCTTCGAGGTCAGCTCCGCGAGCGGGTTCGTCTGATCCATGAACTGGCTCAGCTGGCTGCCGCCGAAGAACTCCTTCATCGCGGCCACGACGGGCCGGATGTTGATCAGCGCGTTCGGCGTGGCCTTGTCGATCTCCTGGATCGTCATCCGCTCGCGGACGACCCGCTCCATGCGGAGGAGGCCGATCCGGAACGCGTTCTGGATCAGCTCACCGTTCGCCCGGATGCGGCGGTTGCCGAGGTGGTCGATGTCGTCCTTCGGGTGCAGCCCGCGATTCGACTCGATGAGGTGGCCGACGATCGCGGCGATGTCCTCGCGGGTGATCGTGCGCTGCTCACGCTGGAGCTCGATCCCCATCCGACCGGCGACGCCGTCGAGCTTCTTGTTGAACTTGTAGCGACCGACGCGGCCCAGGTCGTAGCGACGGAAGTTGAAGAACAGGCTCTCGACGAGCTGGCGGGCGTTGTCACCCGTGGGCGGATCGCCCGGCCGGAGCTTCTTGTAGACCTCGATCAGCGCTTCCTGCTGGGTCTTCGTGAGGTCCTTGTCGAGGGTGTTCGACGTGAAGGGGTGCTCGGGATCCGTGTCGACGCCGGAGAACAGCGCGGAGATCGAGTCGTTCTCCTCGTAGCCGACGGCGCGGAGGAGGGTCGTCGCGGCGATCTTGCGCTTGCGGTCGACCTTGACCCAGAGCTGGTCCTTGTTGTTCGTCTCGAACTCGAGCCACGCGCCGCGATTCGGGATGACCTTCGCGCTGAAGAGCATCCGGCCGGAGGTGGGATCCTCGAGCTCGCTGTAGTAGACGCCCGGCGAGCGAACGAGCTGGCTCACGACGACGCGCTCCGCGCCGTTGATCACGAACGTGCCCTGGTTCGTCATCCACGGGTAGTCGCCCATGTAGACGCGCTGGCGCTGGATCTCGCCCGTCTCCTTGATCAGGAGCTCGACGTTGACGTAGAGCGGCCGGGAGAACGTCAGGTCCTTCGTCCGGCACTCCTCCTCGGAGTACTTCGGGTCCCCGAACTCGTAGTCCAGGAACTGGAGCTCCATGACCTTGCCGGTGAAGTCCTTGATCGGGCTGATCTCGTCGAACAGCTCCCGCAGACCCTTGTCGATGAACCAGTTGAACGAATCGAGCTGAAGCTCGATCAGGTTCGGGATCGGGAGAACTTCCGGGATCCGGGCATAGCGCGTGCGCGCCAGCGCGGTGGTCGTCCGGGCCGACGACTCAGCAGACAGCATGAAGCACCACTCCTTGACGGAGGTTCGGAGAAAGGGAGAAGGCCGCGCTCACAGAATTGGATAGGATACCGCGCTTTGGCCCAATGTCAAACGGACCCCGCGCGTCCCGACGAGGCCCTTCGACGCCGCCGCCGACGCGGCGAGGTGCGGTTCCGGCCGGGCGACGGGTCGCCCGGCCGGGTCCGGTCGCTACTTGATCTCGACCTTGGCGCCCTGCTCCTCGAGCGCGGCCTTGATCTTCTCGGCCTCGTCGCGGGCGATGCCCTCCTTGACGGGCTTCGGGGACGCGTCGACCAGGTCCTTGGCCTCCTTGAGGCCGAGGCCGGTGAGCTCGCGGACGACCTTGATCACGGGGATCTTGTTCGGCCCGATCTCGGTCAACGTCGCGGTGAACTCGGACTGCTCCTCGGGAGCCGCAGCCGCGGCATCGCCGCCACCGCCGCCACCCGCCGGAGCCGCCGCGACCGCGACCGGCGCTGCCGCCGTCACGCCGTAGCGCTCCTCGAAGCGCTTGATGAACTCCGACAGCTCGAGCACGGTCATCTTGTCGATCGCTTCGAGCAGGTCGTCCTGCGTCAGGACTGCCATGTGAACTCTCCTTCAGGGTGTCCGCCCGGCAGGGCGGTGATTCGATCCATTCGTCCGGTCGTCCGCGGGGTGGCGACGGTCACGCGGCCTCGGCCGAAGCCTTCCGGTCGCGGACCTGGGCCAGCGCGGAGCCGAGGTTCCGGATGTTCGCGACGAGCAGCGCCGCGAGCGTGGCCGTCGGTGACTGCATGCCACCGGCCAGCTTCGCGAGCAGGACCTCCCGCGACGGGAGGCTGGCGAGCGTCCGGACGCCGTCCGCGTCGATCGCCCGGTCGCCGAGGACGCCGCCGGTGATCGTCACGAGCCGGTAGGCCCGGGTCGCATCGATCACGGCCCGCGCCGTCGAGGACTCGTCGTTGCCGAAGGCGATGGCCGTCGGACCCGTGAGGAGCGGGCTGAGCGCCGCTCCCACCGTCTCCTGGGCGGCGATGCGCATCAGGCGGTTCTTCACGACGCGATAGGTCACGTCCTGCTTCCGCAGCGCGCGGCGGATCTCCGCGATCTCATGGACGGTGAGGCCGCGGTACTCGGAGACGATGAGCGTCCGGCTGCCCGCGAGCGCATCGCGGAGCTCGGCGACGGTCTCCTGTTTGGCCTCGGTCGGCAAGGTGTGCCCTCCGTGGGTCTGGCGCACGGCCGGTGCGCGGCGGTGGCGCGTTCTCGTCGACACGAGAACGCCCCTGCGACGGCGCCTGTTCGGCTGGCCTGGTGCGCAGGGGCGCGGCCACCGCGATGGTGGTGCGCTGGTCCTGCCTCGGCGTGCTCGTCGTCGTCCCCGGTCGCTCCTGGCGACCGATCCGGTCCGGCGGATCAAGCCCCGACCGTCAACCCGTTGCCGGGTCGGCGGTCTGCGGGCGCAGGCTGTCTCTGGCTGTCCCGTCGATCTTCAGTTGTGACGCCGCGCCGCTCGGTGCGGCCGGCATCGCGTGTGGTGCCGCGCGAGGCGCGGATGGACCGGAGGACCGGTCTCGGTCAGGCGGCGTTCGCCGCCGCGAGGATCGCGGGAACGTCGACGCGGATCCCGGGGCCCATCGTCGTCGCGATCGTCAGGCCCTTCAGGTACTGGCCCTTCGCGCCCGACGGCTTCGCCCGATTCACGGCGTCCACGAACGCGGCGAGGTTCGCGACGAGCGCGTCCGGCTCGAAGCTGGACCGGCCGAACGCGGCGTGGATGATCCCGGCCTTGTCGACACGGAACTCGACGCGCCCGCCCTTGACCTCGCGGATCGCGCGGTCCAGGTCGAAGGTGATCGTGCCGGCCTTCGGGTTCGGCATCAGGCCGCGCCGGCCGAGGATCTTGCCGAGCCGGCCGACCATGCCCATCGAATCGGGCGTGGCGAGGGCGACGTCGAACTCGAGCCAACCGGCCTCGATCTTCTTGACGAGATCCTCGGCGCCCACCTCGTCCGCGCCGGCGCGAAGCGCCTCCTGGGCCTTGTCGCCCTGGGCGAAGACGGCGACGCGGACGGTCTTGCCGGTGCCGTGCGGCAGGACGACCGTGCCGCGGACCATCTGGTCGGCGTGGCGCGGGTCGACGCCGAGCCGGAGGTGCGCCTCGACGGTCGCGTCGAAGTTCACGACGGCGGTGTCCCTGGCGAGCGTCGCCGCCTCAGCCGGAGCGTAGAGCCGCTCACGGTCGACGAGCTTCGCCGCCTCGAGGTACTTCTTGCCGTGCTGACCCATGTGGTGTGATCCCTTTCGTGCGACCGGCGGTCCGGTCTCCCCCTACGTGATCCGCCGCGACCGGGGTGGTGTCGCGAGCCGGCGAATGCTATCGGATCAACCTGCCGGCGTCGACCGGCGGCGACGGGCGAGCAGCGGGCGGCGGTCAGACGACCTCGATCCCCATCGAGCGGGCGGTGCCCTCGACCTGCTTCATCGCGGCGTCGATGTCGTTCGCGTTCAGGTCGGCCATCTTCGTCTCGGCGATCTGGCGGACCTGGTCACGCGACACGCGGCCGGCCGTCTCACGCTTCGTCGTCGAGGCGCCCTTGTCGATCCCGGCCGCCTTCCGGAGGAGGTCCGCGGCGGGCGGCGTCTTCAGGATGAACGTGAACGAGCGGTCCTCGAAGACCGTGATCTGGGCCGGGATGACCTGGCCTGCCTTGTCGGCCGTCCGCTCGTTGTAGGACTTCGTGAACTCGACGATGTTGATGCCGTGCGGGCCCAGCGCGGTGCCGACCGGCGGGGCGGGCGTCGCCTTGCCGGCGGGCAGCTGGAGGGTCAGGACGATTCGGACTTTCTTGGCCACGGGACGGAGGGTTCCTTTCTGGTGCGGGCGCGGGCGATCCCGCCGGCCCGGCTAGAGCTTCTCGACCTGGAGGAAGTCCAGCTCGACCGGCGTCTCGCGGCCGAAGATGCTCACGAGGACCTTGACCTTGTTGCGCTCCGGGTTGACCTCGTCGACGGTGCCGATGAACTCGGCGAACGGCCCGTCGGTCACGCGGACGCTCTGGCCCTTCGTGAACGCGACCCGGAACTTCGGCGTCTCGACGCCCATGTGCCGGAGGATCTGCTTGACCTCGTTCTCGTCGAGCGGGATCGGCTCGCTGCGGACGCCGGGGATGTTGGCGCCGCCGACGAAGCTCGTGACACCCGGCGTGTTCCGGACGACGAACCAGCTGTCCGGGTCGAGGATCATCTCGACGAGCACGTAGCCCGGGTACACCTTCTTCTGGACGGTGTGCCGCTGGCCCTGGCGGATCTCGATCTCGTCCTCCATCGGGACGAGGACCTGGAAGATTCGATCCTCCATGCCCATCGACTCGATCCGGTGCTCGAGGTTCGCCTTGACCTTGTTCTCGTAGCCCGAGTAGGTGTGGATGACGTACCAGCGCTTCTCGGGGGTTGTGCTGGTGTCCGTCGCGGTGGTTTCGGTCATCACTCCGTCCGTCATCCGACCAGTCGTCCGACAAGCTGCGAGAACGCGAAGTCCAGGACCGTGATGTAGAGGCCCACGGCGAAGCTCACCACGAAGACGAGCACGGTCAGGTTGCGCACCTGCTCACGGGTGGGCCACGACACCTTCTTCAGTTCGGACCACGCTTCATCGAAGAAGCGGCGGAGTCGACTCACGTTGATTGCTACTCAGCTACGGGACTGGAAGTGGCAGGGGCGATAGGACTCGAACCTACAACCGCTGGTTTTGGAGACCAGTGCTCTGCCAATTGAGCTACACCCCTGCGAGGCTGATCGGCTACTTCGCCTCACGATGGAGGGTGTGTCGCCGATCCCGCGGACAGTACTTCATCAGCTCGATCCGGTTGGGATCGTTCTTCTTGTTCTTGCGCGTCGTGTACGTCCGCTCCTTGCACTCGGTGCAGGCGAGCTGGATCGTGGGACGCGCTTCGACTCTGGCCATCTCGTCCCTACTCGACGATCGTGACGATGGCGCCGGCGCCGACGGTCCGGCCACCCTCGCGGATGGCGAAGCGCTGGCCGATCTCGAGGGCGATCGGGGTGATGAGCTCGACGCTCATCTCGACGTTGTCGCCGGG
>JBHORC010000038.1:0-182871 GCA_042408445.1 Chloroflexota bacterium
GAAGGGCCGGCCCGCAGCGGCCGCAACGGCGGCGCCCCCGGCGAGCAACGGCAGCGCGGCGACGGCAGCGACGCCGGCGGCGACAACCGAACCACGAACGAACGACGCACGAACGACCGAACCGTCGGCGCCCCAGGCACCGGCAGCCACAGGAGAGTAGGACCAGGTGCCCAAGATCAAGAGCCACAAGGCGGCCCAGAAGCGGATCGGCGCGACGGGCAGCGGCAAGGTGATCCGCGTCAAGGCGTGGCGCGGCCATCACCTCGAGATCAAGTCCTCGCGACGCACGCGGCGCTACGCCGGCAAGGCCGTCATGACCGGCGTCCACGCCGCGCAGGTCCGCCGCCTGCTGCCGTACCTCTAGGAGCGACCGATGGCACGAGTCAAGCGCGGCGTCACCGCGCATCGGCGACACAAGCGGCTGCTCGACGCGGCGGAGGGCCGCAAGGGCACGAAGTCCCGCCTGGTCAAGGCCGCCCGCGAGGCGAACCTGCACGCCCTGGCCTATGCGACCCGGGACCGGAAGCAGCGCAAGCGTCAGATGCGCGAGCTGTGGATCGTCCGGATCAATGCCGCCGCCCGCCAGAACGGCATGACCTACGGCGCGTTCGTGGCGGGCCTGAAGAAGGCCGCGATCGAGCTGGACCGGAAGACGCTCGCTGACGTCGCGGTCCGCGACGCCGGCACCTTTACCCGGATCGTCGAGGCCGTCCGCGGCGCGTGACATCCTCGGGCGGGACGTTCCCAGCGGAACGTCCGGCCTCCGGAGAGACGAAGCCCCCGAGCCCTCGACGTCTCGCGACGCTCGAGGGTTCGTGATTCCCAGCACGAGGAGCCAGTGGACCTCGCCGACCTGACCCGCGACCTGGAGACGCTGCGCAACGATGCGCTGGCGTCGATCGCGGCTGCCGACGACGTGCCGGCGCTCGAGGCGATCGAGCTCGACGTCCTCGGCAAGAAGGGACGTCTGACCGCCGTCCTGCGCGGAATCGGCGCGCTGCCGGCGGAGGATCGGCCGCGCGTCGGCGCGATCGCGAACGAGGTCCGCGCGGCCCTGGAGACAGCGCTCGCCGAACGTGGCGGGAACCTCCGCGGAAGCGCGCTGCAGGCGCGCCTCGCCGCCGAAGCCGTCGACGTGACGACGCCCGGTCGGCCGATCCGTCGTGGCGCGCTCCACCCGATCACCGAGACGATCGACGAGATCGCCGCGATCTTCGAGCAGTTCGGATTCGTGACCTACGAGGGTCCCGAGGTCGAGGACGACGTCACGAACTTCCAGATGCTCAACATCCCGCCGGACCATCCGGCACGCGACCTCTGGGACACGCTCTACGTCGATCTCGAGGGGCGGCTCCTGCGAACCCACACGTCGCCCGGTCAGATCCGGGTGATGACGTCGACGGCGCCGCCGATCCGGGCGCTGCTCCCCGGCCGCTGCTACCGCTACGAGGCGGTCGACGCCAGCCACGCCTCGGAGTTCTTCCAGGTCGAGGGGCTCATGGTCGACGAGGGGACGACGATGGCGGACCTGAAGGGTCTGCTGGACCAGTTCGCCAAGGCGATGTACGGCGCTGACAAGCGAACCCGCTTTCGCCCCGGCTACTACCCGTTCACCGAGCCGTCGGTCGCGTTCGACGTCGAGTGCCTCGTCTGCGGCGGCTCCGGCTGTCCGGCCTGCTCCCGGACGGGCTGGATGACGATCCTGGGCGCAGGGATGGTCCACCCGGTCGTGCTCCAGTACGGCGGCCTGGACCCGGAGCGGTACCAGGGGTTCGCGTTCGGGATGGGCGTCGAGCGGATCGCGAATCTGCGGCATTCGGTCGGCGACCTGCGGCTCTACATGGAGAACGATCTCCGGTTCCTCGATCAGTTCGTCGCGGCGGGCTGACGGCCGATGCGCGTCCCGCTGTCCTGGCTCCGTGACTACGTCGACGTCGACCTCGAGCCCGAGGCGCTCGCCGAGCGGTTGACGCTGCTCGGGATGGAGGTCAAGGGCATCGAGCGGTGGGGCGCCGAGTGGGAGAACGTCGTCGTCGGCGAGCTGCTGAGCGTCGAGAAGCATCCGAACGCCGACCGCCTGTCGTTGACGAGCGTCCGGGTCGAAGGGGACGGGGCAGGGGAGCCCCTCGCGATCGTCTGCGGCGCGACGAACATCGCCGCCGGACAGCGCGTGCCGGTTGCCCTGCCGGGAGCGGTCCTGCCGGGCAACCGCCGCATCGAACGCACCGAGAAGATGGGCGTCGTCAGCAACGGAATGCTCTGCTCGGGTGACGAGCTGAACCTGACCGGCGACGCGGACGGAATCCTGATCCTGCCGCCGGATGCACCGATCGGTGTTCCGCTCGTCGACCTCTATGGCGACGTCGTCCTGGACGTCGACGTGAAGCCAAACCGTGGCGACGCCCTTTCGCTCGTCGGTCTTGCGCGTGAGGTCCGAGCGATCACGGGCGCGCGGTTGCGCTGGCCGGAGACAGAGCCCGCGGAGGACGCGCGCGACGTCTCGACGCTCCTCGCGGTCGAGGTTCGCGACCGTGCCTGGTGTCCCCGGTTCGTCGGCCGCTGGGTCGACGGGGTCACGGTCCGGCCGTCTCCGGACCGCGTCCAGATGCGGCTCCGCGCCGCCGGCCAACGGCCGGTCAGCAACGTCGTCGACGTGAGCAACTACGTGATGCTCGAGCTGGGCAAGCCGATCCACACGTACGACGCGGATCCCGTGGCGGACGTCGAGGGGCAGCGGAAGCTCATCGTCCGCCGCGGCGTCGCCGGGGAGCGGCTCGAAACGATCGACCACGTCGACCGCGCCCTCGACGAGGACACGCTCGTCATCGCCGACGCCCGCGGTCCCCTCGGGATCGCCGGGATCATGGGCGGCTCCTCGTCGGAGGTCACGGACGCGACGACCCGCGTCATCGTCGAATCCGCGCTGTTCGACCCGATCGTCATTCGGCGGACCGGTCAGCGATACGGCCTCCGGTCGGAGGCGAGCCTCCGATTCGAGAAGGGCCAGGAGACGCGGCTCGCCCGCATCGGCGCCGATCGCGCGGCGCGACTCATCCAGGAGTGGGCGGGCGGATCCGTTGCCCGCGGCGCGGTCGACAGCAACCCGACCGAGCCGCCTCCCGCGCGACTCTCGTTCCGGCCCGCGCGGGTGAACCGGCTCCTCGGCACGGACCTCGGATCGGCCGAGCAGCAGTCCGAGCTTCGGCGCGTGGGCATCGAGACGGAGACCGCGGTCGCGGCCGCGGAGCGCCGGATCGTCATCGCCTCCAAGCCGCGGCCGCACGTCGCCGAAGCCCCCGCGACCGACGATGTCCTCGTCGCGGTCATCCCGACGTGGCGCCGCGACCTCGCGATCGAGGCGGACGTGGCCGAGGAGATTGCCCGCATCCACGGCTACGAGACCGTGCCGGCGACCCTCCCGGACACCCCGATGCCCGCGTACCGCCACTCGCCGCTCGCACTTCGCGACCGCGTTCGCGAGGCGCTCGCCGGCGCGGGCCTCACCGAGGTCGTCAGTCACGCCCTCGTCGCCCCCGACGAGGCCGAGCGCTTCCGCTGGTCCACGACGCCGCCATCCGTCAAGGGTGGAACGGTGGCCGGCGGCCGCCCGATCGCCGTGACGAACCCGCTCTCTGCCGATCACTCGGTGCTCCGGACATCGGTCGTCGGGAGCCTGATCGGTGTCGCGTCAACGAACGTGCGACGTGGCCGAGAGGACGTCGCGATCTTCGAGATCGGCAAGGGCTACGGCGAGCAGGACGGCACGCCCCGGGAGTGGTGGCGGCTGGGGGTGGCCCTCACCGGCGCGGCCGAGGAACCGTCCTGGAACCGACCCGCCCGCGCCGCGGACCTCGACGACGTCAAGGGCGTGATCGAGCTGCTCTGTCGCCGGCTGGGGTCGACACCAGCGACATGGGAGCCCCTCCGTGACGAGCCGCTCCTTCATCCGGGGCGGGCCGCCACGGTGCTCGCGACATCGATCAGCGATGGGAGCGTCGCGGTATCCGGCGTCGTCGGCGAGCTGCATCCGGCGATCGCCGAGCAGGCGGACCTCCGCGGCTCGCGACTGATCGTTGCGGAGCTCGAAGTCGCCGGTCTGGACGGTGGGCAGCAGCCGGACGGACGCGTGGAGTCGCCATCGCGCCACCCGGCGAGCGAACGCGATCTCGCCGTCGTCCTCGATGGGGACGTGCCGGCGGCCGTCGTGGAACAGGCGATTCGCGCGGCAGCCGGGCCGGAGCTCGTGGGGCTGCGACTGTTCGACGTCTATCGCGGCGTCCCCCTGGCCGCCACGGAGAAGAGCCTTGCGTGGCGGCTCGTCCTCCAGTCCCGGGACCGAACCCTGACGGACGCGGACATCGATCCCGTGATCGCGCGCATCACGGATTCAGTCGGGAGGATCGGCGGCCGGATCAGGACCTGAGTCCTGCCCGGGTCCTGCTTGCGACCGCGGATTCGGCGCTGCTACCCTGTGCCCGCCTCACGACGCGTGAGATGACCTGGTGGTCGTTCTGAGGGAGCGCTCGTGAACATCGCGGATATCGTCTCGGTCAACCGGTTCGACCTGCTCGTCGTCCTGCTCTGCTTCGGGATGTTCGTGCTCGGGTTCATCCAGGGGACGATCCGGCGGATCCTCGGGATCGGCGCGATGCTCTTCTCGTTCCTGTTCGCGGCGAACCTGCGCGGTCCCCTCGGCGGCTATCTCGCCGCCAACTGGAACCAGTTCCCCGACGAATACGCGGTGATGCTCGGCTTCGGCACCGTCTTCGTCGCGGCAACGATCGCCTTCACGCTCGTCATCCAGGGCTTCTACAAGAAACAGGACCTGTTCAAGCAGGCGACGGTCGCGGACGAGGTGATCGGCGGGCTCCTTGGCATCGTCCAGGCACTGCTGCTCGTCCTCGCGGTCATCGTGATCCTGGATTCGTTCTTCCTGATCCCGACCGCGCCGAAGAGCGAGGGCGAGCTGCCGTGGCTCCGCTCCTTCTTCGACGTCATGAACACCTCGGGGACCGCCGAGATCTTCCGGACCCGGCTGATCCCGGGCTTCATCGCGGTCTTCGGCCTCCTGATCCCGCGCGACCTGCAGGCCTTCTACATCAGCCTTCCGCCGCGCTGAGCGGGACGCCCGCGCCGTCGCCCGGGGAGCTCCGCGGGCTCCGGGAGCTCCTCGCCGGACCGACCCTGTCCGCCGGTCGCGGCCTGCTCGGCGGCCGCCTCGTCCGGGATGACGCGACCGGTCGTCGGGTGGCACGGATCGTCGAGGTCGAGGCGTACATCGGCGAGGACGATCGCGCGTCCCATGCCCGCTTCGGCCGGACGCCGCGGACCGAGGTGATGTTCGGCGCCCCCGGCACGGCCTACGTGTACCTTGTCTACGGTATGCACGACTGCCTGAACATCGTCACGGAGCCCATCGGTCATCCCGCCGCGCTGCTGATCCGCGCCGTCGAGCCGATCGAGGGCATCGAGCGGATGCGGGCAGATCGGGCGATGCGGGCCGCGGCGCGGCGACGAGCCGATCGCGCCGCGCCTCCCCGCGCCGACAGCCGGCGACCCTCGACCCCGCCGGCCGACCGTCGGCTCGGTTCGGGTCCCGGCCTCGTGTGCGCGATCTTCGACATCAATCGGTCGCTGACCGGAACGGACCTCCTCGCTGCCGGCGCGCCCGTCCGCCTCGAGCCGCGGCCGGCGAGCGAACGCGAACCCCCGATCGTCGCCTCGCCCCGCGTCGGGATCGGCTATGCGGGTGAGCCGTGGGCGTCCCTGCCGTGGCGGCTCTCGATTGCCGACCATCCCTCCGTGTCGCAGCCTCTTCCGCGCGCCGCCCGCGACCGGACGCCCCCGGAGCGCCAGGTCCGCATCGAACCCTTGCGCTGATCGCGATGGACGGCCGCTCGATCGCCCTGCTGGAGTTTCCGCTCGTCCGCGAGCGGCTCGCCGAGAAGACCTCGTTCCCTCCGTCGCGGCGCCTCGCGGAGGCGCTGGCCCCCGACAGTGACCGGGTCGTCGTCCAGCGCGGCCTGGACGAGACGGACCAGGCGCGATCGTTCCTGTCGGAACGTCCCGGCGTCGGCGTCGGGGCGGCGAGGGACATCGGGCCGGCGGTCGAGCGGGCCGCCCGGGGTGGCCGGCTCGATCCGGCGCAGTTCCTGGAGCTTGCCGAGACCCTCGACGCCGCCGTACGCCTCCAGGCGGCGCTGTCCGAGGACCGCCGGCCGCTCCTCCACGCGCTCGCTCGCGAGCTCCACCCGCTCCCCGCGATCCGGTCCACGCTCGCCCGCAGCTTCGATCCGACGGGTGAGCTCCTCGACACGGCCTCGCCAGGGCTCGGTGGGTTGCGGGCCGCGGTCCGCGTGGCCTACGACCGGCTGCGACGACGGCTCGATGCCCTCGTCGGCTCGGAGCTGGGCGGCGCGCTCCAGGATCCGATCGTCACGCTTCGGAACGGCCGGTACGTGGTTCCGGTGAAGGCCGAGGCCCGGGCTCGCGTCAAGGGGATCGTCCACGACGCCTCCGGCAGCGGCGCGACGCTGTTCGTGGAGCCGCTGATCGCCGTCGAGCTCGGCAACGCCTGGCGGGAGGCACAGGTCGCCGAACAGGAGGAGGTCGAGCGGATCCTCGACGAGTTGTCCACCCTCGTCGCGGCGAACGCCGTGGCCCTGCGGGAGACGCTCGGCGCGCTCGCCCGGTTCGACTTCTGGGCCGCGAAGGCAGGCCTGGCCGCCGATCTCGACGGCACCCGGGCGGAGACCGCCGAACGGCAGGAGGTGATCCTCCTCTCGGCCCGGCATCCGGGACTGTCGGGTCGCGTCATCCCGATCGACATCCGCCTGGGCGAGGGCTACACCGCGCTGGTCGTCACGGGGCCGAACACGGGCGGCAAGACCGTCACGCTCCGGACGCTCGGGCTGCTCGCGCTCATGCACCAGGCCGGGCTGCACGTCCCGGCCGAGGCGGGCTCGCGCCTGCCGATCTTCCGCGACGTCTTCGCCGACATCGGCGACGAGCAGTCCATCGCCCAGAGTCTCTCGACGTTCTCCGGCCACCTGCGGTCGATCACCCGGATCGTCGAGGCGGCCGGTCCGGGCACGCTCGTCCTGCTCGACGAGCTCGGGGCGGGAACGGACCCGACAGAGGGTTCGGCGCTCGCCCAGGCGCTCCTCGACCATTTCATCCGGGCCGGCGCCCTCGTCGCCGCGACAACGCACTACGCGGAGCTCAAGGCCTACGCCCACACGACCGGTGGCGCCCGGAACGCCTCGGTCGAGTTCGATCTCGAGACGCTTTCGCCGACCTACCGGCTCACGATCGGGCTGCCGGGCGGCAGCCAGGCCTTCGCGATCGCCGAGCGGCTCGGGCTCGCGCCGGAGATCGTCGCCGACGCGCGGTCGCGGCTGAGCGAGAACCAGCGCGCGTTCGAGGAGACGCTCGCGCGGATCCGCGAGACGGAAGGGGAGACGAGCGAGGCGCTGGACCGGGCCCGGGCCGCGGAGGCACGCGCCGCGGAGGCGCTGCGGACCGCGGACGAGGAGCGCCGACGCGCCCGACGCGAACGCGACGAAGCGGTCCGGGCCGCGCGGATCGAGGCGGAGCGGCTCGTCGACTCGGTGCGGGAGGAGGTTCGCGCGACGCGCGAGGCCCTGGAGCGCGAGACCCTCACCCAGCCGGCGATCGATGCGGCCGTCGGCCGCGCGGAATCGCATCTCGCGCGACTCGCCGACGGGGCCACGCCGGCCGGCGAAGCACCCGAGACACCGGCCCCCGCCGTACCGGAGCCGCACGTCTGGCAGCTGGGCGAGCAGGCGCGCAGCCGGAGCGGCGGCTGGGAGGGCCGGATCGCGGCGCTCGAGAAGAACGGCAGCCGGGCAACGCTCGAGGCGAACGGCCTCCGGATCAGCGTTCCGACGGATGAGCTGGACCTCGTCGAGACACCGCCGGAGGTCGACGAGGATCGGACGATCGCCCGCAATGCGCGGATCACCAGGTCCGGAGGCTCAGCCGGTGGAGGCCGGCGGGATCAGGGCGACGGGATCGCGGCGCTCCAGCTCGACCGCGCCCGGACCGTTGCCTCCTCCCTCGATCTCCGCGGCGCGCGTGTCGACGAGGCGCTCGCGGCCCTCGACCGGTACCTGGACGACGCCGCGCTCGCCGGGCTGGACCAGGTCACCGTGATCCACGGCCTGGGGACGGGTGCCCTCCGTGACGCCGTGCGGGAGCGGGCGGCGGCCCATCCGCTCGTCACCTCGGCTCGCGCTGGCGAGCGGGGCGAGGGCGGCGACGGCGCGACCCTGATCCGCCTCTAGGGCTTCGGGGTCTTGCCCGGGCCCGGGCCTGGAGGTCCGGACGGGCCTGGCGACGGCGTCGGCGGGCAGAACAGCCCGAACGGGTTGTCGCAGGGTGGTGGCGTCGGCTCCGGCGCCAGCGGGCAGAGCGTGCTCGTCGCGAAGACGCCGCCCCACGTTCGGCCGTTCGGGAAGAAGCCGGATCCGTAGAAGTACGACGTGTGCGTGCCCTTGAGGCCGCCGCCCACGCCGGAGCCGCGTGAGGCGCGGCGCATCCAGTTGCGGTCCGCTCGCTGCCAGTTCGCGTGAGCGGCGTCGATCTGGCTGAAGTCGAGCGCGCCGACGACCCGCTTCGGGCCGACGCAGCCGTCCTGCCAGAGCTTGCCGCTCGCCGCGTCGATCTCGATCGAGTGGTGGAGATCGTCCGTCGTGGTCGGCTCGGTCCCCGGGATGAAGTATTCGGACACGCGACGCGACGTGAACGGACCCGGCTTGAAGCCCGTGATCGCATCGACGTCCGTCGTCACGAGGCCCTTCGGGGCCTGGAAGCTTGCGATCGGCATGTTGTGGCTGACATCCGAGAGGATCCGCGACCAGAGCGGCGCCGACGAGCCGAGGGACAGCGTGTCCGAGTCCGGCGAGTTGTCGCTGTTGCCCATCCAGACGCCGACCACGAGGGCCGGCGCCTTCGGGTCGTTCGGGGGCGCGAGATAGCCGTAGGCGTGGACGTCGCGGTTGTCGTTCGTCGTTCCGGTCTTGTAGGCGGCCGGCCGTCGGGTGCTGCCGTCGGTCACGGCCCACTCGCCCCAGAAGGGGTTCGTCTTCATCACGGTGTTGCCTGCGAGGATGTCCGTCATGATGAACGCCGTCTGGGGGCTGACGACGACCTTGCCCTTCACCGGCTTGCCGGCCGGATCCGGCCAGACGACCGCCCCGTTCGCGTCGGTGACCTTCAGGATCGTCGTCCGCGGCATCAGCTTGCCGGCGTTCGCCAGCGCACCGTAGGCGCTGATCATGTCGATCGGGTGGACCTCGAGCGTCCCGATGCCCATCGACGTCACCGGCACGGAACCCGGCACGTAGTGGATGCCGAAGTCCTTCGAGCGGTCGTAGAAGTGCTTCAGGCCGTTCATCAGGCCGGCCTTGATCGAGGGGATGTTCAGCGAGAACTCGAGTGCCTGGCGGAGACGGACAGGACCACGCTCGGCCTTGTCGGCCTGCGTCGGAATGAACCGGCCGCCGAAGTCCGTCGTGACGTCCATGAAGAGCGTCGCCGCGGTCATCGTCTTGTCCTCGATCCCGATCGCGTAGTTCACCGGCTTGATCGAGGAACCCGGCTGGCGCCAGCCATCCGACAGGACGTCGAACTGCGGCTGGAACTTGCGCGTGCCACGGGCGTTGAAGCTCGCCGAGCCCGAGTAGGCGAGCACTTCACCGGTGCGGTAGTCGAGCACGGCGCTCGCGCCGTTGTTCAGGTTCTTGCCGTGGAGGTTCCGGATCCAGCCCCAGTCTCTGGCCGGAATCTTCAGCGACTTGAGGATCGTCGTCGTGTTGCTCAGGTTCGGGGCGCGGGCGGCGGCGTAGAGCCACTTCTCGACCTTCGACTGCATCGTCCAGTCGAGCGTCGTCGTGACGTGGTAGCCGCCCGTGTCGATCTTGTCGCACTGGTCGATCTTCACGTCCGGGCAGAGGAGCGTCGCGAGCTGCTCGCGGACCTGGAGCACGAACTGCGGCGCGAGCCAGTGGGTCGAGAGCTGCTTCGCGAGGACGATCGGGTCGCTCTTGGCGGCCTCGTAGTCGCTCGGCGTGTGCTCGCTGCCGGACAGCGGGCTGCGCGTCTTCATCAGGTCGAGGATGTAGTTGCGACGCTTGTAGACGTCGGTCGTATCCGGGACGACGAGGCGCACGTTCGCATCCGGGCAGTCGGTCCCCTCGGGGACCTTCTTCGTGCACTCCTCCTCGGCGTTCCGGACGAGGTCGAACGCGGTCGGCGACTGGGGGATCGCGGCGAGGACCGCTTCCTCGGCGAGGGTCAGGTCCTTCAGGTCCTTGTTGAAGTACGTCCGGGCCGCCGCCTTCACCCCGTAGCTCTGGTTGCCGTAGAAGTTCTGGTTCAGGTAGGCGGTGATGATCTCCTGCTTGCCGGACTGGCCCGGGTACGCCTGGGTCAGCCGCAGCGACTGGATGATCTCCCGGATCTTCCGCTCCTCGCGGCTGCCCTCGAACGCGGCGGGCGGGAGGAGACGGGCGCGGACGAGCTGCTGGGTGATCGTCGACCCGCCGCGGGGCCGGCCGTCAAGCGTATCGAGGGTCGCCGAGACGAAGCCCACCGGATCGAAGCCGGGGTTCGACCAGAAGTCCTTGTCCTCGATCGCCGTCGTCGCGTCGAGCAGCTCCGGCGGGATCGCGTCGAACGTCACCACCTCGCGCTTGAACTCGCCGAGACGGGCCAGCTCGATCTTGCCGCTGCGATCCGTGATCCGGGTCTGTTGGTCGAAGTCGAGATGGGTCAGCGTGTCCTTCGGATCGGGGAGGCCGGCGCTGTAGTAGTTGTACGCGGCGGCGACCCCGACGACGCCCGCGAGACCGACCACGGTGAACACCGCGAAGAGGACGACCGGAATCGCAAGGAGAACGCGACGGATGGTGGGGGAGCGCCGCGGCCGTCCGCGGGAAACGCCGCGCCGATGGCGCTGACGCCGCGCGAGGCTGGTCTGCATGTTCGGCCGCACGATAGCATGGGGGTCGTGGTGATGCCCCCGGTCCGGAGGGTCGAGACGACTCGGCCGAACGTCCTGTGACGCCACCCGATCGGTCCCATCCGAACGCCGGGACCATCGCCGGAAACCCCTCGCTCGCGACGCTCCTCGACGAGCTGACGTGGCGCGGGATGCTCTACGCGACGACGCCCGGCCTGCCCGCCCGGCTCGCCAGCGGCGCAGCGATCGCCGGCTACAACGGCTTCGACCCCTCGGGCCCCTCGCTCCACGTCGGCCACCTCGTGCCGATCTTCGGGCTCCTCCAGTTCCAGCGCCACGGCGGCCGGCCGGTCGCCCTCGTCGGCGGCGGGACCGGGATGATCGGCGATCCCTCGGGCCGGTCCGCCGAGCGGAATCTGCTGGACCGGGAGACGCTCGAGGCGAATGTCAGCTCGATCCGATCGCAGCTCGAGCGGTTCCTCGACTTCGATGGCGCGGGCGGCGCGCTCCTCGTGAACAACCTCGACTGGCTCGGCTCGATCGGCCTGATCGAGTGGCTGCGCGACGTGGGCAAGCACTTCACGATCCCGTACATGCTCGCCAAGGATTCGGTGACCACCCGGATGGACCGCGGCCTCTCGTTCACCGAGTTCAGCTACATGCTCATCCAGGCGACGGACTTCGAGCATCTCCACCGGACGATGGGGGTGGACCTCCAGATGGGCGGCGCGGACCAGTGGGGCAACATCACGGCCGGCCTCGAGCTGATCCGCCGCCGGGCGGGGCTCGATGACGAATCGGCGGACGGTTCCGGCCGCGACGAGCCGGCCCACGGTCTGGCCTACAAGCTGCTCCTGTCGCCGTCCGGGACGAAGTTCGGCAAGACCGAGGGCGGCGAGTCGGTCTGGCTCGATGCGAATCGGACCTCGCCGTACGCCTTCTACCAGTACTGGCTGAACGTCGACGATCGCGACGTCGGCACGTACCTGCGGTGGTTCACCCTCCTCGATCGGAACGAGATCGAGCGGCTCGAGGCGGCGACGGCGGAGCACCCCGAGAGCCGGGAGGCCCAGCGCGCGCTCGCGCACGACGTGACCGAGCGAACGCACGGCGCGGACGCCGCCCGACATGCCGAGCGCGTGAGCGAGGCGGCGTTCTCCCGCGATCCGATCCGCGACCCGGAAGTGCTGCGAACGCTCCACGAGTCCGTTGCCGGGTTCTCGTTCACGGATGCCGACCTGGCCGCTGGCCCGGTCTCGATCGCGGTTGCGTCCGGGCTCCTCGGCTCGGCCGGCGAGGCACGACGGCTCATCGCCCAGGGCGGTCTCGCGATCAACGACGAGCGGATCGGCAGTCCGGAGGCGACGGTTTCGGAGCCGATCGCCGGGGAGTGGCTGCTCGTCCGTGCCGGGAAGCGGCGCCTCGCGGTGGGTCGCCGACAGAGGTAGTCGGGGCGGCGCGGCGGCGGGGGGCGGCGCGGCGGCGGGAGGCCGCGATCAACCGGTGTGCCGGGCCCGCAGGACGTCGACGACTGCCTTTGGCTCGAGGCCACGCTCCGCGAGGACGACGAGCGCGTGGAACAGCAGGTCGGCGGTCTCGGCGGCCAGGGCCGCCCGCGTCCCGTCGCGATCCGCGCCGGTTGCTTCGGCCGCCGCGTCGTCCTTGGCCGCGATCAGGACCTCGGTCGCCTCCTCCGTGACCTTCCGACCCGCGGCGTCGACCCCGCCTGCGAGCAGCGAGGTCGTGTACGAACCCGTCGGGCGATCCGCGGCGCGAGCGGCGATCGTTGCCCAGAGGGTCTCGAGCCAGGCAAGGCCCTGGACCGGCGGTGGCGCGGGGTCGTCGCGTGGCAGCTCGAGGACCGCTGCGGGGGCGACTGAGCCGGCGACGTCGAAGCAGCTCCGCACGCCGCGATGGCACGTCGGGCCGACGGGATCGACCGTCAGGAGGATCGCATCCCGGTCGCAATCGAGGGCGATCTCCCGGATGCGAAGCTCGTTGCCGGACGTCTCGCCTTTCCGCCAGAGCCGGTCGCGGGAGCGGGAGTGGAAGTGCACCGAGCCGGTCGTGCGAGTCGCCTGCCACGCCTCCTCGTCCATCCAGGCCAGCATCAGGATCCGCCCGTCGGAAGCGTCCTGGACGATCGCCGGCAGGAGACCGCGGGCCCAGCTCGGCTCGGTGGCCGCGATCGTGTCGGTGGCCGCGGTCGCCGCCTCGCTCATGCCGCTGCCGCGTCGACGTTCCGGATGGGGATTCCGGCCGCCGCCATCACCGCCTTGACGTCGCCGATCGAGTGGATCCGGCGATGGAAGATCGACGCGGCGAGGACCGCGTCGGCACCACCCCTACGGACGGCGGCCACGAAGTCCTCCGGGCCGGCAGCGCCGCCGCTGGCGATCACCGGCACGTCGACTCGTGACGTGATCGCCGCGAGGAGGTCGAGGTCGAAGCCGGAACGCGTCCCGTCGCGGTCGATCGACGTCACGAGGAGCTCGCCGGCGCCTCGCTCGGCCGCCTCGACCGCCCATTCGACCGCGTCAACCCGCGTCGCGTCACGGCCGCCGCGGACGACGACCTCCCACGATGCTGCCGCGGACTCCGTCGCGCGACGCCGCGCGTCGATCGCGACGACGACGGCCTGGCTGCCGAACCGCCGGCCACATGCCGTGACGAGATCGGGATCGGCGACCGCTGCGGTGTTGAGGGCGACCTTGTCGGCGCCGGCGCGGAGCACAGCCTGCATGTCGGTCACGCTCCGGACACCACCGCCGACCGTCAGCGGGATGAACGCCCGGCGCGCCGTCCGCTCGACGATGTCGAGGAGCGTCGGACGGCCGTCCGGCGAGGCCGTGATGTCGAGGAAGACGAGCTCGTCCGCGCCCTCGCGGGCGTACCGCTCCGCCAGCTCGGGCGGGTCACCCTCGTCGACCAGGTCGACGAACCTCGTGCCCTTCACGACGCGGCCGTCGGCGACGTCCAGGCACGGGATCACCCGTCGGCGGAGCATCAGGCGGGCACCGCGAGCGCGTCGCGGTGCGCGGCGACGATCGAGCGGAAGTTCGCGAGGAGACGGAGGCCGTCGGCGCCGCTCCGCTCGGGGTGGAACTGGACGCCGAGGGTCTCGCCGCGCGCGACCGCCGAGACGAACGTCCCGCCGTGGTTCGTCGACGCAAGGACGGTTTCCGTCGCCTCGTCTGTCGGCGCGCCGGCGTAGGAATGGACGAAGTAGAACGGGGCATCCGCTCGGATTCCGTCGAACAGGGGATGCTGCCTCGCCCGGACCAGGTCGTTCCAGCCGATGTGGGGCAGGGTCGGCGCGTCGAGGAGGCGTCGAACGCGGCCCGGAAGCACGCCCAGCATCGACGCACCGTCCTCGTCGCTCGCCTCGAAGAGCAGCTGCATGCCGAGGCAGATCCCGAGATAGGGGCGATCCGCCTCGATCCAGTCGAGGATCGGGCGAACGAGACCGCGATCGCTGAGGGTCGTCATCGCCGGTCCGCCCGCGCCGACGCCGGGCACGACGAGCGCGTCGCAACCGGTGACCTGCCCTGGTTCGCGCGCGATGACGACCTCGAGGCCGACGGTGGTCAGCCCCTGCTCGATGCTCACGAGGTTTCCGGCGCCGTGATCGACGACCGCGACGCGGAGCGGGGACGCGGCCGTCACGACGGGCCCTTTGTCGATGGCACTCCCCGGCGACGCGGGTCCGGTGCGACGGCGGCGCGGAGCGCCCGGCCCAGGGCCTTGAACGCGGCCTCGGCGAGGTGATGATCGTTGCGGCCTGTGCCCCGGACGTGGACCGTGGCACCGCTCGTCCTGGCAAACGCCTCGATCGCGTGCTCGACGAGCTGGAGCGTCAGCGCGCCGACGCGCTCGCCGCGGAACGGCAGGTCCACCACCGCATATGGCCGGCCCCCGACATCGACCGCCGCACTGGCGAGGGATTCATCCATCGGCACGGTCGCGTCGCCGAAGCGCTGGATGCCGGAGCGATCGCCGAGCGCCTCCGCGAGCGCCGAGCCGAGAACCAGCGCGACGTCCTCGACGGTGTGGTGGTCGTCGACCTGGAGATCACCCCGCGCGCGGATCGTGAGATCGAGCAGGCCGTGATGGGCGAGGCTCGTGAGGAGGTGGTCGTAGAACCCGACGCCGGTGTCGATCTCGGTGATGCCGGACCCGTCGAGATCGATCGTCACCGTGATGTCGGTCTCGCGCGTCGTCCGGGAGACCGTTGCCCGTCGACCGATGGAGGTGCTCGCGCCGCCACCCGTGCCGCCGTCGCCTGGTTCGGTCGTCGTCGTCGCCGTCATTCCGGTCGTCATGCCGCCTCCTCCGCGATCTCCCGCGCCGCGGCGATCAGCCGGTCGTTTCCCTCGCGATCGCGAACCGTGAGGCGCAGGCAGTGGGCGAGGGGATGACCCGCCCCAAAGGTCCGCGGCACGAGCCCGCGGCGGAGCAGCCCGGTCGCGATGTCGGCGGCCCGGTCGGGTGTCCCGAGATCCACGAGGAGGAAGTTCGTCACGCTCGGGCCGACGGCCCAGCCGAGCGCCCGCAGCTCGTCGGCGAGCCGATCCCGCTCGGCATCGACCCGGGCGACATTCGCCGCCATCGCCGTCCCGTCGTTCAGCGCCGCGGTCACCGCCGAGACGCTGATCGTGGACACCGAGCCCGGTGGCCGATACGGCGCGACGCGGGCGATCGTCTCCGGCCGTGCGATCGCGAAGCCGACGCGGAGACCCGCGAGGGCGTAGGCCTTGCTGGCGGTCCGGACGACGACGAGGTTCGGGTGATCGAGGCGGAGCGCGAGGAGGCTTCGTCCGGTGAACTCCGAGTAGGCCTCGTCGAGGACGACGATCGCGGGAGGCTGGCCGGCCGCGGCTGCGTCTGCGGCGATCCCGCCCAGGAGTGCCGAGATCGTGCCCGGAGGCTCCTCGAGACCCGTCGGGTTGTTCGGGTTGCAGAGCCAGACGATGTTCGCGGCGAGCGCGGCGGCGCGAACCGCCGCAACGTCCAGTCCATATCCGTCGGCGGGCCCGAGCCGCGGAACGACGACGGCCATCGCGGGTCGCTGGTCCGTGATGACGCGGTACATCGCGTAGGTCGGCGCCGGGAGGATGGCTGCGCCACCGGGCGGCAGGAACGCCTTGCCGAGCAGGTCGAGGATCTCATCCGCGCCCGCGCCGACGAGCAGCTCATCCGTCCCGACGCCGTAGACGCGGGCCGCCGCCTCGATCAACCGGCGATAGTCCGACGGCGGGTATTCGGAGAGCGGGGTCTCGAATGCGCCGGTCGCCAGGAGATCCGCGACGAGGGCCGGCGGCGTGGGCGACGTGTTCAGGTCGAACCGCAGCACATCCGCGACGGGGACGCCGAACCGCGCCGAGACCTCCTCGTCCGTCGCCTCCCACGCGTACCCGGCCGGCTGGGTCGGGAGCGTCGAGGTGACGGGAGTCGGACTCATGAGGCGTCTCCAGTGTCCGGTGCGGCTGCTTCAGACGGGAACCGGACCTCCACGGCGTGACGGTGGGCGGTCAGCCCCTCGATCGTCGCGAGACCGCCGACGGTCTCGCGGATCCCGGCGAGCCCATCCTCGTCGACGCGCTGGATCTGCGTGTACCGCCCGAACTGCTCGACCGACAGGGCGTCCGACGAACGGGCGAGGCCGCCGGTCGGGAGCACGTGGTTGGCGCCGGTCGCGTAGTCCCCGGCGGACTCCGGCGCCCACCGGCCGACGAAGATCGAGCCAGCGTGGCGAACGCGCGAGGCGGCGGCCTCGGGGTCGGCGACGTCGATCGAGAGATGCTCGGGGGCGTATGCGTCGACGAACGCGATCGCCTCGTCCAGGGTCGGCGCGAGGATCACGCGGCCATGCGTCTCCAGCGCGCGGGCGAGGATCGCAGCGCGCTCCAACCGTGGCACGAGCCTCGCGATCTCGTCGTCGACCGCGTCCGCCAGGCGCTCGCTCGTCGTGACGAGGATCGCGGGCGAGTCCGGGCCGTGCTCGGCCTGGGTCACGAGGTCCGCGGCAACCGTCGCGGGATCAGCGGCTGCGTCGGCAAGGACCATGCCTTCGGACGGGCCGGCCGGGAGGTCGATGCCGACGAACCCGGCGATCTCCAGCTTCGCGGCGGTGACCCACGCATTGCCCGGACCGACGATCCGGTCCACCGGCTCGAGGTGGTCGCCGCGTCGGTCAGCGGACGCGCCCGCTTGCCCGGCCAGGCCGAACGCGAGCGCCGCGACGGCCTGCGCGCCACCGGCGACGAGCACGGCGTCGACCTCGAGGAGGCCCGCGGCGCCGAGCAGAACCGGGTGGACGGAGCCGGTCTCATCGGCGGGCGTTGCGACGATCACGGTCCCGACGCCGGCGACGAGCGCGGGCACGACCGTCATGACGAGCGATGACGGGTACGGCGCCGTGCCCCCGGGCACGTAGCAGCCGACGCGATCCAGGGGCAGCCAGCGTCGCTCGATCTCGATGCCGCGCGCGATCGTCGTTCGCGTGGACTGCGGACGCTGCGTCTCTGCGAACCGCCGAACGTTCGCAATCGCATGGTCCAGGGCACGGCGCGTTGCAGCATCGAGATTGTCGCGAGCCGCCCGGAGCGCCGACCCGTCGATGAGGAGCGCGCCCTCTCGGGAACCGCCACCGAACCGCCGATTCGCGGCCCGGACGGCGTCCGCGCCACCGAGGCGGACGTCGTCCAGGATCGTCCGGACGGCCGAGCGGATCCGCTCATCGGGAGCGGCGGACCGCCGCAGGAGCGCCGAGCGCTCTGCGACGTCGGTTGCCGCGGGCGAACGGAGGTCGATGCGACGGAGTCGAATGGCCGGAGCGTCGGCGACACCGATCGGCGAAGCCGTCTCGCTGCGCGTGTCGGTGGTCACGCGACGATCTTCTCGATCGGCAGGACGAGGATCCCGGATGCGCCTGCGGCCTTCAGCCGGGGCAAGAGGCTCCACACATCGTCCGCACCGACGACGGCGTGGATCGCGATCATCCCCGGGTGGGCGAGCGGGATCACGGACGGTGATTCCAGACCGGGCAGGAGCCGCTCGAGGTCGTCCAGGCGCTCCGCCGGCGCGTTCATCATCAGGTACTTGCGGTCGCGGGCGGCGATCACCGCGCTGAGCATCGTGTCGACGGCATCGATGGCCGAGCGCCGCTCGACGTGTGCCTCGGGGTTGACCACGAGGACAGCCTCCGACGCGAGGACGTCGGCAATGGGTCGAAGCCCGTTCATCACGAGGGTCGAACCGGTCGACACGAGGTCGACGATCGCATCGGCGAGGCCAAGACGTGGCGCGACCTCGACGGCCCCCGAGATCGGAACGACTTCGACGGCGAGCTCGGCCTGCTCGAAGAAACGGCGGGCGGTGTTCGGATGCGCAGTGGCAACGCGCAGCCCGTCGAGGTCCGCGAGGGTCCGCAGCGTGCTGTCCGAGGGAACCGCGGCGGCGAGGCGGCATCGCCCATAGCCGAGCGGACGGAGCCGCGGCAGCGCCGCGCCCGTCTCGGCGAGGAGATCGTCGCCGGTGATCCCAAGGTCGGCGACGCCGTCGCTGACGAACTCGATCACGTCATTCGTCCGGACGAAGAGGATGTCCAGATCGAAGTTCCGAACGCGCGCGACCAGGCTCCGATCGTGCTCCTCGAACTCCAGGCCGGCGTCATGCAGCAACTGGACGGTGGGCTCGACGAGACGTCCCTTGTTCGGGATCGCGAGCCGCAACCGGTCGCCGGTGCGATCGACGTTCACGACTCGCGACCGGCGGGGTAGGGGATGCCAGCCTCGCGAGCAGCCGCGAGTCGTTCGAGCGCCTGCCGATATCCGCCTTCCCCGTGATGCAGCCAGTTCGCGATCCGGGTGATCGTCGCGGTGCTCGCGCCGGTTTCGCGAGAGATCGAGGCGTAGTGCTCGCCCCGGTCCAGGCGCCGGACGACTGACCAGCGCTGGGCAAGATCCCGCAGCTCCCCCAGCGTGCAGAGGTCGCGCAGGAAGGCCGCCGCCTCGTCCTCGGTCTCCAGGCGGAGTACCGCCTGGATCAGCTCCTCGACATCGTTCGTGCGCCAGTCGTCCATCGTGGTTGTGTCGTGCCCCTCGTTCTGGCCGCAGCAGGTCGCCGCCCGTGGTCGGACCGCTTTAGTGTGCTAACATGCTAGCGTGGCAGCAGGCGACGCGTCAACCAGCGGTCCGGGCGTGGGAGGAAGGTTCCAGCTCTATCCGGCGATCGACGTTCGGGGCGGCCGGGTCGTCCGGCTTCGCCAGGGGGACTTCGCCCGGGAGCAGGTCTATGGCGACGATCCTGTCGAGGTCGCGCGCGGGTTCCGGGCGGCGGGGGCGCGGTGGGTCCACGTCGTCGATCTCGATGGCGCCAGGTCCGGGGAGCGCGCGATCGGCGATCGCCAGCTGCGGGACCTCGTCGCGGAGATGCGGCAAGCAGACGGTGGGCGGACAAACATCCAGACCGGGGGAGGGCTGCGAAGCGTCGAGGACATCGCCGCCGTCCTGGATGCCGGCGTCGCGCGGGCGATCCTCGGGACGGCCGCCCTCCGTGACCAGGCGTTCGTCCGCGGTGCGATTGCACGGTTCGGCGCCGAGCGGATCGCGGTCGCACTCGATGTTCGCAACGACACCGCCGTCGGTGAGGGCTGGGTGGGCGGCGCAACGGCCGTTCCGATCGCGGAGCTCCTCCGCGACCTCGGTGCCGCGGGGGTCGCGACGCTCGTCGTCACCTCGATCGACCGCGACGGGCTTCTCGACGGCCCCGACCTCGGGCTGCTCGAATCGGTGGTCGGCAGGACCTCCGCCGGGGTCATCGCCTCTGGCGGGGTGGCCTCTCTCGGCGACCTGGACGCGATCCGGGCGATCGGGTGCGCGGGCGCGATCGTCGGGCGTGCCCTCTACGACGGTGCGATCGATCTGGCCGAGGCGATCGAGCACGTGAGCAGAGGCCTGCCCACCGGCGGATAGTGCCCACGGCCGCGCCGGGCCGACCGACCCCGAGCGCGACTCCAGCGCCGGGCGCACGACGACCGGCGGCGCGCCGCCGAGCAGGTGAGAGCCGGATCAGTGCCCGCCGTGAGCGCCGACGGCGTCCGTCTCCTTGCGATGCTGCTCGATGACCTTCTCCGCGAGGTGCTGCGGCACCTCCTCGTAGTGGTCGAGCACGGCGGTGAACGTCCCGCGGCCGCGCGTCATCGATCGCAGCTCGGTGGCGTAGGAGAACAGCTCCGATTGCGGCACGTGCGCCTGGACGACCTGCGTCCCGTCGGCGGAGTCGATCCCGAGCACGCGGCCGCGGCGGGTGTTCAGATCCCGGTTCACGTCACCCATGTACTCCTCGGGGACGTGGACCTCGACGGCCATGATCGGCTCGAGGAGCGCCGGCCGGCAGTCCATGACGCCCTTCTTGAGGGCCATCGAGGCGGCGATCTTGAACGAGAGCTCGTTCGAGTCGACCGTGTGGAACGAGCCGTCGTAGAGCGTCGCCTTGAAGTCGGACAGCGGGTACCCGGCGATCACGCCCTCGGATGCGGTCTCGCGGATCCCCTTCTCGATGCCGGGGAAGAAGCCCTTCGGCACCGAGCCGCCGACGATCCGCTCGGCGAACTCGACGCCGCCGCCCGGATTCGGCTCGATCTCGATCCAGACGTGGCCGAACATCCCGTGGCCGCCCGTCTGCTTCTTGTACTTGCCCTCGACCTGGGTCTTGCCCCGGATCGTCTCCCGGTACGGCACCTTCGGCTGCTTCGTCTGGATCGCGGCGCCGAACTTCCGCTTCAGCCGCTCGCCGATCACCGCGATGTGGGCGTCGCCCATCGTGACGAGCAGCTGCTCCCCGGTCGGAGAGCGTTCGACCCGGACGGTCGGCTCCTCCTCGAGCATCCGCTGGAGCGCCGCGCCCATCTTGTCGAGGTCGGCCTTCGTCTGCGGCTCGATGGCGACCGAGAGCGACGGGTTCGGGAACGCGATCGGTGGCAGGATCACCGGCTTCTCGCGCGCCGAGAGCGTGTCGCCGGTCTCGGTGGAGACGAGCTTCGCGACCGCGCCGATCTCTCCGGCCTGCAGCTCACCGATCGGCTCCTGCTCCTTGCCGTGCAGCAGGAGCAGCTGGCCGATCCGCTCGTCCTCGTCCCGGTTCGCGTTCCAGGCGTGCGCCTGGCCGTGGAGCGTCCCGCTCAGGATCCGGAGATACGTGAGCCGTCCGACGAACGGATCCGCCGCGGTCTTGAAGACCCGGGCGACGAGGGGGCCATTCGGATCCGGGTTGATCGTGACCGGCTGACCGGACTTCGCGTCCCGCGCCTCGACCGCGGGCTCCTCGGCGGCCGTCGGGAGGTAGCGGATGAACGCGTCGAGCAGGGCATTCATGCCGATGCCTTTCGACGCCGAGCCGACGAGCACCGGCGCGAGGATCGAGTCCCGGACGCCACGGTGGAGGCAGGTGTCGAGCTCCTGGTCGCTGATCTCCTCGCCGTCGAGGTATTTCGCCATGACGTCGTCGTCTGCCTCGGCCGCCGCCTCGAGCAGCTGATCCCGACGCATCGCGATCTCGTCGCCCAGCTCGTCCGGGACCGGGATCTCGACCTCGCTGCCGCCGTCGAACGCCCACGCCTTGCGGTGGACAAGGTCCACGTAGCCGCGGAACGTCTCCGCCTTGCCAATCGCGAGGTGGAGCGGCGCGATCTTGTTGCCGAACCGCGCCCGCAGCGCGTCCAGCGCTGCTGATGGATCCGCATTCTCGCGGTCGCACTTGTTCAGGAAGAAGCACGCCGCGCGGCCGGTGGAGCGGCCCAGGCCGACCGCGGTCTCGAGCCCGGATTCGACCTCACCTGACGCATCCATCACGAACAGCGCGCCGTCGGCCGCGGCGAACCCCGAGATCACCTCCGCGACGAAATCCGGATAACCGGGCGTGTCGACGAGGGTGATCCGGGTCGAGTCGTGCTCGAACGTCGCGACCGCGAGACTCAGCGACTCCTTGCGCTTCTGCTCCTCGGGCTCGAAGTCGAGGTGGGCGGTCGCGTCATCGACGCGGCCCAGGCGCGGGATCGCGCCGGCTCGAAAGAGGAGCTGCTCGGCGAGCGTCGTCTTGCCGGCGCCGGCGTGGCCGGCCAGGACGACGCTTCGGAGGTGGGCGGGATCGACGCTCTTCATCGTCATCGGCGGAGCGGACCTCTCGACTGCACGAAACGACGGGCGATTCGCCGCGGAGACGGGCCGGGACAGGCCCCACCGGGCTCGTGTCCGACCCATGATACGGCCGGGCCGGCGGTGGTCGTCGGCTATACTCCCGCCCGCGATGTCCGGTCATTCCAAGTGGTCCACGATCAAGCGCCAGAAGGGCGCGAACGACGCGAAACGAGGGGCGCTCTTCACGAAGGTCGCCCGGGAGATCAGCGTCGCGGCGCGCCAGGGCGGCGGGGATCCGGACGCGAACTACCGGCTGCGGCTCGCGATCGAGAAGGCTCGATCGGTCAACATGCCCGCCGACAACATCAAGCGGACGATCGACAAGGCGACCGGCGGCGGTGATGCCGACCAGTTCGAGGAGATCGTCTACGAGGGCTACGGCCCCGGCGGCATCGCCGTCCTGGTCGAGGCCGCGACCGACAACCGCAACCGGACTGCGGCGGAGGTTCGCTCGATCTTCACAAAGACGGGCGGCCAGCTCGCCGGCAGCGGCGCGGTCGCCTGGCAGTTCGAGCCGCGCGGCCTGATCACGGTTCCGCGCGACGGCAAGGTCGATGCCGACGACGTCGCACTCGCGGCGATCGACGCCGGCGCCGAGGACGTCGACACGGACGACGACGAGGCCATCGAGATCTACACGGAGCCCGGCGCCCTGGAGAGCGTGCGCAAGGCGCTCGAGGCGGCAGGGGTCCCGGTCGAGTCGGCCGAGAACACGATGGTCGCCCGCCAGTCCGTCGAGCTGGATTCCGGCAAGGCGCGACAGGCGCTGCGGCTCGTCGAGCTCCTCGAGGACCTCGACGACGTCCAGCGGGTCAGCTCGAACTTCGACATCCCCGAGGACGTCTTCGCCGAGGTCGCCGGGTGACCTCGGCCGCCGGTCCGTCGTCGCGACCGGTGGCCCTCGGATGATCGTCCTCGGGATCGACCCGGGGACCGCGGCACTGGGCTGGGGTGTCATCGAGCACGAATCGGGACGGCTCCGGGCGGTCGACCACGGCTGTCACACCACCTCGCCGGACCAGCCGCTGGGTGAGCGCCTCCGCTCGATCCACGACGCCGTTCGCGACGTGATCGCTGCCCACTCGCCGGCCGTCGTCGCGGTGGAACGCGTCTTCTTCTCGCGGAACGCCCAGACCGCCATGGCGGTGGGTCATGCCCGAGGCGTCGTGCTCCTGGCGGCGGCGGAGGCCGGTCTGCCGGTTCGCGAGGCGACCCCGAACGAGGTGAAGAGCGCCGTCGCGGGCTACGGCGCGGCCGACAAGGAGCAGGTGTCGCGGATGGTCCAGCTCGTCCTCGGGATGGCGGCGCGGCCGACCCCGGACGACGCCGCCGATGCGCTCGCGATCGCCGTCTGCATCGCGAATCTCGTCGGCCAGGTCGGGCGGACGACGAGGTCCTCGGGCGCCGTTCTGGATCGCGCGGCATCCGCGCCGATCGAGCGCGGCTCGACGCCGTACGAGCGCGCGGTGCGCGAGGCGCTGGCGCGCGAGAACGGGTCGACGCGGCCGAGCCGCCGGGCAGGATCGCGGTGATCGCCTCCGTCGAGGGACGCGTCGGTGCAGTCGCGTTCGACTCGCTGGTCATCGAGGTCGGCGGGATCGGGTATCGCGTCTTCGCGGCGCCCGCGATCCTCTCGACCGCCCAGCCGGGGTCGACGATCAAGCTCCACACCTACCACCTCGTCCGCGAGGATCAGCAGGCGCTGTTCGGGTTCCGGACCGCCGAGGATCTCGGGTTCTTCACGCTGTTGCTGACCGTCACGGGCGTCGGGCCGAAGGTCGCCCTCGCGATCGTCGGGTCGCGACCGACGCCGGATCTCCAGCTCGCGATCATGGCCCAGGACCAGGCGGTGCTCGTCTCGATCCCCGGGATCGGGAAGAAGCTCGCCGACCGGATCATCTTCGAACTCAAGGAGAAGGTCGCCGCGGCCGGTGTCGCGGCAGCCGGCGTGGTGGGCGCCGGCGGCGTCGGCGCGGCCGAAAGCGAGGTCGTCGCGGCGCTCCAGGCGCTCGGCTATTCGCTAGCGGAGGCGCGCGAGGCGTCGCGGGTCGCGCTGGCCGACGCGACGATCGGCGGGACGCTCGAGGATCGAGTGAAGGCGGCCCTGCGGAGCCTGCTCCGGGAGTAGGGCGGGGTTCCGCGGCCGGGCGCGGCGACCGGGCCCCGAGCCGCAGCCGATCACGACTGTTCCGCCTATGCTCGCGCCTCCAGGTGTGCAGGAGGGAACGGCGTGGAACGAGCGGTCGGCATCGGCGGCATGTTCATCCGGGCGAAGGATCCGGCGGCGCTCGGCCGCTGGTATCGCCAGGCGTTCGGCATCCCGACCTACCCGCCCGAGAACGAGGAGTCGCCGGAGACCTGGTGGCAGGCGGCCGGCCCGACGGTCTGGTCCGCCTTCGACGCGGACACGGACTACTTCGGGCGGCGCGACCAGCAATGGATGGTCAACATCCGCGTCCGTGACCTCGAGGCGATGCGCGAGCAGCTCCGTGCTCTGGGTGCCGTCGTCCTTGACCAGGTCGAGGCGATGGACGGCGTCGGGCGTTTCGGCTGGGTCGAGGATCCCGAAGGCAACCGGGTCGAGCTGTGGGAACCGGCCCCGGAGGCGCTCGTGCCGGACGGCGGAACCTCGGAGACCTGATCTAGAACATCCGTGCGAAACGTGACCTGATCGTGGTACCCTTCGCGCGATGACCGACGACCTGTCGCGACTCCTCGCGCCAGACCTCGTCGACGACTCGGATCGGGTCGTCGAGGGTGCCCTTCGACCGCGGACGCTCGAGGAGTACATCGGCCAGCGCGAGGTCAAGGCCAACCTCTCCGTGCTGCTCGCCGCCGCGCGGGGCAGGGACGAGGCCGCGGACCATGTCCTCCTCTACGGACCGCCGGGCCTCGGAAAGACGACCCTCGCCACGATCATCGCCCGCGAGCTCGGCGTGAACGTGCGGTACACGAGCGGCCCGGCTGTGGAGCGGGCCGGCGACCTTGCCGCGATTCTCACCGCCCTCGACGAGCGCGACGTGCTCTTCATCGACGAGATCCATCGGCTCAACCGGGCGGTGGAGGAGATCCTCTATCCGGCGATGGAGGACTACGCGCTCGACGTGATGATCGGGAAGGGGCCCAGCGCGCGAAGCCTGCGGCTCAGCCTGAAGCCGTTCACGGTCGTCGGTGCGACGACACGGGCGGGGAGAATCAGCTCGCCGCTCCGCGACCGGTTCGGCGCCACCTACCGCCTCGACTTCTACGAGGAGAACGACCTCACCGCGATCGTCGATCGGTCGGCGCGCATCCTCGACGTCCCGATCGACGACGCAGCGGCGCGCGCGATCGCCCGCCGCGGACGGGGCACGCCGCGGATCGTGAACCGCCTGCTGAAGCGGACCCGCGACCACGCCCAGGTCCACGGCGACGGCCGCGTCGACGAGGCGACGGCGACCGCCGCGATGCGCCAGATGGAGATCGACGACGAGGGCCTCGACTCGACGGACCGGAAGCTCCTCGCGGCGATCATCCAGAAGTTCGCATCCGGGCCGGTCGGCGTCCAGGCGCTCGCGGCCGTGCTCGCCGAAGAGGTCGAGACGATCGAAGACGTGTACGAGCCGTTCCTCCTGCGGCTTGGCTTCATCGACCGGACGCCGCAAGGCCGGATCGCGACCGAAGCGGCACGGGCGCACCTCGCGAAGCTCGGCTACGAGATCCCGCCGCCGCGCCGCGCGGAGCCCGAGATGCCGGCGTTCTGGGACGACCTTCCCGCTGGCTGACGTGGAGTCGGCGTCCGGGGCGAGGCAGACGCGGTGACCGGCGCCGCGACATTCACGGTCGAGGTTCCGCCGCCCGGGGATGGCTCGACGCGCGCCCGGACCGGACGGCTGGCGCTGACGCATGGCGTGGTCGAGACGCCACAGTTCATGCCGGTCGGCACGAACGCCACCGTCAAGGCGCTCCATCCGGACGATCTTCGCGACGTCGGCGCGTCGATCATCCTCAGCAACACGTATCACCTGTACCTCCGGCCGGGGGCGGAGCGGATCGGCCGGCTCGGTGGGCTGCATCGGTTCATGGCCTGGGACCGGCCGATCCTCACGGACTCCGGTGGCTTCCAGGTCGTCTCGTTGGGCGACCTGCGGGTCGTGGACGAGGATGGCGTCACGTTCCGGAGCCACCTCGACGGCTCGACCCATCGATTCACGCCGGAGATCGCGATCGGCGTCCAGGAGCTGCTCGGCTCGGACGTCGCCGTCGCGTTCGATCAGCCCGTGTTCCCGTCGTCGCCGCGTGCCGTCGTCGCGGATGCGACCGCGCGGACCCACCGCTGGGCCGAACGGTCGCTCGCCGCGCACCACCGCGACGACCAGGCGCTGTTCGGGATCGTCCAGGGTGGCCTGGACCCGGAGCTGCGCGCGGAGAGCACGCGGTTCATCGCCTCGTTGCCGTTCGACGGGATCTGCCTGGGCGGGCTCGCGGGCGACGAGACCCCGGACCAGCGCAACGCCACCCTCGATGTCGCGGTGCCGCTGCTGGCGGACGACCCCCGTCCCCGCTACCTCATGGGGCTCGGGTCACCCGCGGACCTGCTCGAGGCGGTGCACCGGGGAGTCGACCTGTTCGACTCCGTGCTCCCGGCCCGTGTCGCCCGGAACGGCCAGCTGTGGGTCCCGGGCGGCCGCCTGAACCTCCGGAACCAGCGCTATCTCGACGATCCGGAGCCGGTCCAGGCCGACTGTCGGTGCCTGCTCTGCCGGTCGTTCTCGCGCGCCTATCTCGCCCACCTGTTCCGGGCCAAGGAGCTGCTCGCGTACCGTCTGGCAACTTGTCACAACCTGACCTTCACCCTAGACTTCATGGCCAGGATCCGCACCGCGATCCGGTCCGGAATCTTCCCCGCTGAGCTGCCGCGACTGGCCCTGCGCGCGGGTCCGTCAACTCGCAGTGAAGCCGCGGAGCAGTCCGCGTGAATGGCCGTTCGGTAGCCTGCGTCCCAACGCGGAGGAGCAACGATGGGCTCACGAGATCGTCCCCACCGCGAGCAGAAGAAGAAGCCGAAGGACAAGTCGGGCCAGCCGAAGCTGACGTCGCTTTCGGAGCCGCCGCCCACCCAGGCGGAGCTGATCCGGAAGGAACGCAAGCCGCGGAAGGTCGTGGACGACGAGACCACCGAGGAAGGCTGATCGTCCAGGGTCCCGCCCGGGAGCGTGACCTGTCGTACGGCCCCAGATCGACAGGAGCGTGACGAACCCATGGCGTTGACCGGCGAGCGGACGGCGGACGAGCGAAACGGCGGCGATCGGGCCGCGGATCGCGCCCAGGCGGAGCGGGGCAAGGCGGTCACGGCCGCCATCCAGGCGATCGAGAAGCAGTTCGGGACCGGCTCGATCATGAAGCTCGGTTCGAACTCGATCCAGGCGATCGACGTCATCCCCACGGGCTCCATCGCGCTGGACCTGGCCCTCGGCGTCGGGGGGATTCCGCGCGGCCGGATCACCGAGATCTTCGGTCCGGAGTCGTCGGGCAAGACGACCATCTGCCAGCACGTCATCGCCGAGGCCCAGCGACGGGGCGGCGTCGCCGCGTTCATCGACGTCGAGCATGCCCTGGATCCGGCCTACGCCCGGGCGTGCGGCGTCAACGTGGACGAGCTCCTCGTCAGCCAGCCGGACACCGGCGAGCAGGCCCTCGAGATCACCGAGACCCTCATCCGCTCCGGCGGGATCGACTGCGTCGTCGTCGACTCCGTGGCGGCCCTCGTGCCGCGGGCGGAGATCGAGGGCGAGATGGGCGACAGCTTCGTCGGGATCCAGGCCCGGCTGATGAGCCAGGCGCTCCGCAAGCTGACCGGTGCGGTGTCGCGGTCGAACACGTCGCTGATCTTCACGAACCAGCTTCGCGAGAAGATCGGCGTGATGTTCGGCAACCCGGAGACCACGCCGGGCGGCCGTGCCCTGAAGTTCTACGCCAGCGTCCGGCTCGACATCCGCCGGATCGAGACGATCAAGACCGGCACGGAGTCGGTCGGCAACCGGGTCCGGATCAAGGTGGTGAAGAACAAGGTCGCGCCGCCGTTCCGTGTCGCCGAGTTCGACGTGATGTACGGCGAGGGCGTCTCGAAGGAGGGCGGCCTGCTGGACGTCGGCGTCGCGATGAGCATCGTGACGAAGACCGGGGCCTGGTTCACGTTCGAGGAGACGCGTCTGGGCCAGGGGCGCGAGGCCTCGAAGGACTTCCTGAAGGCGAACCCGGACGTCGCGGCGGAGATCGACCGCCGGATCCGCGGCAAGATCAACGAGATCGACCTGCCGGTCGAGGGGATCGAAGAGGCCGAGTAGCGGCCGCGCCGCTGCTGACATGGCGGAGCGACGACCGGCCGGGTCGCGCGCGGAGCGGCAGGCACGCCGCGCGGAGGTCGATGACCCGGAGGTCGTTCTCGCCGCGGGCCTCCGCTTCCTCGAGGCGCGGTCGCGATCCGTTGCCGAGGTCCGTCGCCGGCTGTCGCAGGCCGGCTACCGGGCGGAGCTGATTGAAGGCACGATCATCCGACTGACGGAGCTCGGGATGCTGGATGACGCCGCGTTCGCGGCGCAGTGGGTCGAGTCCCGGGACCGGGCCCATCCGCGGGGCGAACACGCCCTGATCATCGAGCTCCGCCAGAAGGGGATCGACGCGCCGACGATCGCCGCGACCCTGAAGACCCGGCGCGAGGCGGCGGTTCGCTGGGAGGATGGTCCGGCGAGCGATGTCGCGGCTGCGCCGGCGCCGGACGAGCCGAGCCCGGATCTCGCGGCGGCCCGCCGGCTCCTCGCCCGGAACGCCCGGGCGCTCGCCCGGGTCGAGGACCCGCGCCTGAGGCGACAGCGCGCCTACGCGCTCCTCGCCCGGAACGGCTTCGACCCCGACACCTGTCGCGAGGTCGCCGCAGAATCCACGAGGGAGACGGCCTCGGAAACGGATCCCGCCGACTAGGGATCAGTCGAGTGCGGCGACAACCTCGCGGGCGTCGCGGACCACGGCGATGAGGTTCGCGGACCCCATGTCCACGAGCCACGGCGTCCCGACGAACGCGAGCCCCGGCACAGCCGTCGTTCCGGCCGTCTGGCGCGGGAGCCCGAACTCGTCGAGGACGGGGATGTCGATCCAGTCGAACGCCGGGCGATAGCCGCTCGTCCAGACGATCGAGCCGATGCCGGCGCGGGCGAGGTCGATCCCGGCGACCTCGGGCGGTTCGAAGGTCCCTGGTTCGAGGACCTCGGCAGGGAAGGGCTGCCCCGTCGCCTCGACGTACCCGTCGAACAGCGGCTGGAGTCGCTCCCCGAACCAGCCGTCGACGAACCGCAGGGTCGCCGCGAGATCCGTTGCGAAGGTGGCCCGGTGGCCGTCGGCGCCGACCAGCCGCCCGACGACCCGAATGCCCTCGGCGGCCATCCGCCGCAGGTCCACGTCGTGGCCGCCGCCATGGCCCGAGAGCTGGGGATTGCAGACGAATCGCGCGGCCGGCGAGGCGAGGCCCGCCGCGCTCGGAAGGGGCGTCCCGACGGCGCCGCCACGCATCGCCAGCTCGCGGAGCCACCAGAAGATGTCGCGGCCGCGGTATCGACGCGGCGCCCGGCCGCAACGGCCCACGGACAGCGTCACGTCCCGTCCGGCGGCCCGCAGCTCCTCGGCGAGCTGCACGCCCGTCTGGCCGGATCCGACGAGGAGGACGCCACCGGGCGGAAGCGCATCGGGCGTCCGGTAGGAGTGGGAGTGGATCTGCTCCATCGAGCGGTCGAACCCGGCCCCGATCTCGGGGATCCGAGGCACCTGGAACGGGCCGCCCGCCACGACCACATTCCGCGCGTCGACGGTCCCGCGGCTGGTCGTGATCCGGAACCGCGCGCCGGCCTCGTCGGGCGCCTCGAGCCGCGTGACATCGGTCTCGAGCTCGACTGGTGCCTGGATCGCGGCCGCATATGCCCGGAAGTGGGCGATGAGCTCGTCCCGCGGCATGTAGCCGTCGGGATCGTCGCCCTGGTAGTCGAAGCCCGGCACGGACGTGGTCCAGTTCGGCGAGACGAGGCGGAACGCGTCCCAGCGATCCTGCCAGCCGCCACCGAGCGTGGAGCGACGCTCGAACAGGACGTGCTCGTGGCCGGTCTCGCTCAGCAGCCGGCTCACGATCAGGCCCGCCTGACCGGCGCCCACGACCACCGTCTCGATCGACCTCGACCGACCGCTCATCGCCCTCCTGCTCCCGTCACCGGCTGCCGGCCTCGCACCGTAGTAGGCTAGGCCCCAGATTTCAACACGCGTCGCCCACGCGACGCAGCCCAGGCAACCGGCGTTCGTCACCGCCCACGACCGGCCCATCGGTCGATTCGCCGTTCCGACGCGGACGACGCCCGGATCGAACGTCAACCTCCGGCGGACCTCGCCGGACGGGAGGTAGAAATGGAACCACTCGTGGTCGTCGCGGTGGCGCTCGTCGCCGCCGTCGGCGGAGCCGCGCTCGGCATGGTGCTGCGCGGCATGTACGCGTCACAGTCCATGAAGGCCGCCCAGGCCGAGGCCCGCCGGATCGAGGCGGAGGCGCGCGCTCGCCAGAAGGAGCTGATCCTCGAGGCGAAGGACGAGAAGCTCCGCCTCCAGCGCGAGGCCGAGGACGAGGCCCGCGCCAAGCGGAACGAGCTCTCGCAGCTGGAGCGGCGACTCCTGTCCCGCGACGAGCAGCTCGATCAGCGGACGGACATGCTCGAGCAGCGCGATCGCAAGCTCCTCGAGCGCGAGCGGGATCTCGACAAGGCCCGTGAGGACCTCGCCCGGGCACATCAGGAACAGGTCGAGGCGCTCGAGCGGGTCAGCGGGGTCAGCGCCGAGGACGCGAAGGGCCTCCTCCTGGAGGCGGTCCGCGAGGAGGCGGAGCACGACGCGGTGAAGCTCGCCCGCTCGATCGAGCGACGAGCCCGCGACGAGGCCGAGGAGAAGGCCCGCGACATCGTCGTCACCGCCATCCAGCGGGTCGCTGCAGACCACACGGCGGAGCACACCGTCACGGTCGTGCACCTGCCAAATGACGAGATGAAGGGCCGGATCATCGGCCGCGAGGGTCGCAACATCCGGGCGCTCGAGCAGGCGACGGGCGTCGACCTGATCATCGACGACACCCCGGAGTCCGTCGTCCTCTCCGGCTTCGATCCGGTGCGCCGCGAGGTCGCCCGCGTCGCCCTGACCAAGCTCATCGGCGACGGCCGAATCCACCCCGGCCGAATCGAGGAGGTCGTCGCCAAGGCGCGCGCCGAGGTCGACCTGCTCATCCGCCAGGCCGGCGAGGCAGCGGCGTATGAAGCCGGCGTTCCCGGCCTCCCGCCGGAGCTGATCAAGCTCCTCGGCCGGCTCAAGTACCGGACGAGCTACGGCCAGAACGTCCTGAATCACGTCGTCGAGACGAGCCGGCTCGCGGCGGTGATCGCCGGCGAGATCGGGGCCGACATCCAGATCGCCAAGACCGGCGGGCTCCTGCACGACATCGGGAAGGCGGTCGACCACGAGGTCGAGGGGCCGCACGCCGCGATCGGCGGCCAGATCGCCCAGCGGAACAATCTCTCGCCGAAGGTCGTGAACGCGATCGCCGCCCACCACCAGGAGATCGAGTACACCTGCCTCGAGTCGCCGATCGTCCAGATCGCCGACGCGATCAGCGCGTCGCGGCCCGGCGCACGCGGCGAGACGATGGACGCCTACGTGAAGCGCCTGGAGGATCTCCAGGCGATTGCCGACAGCTTCGAGGGCGTGGAGCGCTCGTTCGCCGTCCAGGCCGGCCGCGAGGTCCGGATCCTCGTCCGGCCGGACGAGATCGACGACCTGACCGCGTCCCGGCTGGCCCGCGACATCGTCCGGAAGATCGAGGAGCAGCTGACCTACCCGGGCCAGATCAAGGTCACGGTCATCCGCGAGACCCGCGCCGTCGAGTACGCGAAGTAGCGGCGGCGCGCCACGGGACAGAGCCGCCACCGACGGCTCATTCGATCTGTCCGGTATCGTCCCGAGCGTGACCGCTCAACCAGCTCCCGAGTCCCCGCTCGGCCGCACCCGCCCCGGCAATCCGGCGAACGGCAACGCGCCGCGGCCGGCGGGCGCCTGTCGCGTCCTGATGATCGGCGACATGATCGGGAAGCCGGGCCGCGTCGCAGTCGAGCAGGTCCTGCCCGGGCTGCGGGAAGAGCGCGGGATCGACTTCGTCACCGCCAACGGTGAGAACGTCGCCGGCGGGATGGGGCTCACCCCGTCGACCGCCGAAGCGCTGTTCGGGGCCGGGGTCGACGTGATCACCTCCGGCAACCACATCTGGGACAAGCGGGAGATCTATCCGTACCTGGAGTCCAGCGATCGCGTCCTCCGGCCGCTCAACTACGGGACCACCGGCGTGCCGGGTCGCGGCTGGGGCGCGTACCAGGCGCTCGACGGAACGGACCTCGCCGTCATCAACCTCCAGGGCCGCACGTACATGCAGCCGATCGAGAACCCGTTCACGGATGCCGACGCGCTCCTCGACGAATCGTCGGAGCCGCTGCCGCCCGTCCGGCTCGTCGACTTCCACTGCGAGCTGACGTCGGAGAAGAACGCTCTCGGTCTCCACCTCGACGGGCGGGTGAGCGTCGTCGTCGGGACCCACACCCACGTCGTGACCGGTGACGAGCGGATCCTGCCCGGCGGGACCGCCTACCAGACGGATCTCGGCATGACGGGGCCGATCTGGAGTGTGATCGGGTTCGACCCGAAGACGGTCCTGCCGCGGTTCATCAACGCGCTGCCGACGCGCTTCGAGGTCGGCGATGGGCCGGTGATCTTCAACGCCGCCCAGATCGACATCGACCCGGCGACCGGCCGCGCCCTCGCGATCGAGCGGATCGCCCGCCTCGTCGAGGTCTAGATCGGCGATGGGAGACGCCGCGAAGGATCCGGGGACGTCGCCGTCGCGACCCCGCCGAGGACGCCACGCCGGGCAACACGAGCCGATGCCTGGCGGCGGTGGGGCGTCCGTCGTCGACCTCCACACCCACACCCTCCGCTCGGATGGCGTCCTCGAGCCGGTCGAGCTGGTCCGCGCCGCCGCGGAGGCCGGCATCCGGACGCTCGCGATCACGGATCACGACACCCTCGCCGCGTACCGCGATCTCGTCCTCGGCCGCGCGATGCCGGCGCCCATCGAGCTGATCCCCGGCGTCGAGATCAACGCGCTGGCGGGCGGGATCCGGCTCGCCGAGGGCGAGCTCCACATCCTTGGGTTCGGGATGGATCCCGACGACGAGGCGTTCGAGGCGGCGCTGGCGAGGCAGCGTGCTGCCCGCCGCGTCCGGTTCGAGCGAACCGTGGAGCGGCTCCGCGAGATCGGCCTGCCGATCGACGACGAGCTGGCGACGATCCAGCGGCAGGCGGACGATGCCCTCGGCCGCCCGACGATCGGCCGCGCGCTGATCGCCGCCGGCCACGCCACGAGCGTCGAGGACGCGTTCCGGCGCCTCATCGGCTGGGGAGGGCCGGCGTACGTCTCCCGGGAGGGGATGGGGCCGCGCGAGGCGATCGAGGCAATCCGGGCAGCCGGCGGCGTCCCGTCGCTCGCCCACTTCTCGGAGGCGCCGTCGCAGGTCGCGCTCCTCCGCGAGCTGGCCGACATCGGCCTTGCAGGCCTCGAGGTCTTCTACATCTCGTTCGCTCCCGAGACGGTCGAAGCGGTCGGCGCGGTCGCGGAGTCGCTCGGGCTCATCGCGACCGGCGGGTCGGACTATCACGGCGACACGTCGACGTACGGCGAGGCCCACGCCGCGCTGAACGTGCCGGAGACCGTTGGTCAGGTCGTCCGCGACGCGATCGACGTGGCGCAGGACGCGCGCGGCGGCTCGGAGGCGAGTGGCGGCACGTCGCATACCATCGCCGGGCGATGACGCTGACAAGGACGCCGAACCGCGCGCTGCCGGTCCTCGATCTGGGCGGCTCCGCGACCGCGGGATCTGCCCCGCCAACCGTCGCCGACGAGCGGGTCGTCGAGTACCGGCCCGAGGCTCCGGCGCTGCCGACGTTCCACGTCTGGACGCTCGGCTGCCAGATGAACCGCAGCGACTCCGAGGAGATGGCCGGCCGGCTCCTCGCCGCAGGCTGCGCCGAGGCGACGTCGATGGAAGCGGCGGACCTCATCGTGATCAACACGTGCGCGATCCGCGAGGCGGCCGAGCAGAAGGTGATCGGCCGGCAGGGGCATCTCCAGCGGCTGAAGACCGCGAACCCCGGGATGCGCGTCGTCCTGACCGGCTGCGCGGTCCGCGAGCCGGACCGGGCGGGGCTGCGGCGACGGTTCCCGGCGGTCGACCTGTTCCTGCGACCGGACGAGGAGCCCGAGCTCGTGGACCGGCTGGGTCTCGCGTCCGCCCAGGGCGCGGTCGGGCTCGCGACCGGCGTGCCGAGTGGATCCACCACGACCGTGGGCCGGACCGTGGTCGGAGCGGCGGACCATCTCGCCGGGACCCGGTCGAGCGCCGTCGCGACCGGCGCGGTCTCGCGCGGATCCACCATCAGTGCCTGGCTCCCGATCGTCTACGGCTGCGACAAGACGTGCACCTACTGCATCGTGCCGTTCAGTCGAGGGCCCGAGCGGAGCCGACCCTTCGACGAGATCCTCGCCGAGGCCCGGTCCCTCGCCGCTGCCGGGTATCGCGAGGTCACGCTCCTCGGCCAGAACGTGAACTCGTACGGACACGACCTGCCCCCCGAGCCGCGCTTCGCCGATGTGGACACGGATCGTTGGGCCGGTCGGCGGCTCGATCTGCACGGGAGGCCGGACCTCGCGGCGCTGATCCGGGCCATCGACGGGATCCGGACGACCGACGGCCTGCCCGCGATCCCGCGTCTCCGGTTCGTGACGTCCCACCCGTGGGACCTGAGCGATCGGCTGATCGGGGCGATGGCGGAATGCGCATCGGTCACGGCCCACCTGCATCTCCCCGTCCAGTCCGGCGACGACGCCGTGCTGCGCCGGATGGGCCGCCAATACACGATCGAGCACTACCTCGAGCGCCTGGGCCGGATCCGCGAGGCCGTCCCGGAGATCGCGATCTCGACCGACGTGATCGTCGGGTTCTGCGGCGAGACCGACGAGCAGTTCCGGTCGACCCTCCGCCTGCTCGAGACGGTCCGCTACGACCAGGTCTTTGCCGCGGCGTACTCCGAGCGGCCCGGCACCCCGGCGACGAGGCTGGAGGACGACGTGCCCGCGGCCGTCAAGCGGGACCGGTTGAACGAGCTCCTCGCGCTCCAGGAGACGTTCGGCCTCGAGCGGAACCGGGCCTGGGTCGGGCGAACCGTCGAGGTGCTCGTCGACGCCGTGACGCCGCCGCGGAGCCACGAGCACGAGGACGCCGGGTCATCTCCCGAGGCGGCGCCGGCCGGTCCCCGCGTGTCCGGTCGAAGTCGGCAGAACAAGCTCGTCCATCTTCCCGGCGGCCCGGAGCTCGTCGGAAGGCTCGTCACGGCCCGGATCGACCATGCCGGACCGTACGCCCTCCGGGGGACGCTGGTCGCGGGGTGACCGCGCCGCCACTGCTCGTCATCGCCGGCGCAACGGCGACCGGCAAGACGGGCCTCGCGATCCACGTCGCCGAGCGATTGGCGCGGGAGGGGATCCCGGCCGAGGTCATTTCGGCCGACTCGCGTCAGGTGTACCGCGGGCTCGACATCGGGACGGCCAAGGCGACGCTCGACGATCGCCGCGGCATCCCGCATCACGGGCTCGATCTCGTCGAACCCGACGAGCCCTTCACGGTCGCGGACTTCGCCGCCCACGCCCGCTCCGCGCTCCACGAGATCGCGGGGCGAGGCGGCCTCGCGATCCTCGCCGGGGGCACCGGCCTCTACCTGCGGGCGGTGGCTCGCGGCCTCGCGACCGAGACGCTCCCATCGGACACCGCTGTCCGGTCACGTCTCGAGGCGGAGTTCCTTGCCGTCGGCCTGGAGCCGCTCGTCGAGCGGCTTCGCGACGTCGCTCCCCGACGAGCCGCCGCGATCGACACCGCCAATCCGCGGCGCGTGGTCCGCGCCCTCGAGATCGCGACGGTCGCCGGCGGTGAACCCGACCTTCCGGCCCCGCGCGGCTACGACGGTGCCGTTGGCTGGATCGGGCTCGCGGTGGATCCGGCCACCCACCGCTCCTGGATCGAGTCGCGGGCCAGAGCCCAGTTCGACCGAGGCCTCGTCGAGGAAGCGCGGGCCCTCCGCGAGCGATTCGATCCCGCGCTCCCCGCATTCTCTGCGATCGGCTATCGCGAGGCCTGGGCGTTGCTCGACGGATCGCTGACGCGCGACGCCGCGATCGCCGAGGACGCGCGTCGCAACGTCGCCTTTGCCAAGCGGCAGCGGACGTGGTTCCGGGCCGAGCCGGACATCGGCTGGGTCGACGCCCTCGATCCGTCGCGCGTGGACGAGGCGGTCGCGGTCGCCAGGCGGCTCCTCGCGGATTGATCCCACCCGGCCGACCCGGTACCGTCCGCTGATGGCCACGAACGACGAACCCCGACCGTTCAGCATCGACATCGGAGAGATCCTCAAGGACGTCGCCGGCACGAAGCGACGGACGACGCGCAGCCGCTCGCGAACCTCCTCGAGCAGCGACATGGACGCGGCCCTCCGACGGGCCGTCCGGGCCGAGCTCGCGGACGTGGAGCGGTCCCTCAAGCTGCTGGCCGACGAGGTCGTCCGGCTTCGTCGCGCCAACGAGGACATCGCCAGCGCGCTCAAGAAGCTGAGCCGCTGAGGGGCCTCAGCCCGAGTCGCGGACGGGGAAACCCGCTCGGCGCTCGCGCGGCCCCGATTCGCGCCCCGCTCGCAGGCTAGAGGCCCGGCACCTCGGTCTCGTCGAGGACGTCCTCGATGCCGTCGACCCTGCTCGCGACCTCGATCAGGTTGTCGCTGTCCTCGATCCCGTCGATCTGGCCGCGGATGATCGCCGTCGAGCCGACGACCGCGATCTCGAGCCGGTCGGCGAGCGTGGTCGTCGCCGCGTCAGCCCGCAGCGCCTCCCGGACGCGGGCATTCATCGAGCCTTCCTCGTCGAGCTCGCCGGAACGGTGGTCGTCGTCGTACGGCTCATCGTCGGCCGACATGCCGGTGCCGGCCGCGATCTGGATGCCCTGCGGGTCGTCGCTCGGCACCGTCGGCGGATCCGATGGCGGGATCCAGACCTCACCCTCCTCGATCGCGACGAGCACGTCGGTCGTCTCGCCGTCGCGGAACTCGCCCTCGGTCAGCGCATCAAGCGACGTGACGTCCGTGTCTCCGGTCGCGAGACCGCGTCGCAGGTTGTCGTCGACCAGCTCATCGACGTCGGTCATCGGGTCGTCCACCGCGGCCGAGGCGAGGAGCTCGCGATCCGGCATCGGCGTCGTGCCCCATTCCTGCTCGCTGAGCGTTGCCTCCCGGGTGCCCTCGATCTGGTCGGCCTCGAGGAACGCGTCCTGGTCGGCGGGCAGGGCGTCACCCTGGATCTCGGCGATGTCGACCTCGAGCGGGTCGGTGCCGATGTTCGGGGCGTCGTCGGGCAGGCGTCGCGGGTCAGTCATCAGCTCGGGTCCTCCAGCACGACGCCATCCTCGCGAACCGGTGATCGGCTCCGAGCCTTGGGCCGTCGCCTCGATCTATCAGCAGCGTGAAACTCCCGTCCGCGGTCGCGCCTTCGAGACCCCCCGGATATCCTTCGCCGATGGCCCGAACCTCTGCAATTGATCTCACGCCGCCCGTCGAGAAGGCGTTCCTCGTCGCGGTCGACACCGGCGACGACGCCGGCTGGACGGCCGAGGAATCCCTGAGCGAGCTCGCGAACCTCGCGACGACCGCGGGCGCCGAGGTGGTCGGTGCGGAGTGGCAGAACCGCCGCCACGTCGACCCGAACTGGTATGTCGGCAAGGGCAAGGCGGAGGAGCTCAGCCACGCCCGGAGCGAGACCGGCTTCGACGTGCTGGTCACGGACGACGAGCTCTCGCCCGGTCAGCAGAAGGCGCTCGAGGGGCTGCTGAACGTCAAGGTGATCGACCGCAGCCGGCTGATCCTCGACATCTTTGCCCAGCACGCGCAGACCCACGAAGGCCGGCTCCAGGTCGAGCTCGCTCAGCTCGAATACCAGCTGCCGCGCCTGACGCGACTCTGGACCCACCTGTCGCGGACCGGCGGCGGGATCGGCACCCGGGGACCCGGCGAAAGTCAGCTCGAGACGGACCGCCGGATCATCCGCGAGCGGATCAAGAAGATGAAGGACCGCGTCGAGCAGGTCCGCCAGCAGCGTCAGACGGCGGCACGCGGGCGCGACCGGCGGATGATGGCGACCGTCGGCATCGTGGGCTACACGAACGCCGGCAAATCGACGCTCCTGAATGCGCTCGTCGGCAGCGAGGTTGCCCGAGCGGAGGACAAGCTCTTCGCGACGCTCGATCCGACGTCGCGCCAGGTCAAGCTCGGCGATGGCCAGACCGCCATCGTCACCGACACGGTGGGGTTCATCCACAAGCTGCCGCACCAGCTCGTCGATGCGTTCCGGGCGACGCTCGAGGAGGTCAACCGGGCGGACGTCCTCGTCGAGGTGGTCGACGCGTCAGACCCGCACCTTCGCGAGCACCGGGCGACGGTCCAGACCGTCCTCGACGAGCTCGGTGCCGGCGACAAGCCGCGGCTCGTGGCCTTCAACAAGGCGGATCTCGTGGAGCGTGCCGCCCACGACGGCGACGGTGTCGCGCCGGCTCTCGCGGGGTCCGTGCTCGTCAGCGCTCTGACCGGGTTCGGGCTCGACACGCTGCGGGCCGAGATCGCGGCGCTGCTCGCCTCGCTCTGGGTCGACGTCGACGTCCACGTCCCGTACGCCGCCGGCGAGCTGCTGGCTCGCGTCCGCGAGCGGGGAACGGTCGAGCTGGAGTACGGCGAGCGAGACGTCCGCGTCCATGGGCGGGCGGCGCCGTCCCTGGCCGGCGAGCTCACGATGATCGCCGAGCGGTGGCAGGAATCTCTGGACGGCGACGGGCAGAACGGGACGGGCGGGACGAGCCACGCGGCGGCGCCGGCAAGGGCTGGTGCCCGCCCGGCGCGGGCGGCTTCCTCCAACGCCGGCGACTGATCGCGGAATCGCGATGGGCCGCTGGTTGCGTCGCGCCGGCCACGGCCGAGTCTCGGACGGAGCCTTCGTCACCTGGACCCTCGCCGAGGGCAGCCGAGGCCGCCGCTGGCGCGAGATCGTCGCGGTCGGGGAGGGGATCCGCACGTCGCTCCTCCTGGAGCTCGACGTCGAGCGCCGGTTCAGCCATCTCGAGCTGTCGACCGCGGCCGGCCTGCTGACGCTCCACCCCGAGGGCGACGGCACGCTGCACGGCAACGCCGTGATCGCAGGCGGCGTCGCGCACGTCATCGGGCTGCCGTGGGACCCTGGCTCCGTCGTGTTGCTCGAGGGATCCCCGGTCTGCCGGGCGGCGGCCGTCCGCGACGGCTCGAGTCGAGGTGAGGTTCCCGCCCTCACGATCGCGCTCGACCTGCGGCTGGACCTCGGGACCGCAGTGATCGATCCGGCCGAGTGGGCAGACGAGGCTGGCCTCCCGCGCCTCGTCGCCGGCAACACATGGCCGCTGGAGCTCGGCGAGGAGCAGGACGAGCGCGGTTGATCCGTACCGCGGGGCCGACGTGGACAGAGCGTGGACAACCGACCGCAAATCGGGCGCCCGCTCGCGAAAGTCGTGGACAAGTGGGGTAGCCAGTCCACCATCCCCCGCCGTACAGTTCGTCTTGCCCGAAGGGGCCACGAGACCGGAAGTGACGACGCAGGTGCTTGCATCAGCGGCGGAGGCTCCGGGAGCGAGGTTCCTTCGGGCGTTTCGTTGTCCCCGTCACAGCAGCGATGGATCAGGCGAGGGCGATGGCGATCCTTGGCATCGTGGGCGGGATCGCTCCGCCATCGACGATCGAGTACTACCGGACCGTGCTCGCCGCGTACCGCGGACGGACCGGCCGGTCGCTGCGGGTCGTCATCGACAGCGTCGACACGGATGCCTTCTTCGCGCTGCTCGAGGCCGATGACCGTCCAGCCATCATCCGGACGCTCGTCGCCGAGCTGGAACGGCTCGCCGCAGCCGGCGCCGACCTCGCGCTGATCGGATCGAACACGGGCCACATCGGCATCGCGGAGATCACGGCTCGCAGCCCGATCCCGGTGGTGAGCATCGTCGACGCGGCGGCAGCGGCACTCGCCGGCACCGACCGCGTCGGCCTGTTCGCGACGTCGTTCACGATCCGGGCAGACGTCTACGGAAGTGCCCTGGCCGAGCATGGGATCAGCGTCGTCACCCCGAACGAGGCGGACCAGGAGCGGATTCAGCAGGTCTACTTCGGTGAGCTGGTCAACGGCCAGTTCCTGGACGAGAGCCGCGAGGCGCTCCTCGCGATCGGCCGGCGGCTGCACGAGGACCACGGCGTCGACGTCATCGTCCTCGCCGGGACGGAGCTGCCGCTGCTCGTGACGGAGCCGGAGCGGGACGGCATCCGGTACCTGGACACGGGCCGCCTCCATGCCGAAGCAGCCGTCGAGGCCCTCATCGCGGTCGAGCAGGGCTCCCGCTGAGGCCGGCACCGCACACCACGAGACGTTCGTGGGCAGCGTGTGGACAACCGGCCGAATTGCAAGGCTGGTGCGATGGAGTTCGTGGATAAGCCTCTGTACGGGCCGGGTTCCTGTCACCTATCGTTGGTCTTGCCCGAAGGGGCCTCGAACATCTAGTGATCCGGTTGGTACTTGTATTGACTGGAGCATCTAGTGATCGACGGTTCCTTCGGGCGTTTTCGTGTGCCCGCGACGTCCTGGGACCGGCCGACGCGCGGTCCGGCCTTCGCGAGCGGTACCCTCGGACGGTGTCGGTGATGCCATCGTGAAGATCCGCGCCGGGTTGCACCGGATCGGGGACGGTCTGGTCAACTCCTATCTCCTCGACGACGGCGGCGAGGTGACGATCGTCGACGCGGCGATGCCGGGCGACTGGTCCGGGCTGCTGACCGAGCTCGCGGCGATGGGCAGGTCGCTGAACGACGTCCGTGCGTTGATCCTCACCCACGGGCACTCCGACCACATCGGCTTTGCCGAGCGCGCCCGTCGAGAGCGGAACATCGCGGTTTCCGTGCACGAGATCGATGCCGCCCTGGCACGTGGTGAGGTCCCGAACCCGGCGAAGCGCGGCGGCCCGATCAAGCCGCTCCCGCTGCTGCGGTTCCTGTGGCACGGCGTCGCGCGGGGCGCGTTCCGGACGAAGAACCCGACGGTCCTGACGACGTTCACCGAAACCGCGACCCTCGATGTGCCGGGCTCGCCGCGGGTGATCCTGCTTCCCGGCCATACGCCGGGAAGCGTCGCGTTCCATGTCGCCTCGCACGACGCGCTGTTCGTCGGCGACGCGATTGCGACCGTCGCGGTCACGAACGGCTCGAGCGGGCCGATGATCGCGCCGTTCACCGCCGACCCGGCCACCGCGATCGCCTCCCTCGGTCGGCTCGAGGATGTCGAAGCGGCGGTGGTCCTGCCCGGTCACGGTCAGCCGTGGACCGGCGGCGTCGCCGAGGCGATCCGCCGGGTGCGCGCCGGCGGGCCGGACGCCATGGGCCAGCCACACGCCTGAGCGCCGCACGGGGAATGCCGAACGCCTCGGGCGGGGCGTCGAGCGCTGACACGAAACCGCCGGCCGGACCTTGCGTCCGACCGGCGGTCGAATGAGCGGCTGGAGTGTCGCGACTACGGCGCTGCGACGAACCACTTGCCGCCGACGCCCTGACCGGTCGTGTCGCCGGCCTTCTTGTCGTTCGCGAAGTAGTACAGCGGCATGCCCTTGTAGGTGACCTGCATCGAGCCGTCGTCGCGGGTGATGACGTCGAGTGCGCCCGTGACGCCGCTGCCGGCCTTGAGCTGGTCCTTCGAGTCCACCGTGAACGGCGGCCAGTTCGTCGCGCACTGGCCGGAGCAGGCGCTCTTGCCGGCTGCGGCCTGGTCCGGCGTGAACGTGTACAGCGTCATGTCGTTCTCGCCGGTGAGGAAGCTCGCCGTCGCACCGCCGACGGTGCCGCTCGCGACGTTGACCTCGTAGGACTCGGCCGTGCCGCCGGAGCTCTCGGCGGTGGCGGAGGCGCCGGTCCCGGTGCTCGCGGCCGGCTGGCTTGCGGCTGCCTGAGTCGGGGCGGTCGTCGCCGCGGCGCCACCGCCGCTGGAGCACGCCGCCAGGAGGACGGCGAACACGAGCGGGGCGGCCAGGATGGAACGTCGCATGGGTGGCTCCTTGATTGTGAGCTGGGTTGGAGACACGCCTCGATACGCCCGTGTCACGTCAGCGGTTTTCCCCGCCGGCTCCACGGCCATCACCCCAACCCTCTAGAGTGGGTTGGTGCGTCGCCTGGCAGCGCCCGAGGGGCGCGTTGCCCGACTGATCATTGCCGTCTCGATCGCCGCGTTCCTGATCGCGGTCGCGATCGGCGGTCCCTACTTCCGCTCGTTCGACGAGGCGAAGTACCTCGGGATCGGGTACAGCATGCTGGCCGGACAGGGCCCACGAACCGTGTTCGGGGCGGTGTTCCTGCCCCACTCACCGCTCTGGCCGATCGTCATCGCCGCGCCGGACGTGTGGTTCGGCGTCGACCCGTTCGCCTGGGGCCAGTTCCTGAACGCGCTGGCCGGCGGGGCGTTGCTGCTCGTCGTCGGTGGGCTCGGCTGGCAGATCCGACCGCTCGCCGGAGCGTTGGCGGTCGGCGGCTACGTCGCCCTGCCATATCTCGCCGATCTGACCCGGACGGCGCGACTCGACGTCCCCGCGGCCGTGCTCGCCCTCGCGTACGTCCTCGTCGGCGTCCATGCCGTCCGTCGGGGCTCCGTGCGCGGTGGCGTCCTCGCGGGCGCGATCTTCGCGGCCGCGTTCTGCGTGAAGGAGATCGTCCTGCCGCTCGCGCCGGTCCCGTTCCTCGTGGGCCTGCTCGTCGGGCGGCCGATCGGGGACATCGCCCGCGTGGCGTCGTCGACCGCCCTGATCGCCGCCATCGGGACGTCGTGGTGGTTCTGGCTCGTCGCGTCGTACACGCAGCTCGTGTACCGCCTCGGCGTGTCGTCCGCCTACCTGCCGGCGATCTATCTCGGCCTCGTCATCCTCGTCGTCCTGGGACTCGCGCTGCCGCGGCGCGCGGCCGGACGCGACCCGGAGGCGAGCGAGATCGGCGCCGGGACGGGTCACCGTGCGGCCCGGCGCGGGATGGCCGCGTGGGGCCTCGCGATCGTCTGGTTCGCGGCGCTGGCGGTCTTCTTCGATCGGAACGGCGAGCTCCAGGGTGTCGGGCTGATCTCACTGGGTCAGCTCCGCCTCTACGCCGAGACGTGGCTGTTGCCGTCGCCTGCGATCGCCGCGGTTGCGGTGGTCGGCGTCGCGGGGGTCCTGATCGCGATCGTCGACCGGATTCGAGCCGGCGCAAGCACGATCTGGTTCGACGTCATCCTCCTGACCCTGCTCTGCTCGGCGCCGCTCGTCATGCTCGTGATCGCCGTCGGCGAGCCGCCGCGGAACTACCTGGCGCAGATCGGCCTGCTCGCGGTCCTGTCCGGCGCCGGGTGGCTGCGGGTTGCCGAGTCCGTGCTCGGACGGTTCCGATCCGCCGGCAACCTCTCGGTGACGCCGGGGGAGGGGGCCGGGATCGGGATCGGGGACGACGCTCGTAGCGACCGGCGGCCCGGGGTGCTTCACCCGGCGCTCGGCGCCCTGGGCATCCTCGTCCTCGCCGGCTCCGCGGGTCTTGCCGGACTCCACGCCGTCGCGTCACGCAGTCTCGCCTCCAGCACGACGCGCGCCAACGCCGTCGACGCAGCGACCGCCTGGATCGAGGCGAACGTCCCGCCCGGGACGCGGATCGGGTTCGGGTCGTTCCTCGGCTACGAGACCGCGGTGAACCTCGCCGGTGAGTACCCGATGACGCAGATCCACCAGGCGCTCGCCGTCGTGGATCCCAAGGCCGCCCTCGGGCTCTCCGCCGGCGGCCAACACGGGATCGACGACTGGATCGCGATGGACGTCTCGAGACGCGAACGCGAGTTCTACGTCTTTCGGGCGAGCGTGTTCCAGGCGGCCGTCCGCCGCGACCGGATCGCGTACTACGTCTACCTGACCGGGCCGAACACGAGCGTCCCCCCGCTGCTGGGCGTGCTGACCGCCGCGCACGGCTTCGCGCCGGTCGCGGAGCAGGAGTTCGCGAGTCGAACGGCGAGCGGCGCGGCGACGACGACCGCGGTCCACATCTTCCGGATCGAGCCGGATCAGCTGGACCTCGCCGGTTCGCCGTTCTACGCCACCCCCGAGGCGCTCGACCGGCTCGTCCGCCTGCTCGTCGCGAACCACCAGACCTCGGCGGCGACGGTCAACGCGCTCATCGCCCACGCCACGACCTGGCCGGATCCGGCGGCAGCCGGCCCGATTCTGGACCGTCTCCGCGGCGCCGCCGCAGGATGATTCGCCGCCTGCCGATCCACCCGTTCCTGCTCGCGCTCTATCCGGTCGTGTTCCTCTACGGCGAGAACCTCGGCGAGGCAAGCCCGGGCGACGCGCTGCCGCCGCTTCTCGGCATCCTCGCGCTCGCGGCGGTCCTCTACGCGATTGCGCGGCTCGTCTTCCGCTCTATCGACCGGGCCGCCCTGGCCACGTCGCTCGTGATCGTCGTCGCCCTCGAGTACGGCCGCGTGCTCGGCGTCGTCCAGGGAACGCCGATCGCGGGCGGGCGCCTGCTCGTCGTCGCGGCGATCGGCGTCGCCGTCGGCCTGGTCCTCATCGCTCGGAGCCAGCGGGAGTGGCTCGGCCTGAACCGCGCCTTGGACATCCTGTCCGTCATCCTCGTGGCGGTCGCGCTGTCCGGCGTGCTCGCCTATGAGGTTCCGCGCGCGGCGGCGGCGACCACCCGGTCGGCGGCCGCGACGACCGCTCCCTCGTCCGCTGGGCCCGGCGGAACGACGCGCGACATCTTCTACATCATCGTGGAGGACCTCGGCGCGCCGCAGACCCTCGTCGACCACTACGGGCTGACGGACACGCACGCGTTCGACTGGCTTCCAGAGCTGGGCTTCCAGGTGCCGGCGGCGAGCGCCACGAACTACGGCAAGACGATCCACATGCTCGCCTCGACGTTCAACATGACGTACCTCGACGACGTCGCGGCGCAGGCCGGCCCGCAGTCCGGCGACTACCACCCGCTCTACCGGATGGTCGACGACAACGCCGCCGCTCGATTCCTCAAGGCCCGTGGCTACCGCTACGTCCACATCGGCTCGTGGTGGGACCCGACCGAGGAGAGCTCGATCGCCGACATCAACTACGGGATCTCGGCGCCGTCCGACTTCGCGGCCGCGTTCCTGAACACGACGATCGCGCCGGAGGTCATCAAGCGGCTGCCGCGACTCGGGATCCGGCTGCCGGCGTCATTCGACCCGAGCGGCGTCGCGGGCCAGCGTGACGGAGCGGTCTTCGGCTTCCAGAAGCTGCTCGATCTCGCCGCCACGCCAGGCCCGAAGTTCGTGTTCGCCCACATCCTGATCCCCCACGACCCATACGTGTTCCGCGAGGACGGCACGGCGGTTCCGGCGGCCGACGGCGAGGGCGCAGGCGATGTCAAGGCCGCGTTCCTCGCCCAGGCGCTCTACACGAACCGGCGCCTCGAGGAGGTCGCCCGGGCACTCCTCGCCGGACCGGAGGCGACCCGCCCGATCGTGGTGATCCAGACCGACGAGGGACCGAATCCGCCGCGGTACGAGAGGGACCCCGACCGGTTCGACTGGACGGCGGCCACGGACGAGGAGCTCCAGATCAAGTACCCGGTCCTCGACGCGATGTACCTGCCCGGCCTGACCGGCGAGGACGCCGTCGTCGCGCCGTCGATCACGACCGTCAACACGTTCCGGCTCATCTTCGATCGGTACTTCGACGCGGGGCTGGGCCTGCTGCCGGATCACCTGTTCGTCTACCGGAACAAGAGCCACCCGTACGACTTCACCGAGATCACGACGCGCCTCCGGCCGTAGGGCGGGCGCGGGCCGTCAGGGGAGGGGAGCGTCCCGCCGGCGGAGGTGGACGAGCACGCGGGCGCTGTCCGGCAGTGCGACCTCCGAGACGATGTCGAAGCGGGTCCGCATCGCCGCCCGGAAGCCGTCGAGGTCGTAGGTCGGGAACACGTCCTCGCGCGACTCGAGGAGGAAGCGGACCATCGGGTCCTCCTTCGGGACGAACTCGACGATCGCCTCCGGCGCGAGGCGGGCGAAGAACGCCGCGATGTCCGGCAGCGGCACGTTGCGGCCGATCGCGAGGTGGTGGACGAGCGCCAGGGCGAGGATCGCGTCCGCGTTCGCGCGATCCGCGAGGGAACGTCGCTCCGTGCTGGCCCAGCCGAGGCCGGGGCTCGGGTTGGCGAGGTCCATGACGAGCGGCAGCACCGCGTCCAGCTGCTCGGCGCGGGTCGCCCGGTAGAAGATCTCGGCGGCCCCGGGGTCGATGTCGAACGCGAGGACGTCGCGGCCGAGGCTCGCCGCGATCCGGCTGAAGCGGCCGGTGTTCGCACCGAGATCCCAGACGCGATCGCCGCCGGCGGCGCGGAGCATGTCCCCCACGACCCGATCCTTGGCGGCCGCGGCCGCGTCGGCGTAGCTCGTGTTCGTCGCGTAGTCGGCCCACTCCGTCCGGCCAGGATCCCAGCGAAGGCCGCGGACCGTCGAGCGGAGGCTGTCGACGAGGGCCGCGCGGCGGAGGTCGCTCATCTGGGGCACGGAGCGGGCGGGCTTCGCGGCGGCCGCGGGGCGCCCGTCCGGCGTGGCCTCGCCACCGGTTGCCGATCCGTTCCGCGACGAGTCGGCGTAGCGGCGGTCCGCCCGGCCGTGGAGATGGACGTGGCTGAGGAGGCCGAACCGGAACCGCGTCCGCTTCGGCAGGAGGCGGGTCGCGAGATCGAGCGGGATGCCGTCGAGGTGCTCGCGCAGGAAGAGGCTCGACCGTGGGTCGGTCCACGCCATGAGCGCCAGCGGCGCGAGGAAGTGCTGGCAGAACTGGCGATACGCCCGCCACGGCGAGCCCGGCACGGCGATCTCGAAGGACAGCGTGTCGATCAGGACGGGCCGGCCGCGGACGAACTGGATGTTGAAGGCCGAGGCGTCCTTCAGGACGAAGCCCGCCTTCTGGGCGGCGGCCTGGAGGTCCAGCGTCAGGAGCGCGGCGTCCTGCAGCTCGCCGAACGTCCACTCGTACGGATAGGAGACGAAGTCCACGACCGTCGGCGCGACGACGGCATAGGCGCTCGCCGGCTCCGCAGCCTCGTCGAGGTCGACCGTCTCGAAGGGGAGGAGCCAGCCTCGATCGACGAGCTCGGTCAGGAAGCCGGATCGGGTGAGTGCGTCCCAGTGGTCGGCGTACGAGAGGTTGACCTGCCGGAGGAGTCGGCCGTCGCGGCGGAACATGAAGCCGCTCGGGTCGCGATACGACGCCGGGTCACGCTCGGTCGACGCGCGGCGGGGGAGGGGCTCGACGTCCGCGACCGGGGTCGCGTCGACATCGGCGACCGGAACGTCAGTCCCGGCTGGGCTCATGCGTCTGCTGGGGCTCCTTGGTGCCGCGGATGCTGCGGACGATCCGGACGCCACGAGCGAACTGCGTCTTGATGATGAACGGCACCGCGACGATCGCTCCGATCAACACCTGGACGAGCATGCTGCCCGTGCCGGCGTCGATGTAGGCGAGCAGATGTGACATGCGCCTCCCGACCGGTGACGGTGAACAGGTCGTGAACGGACGACATCATAGGCCGTTAAATCCGCCCCGGAGCGGCTCCGGCGCGGGTTGAGGCTCCGTGCCGGGCCCGCGTCTGGGGCCGCGGGCGGCGGCAAGCGACATGGACCCGAAAGGTCGGCTTCGCATCCCGGCAGGAGGTCGGAAGCCGGGCGGTCGAGACTGGACCCGGAATCCGTACCGCGACGGACCCGGAGGCGAGTGAGATGCGCGACACCGACCTTGGCATCGATCGAACCGTGGCGACCCCCTGGATCGCCGACGAGGGCACCAGCGGTGCCGGCGATCCGGAAGGCGACGAGGCGTTCCACGGCCTCTCGGACGATCCGCTCCTCGGCGAGTCGGCCTCGCGCGGCCCGGTTGCGTCGCCTGCCGGCTCGACCAAGGCGTCGCCCTTCGCCGCCGCCGAGGTCCATCCGCCCGCCGGCGACCGTGAGCCGGTCCAGGCCGTCGCGGCGATCGACGGGCATCCGCTCCACCCGATGGTCGTACCGCTGCCGATCGGCTCCTTCGTCGGTGCGTTCGTCTCGGATCTGGCGTACGTCCGGACCGGCGATCCGTTCTGGGCCCGCAGCGCCCGGTACCTGACCGGCGCAGGGATCGTCACCGGGCTGCTCGCCGGGTCGCTCGGCGCGATGGACTTCACCGGTCGCCGGCGGGTTCGAAGCCACACCGCGGCGTGGGTCCATGCCGGCGGCAACCTTGCGGTGCTGGGGCTCGCCGTCGTGAGCGGGTCGATGCGGTCCCGCGACGAGCGAGGCGCGGCCGCGAGCCGCGGACTGGCGATCTCGGCCGTCAGTGCCGGACTCCTGCTGGTCACCGGCTGGCTCGGCGGCGAGCTGTCGTACCGCGCGCGGATCGGCGTCACGCCGGACTGAGCTCGTTCGGCGCGCCCATGCGGGGGCGCGCAACCTCGGCACCTGCAGGCGCTCGGGAGAATAGGCTACCGGCAGCCGGCGGCGCGTCGCCGGACGAAGCTGGTGCGACATCCGGATGCTCGGTCTGTCTCCACCAGGAGACCGGAGCGACCTCGTCGGTCGTGATCCGGCCATCCGGACCATCGTCGACCGTCTCGCCACCAGCCAGCTCGTGACGCTGACCGGCCTGGGCGGCATCGGCAAGACGGCCGTCGCTCGTGAGATTGCCCGTCGGCATCTGGCCCTGGGCGGACGAGCGGTCATGGTCGACCTCGTTTCGGTCGATCGGGCCGGTGCTGTCGCGACGGCGGTGGCGTCCGCCGTCGGCGCTGCGGATGACCCAGCCGGCGACCTGCTCGCCTCGGTGATCGAGCGCCTTGACGCGGCCCCGGCTCTCCTCGTTCTCGATAATTTCGAGCACGTGCTCGACGCCGCCGGACTCGTCGAGCTCCTGGGAACGACGACGCACGATGACGTTCAAGTCCTCGTGACGAGCCGCGTCGCCCTCGGGATCCCGAGCGAAGCCGTCGTCTCCCTCGAGCCGCTCGAGCTCCCGGCCGCGGCTGGGGACATCGAGTCGGCCACAGCGAGTGCCCTGTTCCTCCGGCGTGCGCGGGAGCGTGGCCGCCTGCATGAGCTCGATCCGGACGACGCGTCCGCGATCGTCGAGATCTGCGCCCGGCTCGACGGCCTCCCGCTCGCTCTCGAGATCGCGGCCGGGTGGTCGGGCCTTCTCACGCCGCGGGCGATCGCCCGCCGTCTTGCCGACGGCAGGCTCGACATGACCGGGACGGATGCGCGTCAGGCGAGCGTCGCTGCGATCGTCGACGCCACGCTCGGCCTCGTCGGCGAGAAGGCGCGACAGGTGTTTCCTTCGCTGGGCGTCTTCTCCGGACCGTTCGACGAGGCCGCGGCCGATGCCGTCCTCGACGTCCGCGGTTCGCTGACGGCACTGCGGGATCTCGAACGTGTCGCACTGGTCCGGCCGAGTGCCGACGTGCGCGGCGAGCCACGGTTCGAGCTGCTCGAGACGATCCGCGCCGCAGCGCTGCAGGTCGCGTCGGACCGGCAACGGCGGGCCGCCGCACGTCGCCACATCGCCCACTACGCGGATCGCGCCGTCGCCGCGGCTGCCGCAGTTCGGCAGACGTCCTTTCACGATCCGGGCGCCGGGAGGGACCTTGCCGATCCGAACGTCGGCGTTGCCCTCAGCCGCGCCTTCGAGCTCCGAATGGGCGATCCCGCCGTGCGGCTCGCGGCCGCGCTCGCAACGCGCGCGATGCAGACCGGAATCCTCCGCGAGCCGCTCGCCCAGCTCGAGCGGGCAATGACCCTGCCGGGACTCACGGTGGCGACCCGCAGTGACGGGATGAACGCGCTCGTCTCGCTCCGAGGCGCGCTCGGGCTGACCGACGGCCAGGAAGCCGGCGCCCGCGAGGCGCTCCGCCTCGCGCGAGCTGCACGCTCGCCGGAACGGATCGTCCGGACGCTGATCACCGTCGGCAACTGGACATCGGAGGGTGCGGCCGGTTGCTACTCGGAAGCAGCGGAGCTGGCCGAATCGGTCGGCTACGGCTGGGGCGCGGCGACGGCGTGGAGCGGCCTCGGCGACGCGCTCTGGATCGAGGGCCGGACGGACGCGGCGATTGCTGCTGCCGAGCGCGGACGGGCGGCAAGTCTGAGGGATGGCGACCACGCCGGTGTCGCATCGCGCGGGCTTTCGCTCGGCGAATATGAGCTCAACCTCGGTCGAACCGAGGCCGCGCTCAGCCATCTCACGGAGTCCGTGGCGATGTTCCGCGAGCACCCGGGACTGCCCTTCTTCCAGACCGCGGCAGAGTGCGTGCTCGCGGCAGCCGAGGCTCGCTCGGGCAACGTCGGTGGGGCATACCGGACCCTCAGCCGCGCCGGCCGGCGCGTCGCGACGGCAGAGTCGGCGGAAGACCTGACGAGCTGGCTCGAGGCCGCCGCGATCGTCCTCGAGACGCGCCACCCCGTGATGGCGATTCGTTGCGTGGGCGCGGTGGAGGAAATCGCCGCGATGTCCGGGCTCCCGCGTGCGAGCCAGCGTCTCCACCACGACGCCGTCCGCCGGATCGAGCTCGTCATCGGCCGCGCGCGCGTCGAGCAGGAACGGGCCGCCGGTCGCTCCGCGAATCCATCGGTGCTGTTCGCCGATGTTGATCGGACGGTTCGACGAGAAGCCGGCCCCGACGCGGACCTGATCGTCGCGCCGTTCGGTTCGCTCACCGCCCGCGAGCAGGAAGTCCTGGTCCAGCTCGCGGACGGAAGGACGGATCGGCAGATCGGCGACGCCCTCGGAATGACACCGAAGACGGCCAGCGTCCACGTCGCGAACCTCAAGGCAAAGCTCGGGGTTCAGACGCGCGTCGAGGCCGCGCTGTTCGCGCGAGACCGCTTGGGGCGCCCGGTCCCGGCCGAGTCGCCAGGATCCGGACATGGGGGAGGCGGACCGGAGCGCCACTAAGGAATGCCCCCTGGCATGGTCGGTGGCCCTTGCGTGACGCTGGCGCGGGCTCGCGGTCGAGATTCCGCAGGAGCTCGAGATGTCACACCAGCGGAGGTGGTTGGACATGGCAACGCTTCACGGCGTGCGGATGGTGCGCGCCATCGCAGTGAGCGGACTCCTCGTCCTGGCGACGATCGGCGCGATGCCGAGCCCGGTACAGGCGGTGAGCTGTGCCGCGACGGGCGCGCTGGACCGCGACCTGACGCCCCTGACGGCTCGCATCGTCAACCCGACGCGACCCGTCTCCGGCACGGTCAACGCGACGGGATGCGACGTCGGGGTCTACTTCAGCCGCACGGGCGGCGTCGTCGCTCACGCCGACATCTTCGGCGCGCGCTACTACGGCGTTCTCGTCGACGGCAACGGGCATGCCGCGTCGGCCGACGTGGTCGGCTCAACGCTCCACGACCTCGGCGATCACCCGATCACGGCCGCCCGGCACGGCCAGGGCGTGGCGTACCGCGGGTTCGGTGGCACTGCGCAGGGGACGGCCACCGGGAACCGCGTCTGGAACTACCAGGAAGACGGGCTGAACGCCACCGGACCGGGTGCGACGGCGTCCTTCGTCGCGAACGTCGTGACCGGGCGCGGCGCGACGTCGACGATCTCGCAGAACGGCATCCAGGTGATCAATGGGGCGACGGGCATCGTCCGGGCCAACGTGATCAGCGACCTGCGATTTCTCGGGCCCCAGGTGGGCAACGGCGTGCTCGTGGCCGGCGGTCCGGCCTACGGCTTCCCGTACACCCTCGGCACGCGTGTCGAGCTGAACGTCATCACATCAGCCGATGTCGGGATCAACGTCTTCGAGGCGGATGCCGATGTGAACCCGGCGCCGGATCCCACGGACGTGGTCGTGTCGCGGAACGTCATCCGGAACACGCAGGTCACCAACGTCGGGGGGTGGGACGGGTCGATCGGGTTCCAGGCTGGAATCTCGGACTACGCCAACCACGACCGGATCGTGAACAACATCGTGTCCGGCGCCGGCTACGACCCGGAGGTCTGTCAGGCGGCGGCGATCTGTGCCCCGATCTTCACCGACGGAAGCATCGACCCCATCGTCAGCGGAAACGTCCTTCGGTAGCCCCGCCTGCCGGGGGACGGCGCTGAAGGGGGAACCGGAGGGTCCGCGGCCGATCCGTCGGCGGCGGGCCTTCCGCTTGACATGCGAGCGCAACGGGATCGTTCACGACCAGGACGGCCGCATCGAACATCCGTTCTGTACGCTTCCGGGCGACACCGGAGTGCGGACAGGAGGCTTGCCGAGTGAGGAACGATGGATCGGGTCAGCGCAATGCGGACGGAGGCGGCCGCTCCACGGACCGGTCAGCCGAACGGCCAGGCCCAGAGAAGGATCCCGAGGACTGGGTCACCGGCGGCGAGCCGATGACCGGTGCCCAGGAGTCCTACCTGAAGACGCTCGGCCGCCAGACCGACGAGCACGTCCCGGACGACTGACGAAGGCCGAGGCGTCCAGGACGATCGACGAGCTCCGCGACAAGGCCGGCTTGAACGACCGCGACACCTAGGCGACGGTCAAACGAGGGCGGGCATGTCGTCGTCGACGTCAACGCGACGCGGGGGCCGGACACTGACCGCGTAGGAGCCGCGGAACGCCCTTCCCGGCCGCGTCTGCTACTTCCGATAAGGTGAGTTATGTCTGCGCCGCGAAGAATCCGTATCGGCCCGTCGCGGCGGACTTGGAAAAGTGGACGTAGTTGATTCGCGCCATGTCGCCGGGGCCAGGCGACTCGTTCTCAAAGATAATCACCTGACCGCCGGTGATGCCGTCGGCGAGCGAGCCGTAGAACGCGTCCTTCACGCCTGCGGCGATTAGGCGGCCCGCGTCGTCGGCGGTCGGATCCGGTTCCCGGTACGCAACAAGCGGTGAGTCGAGAACGACAACACCCGGGTGCGGTCGACCGTGGTTGGACGAGTTCCTAAGCAGACCGAGAATGAAGGCAGCACACGTCAGGGCACGAACACCCTTGCCGTGAGATTCGCGGTCTTCTCCGTCGATCATCAGGTCCTTCGATCGGTCAGAGAACGTCACGTTGTGGGCGCCCGGCATGTTCCAAGCCGTGAGCAGAACGCTGATCTCCTGAAGGAGCGGGGCTAGATCAACACTAAGTAGGCGCGCCGGCTCGACGGGATCCGGCGCTGGCTCGGGAGCGCCGGGATCAAGGCCGGCGAGACGCTCACGGAGGGCGTCCAGCCTGGTCAAGATGAGTTCGGTCCGCGTGACATCGTCGCGCTCGATGTCCGAAACTCTCAGATCTTCAGCTGATGAACGAAGGATCGGTGACAAGCGCCGCTGGATTTCTTGGTCTACGGCGAGAGTCGATTCGCGAAGCTCGGCGAGTTCTGTCGCGTCGCCCTCGATGTCGGCGTGGATCCCAATCAAGACCGAATTGAGCTCGGCCTGAAGGCGCTCGGTCTTCGAGATTTCGGATCTGGCTGCAGCCCGCACGTCGCCTACGTCGAAATGGTCAGCCACTTGGTCTGCGCGATGATGTTCAGGCGAAGCGCCACAAACAGGGCACACGCCGATAGGAAGAGCGACGAGAAGATCGGCCGCCTCGGACATCGCATTCAACCGACTGATATCCGAGTCGTAGTGATTTGCAAGAAGGTTGAACTTAGCCTCTAATCCCGCCGCAATGGCGATCCGAGTGTCCACCTCCCTTACCGATTTCAGGTCAGCTGCGCGTCGCGACTCCAGTGCAAGCAATTCGGCAGAGGCGGCGTCGTAGGCGGCGAGCGCGCGACTCCGGAGATCCGAGGCGTTGCGCGCTTTCGCAGCGAGTCGTTCTCGGTCGTGGTCAGCATCTCCTAGTTCGACCTCGGCCTCCGCTATCAGGATCCGGAGGAGGTCGACTTGTCCTCCAGGATCGCGATTGACTGGCGGCTCGAGTCCGACAGGCTCGCCGATGATCGGCTCCCCTGTCACGATGAGCCGAAGGACGTCGGTGCGCGGAGTGTGTTCAATTGGGTTTTCGGAGACGAACGGCGGGCGCTCCGCAATGATGCGAGCCTCGTGAACGACCGACAGATAGGCAATATCGCGGAAACTGATTGACCTCAGACTGCCTCGGGCGTTGATTCGAATCCGCCAGGCGTCATCGAACCCGCTCAAACTCAACAGGAACGTCGACAGCGTTTCCGCACCTGCAGCATGCCTAGCGGCCACGCTTCTCGAGCCAGCTAGTGTTCCGTCGGCCAAGACTCGAGCGATTGTTGCTCGAGGCGACCCAAATTGACGCTCGATGCGATGTAGTTCCCCCGACACCCGATCCCGGATGTCGAGCGCCACGGAGGTGTACCCGGCGGCAGCTTCGATTGATCGCGGTGCGCTAGAAGCGCCGAACGCGTAGTCAATGAGGCTCGCGACGTATGACTTGCCGGTATCCGATGCACCGGCCACGACGTTCAGGCCGTCGGAGAATGTGAGCACTGCGGCTGGCTTGTCGTTACCGATGACCTCGAGCCGCTCGATCACAAAGCCCATGCGGGAGCTCCAGCCTCTAGATCGACGTCAATCATCGTGGCAAATTCCTGACGCCATCTCTCAAGCGAGCCGGCAAAGTCGCCGAGTAGAGTTGATGGGTCCGCTCGTTCGGTGCGAGCCGCGAGCCAAATGGCACGCTCGCGAAGCCGCCGTGCGTGCTCGGACGTGAGTGCGTCCCAGAACGCCGAGCCATACTCGCCAACCCCGTAGCCGATGCCATCCTCGTCGTACTGCTCACTCACCAGCAGACGACTCTTGAAGAGGGTGATGCCGTCTTGGATCAGGGCGCGGCGAATGGTCACCTCGCCGGACCGCAGTGGGCTTGGAGGATGAAGACTTGGCGGGCCGTCGATGATATCGGCTGAGTGCACCAGGAAGTAGTCAAGGATCACGAGTTGAGTTAGATCAAGACTGCGCGGATGAACTGCCATGAGCAAAGCCAAGGTGCGGATTCCTAGTTCGACCGGACCGTTGAACAGGGCCGTCATCGACGCCACCTCAAGCGACCTTCGTTCGCGAGCTGATGGCACATTCCTCCCCGATCGCCCGACCGCGTCACCAGTATCAGGGCGTTACTCGTAAGATTGAGCGCCTTTGCTTGTGCCACGACGCGCAGAACTCGCTCAAAGCCATCGACGTGCGACATTTGCGCTACATCAATGACGCCTTCGTGAACTTCAGTTACGAGTTGATCGAACGTTCCGGCGGGTACGTTGTCCCGAGCAAACTCGCGGAGTGCCTCGGCGCTGTAGAACTCTCGCCGCGACCGTTTGAAGTGATCGGCGACTGCTGTCTCCTTGACGTCATCTGGCGTTACGTAGGTTGCGGCATTGTGTTCCTCGTAGGCGTCAAGAAGGGCACGTATGTACACGCTTTCAGTGTCGGCGGCTGTGGCGGGCGGTTCAGGCGGCGCCGGCCGTTCCGGGAGGCCGCCGCCGAATCGGGCGACATAGAATGGAGTCGCTCGGTGCTCGTCGATGATTGATAGCGGCGAGATCGACCGAAATATCGAAAAGTCAAGAGAATTGATGTGAGCCCTTAGGTCGTCTGTGAGATCGACCGCGGTGGCCCGAATTCCGGTCCGGCAGTAACCGTCCCAGTTTCTGAGCAATTCCGATCGGAGCTCCTCAGGCTTATCGAGCAGGTTCGACAGACTCGGTCCGGCGCCCCAAGGTGACACGAAGGAGTACTGCCGCGGCAGACTGAAGGCGCCGCGGAACGTGTACCAGCTGAACTTGCCTAGTTCGAGCCAGACGTCGCTCGGCGCCAGCGGGCCTGCATAGTGCTTGCACTGGTAGTTATCCCAAGGATCGTTGTCGATCGCCGACGTGTGGGCAATGATGTCGCGTCCCATGTCACCGGCACCGCTCGACCTTCTTACACGTGCATATTGGCCTTGCAGGTAGTGCGCCCACTCAAGGACGAAGTCCTCCCACGCGTCGTGGGACATCATCCGAAGGCGGACGATCGGGAGCACGTTCGGGCCTACTGCGGCAGTGTCGGGGCGGAGCGCGGCTCCATCGGCGATGACTGTGCCGAGCTCTTCCTCCCGGTCGATTTGGTCGTCGTCTGTCACGGTGCTACCACTGTCTCACTCGAGGTAGCCCGCCGCACGCTCGGCCGCTCGCTTTAGTCCAACCGACTGGATCTCGGTTCGACTCAGGAAGAAATCCCTCGTCGGGGCATCCATGAAGTAGACATAGCAGCCGCGAAGGCCGCGGGTCAGCAGGACGCGGTAGGTGCTCTTGACGAAGTCGGTGAACTCCGCCTCGGTGACGCCGCTGCGGACGACGCGATCGCTCGACTGGTCGCGCTGGCCGACCCATCCCCCGTCGATCGGCCGGTAGACGAGATCCGGGCCGAAGATCACGCCGACGTAGTCGAACTCGAAGCCCTGCGCGGTGTAGACGCAGCCGACCTGGTCGATTCCCTCCTTGGCGCTCGCCCAGAAGTCGGATTTCGGGATGCCGGGGCCGAGCTTGCGGGCGTCGGACTTGGCGTTCCAGGGCATCGACCACTCCCCCACCCTGACGTCCGGCACGAGCTCGCCGGCGTCGTCAGGGTCGGACCAGGGCCAGCAGAAGCCGGCGACGAGCCGGGCGGTCGAGCCCGTCGCGGAGCGTCTTCGGATCAGCTGGTCGAGCTCGCCCACCGAGCCGATGATCCGGAAGTCGAAGTCGTCGTCCATCGGCCAGAGGACCTGCGGCGTCCGATCGAGCTCCAGCGTGTTGTCGATCCAGCGGATGAACGAGTCAGAGCCGTTCGACCGGAACTGCGCCTTGAGCTCGAATTCGCGGACCTCGAGGCTCCGCTTGGCGGCCGCCTCGCGGATCGCGTCGGTGCTGCCGGTCTCGCCCGGTCGGACGACCTGGAGGTCGTCGATGAAGAACACCGACACCCGCGTCGAGTCGAGGATGTCCTCCATCTGGGTCTTGCCCGTCCGCGCCGACGCCGGCGTGAATCGGTTCGTGCTGACGGATCGGATCCGGTGCGCCTCGTCGAGGATGACGACGTCGAGCGGCTCGTCGACGGTCGCGGTGTCGCGAAAGTACTTGAAGAGGACGCTCGCCCGGCCGCCGACGATCTTGCGGAGGTTCTCGGTGAACGCCTTGGAACCCGTGACGTGGACCGTCCGGAGGCCGAGCGACGCCAGCTCCGCGACGAGGTTGACCGCGAGGACCGACTTCCCGGTGCCGGGCCCGCCGGCGACGATGAACGCGACCTTGTGCTGGTTTTGGCCGGCCGAGCGGACCGAATCCATGATCGCGTTGTAGGCGACCTGCTGCTCGTCGAGGAGCGTGAAGACGGGCTCGTTGCGGATGACGCGGGCGACGTGGTCGAGCAGACGCTTGTGCGGGCGGAAGGCCGAATTCGCGACTTTGTCGAGGATCAGGCCGCCCTCGTCCGGGCCGGCGACGCGCTGGTCGAGGTAGGTCGTCAGTCCGTCGAGCTGATCCCCGGAGAAGGACGGGTTCGTCGCGAGGAGACTCGCGAAGTCCTTCGCGTAGAGCGGTGAGCTCGGATCGTGGGTGGCGTAGTGGAGGTAGGCGCAGGCGTCGAGCGAGACACCACCGTCGGTGAATGCGGGGTGCGTATCGAGGAGGTACCGCTGGTACTGCGCGACCTGGCGCGACGGGTGAAGGTGGTCGATCTCGCGGCCACCCATGTCAACCGTCACACATTCGGTGATGTTCGAGCGCCCGACCGTTGTCCACTGCTTCAACTCGACGATCACGGCGGCGTCCCCGGTGGTCGGGTTTTGGCCGGTGATCAGGACATCGAGGCGCTTGGATGACAGCGGCAGCTTGAGCTCGACGAGGACGCCTTGGTCGCGGAAGTCACCTAGCTGCAGAACCTGCGCCATCGCACCGAGCGAGTTCTGCCAGGCGCGGACCTCCGACAGGCCGGGCTTGTAGCGGAACTCCTGGAAGAACCGCTCCGCGAGCTGGTTCGCGAGCCGCGCCTGCACGGCGTCCGCGATGAACTGCTCGCTCCTGCCCTGGTAGAGGTGCAAGTCCCCTCCCCCCGCGTCGATATGACGGCGTCGACTGCGAATTGACTATAGCCACGAGAATTCACGCTCGTACACTCGCCCTGTGACAGTCGGCGCTCGAGAGCAACAGTTCGACGACGCCCTGCGTGCGCTGTTCCCCCTGTGGCGATCGTGCGCGTCGCTGGCTCAAGGTCGCGTTCCGCAACTGATCAATCGACACACGGCCGTCGGTGCCGCCAAACACCTGCTCCACGGCCCGGGTCTGTCGAATGGCTTCGTCAAACTGCGGGATGCCAGACGGCTGGACCTGACCATCGAGTGGTTGGTGCTGCGGCCCGAGTTTGGCTCGCTCTTCACGATGGAAGAGCGTGCGATCGCGCGGCGGAAGCTGGTAGAGAACGGGGTGGCGCGGTCTGAACTTCGGCTCGAGCCGTACCCCTGATGCAGATCAAGGCAGCCGACGGTCGCAATTCAGATGTTCTCGCGCTCGAGCTGCTGCTCGACCGGCCCGACGTACCCGTCGCGACGCGCAAGCGGATCGAGGCGGAAATCCGGAACATCCGGGCCGGCGAGAAGGGCGAGCAGGACGCCGCTTACGAGATCGAGTTGTGGTTCGGGCGAGGTCAGAACTGGGCCACGATCCACGACCTCCGAATCGAGGTCGACGGGCTCACGGCTCAGATGGACCACCTGATCATCAACCGCCTGGCGGAGATCTGGGTGTGCGAGAGCAAGTCCTTCGCGGAGGGCGTCTCGATCAACGAGCACGGCGAGTGGATGCGCTGGTGGAACGGTCAGCCGACCGGAATCCCCTCCCCCATCGAGCAGAACCGACGGCACATCCACCTGCTCAATCGAGCGTTCGATGACGGGCTCGTGAAGGCGCCGAAGCGTCTCGGACTCGTCCCGATCAAGCCGGCCATCAGGAGCCTGGTCCTCGTATCGAACAGCGCGCGGATCAGTCGGCCGAAGCGGAAGATCGACGGTCTCGACCAGGTGATCAAGTCCGAGCAGCTCAAGAGCCGGCTCCATGCGGAAATCGAGAACGCTCCACCCCCGCGACTGGCCGGAATGATTGGCAAGAGCGGCTTGATGGAGTTCGCCCGAAGCCTCGCGGCACTCCATCGACCAATCGCCGTCGACTGGCCGGCGCGATTCGGGCTCGCTGCGTCGACGCCCGCCGAGAGCGCCTCGAACTCACAGGCGGCGCCTGGGCCCCTTGTGCGCGCAGCTCCTCGGCCTGTCTCCGAAGTCTCGTGTTCCCGGTGCGGACGTCCAGTGTCGGAAGCCGTGGTCCGGTACTGCGAGGATCACGATGCCGAGTTCGGTGGTCGGATCCTCTGCATGCGCTGCCAGCCCGAAGTTCGAGCGCGGATGGAGCGCCCGCTCGTGATCCCGGCCTGGCCGCTCGTCCTCGAGCGGTATCGAACGCCGACGAGGCTCCGCACCGTCGCCCGTCAGGCGCCGTTCATCGTCGTCGCGAGCGGCTCCGATTTACGCGTCATGCCGGACTCGTCGGGCCGCGGCCGGACTCTGTCGCAGGTCGACTTCGAGCGAGCCACGCCGCTCCTCGGTCGCGAGGGACGCGGCGAGGCCAACGAGGCGTCGCGCAACTCGAGCTACGTCGAGGCGATCCTCGCCGACTTCCGGGCAGTCTGATCCTCAGTTCTCGGTCGGGAGGTGGACGTACGCGGACTGGATTCCGACTCGGCCGGGACCAGTGAACCGGTTGAAGACGAGGTTCCCGGATCCGCCGAAGATCCCTGTCTTCAAGCCGTAGACGGTCTGCTTCATGTCGACCGCCTCGTCGCGATAGACCCAGCCTCCGGATTCGACGTCGATCTGCTCGCCGGACTCGAGGACCTTCTCGAAGACGTTGCCGTAGCCGTGCAGCCAGATGATCCCCTCGAACTGCTGGGCCTGGAATCGATCGATGAAGAAGCCATTTCCGCCGAACAACATATTCGAGACGCCGCGGACCCTGTTGAACGTGTAGTCGACGTTGCCTGTCGCGGCCAGGAACTGGTGTTCGCGAACGAGAATCGAGTGGCCGGGCTGGAGGTGGATCGACAGCACATGACCGACATCGTCTCGTGAGAACGCCACCTCGCCCGCGCTCTGGCACTCCGTCATGAAGATCGGCATCCCTGCCACGAGCCGCTTGAACGCACCTTTCATCGAGTGCATCCCGACGGTCATCGACGGGTCCTTCCAGAGGATGACGTGGTGCTCGAAGTAGATGGGCACTTGGCCGGTCATTCGGACGTGCAGAACGGGAACGAGCTCGCCTTCGATCCGATAGGAGACTCCCGGTCCCTCGCCCGCCTCAACGGTTGTCGGAAGCAGCGTGGGCGGCGTCGGCATAATCCCCTCCAGCGTCGATGACCTGCATCGTCGCCGGTATGATGCGCCGCCGATGGGAACTTGGATCGGGCGTGACAACGGAGGTGCGAGATGGCTCGCAACGATCGCGACCTCGAGTCGCAGGAGCGCTTTCGAGCGAACCAGTAAGCGTCGACGCGGTTTCCCGTCCGAGACGCACGTTAAGCGCGGCGATCGCGTCGTGCACGGTGCCAAGGAGTTGCTTCCATCGAGAAGCTCGGACGGAAGGATCCCTGCCCGTGCGGATCGCGTCGTCGGTTCGCGGCGTGCTGCCGCAACTCGGGACGGTTTTGACGGCGACCTCGACGACTACCAACGCTGACCGAATACCGAGGCCACCTCGTGCCGATTGAGGTGGCCTCCTTGATTGCGGCCCACCCGGTTGACAGCCTGCGACATCACGGCGCGAACGACGCGCCGGCCGGCCGCGTCAGGCCGCACTCCGGCTCGGTGCAGAGGGTGAGCCGCAGGTCCGTCAGCCCTTCGGCGAGCGGCGTGAACCCGAGCTTGCCGTCGAACTCCCGGGCGGCGATCCCGGCCGGCTGCCCGTCCGCGAGGATCGCAGCGCCGGAGTCCCCGACGGCCGTGTCCAGATCGGTGAGCGCCATGCACGGAAAGATCGTGTCCGTCGCGAATTCGTACGGTTCGACCGCGACGATCTTGCCGGAGCGGTAGAGGCCGCGGCCGTCCATCTCCACCGATGACCCGACCCGGAGATCGGCGCAGGACAGTGGACGCGCGTCCGGCGCGATCGTGTGATAGCCGCCGGGCCCCAGATCGACCTGGTCCAGGTGGCCCCATGGGATGTGTTCGGGGTTAAGGATGAGCTCGACGATGTCGCTCCCCGCGCACGTTCGGCCGGTCGGACAGTCGCCGCGGCGGGCATCCGCGCCATAAGTTCCGATGAGCCGCCCCGCCGCGTCACGCGGCGGATTGGCGCGGTCATAGCAGTGACCGGAGATCGTCAGGACGAGCGTCGAGCCGCGATGCGCGTAGAAGCCGGCCGTGCACGTCACCACCTGACCGGCGAGGACGGGCGGATCGTAGACGGGACTCGTCCGGATGAACTGCCGCCACGTGTTGGCGATCGCGAGCAGGCCACCGAACAGGATGGCCGCGAGGACCAGGAAGACGACCCGCCTGGCGCTGATGCGCGGCCCTGAGGTCATTCGGCGACGCGGATGAGGACCTTGCCCTTCGGGTTGCCCGCGTCGACCCAGCGGAGCGCCTCCGGGACCTCGTCGAGCGAGAACGTTCGATCGACCGCCGGGCGGAGCGTGCCGGCGATAACCCGGTCCGTGATCGTCTCCACGTCCGCCGCGTCGAACGGCTTCCACCAGAGCATCAGACCGCTCCAGCGGTCGCCGGCGCGGCTGGCGATCGGCCCGACAATCATCGCCTGGAGGATGTCGAGCGCCCCTCCCCCGAGAGTTGCGTACTGGCCGCCCGGCTTGAGCGCACGGCGTGCCGCGAGCACGGAGTGGTGCGAATCCGAGGCGATGATCCAGTCATAGCGCTCCGGCTGGCGGGTGAAGTCGACCGCGCGATAGTCGAGGACGTGGTCGGCGCCGAGGGAGCGCACGAAGTCCACCTTCTCGGTCCGGCAGACGCCGGTCACCTCGGCGCCCATCGACTTCGCGAGCTGGACCGCGAACGGGCCGACGTTGCCGCTGGCGCCGTCGACGAGGACGTGGTCGCCGGGACGAATCGTCCGGCCATCCCGGCGACGCAGGCCCTGGAGCGCGAGCACCGACGCGTGCGGAAGCGTCGCCGCCGTCTCGAAGTCGATGCCGTCCGGGATCGGCAGGAACGCCTTCTCCTTCGCCACCACGAACTCCGCGAACGACCCCATCCCGAACGGCAGCAGATCGGCGAAGACGCGATCGCCGGGTTGGAAGCGGGTAACGCCGGGACCCACCGCCTCCACCGTGCCTGCGACGTCCGTCCCGAGCCGGATGCTCTTCGGCCGCCGCATGCCTACGAACAGCCGGATGAACTGCGGACGCGGGGCGATGTAGTCGAGGTCGGCGCGGTTGACGGACGCGGTGTGCACGCGAACGAGAACCTCGCCCGCGCCTGGGACGGGTCGCTCGAGCTCGACGACGCGAACGTGATCGATCGACCCGTACCGGGTTCGAATGGCGGCTTTCATGGAGTCAGGATGGCCCGGCGCGTCGCATCCGGTCCAGCTCGCGTCGCAGACGCTTGCTCGGTCGGCCCTCTCCTCGGATCGCCTTGATGCCCGGCGCGATCTCCCGGACCACGGGCGGTGGGCTGTTGTCGACGTAGCAGGTCACTGCGACGGACGCTCCGACCCGCGTCTCGATCGGCTGGACGACCTCGACGATCCGCTCGCGCTCGGCGATGAGGGCGTGGACGACGTCACCCGCACGGACCTTCGTCGACGGCTTCGCGGGGTTGCCGTTGACGCGGACGTGCCCGCCGTCGCACAGCTGCGTCGCCATCGGCCGCGTCTTGACCAGGCGCACGGCGCACAGCCAGCGATCAATGCGTGTGTCGTCGGGCATCAGTGTTCCAACCCTCCGCGAGCCGATCCGAACGAGAATAGGCACATGGCACTCAAGCGAATGGACAACATGGGCATCGTCGTCGAGGATCTCGCGGCGGCGATCGAGTTCTTCCGCGAGCTCGGCCTCGAGCTCGAGGGGCAAGGGATGGTCGAAGGAGAGTGGGCGGGGCGCGTCACCGGACTCGGCGACCAGCGGGTCGAGATCGCGATGATGCGCACGCCGGACGGCCACAACCGGCTCGAGCTGTCGCGGTTCCTCGAACCGGCCGTCGTCGCTGATCATCGGACGGCACCCGTGAACGCCCTGGGCTACCTGCGGGTGATGTTCGCGGTGGACGACCTCGACGAGACGCTTGCCCGCCTTCGCAAGCACGGCGCGGAGCTCCTCAGCAGCGAGGTCGTCAGCTACGGCGACTCGATCCGCCTCTGCTACATCCGCGGGCCCGAAGGGCTCCTCATCGGGCTCGCCGAGGACTGACGCGAACGGCTTGGACGAGACGCGTACCATCGTCCGCATGGCACAGGTCGCCACTTCCGCATCGGGGACGACAGAGGACGTCGCGGCCGGCGAGCGGTACCTCCTCCTCGCGGACATCTCCGGCTACACGGCGTTCATGTCCGGGGTCGAGCAGGAGCACGGGGTGGACTTCAGCGGCGGGATCCCCGCCGCCTACGGAATCCTCGGCGCGCTGCTGGACACCGTCATCGAAGGGATCCGCAGCGGTTTCGCGCTCGTCAAGCTCGAGGGCGACGCGGTGTTCGCGGCAGCTCCGGCGCCCAGCCTCGACGGCCAGGGCGACCGGGTCGTCGACATGATCGGCGCGACCTACCGCGCGTTCGTCGAGAGCCGGACCCGCGCGATCCCCGCCAACGACCATGTCTGCATCGCCTGTCCGGCAGTCGCCCTTCTGGACCTCAAGGTGGTGCTGCATCGGGGCCACTCGGTCCGCCAGACCGTCGGGTCCGGCAGCGATCTGCTTGGGCCTGCCGTAACCGTCGCGCACCGCTTGCTGAAGAACACGGTTCGGGACCGGATCGGCCATCGGCCGTACCTGCTCGTCACCGACGCGGCCGCGACCGGGCTGGGCCTGACCGGGAGCGGCATCCAGCATGTCGAGGACTACGCGGACGCCGGCCGGATCGAGGGCCGGATCATCGAGCTCGAGGCGATCCCGTCGGCGGGGACGACGCCCGGCTGAGAGACCAGATCGACGCGAGCGGCGTTCGGCCTTCGCCTCAGGGCGCCGAAACGGCCGCTGTTCGAGCGGCGACGGCGCGGTCGACGGCATGCTGCAGACCACGGCCGCCGATCCTGAAGGCCCAGGCGTGGTTGTAGGCGAACGCTCGCTGGAGGAGCGCGCGCAACGGTCGCGGCAGCCGTCGCTCCGCGACGATGACCTGGTCGTTGACGACCTCGACGCCGTTCGGCCCCTCGGTGAGCCGGTACCGGATCGGGCCGTGCATCGGGAAATGACCGCTGAGCCGGAGATTGGTGTCGACGACGATGAGGTTCGGTCGATCCAGCTCCGCAAGCGTGATGTCCCAGATCAGCTCGTAGGGCAGGCGGGCACGGACGCGGAGGTGCGACCGTGCCCCGACCGCGACCTCGTCATCGGATTCGGCCGACTTGAAGCATGGCTGCCACCACGTCGGGTAGTCCTTCGCGTGGCTCAGCAGATCGAACACCACATCGATCGGGCCGTTGATCAGCCATCGATGTCCGAGCCGGTAGACGTCGCCGGATGCCGCCAGGGCAGCGTCGGAGAGGTCGGCCCCGGAGCCCCGGTCCGTTTCCGGTCGTGCCATGCGCCGACGGTACCATCGCGACGGTGACTCCCGAGACGATTCTGGCGCGGCCGCCCCGCTACGCACGGACGGGCGGGCTGCATATCGCGTATCGGGTGATCGGCGACGGTCCGATCGACCTCGTCCTCGTCGACCAGTGGTTCAGCAATGTCGACGCGATGTGGTCCTTCCCTCCCCTCGCCAAGCTGCTGACGGAGCTCGCGTCGTTCAGCCGGCTGATCGTCTTCGACAAGCGCGGAACCGGCCTCTCGGACCCGATCTCGGTGGACGGCCTGCCGACGGTCGAGGAATGGATCGATGATCTCCGCGCGGTCCTCGACGACGTCGGATCGACACGGACGGCTCTCCTGTCCGGAATTGGCGCGTCGGTCATGGCCCTCCTGTTTGCCGCGACCTATCCGGATCGAACCTCGTCGCTCGTCCTCGTCGACGGTTGCGCCCGCCTCGCCTGGGCGGAGGACTACCCGTGGGGCAACCCACTCGAATCGCTTCAGAACGACCTTGAGATGATCCGATCGCATTGGGGCAGGGACGGCGGGACGATGTCGTTCCTGGCGCCCCAGCTGCTGGCGGATCGGCCGCTCGCCGATTCCTACATCCGCTACGAGCGTCAGTCGGCGAGCCCGGGCACGGCGAAGGCCATGATCGGCTGGCTGTACCAGGTCGACGTCCGGCATGTCCTGCCCGCCATCCGGGTCCCGACACTCCTCCTCCACCACGTCGCGTCAACCCGAGTCGCGCCAGCCCACGGCCGGTACATCGCCGAACGCATCGACGGTGCGCGGTTCGTCGAGATTCCCGGCGCCGACAACTACACGTGGGCCGGCAACACGGCTCCGATGCTCGGCGAGATCCAGGAATTCCTCACCGGCGCGCGGCCCGTCGTCGAACCCGATCGGGTGCTCGCGACGGTCCTGCTGACCGACATCGTCGGGTCGACTCGACACGCCTCGGACATCGGCGATGCGCGCTGGCGCGAGGCGCTCGGCGCGCACGACCGGGCGATTCGTCTGCTCCTGGATCGCTTCCGCGGGCGCGAGATCAAGTCGACCGGTGACGGCTTCCTCGCGACCTTCGACGGACCGGCTCGCGCGGTCCGCGCCGCGCTCGAGATCCGCGACCTCCTGTCCGTGCAGGGCATCGAGGTTCGATCCGGACTCCATACCGGGGAGATCGAGCTGGTCGGCGATGACATTGCTGGCATCGCGGTGCACATCGCCGCCCGGATCAGCTCGCTCGCCGCGCCAGGCGAGGTTCTGACATCGAGCACCGTCCGGGACCTGGTCGCTGGATCCGGGATCACCTTCGAGTCGCGGGGATCCCACGCGCTCAAGGGCATCGACGACGAGTGGCGGGTCTTCGCAGCGAGTGAGCGGCCGTAGGACCACGAGGGTTGCCGGGCGGATACACCGATGATTCTCGATCCGGACGGCCGTCAATGTTGTCGACGACCATGAGCCGAGGAGCACCGGATGACATCGCCTGACGACGGACGCGGCGCGGAGGCCGACGCCGGCCCGCTCACCGGAGAATCGACCCTGCCCGCGGCGATGACCGGCAGGGCCAGCCCCGCAAAGGCGGCGGTCGGCGACAAGCCCGTCTTCGCCTACATCGGCAGCCTGCCCCAACCGCAGCGGTCCATCGCCGAGCGAGTGGACGCCCTGGCGGCCGAAACGCTGCCCGGCATGCAGCGCTCCGTGAAGTGGGGCATCTCGTGGTACGGCGTTGGCGACGGCTGGTGCTTCGCGTGCGGCGGGTTCGAGGGCCACGTCAAGCTCGTGTTCGGCCGCGGCACGTCGCTCACGCCGGTCCCGCCCGCGACGCCGATCGGCATGGGCAAGGACTCGCGCGGCGTGGATCTCGCATCGCTCGACGACATCGACGAGGACCAGGTCGCCTCGTGGATGCAGCAGGCCGCGGCGATGCCCGGATTCGGGAAGCGATGAGCGGCGACATCACGATCACGCCCGTCCGCGTCGCCGACCTGCTCGTCGCCGAGGATCAGCGGATGCCCGTCTACGTCCACGTCATCGACCATCCCGATGGCCGCGTGCTCGTCGACACCGGGATGACGGAGCTCCATCCGCTCGTGGCGGACATGGATCCGCGGCTGAGCCCGCTGAACGAGCAGGACTTCGACCTGGCCGGCATCGATATCGTCGTCAACACCCACCTCCACTTCGACCACTGCGGTGGCAACCGCCTCTTCCCGGGCAAGCCGATCCACGTCCAGCGCCGCGAGCTCGACGACGCGCGAACGCAGGACGACTACACGATCCGCGAGTGGGTAGATGCGGCCGGCGTGGAGTACGTGCCAGTGGACGGTGAGCTGGAGCTGCTCCCCGGTGTCCGGCTGGTCTCGGCGCCGGGCCACACGCCCGGCTCCCAGGTGGTCGTCGTCGGAGCCGGCGAGCACCGGCAGGTCATCGCCGGCGACCTGGCGGTCACGTTCGGCGAGCTCGATGAGCCGCAGACCGAGGGCCAGCAGCTGGTCCGAGCGCTTGACCCGGAGCTGGTCTGGCTCGCCCACGTGGACGAGCCTTGGCGACCGTTCCACCGCGTCTGAATTCGGGCGTTGAACACGGAACCTGAGGGGCGCGCGTAGCGGGCTGCCGTCAGCGACCTGAGTGTGGCGCGCCGAACCACCGGGAAAGCCGCGCGTTCAGATCGTGCTGCTGTTCGCCGATCCACGCGATGTAGCCGTCCGGCCGAAGCAGCACGCACCGCGCATCGAGAGCCACATCTGGGTCGGCGACGTAGTCGACCCGATCCGACCACGGGCCGGCTGTCAGGCGCTCGGTTCGGTCCAGCACGAGGCCGCGGCCGCGATGGAGCAGGTCGTACAGGCGCCCGCCGTTCAACTCGAGGTCAGGGAGGCGGCGCCCCACGAGGTCCGCGCCCTCGCCGTAGTCGTAGCGGATGTCGATCGCCGCGATCTTCTCGGTCAGGAAGCGGTTCACCTCGTCGAAGTCCATCAGCTCCATGAGGAGCCTCCGAACGGCCTGGGGGCCCGGTTCGGTGGACAGCAGCTCCATCTGGGCGCGCGTGTTGTCGAGGACCTGCTCGCCAATCGGACGACGTTCCGCCTCGTATGTGTCGAGGAGCGTGGTCGGCGACCAGCCGCGGATCTCGGCGGCCAGCTTCCAGCCGAGGTTGAATGCATCCTGGAGGCCCACGTTGAGACCCTGGCCGCCGGCGGGCGGATGGACGTGTGCCGCGTCGCCCGCCAGCAGCACCCGGCCGATTCGGTAGCGTTCCGCGAGGCGGGTGGCGTCCCCAAAGCGGGATCGCCAACGTGGCGAATGGACGCCGAAATCCGTTCCGGCGATCGCCCGCAGATGGTGTCGGAACTCCTCGAGGGTCGGCGGCTCCGCCCGTTCCGTGGCTGAGGCCAGGGGGATGACCACTCGGTAGAGGCCATCACCGATCGGCAGAAGGCTGAACCGCGGGTTCGTCTCGCGGATCGTCGCGACGGCCGCGGCGATCTCCTCATCCGGCAGCCCGACTTCCATCTCGCCCATAAGCGTCTCGGTCCGCGCCGGCTCGCCGGGGAAGCCGACGCCCAGCAGCTTCCGCACGGTGCTGTGTGCGCCATCACAGCCGACGAGGTAGCGCGAACGGAGCCGCTCACCGTCGGCCAGCTCGACGGTCATCCCGTCCGCGTCCTGCTCGAGACCCGTGACCGCGCGGCCGCGCTGGACCTCCGCCCCGAGGTCGATCGCATGGTCTTCGAGGATCTGCTCGAGGACGGGCTGCGGAATGCCGATCAGATAGGGGTGCGCGGTGTCGAGGCCTTCCGGGGCCGGAGTCGGGATGCCCGCGAAGAAGCCGCCAGCCGGCCGCCGCCTGCCGTGCTCGAAGACGCGCTGCAGCAGCCCCCGCATCGCCAGCATCTCGATGCTGCGGATGTGGAGCGCGACGATTCGCGCGAAGGAGACTGGCTCCGTTTCCCGTTCGAGAACGAGAACGCGTGTGCCGTGGAGGCGCAGCTCGGCGGCCAGCAGCCCGCCCGTCGGCCCGCAGCCGGCAATGATGACGTCGAACGGTGGCGGATCGACGGAGACGTGTCGGGACTGCAGGGTGTTGCCTTTCGGAGTGACTTCAACGATATCGATGAGGTCGGCGGATCCGCGACGCCGGCGCCGGGCCGTTCGCTTCGTGTAGGTTGACGCGAAGACTGCTCTGCCGGAGGGACGGATGCGTCGAACGATCGCCTCGCTCGTGCTGGCGGCGGGCGTGGTCGGCTGCGATGCGGCCGCGCCGCTCGGTGAACCGTTCGCGCTGCGGACGAGCTGGGAGCCGGGATCCGCCGCGTATCCCGGGGCCTGCCGCCCCGGCTGGTGGGCCGAGGGTCTGCTCGTCGTCGATCCGAACGGCGGAACCGCGATGAATGTCGACGGCGGGGACCGACCGGCGGGCTCGACGATTTCCGTGCTGTGGTGGCCGACCTTCACGGGTCGCCGGGTCGGCAGCGAGGTCGCGGTCCTCGGGCCCGACGGGAAGGTGGTCGCGACGACGGGCCGGAGGTATCGGATCGAAGGCAGCTTCGAGCCCATTGGCTTCGTTGCGTGCGGTGACGAGGTGACCGCGAAGTAGGTGTGGCCTGGCCCGGCACGGTCGCCCGCCGCCCTTCTTTCGAAGGACGTCTTCCGTAACCGATGAGTTACCGGTGTTCGAGCCGTCTCTTCCGTAGCGCACCGACATTGGTGCCGTCACGGGAGTCGACGAATGGGTAGCTCGATGGTGCGGTACAAGGTCCGACCGGAGCGGGCGGACGAGAACGTGGCTCTCGTCCAGGCGGTGTACGCGGAGCTCGCCGCGAAGCGTCCAGAGGGCCTCCACTACGCGACGTTTCGGCTCCCGGACGGCGTCAGCTTCATGCACGTTGTGATCGAGACCGACCAGCCCGGCCGGATTCTCGGCGAGATCGACGCGTTCAAGGCGTTCACGGCGGACATCGAGAGTCGCTGCGATGAGCCGCCCGCCGTCAGTGAGATCACCCTCGTTGGGTCGTACAACGTCGTCGCGTGATCCGGGGAGGTTGACACGACGCTGGGCCACCCGAGCGGGGTGGCCCAGTCTGCGATTCGCGCTTGCTCAGCAGCCTCGGCTCCCAGCCAACGGCCGAACCTCGATCGGCTCGCTGATCGCCTCACTGACCCGTGACGCCCAGTCGATCGCGGCGTCGATCGTCGGCGCCTCGATCAGGTAGAAGCCGCCGAGCTGCTCCTTGGTCTCGGCGAACGGGCCGTCTGTGCTCTTCGGCCGACCCGGGCCTCGACGAACGACTTTCGCCTCGTCCGCCGGACTGAGGCGCGCCGAGAAGACGAACGCGTCCGCCGCTTCCATCTCGGACTCGAGACCCGCGATCCTGGCGAAGCCATCGCGCTGCTGCTCCTCGGTCATCGGCTCGCGCGACTCGTCGGCCGCGGTATGGACCGACAGCATGTACTGAGGCATCGTCTGCTCCTCGTTCTGGGCAGGGACGTCCTGCTCCCACCCTCCCGACGAAGCTGCTTCGGCGGGTTCGACAATTGCTCCCCGACCGCTTCGAGGAACGTTCGGCAGATCATCGATCCGACGGTCCTGTAGGCACCGCGGCGTCAGCCGCCCCCGGCAGGTCACTCGACCGGGGCTGGTACCGTGTCGGGACATCACCGCTGCGGAGGCGCCGATGACCGAGGAACGCCGCGACGAACCCGCGCGCACTCCTGCCGATCTCTCCGCGGCTGCCCGGGCAATCGTCCGCGATCCCGGCGACCCGCGGATCGACGCGCACCTTGCCGCCCTCGGTCTCGGGGATGACAACGCTCCCGCCGGCGCTCGAGCGCGCCAACAGGCGGGCGCTGCGGAGGTCGCCGAGCTCCGGCGTCAGATCGACGAGTTGAAGCGCGAGCTCGAGTCGGCTCGCGCGCGCGTCCGGGCTCTCCTGATCACGTTGATCGCCGCCGGGGTCGCGATCCTGATCCTGCTGGCGGTCGTCGCCCTCCGCTGAACCCGTCCCGGACTGTCCCGGACCGTCCCTCGCCCGGCGACCCGCTACGCTCTCTCCATGGGACTCGGCTTTGGACTCCTCAGCGCCCAGGTGCGGCCGGGCGAGACCGACTGGACTCGCGCCTACGACGACACGATCCGGCTCGCGGTCGAAGCGGAACGGTTCGGCTTCACGTCCGTCTGGACGACGGAGCATCACTTCGTCGATGACGGCTACATGCCGTCGCTCCTCGTCGTCAGCGCGGCATTGGCGCAGGCGACGTCCCGCATCGAGATCGGGACCGGCGTCATCCTCGCGCCGATGCACCATCCGCTCCGGCTCGCCGAGGATGCCGCGACGGTCCAGCTGCTCAGCCACGGCCGGCTCACGCTCGGTCTCGGTCTCGGCTGGTCCGAGGTCGAATACGCCGGCCTGGGCGCCGACATGCGACGGCGTGGCGCGGCGATGGAGGAGATCCTCCGGATCCTGCCGCAGGCGTGGAGCGGCGAGCCCTTCACCCACCAGGGCTCGGTGTACGACCTCCCGACGCTCGGTGTGAGGCCAACGCCGCCGGCCCGGATTCCGATCGTGGTCGGCGGCGATGCGGAGCCGGCGATCCGCCGTGCCGCGCGCCTCGCCGACGGCATCTTCTCCAACGCCTCCGCCGCGGACTTCCGAGGCCAGGTGGAGTGGGTGCTCGAGGAGTGCGAGCGCGCCGGCCGCGACCCGTCGACGTTCCGGTTCATCCACTACTCGATCCTGTTGCCGGGCGCCTCGCGTGCCGAGGCGCTCGCCCGCTACCGGGACGCGGTGTGGGGCCTGAGCTGGAAGTACAGCGACATGGAGGCGTCGGCCACCCGATCGCTCCCTGCTGCCTCCCCTCCCCCGTTCGAGGGGCCGGACGAGCGACTGCTCCGCGGGACCGCGCACGCGGGGACGACCGACGAGCTCGTCGACGCGCTGCTCGACATCCGACGGCAGGCCGGCGTCCCCGTCGAGTTCGTCGCCCGGAGCCACCTCCCGCTCCTCGACTCCGAGGCCCAGCTCGACGTCATGGCGCAGCTCGCCGAAGGCGTCGCCCCGCACCTCTAGGGGTGCGGTCAGCCGAACCCTGCCAGCTTCGAACGCGGCGTCGGGCACCATGACGCCATGACCTCTGATGCCGCGCTGACCTCCACGGCCGAAACGACCGGCCGCGGCCCGGGCCCCACTGGCGGCCCGTTCGCGCGCGCCGTCGCGGCCGTGCCACCGCCCGGGTTGCTGCTCGTCTCGATCGTCTCGATCCAGCTCGGCGCCGCCGTGGCGATCCACCTGTTCGAGACGATCGGACCGATCGCGACCGTCTTTCTCCGCGTCGCCTTCTCGGCGCTGCTGCTGCTCGTCGCCGCCCGGCACCGGATCAGCCGGGTCCGGCCGATCGCGCGTCGCGATGTCGCGATGCTCGTCCTCTTCGGCTGCGTCATCGGCGCGATGAACATGTGCTTCTACAGCGCAATCGCCCGAATTCCGCTCGGGATCGCGGTCGCCATCGAGTTCATCGGCCCGCTCGGCGTGGCGGTCCTCACCTCGCGCCGGGCCCGGGAGTTCTTCTGGATCGGGCTGGCGGTCGTGGGCCTTGCGCTCCTGACGCCGAGGATCGGCACGGACCTCGATCCCGTGGGCGTGGCGTTCGCCCTCGCGGCGGGCGGCGGATGGGCGACCTTCGTCCTGCTCAGCCCGCGCGTCGCGCGGCGCGTCGGTGGCGTCGCGCTCGCCCTCGCCATGCCGATCGCGGCGGTGTTCACGCTGCCGTTCGAGCTCGTGGCCGGCGGTCTGGGTCGGCTCGATCTCGGCGTGCTCGTCGGGGCGTTGGCCGTCGCGATCTTCTCGACGGCCCTCCCCCTGTCGCTCGAGTTCGAGGCGCTCAGCCGGATGACCGCCCGTGCGTACGGCGTGATCGTGACGCTCGAGCCGGTCATCGCCGCGCTCGTCGGCGTCGTCATCCTCGGCCAGGCGCTCCCGGCGATTGCCGCCCTGGCGATCGGCTGCGTCACGGCCGCAGCGATCGGCGTGACGCTCACCGACCGGGGCGGCGAGGGAACGTTGCTACCCGGATAGCGCCGCGGCGGAGGCTCCGCCTCTGGTTCGCCGCCAGCCGGCGATCCCTCAGCTGCCCGCGTACGCGCGCTCGAGCTCGGCGATCTCGATCTTCCCCATCTGGAGCATCGCCTGCATGGCGCGCTCCGCACCCGCCGGGTCGTCCGCACCCTGGGTGAGCTCGAGCAGCCGCCGCGGGACGATCTGCCACGAGACGCCGTAGCGATCCTTCAGCCAGCCGCAGGGTCCCGGCTCGCCCCCACCCGCGGTGAGGGCGTCCCAGTAGCGATCGACCTCGGCCTGATCGGCGCAGTCGACCATGAACGAGATCGCCTCGTTGAAGCGGAAGTCCGGCCCTCCGTTCAGGCCCACGAAGGGGACGCCGCGAAGCGTGAACTCGACGGTGATGACCGTTCCCTTCTCGCCGCTCGGCGTTGCGCTCGCGGCCCGGTGGACCGCGTCCACGTGGCTGTCCGGAAAGATCGAGCTCCAGAACGTGGCGGCCTCCTCGGCCTGGCGGTCGAACCAGAGGCACGGCGTGATCGCGGTCATGGTGGTCCTCTCCTGCGTGGGTGAGCCCGTCCAGGCTCTCTCGATGTCACTCTTCTGACGACCGCGACCCGGCGATGTCATCGGTCGCGCCGGAACCCCGCTGGAATGACATCACTCGAGCTGGTAGCGGGGGACCTCGTTGAGCAGCGGCTCCCCGGCCGCAAAGCGCCGGATCTGGTCGCCGGCGAGCTCGAACGATCGAATCCTGCTCGCGGGTGAATCGCCGGCCATGTGCGGCGTGATCAGGACGTTGGGCAGCTCCCACAGGGCGTGGTCCGGCGGGAGTGGCTCGGGGTCCGTGACGTCCAGCGCTGCCCGGAGCCTCCCTGCGCGGAGCTCCTGCACCAGCGCGCCCGTGTCGATCGTCGGCCCGCGGCCCGCGTTCACGATCAGCGCGCCATCCGGCAGGAGCGCGAGCCGAGGTGCGTCCAGGAGTCCGTTGGTTTCGGCGGTCAGGGGCAGGATGTTCACGAGGATCTCGGCGCCAGGGAGCACGTCCTCGAGCTCCGCGAGTCCGCGAACGCCCTCGCGGGCGGTTCGACCGACGCCCGTGATCTCGACACCGAACGCGCGAAGTCGATCGGCGATGGCGGCACCGATCGAGCCGAGACCGAGGATTACCACTCGCCGACCTGCGAGCTCCGGCGGCTCGATCGACTCCCAGGCGTGCCGCGCCTGGGCGTCCCGCGACTGCATGAGGCCGCGCTCCATCGCGAGGATGGCGCCGGCGACCCACTCCGCGAGCGGGGTGTCGTAGACGCCCCGGGCGTTGCAGACGACGACGTGCTCCGGCACGTGATCCCGCAGCCAGTCGACGCCCGCGCTTGTGGTCTGGATGACGCGGAGCTTGCCCCCTCCCCTCGCGAGCAGGTCGAGAAGCGCCTCGTGGATCCGCGCGCCGGGCACGATGAGCTCCACGTCCGCGAGGTCCGGGACGGGTTCCGGGTCGGGCGCGACGAGGCGGACGTCGACGTTCGCGGGCAGATCGCCGATGTGCGCGCGGTCGGGGCCGTCCGGAAGGCAGACGACGACGCGCTCGGGAACGCTGGGCTGCAACCCGTCGACCATGGCCTTCGACGATACGCGACATCAGCGCATCGATGCTCCGACGCGGCCCCGGAGTCCGGACTCCTGCACCTGCTCTCTCCTCCGACGTTCTGGAGCGTCGTGATCAAATGGCGACGATGGCGACACCTTCGCTGACCTGGAGCGACGTCACCCGGCGGCGGATGGCTCGCAGCTTCCTGACCACGCCGCTGACGGACGGAGGCCCGGCCGAGGTCGCGGCGGCACTGTGCGGCGTGCACGCCCAGATCCAGACCGCCGCCGAGCTCTCGGTCGGACGCCGGATCGTCCGGGCGACGCGGGCGGACGTCCACGGGGCGTTGTGGGAGCAGCGGTCGCTGGTCAAGACCTTCGGGCCGCGCGGAACCGTCCATCTCGTCGCGACCGCAGACCTCCCGATGTGGACCGGCGCGCTCTCGGCGCTGCCGTCATCGGTCCCCCGTCACCCCGACGGCGTTCGGTTCACCGGGGAAGAGGCCGAGCAGGTGATCGCCGCGATCGACGAGGCGCTGCTCGCCGGACCGCTGACCGTGGACGAGCTCACGGCGGCCGTGGAGACGCGGACCGGCCACTGGGCGGTCGAACAGAGGATGGACGCGTTCCAGGTCAAATGGCCGCGCTGGCGCCAGCTCACGAGCACCGCCGCACATCGCGGCGTGCTGTGCTTCGGGCCGACTCGGGGTCGGAACGTCACCTACGCCAACCCGAGCCAGTGGCTGCGGGGGGTTCGTCCCGACCCAGGCGGTGAGGCGCTGGCGACCCTGGTGCTGCGCTACCTGACGGCCTACGGCCCGGCGACGCCCCAGCACCTCGCGAAGTGGCTCGCGATCCCGCCGCGCGTCGCCGCCGACCTCTTCGATCGGTTGGGCGGGCGGATCGAGCAGGTCGACTTCGAGGGCGAACCGACGTGGACCGTGACCGGCGACACAGCTGTGGTGGCGGAGGCGGCCCCGAGCGTGCGATTGCTCCCCTACTTCGACGCATTCGTCGTCGCGGGTCAGCCACGCGAGCGTCTCTTCCCGGGCGTGGCGGCAACCCGGGCCCTCGCCGGCGGCCAGGCCGGCAACTACCCGGTGCTCCTGCTCGACGGGATCGTCGGCGGTGTGTGGCACCAACGCCGCTCGGGGCGGAGGATCGAGATCACGGTCGAACCGTTCGGCCGTCTCACGTCAACGCAGCGTCGGGAGCTCGACGACGAGGCCCAGCTCGTCGGCGCGGTGATGGAGGCGACCCCGACGCTCCGGCTGGGTCCGGTTCGCGTCGGGCCGCACGCGTAGCGCGGAGCGCTCTGGCGCCGGTCTCTACGAAATGTGCGTCACCGGATTGCCGCCGCGTCAGCTCGTCACGCCTGGCGCGAGGGAGGCTTCGCGCAGGGCTCCGACCTGGCTGAAGGCCAGGGCAAGGACGCAGGTCAGCGCCCCGATGATCGCCAGCGTGGCCGATCCGCCGACCGTGTCGATCAGGAGGCCGCCGACGAGGCTCGCGATCGGCATGAGGGCGAGCGCCGTCACCCGGGCCGTGCTCGCGACGCGCCCGACGATCGCGTCGGGTGAGTTCGCCGCTCGAACGCTGACGTACAGAACGACCACGATCGCCTCCCCCGCCCCGCTCAACGCCGCGAGCACGATGATCGCGGGCAGCGACGGGATGGCCGCGGCGCCCATCACCGGCAGGCCCATCAGGACGACGGCCGCGACCAGCACGCGCCAGACCTGCGTGCCGGGTCCGAGCCGCGACGCCAGCGCGGCCCCGACGAGCGTCCCGACCCCGAGGCCCGTCAGCGTGAGGCCGAACGCCGCGGGGCTCTGGCCGAGGTCGCGGACGATGCGGAACGTCATCGCGGCGCCGATCGGCGTGAAGACGGCAGACGTCGTCGCGAACAGGAGGATGACCGTCCGGAGCACCGGATGGCGGGCGACGTAGAGGACGCCTTCGCGGATGTCGTCGACGATTCGGGAGGGTGGCCGGTCGGCCGGTGCCTTGAGGTCGCGCCGGATCAGGATCAGGCCGATCGACGAGATGGCGTACGAGGCCGCGTCCACGGCCAGCGTCTCGCCAGGGCCGATGACGCTGACGAGGAGTCCGGCCAGCGCCGGGCCGATGACGAACGCGGTCGAGTAGGCCGTCTCGAGGATCCCGTTGCCGCGCGCGAGCTGCGAGCGACCGACCAGGTTCGGCATCGCTGCGAGGTAGCCCGCCCGGAAGAACCCCCGGAGGATCGCCATCGGCCCGGAGACGACGAGGATCACGGCCAGCGTCGGGCCGTGCAGGAACACGCTGATCGGGATCATCGCGGTGAGGACGGCTCGGCCGAGATCGGAGAGGAACATCATCCGCTTCCGGTCGCCGCGGTCCGCCAGGGCGCCGGCGACCGTGCCGAAGACGAAATCGGCACCCGTCGTCAAAGCGCCGACGATCCCCATGACGAGGCCCGAGCCCGTCAGGGCGAGCACGAGCAGCGGCAGGGCGGTCGAGCTGACGGCGTCACCGCCGACCGACACGGTCTGGCTGATCAGGAGCGTCAGGAAGTCGCGGTTGTGCCCGAGCGGTTGGTCGCCCGCGATCGCGTCTCCGGCCCGCTCCGATGTGATCGCCACCCGGGAAGGCTAGCCCGAACGCAGCTGGATCAGGAGCAGCTCAACGCGCGTGACCGCGCACGCGGGTCAGGGTCGGGGGCTGGATGGTCGGACGAAATCGATCCGGTCGCCGACCACCGGCTCCATGCCCGCCCACGGATCGGCGGCGCCAACCTTCAGGTCGGTCCGGGCCAGCCGGGTGAACGTCCGGTTTCGCTCCCAGATCTCGAGATACACGGCCCGTCGGTCGTCGGCCGTCAGTCCCGGCTCCAGCAGGTGATCGCCGGTGCTGACCTGGTAGCTCGCGGCCTCGACGACCTTCGGCGGCGCGACGAGCACGATCTCGGCCAGCGCAGCCCAGCGCTCCTCGCGGATCTCGCGACGCTCGTCATCGGTGGCATTGCGATATCGGATCGCCGCGTGGACGAAATCGACATACGCGCTCTTCCGCTCCTCGCGCTGCTGCCGCTCGCGCTCGCCGCGCCGGCCCAGCCACCAGCCAAGGGTGATCCCGACCGGACCGGCGATCGCGACGAGGAGGGTCGTCACCGCGACTGGCAGAAGCTCCACACCGCATGATGGTCCGGCTGTCGCCTCCGCGGCAACCGTTCTCGCTCGTCCCCGATCGCTTTCCTCCTAGACTGGCGCCATGTCGATCCGCGTGTTCTACGACCGCTGGCCGCAGTACAACCGCCGCCTGATCGAGGCGATCGCGACCCTCACGCCCGAGCAGCTTGCCCTGCGACCCTCGCCGGAGCACTGGCCGGTCTGGGCGCTCGTCGGTCACCTTGCCGGCACGCGCGTGTACTGGCTCTGTCACGTGGTCGGCGAGCCCGCGGCCGAGACGACCCCGTTCCTGGACCCGGAAACCGGCTGGGAGGACGATCCCGATCACCCGCGCTCCGCGGATGAGCTCGTCGCCGCGCTCGAATCAACGTACGCCGTGATCGACCGCGTCCTCGACCGGTGGACGCCGGCGGATCTCACCCGGACGGTCGAGCGTCGCTACGCCGAGCAGGTCCAGCTCCACAGCCGGACGTCGATCCTGCAGCGCCTCCTCACCCACGAGGGGTATCACGTCGGCGAGATCGCCCAGATCCTCGGCTCGAACGGGCTCGAAGCCCCCTACATCTGGCGCGCATACGACTGACGCGGTCCCGCAGCCGGGCCCGCGGGCGCCGGGTCATTTCGGTCGTTCGCGCACGACCTTCCGCGGGTCCTTCTCCGGCTCGATGCCCTTGTATGCGGCCTGGCGAACGAGGCCGTCGCCGGTCCAGCCGGCGAACTCCGCCCGGATCACGAGCTCCGGCCGCAGCCACCGAGCGTCTCGCGCGGCCGCCCTCGGCGGCGCCGGCTCGAACGGCGACTCGTCCGCGGCAAGTCCGGCGACCGCCGCCAGCAGGTCCGCCCGGTTCTCGTTCGTGAACCCCGCGCCGATCTTCCCCGCGTAGCGCAACGAGCCTTCCTCGTAGACGCCCACGAGGAGCGCGCCGAGGTCCACCGCCTTTCCCAGCCCGGTCGACCAACCGCCGACGACCAGCTCCTGCTCCGGCCGGATCTTCACCTTCTGCCAGCGGTCGCTCCGTTTGCCGGGCAGGTACGGAGCCCGTCGGTCCTTCGCCATGATCCCCTCGAGGCCACGCCCACGCGCGATCTCGAAGAACGCGATCCCCGCGCCCTCGATGTGCTCGCTCAGGCGGACCCGTGAATCCGGCCGGAGGACCTCCTCGAGGAGGCGTCGGCGTTCCTCGAGCGGCTCATCGACCAGCGATCGCCCGTCGAGGTGCAGGAGGTCGAAGACCTCGTAGACGAACGGAGTCCCGTCGACGGGCGCTCCTCTGCCCTTGATGCGCGCCTGGAGGAGCGCGAAGTCCGGCTCGCCCCGATCGTCCAGGGCGATCACCTCGCCGTCGACGACGGCGGCCCGGGCCGCGATCCAGCTTGGCGGTTCGAGAAACGGCCCGAAGTACCGCTCGGCCGCGTCGAGCTCACCGCGGGTCCACAGCCGGACGCGACCGTCGTCGACGACCGCCTCGACCCGGAACCCGTCCCACTTGACCTCGAACAGCCACTCCGGATCGTCGAAGGGCGCGGCGACCAGCGTCGCCAGCATCGGCGGGATGAACTGCGGTGGGGCCCCGCCCTGGTTGCGCCGGGTCACGGCCGGAAGATCAACATGTCATCTCGCCTGGTCGAGGCTGAGGAGCTGGACGCGCACGCATTTCGGCTGGACAGGGCTTGCCTCCGGCCTCACGAGACGGTCAGACCTTCGCGGCGAGTCCCTCGAGCATGGACCGCGCCGCCTCCATGAGTGGAGGGTAGTGACTGAAGACGATCGTCTTCACGTCGAGCGACGCCAGGCGCTGGACCTGCCGGCGCGCCGTCGCGATGTCGTCGCTGCACACGCCGTTCGCGAAGGTGACCCGACCACCCGGCGCCTGGAGCATGTCCCCGACGAAGAGCACCCGATCGCGAGGCCCGTAGAGGCAGATGCTGCCCGGCGTGTGACCGGGGGTATGGATGACCTGCAGGCCACCGAGCACCGGCAGGATCTGGCCATCCACGAGCGGCACGACGTCGCGCGGGCGGGCGGTCATCGCTGCGAACAGCCGCCCGCGGGACGGTCGACGGATCACATCCGCCCAGGACGTCTTCAGCCAGCGGGCGTCGGCCTCGTGCATGTGGATCGGCAGGCCGGCCGCCGCGAGCTCGCGAGCGCTGCCGGCATGGTCCAGGTGGCCGTGGGTGCAGATGACCCGGGTGACCTCATCCATCGACCGGCCGAGCGCCGCGACCGCGCGACGGATCGAACCGACGGAGCCGGGCAGCCCGCAATCGATCAGCGTCAGCTCATGCTCGACGATCAGGTGGGCACGAACTCGCGTCAGCAGGATCGTGGCGACGTCGCGGATCGTCCCCGGGCGGTAGGCGGCAGGCATCGTCGCGACGTCGCGGATCATTCGCGGACCGTAGGCGACGGCGATCGTCGCCCACCTCATCGGTTGCGGTCGAGTCATCAGGCCGGCGTTGCGAACCGGCGTGGCCTGCGCCGACGGACGGGCCGAAGCTCACGCGGACGACGATCGGGTCAGCCGGCGGCCGGGGTGATGTTGTGGTTCAGCCGGAAGACGTTGTCCGGATCCCACGTCCGCTTGAGCGCGGCGAGGCGCGCGAGCTTCGTGTCCCCGTAGATCACCCGCGTCTCGTCCGGCCCGACATCGGCATTCTCGTTGGCGTAGCGACCCTCGATCGCATCCGGCTCGACGATCGCCATCGTCGCCCGGACCCACGCCCGGTTCAGCTCGTCGTCGGCGGCGTCATCCCACGTCGAATCGGCGCTCAGGTCGAACCGGGCCGCGCGCCCGGAGAACGCGGTGTCGGCCTCGTCGACCCGCGAGATCGCGCCACCCTGCAGGGTGATGGAGAACGCGCCCTCCGGCGGGCCGCTGGCGACATGCTGGACCACGGCATCGAGCGCCTCGGCCCGAACGTCGTCCGCGTACAGGCCCTTGATGAACGAGCGCCGGCCCCAGCCGAGCACGAGATCGTGGGCCGTCTGGACATCCAGGTAGCGCTCGCTCCCGGTGGTCGCCAAGACCGGCTCCGGCCCGCGACGCAGCCCCGCCGTGTCGCGCTCGACCGCGTCCGCGCGGCCGCTGTGGTTGAACGAGACGAAGACGTCGGGGTCGCCGGCCGCCGACCCGGCATCCCTCGTGTCGCCCGCCGCGCCGACCTCCGGGAGGCTGATGCCATAGATGACGGAGACGGCGTCCGGGGCCGTGGCCGCATAGTCGCGGAAGACCTCCCAGACCTCTCGCGCAGCCGAGGCAGGGTACGTCCGGAGGCCCCGGTGGAGATCCGGACCGAACGGCTGGAGGTCGAATTCGAACGCGGTCGCGACGCCGAAGTTCCAGCCCGCACCCCGCAGGCCCCAGAACAGCTCCGGTTCCTCGGTCGCGCTGGCCCGCACGAGGCGGCCGTCGGCCGTGACCAGCTCGACGGCTCGGAGGTTGTCGATCGTGAGACCGAAGTGGCGCTGGAGCCGGCCGATCCCGCCGCCGAGCGTGAGCCCCGCGACGCCGGTGTGGCCGATGACGCCGACCGGGCACACGAGACCGTGGGCCTGCGCGGCGACGTCGAGCTCACCGAGGAGCGCCCCGCCATTCGCCCGCGCCGTCCCGGCGGCGGGATCCACGGTGACGCCGCGCAGTCGGGACAGGTCGACGACGAGACCACCATCGGAACTGGAATGGCCGGCCGCGCTGTGGCCACCGGACCGGATCGCGAGCTCGAGATCCTCGTCGCGCGCGAACCGGACGACCGCGGCGACCTCGTCGCTGGAGCGCGGCCGGACGAGCACCGCCGGACGTCGGTCGTGGATCGCGTTCCACAGCCGCCGCGCCTCGTCGTACTCCTGGTCGGTCGGTGTGACGATCTCGCCGTCGAACGCGGCCTGAAGCCGGCCGAGCTGCGCCGCGCCGAGCGCCGACGGCGCACTGAGTGCCTGGGTCATCGCAGATCCCTCCCCTGTCGGTCCGTGAGCCATGGTGCCTTGCGAGGCGCGGTCTGTCGCCCCCGATCCCCGAAATCGCCGACGTTTGACACCGTCGTCATACAACCGTATGGTTGTACCAATGACGCAAGCCTTCGACCCCGATCACGTCTTCGCCGCCCTTGCGGACGCCACGCGGCGGGACATCGTCCTCCGGGCGCTGAGCGGGAGCGAAGGCGTCGCGGAGCTGGCGCGGCACTACCCGATGAGCTTCGCGGCGGTGCAGAAGCACGTCGCGGTGCTGGAGCGGGCGGGCCTCGTCACGAAGGAGCGCAACGGCCGGCGCAAGGTCGTTCGCACGGAGATCGAGCGGCTTCGCCTCGCGCGCGGCCTGCTCGACGGATACGAGGCGCTGTGGCGCGGCCGCGTCGACCGCATGACGGACCTCATCGAGCACACCAGGGAGACGAACCGATGACCGTGACCGCCGTCCACAAGGACCCTGACGCACTGACGCTGACCCTCACCGCCGAATTCGACGCATCGCCGGAGCGCGTCTGGGAGCTGTGGTCGGATCCGCGCCAGCTCGAGCGCTGGTGGGGTCCGCCAACCTATCCCGCGACGTTCACCGCGCACGATCTCGCCCCGGGCAGCCGCGTCCAGTACCACATGACCGGGCCGCAGGGCGACCAGCCGCATGGCTACTGGGACGTCGTCGAGGTCGATCCTCCTCGCCTCCTCGTCTACGTCGACGGGTTTGCCGGGAGCGATGGCACACCGGACGACAGCTTTCCGCGGAACGAGGGCCGCGTGACGATCGAACCGGTCACCGCCGGCCGGACGCGGATGTCGATCGAGAGTCGCTTCTCGTCGACCGCGGCGATGGAGCAGGTTCTCGCCATGGGTATGGAGCAGGGCCTCACCGAAGCCGTCGGCCAGATCGACGCCATCCTTGCCGGCGATCCGGTCCGCCCTTCCGCGTGACACGCCGACCACCGATGAGTCCCGACCCCGACGCCCGTCCTGATTGACAGACCCGTCGAACCCCACAAGAGGAAGAACCGACCCATGACGACCGCAAACGCAGCCATCGAGCCGACCACGAAGACGGTCGAGGCCCCCGGAGCCGTCCTCACCTACGACGTGCGCCTCCATTCGGGAAGCACGGAGCCCACCCTGTTCGTCATCGGTTCGCCGATGGGAGCCGGCGGCTTCGGAACCCTGGCCAGCCACTTCACGGACCGGACCGTCGTGACCTACGACCCACGCGGCGTCGATCGAAGCTCCAAGGCCGATCCGACGTCACCCTCGACGCCGGAGCAGCACGCCGACGACCTGCACCGGATCATCGGCGAGCTCGGCACCGCCCCTGTCGACCTCTTCGCGACCAGCGGCGGTGCCGTCAACGCCCTCGCCCTCGTCGCAACCCATCCCGAGGATGTCCGAACGGTCGTCGCCCACGAGCCGCCGCTCGCCTCGATCCTGCCGGATCGCGATGGAGCGATGGCCCTCACGGAGGCGATCGCCGACACGTATCAGCGCCAGGGATTCGGCGCGGGCATGGCCCACTTCATCCTCGGAGTCACCCACAAGGGCCCGATCACGACCGACTTCGCGAGTCAGCCGGCACCGGACCCGGCGATGTTCGGGATGCCGGCCGGCGACGACGGGTCGCGGACGGACGCGCTCCTCGGCCAGAACATCCTGAGCTGCACGCACTTCGAGCCGGACTTCGACGCGTTGCGCAACGCCTCGACGCGCATCGTCATGGCCGCCGGTGTCGAATCGGATGGCGAGATGGCGCATCGCGGCGCGGAGGCGGTGGCCGAGCGTCTGGGCAGCCGACCGGCGATGTTCCCGAGCGGCCATGCGGGCTTCCTCGGCGGCGAGTACGGCCAGACCGGCGAGCCGGACGAATTCGCCGCGCGACTCCGCGAGGTGCTCGCCGAGAGCTGAACGGTCAGCGTCGGCCGGGCGGGATCGCACCCGCCCGGCCGGGAGGCCACCCGAGGCTCACTCCGCTGTGACGCGGGCCCCCGCCGTCGACGACAGCTCGTGGCCGAGCGACACGTTCGGCATCGACCGGATCGCCAGCAGGCATGCGAGCGCGGCGGCTCCGAGCATGAGCCAGAACGTGACGGTGAGTCCCGAGGCGAGGGACGCTCGAGCGGCCGCCGCCGCCGCCGGCGAGACGCTCCCCCGTCCCACGGGATCGAGGATCGCCGACGATGCGGTCCCGACGAACGCGGTCAGGACACCGCCCATCACCCCGACTCCGACGGCTCCGCCGATCGTCCGGCTGAACTGGACGAGCCCGGTCGCGACCGCCCGTCGCTGCCATTCGACCGCGCCCTGGATGACGACGAGCAGGGTCGTCGACGCGAGGCCGATCCCGAACCCGGTCACGCCGCAGGCGACCATCGCGTAGACGAGCGCGTCGAACCGGTCGAGCTGCGTGACGAGCAGCGCGCCGACGACGAGCATCCCGCTCCCCGCGAGCACGATCGGCCGGCGCCGATCCGGATCAGCAGCCGGCCGGCGAGGACCGACGCAATCGGCCAGCCGATCGACATCGCGGCGACCGCGGCTCCCGCCTCCAACGCCGTTCCCCCGTGGACGCCCTGGACCATGGGCGGGACGTACGTGGTCAGGCCGAACATCACGACGCCGGCCAGGGTGCCGATCCCGAGCCCGGCCCGGACCAGCGGTGATCGGAGCAGATCGAGGTCGATCAGCGGCGCGGGCGTCCTTCTCGAGTTGAGGACGAAGGCGACGAACAGCGCGACGGCGCCGGCAAGCATCGCGACCACGAGCGGCGAGGTCCAGCCGAACAGCTGGCCACCTTCGGAGACGGCGAACAGCAGCAACACGATCGAGCCGGTGAGGAGCCCCGCGCCGAGCCAGTCGATCGACTGCGATCGTCGCTCGAACCGCTCGTGGAAGGCGAACCAGATGATCAGCCCGGCGAGGATGCCGACCGGCAGGTTGATCTCGAAGACCCACGGCCAGCCGACGGTCGTCGTGATCACGCCGCCGAGCGCGGGGCCGATGATCGCCGAGAGACCCCAGACACCGGAGAACAAGCCCTGCATGCGGGCCCGCTGCCGGGGCGAGAAGATGTCGCCGGCGATCGTGAACGAGATCGGCTGGACCGCGCCTGCGCCGAGGCCCTGCAGCGCCCGGAACGCGATCAGCGCAGGCATCGAGGTCGCGGTCCCGCACAGCACGGAGCCGACCACGAACAGCGTCAGCCCGACGAGGAAGACGGGCTTCCGGCCGTGGATGTCGGCGAGCCGCGCGTACAGGGGCACGGTCGTCGTCGACGTGACGAGATACGCCGTGAAGACCCACGCGTACTCGGACAGACCGCCGAGCTGGCCGATGATCGTCGGCATCGCGGTGCCGACGACGGTCGAGTCGAGCGCGGCGACGGCGATCGCCGCCATGATCCCCGCGGTGACGAGCAGCTGGTCGCGGGTCAGCGGAGGGTCATCCGCCTGGATCGTCGAGGCCATTCGGTGAGTCTAGGCCTGCTCGGTTTCCGGGCCCCGGAGGGGCGACTGCTCGATGCGAAGGTGTGGTCGCGGCCGCCCGGCGACGCCGCGACGCGAGACCTACGCCGGGCTTCCGGCCGTGGCGTGCTTCTGGAGCGCCGCGATCATCGTCTCGGCCTGCTGGCGGTCCTTCTCGCTCGGGTGGTCGTGGTCCGCGGTGATGCCGCAGTACACGTCGTGGATGGCGCGGCTCATCGTGTCGACGTCGGCCACGGCGACGCCGCGCTCGAGCATCCAGTGCGCTGCGTCACTGTCCGCGGGGAGATGCATGGCCTGCAGCAGAGACTCTCGCATCGACATCGTCGCACCCTCTTCAGCGTGGTCCGGGACCCGTAGCGTACGCCTCCGTCAACCGGCTTCGCCGTCCCGATCGGGGACATATCGGGTGATCAGGACGCCCGTCGACGACGGCGTCGACTCGACGAGCCGCAAGCGGGCGGTTGCCGCTTCGTCCCGGAACAGTCGCTTTCCCGCGCCCATCACGATCGGATGGACCATCAACCGGTACTCATCGACGAGATCGTGCCTGATCAGCGTCTGGACGAGCTCGCCGCTCCCAATGACCTGGATGTCCTTGCCGTCCGCGGCGCGGACGTCGGCGATGGCCTTCACGACGTCCCCCTGGATCAGGGTGGAGTTCTGCCACGCCAGCGGTTCGCGCAACGAGTTGGACACGACCCACTTCGGCAGCTCGTTGAAGGTTCCGGAGAGTGGGTCGTCGGCCGGCTGGTTCGGCCAATGGGCCGCGAATGTGTCGTAGGTGCGACGTCCGAGCAGGAAGCCGCCCGTCTCCGCGAGCGCCCCGAGGATCGACGCGCCAAGGGTGTCGTCGAAGTAGTTGAGCTGCCAGCCGCCGCGATCGAAGCCGCCGCTGCGGTCCTCGTCGGGACTTCCCGGACCCTGCATGACCCCGTCGAGGGTCAGGAACTCGACGACGACGATCTTCCGCATGTCGCTCACCTCGGATGCTGTGTGGAGTGTGGACGACGACGGCCGACGAGACTCATCGGTCGTTGCTGGGCGCGCCGGATACGTAGGTTTGGCCCCTTCACTTCCTTGGCTTGACATGCAGGACGTACGCTCGATGCATGAGCCATGACCTGTTGCCGACCGGACCCGACCCGGAGGCCATCACGAGCGTGATCCTTGCGCGCTACCCCGACACGGATCTCGTCACGATCCCCGGCGCGTGGTTCTTCTCCGTGGACCCCGAGAAGCACTGGCCGAACTTCGCCACGATCGTGACGACCGATGAGCACGACGAGGGCGCGCCCTCGAACCTCTCCGCCCGACCGGGCGTGTACCGGCTGAACATCGGGGTGAGCCGTGGCACCTTCGACCGGCTGGTCGGCTCACGAGAGCATCCGGACTACGCGGCCTTCGACACGCTGCTCCCCCACCCTGTCTACGCGAAGCAGCTGTGGCTCTCGATCCTCAATCCGACCGACGAGACGTTCCGCGACGTCATCCTGCCGCTGCTCGCAGAAGCGCACGACCGGGTCGCGGAGGTGCGAGCGCGGCATCAATGACAGGGCTGGCGGTCAGTCTGCGCGGACAGAGGTGAACGGCTCGCCGAAGGTCGTCGTCAGCTCGTGCGACCGTCCGTCGTCGATCGCTTCGTACGACGCGAGGATGATCTCGAGGACGTGGCGGGCGTGCTCCGCCGTCAGCACCGGTGCCTCGTCGCCGAGGAGGCACGCGACGAAATGGCGAGCGCCTGCCTCGACCGTCCCGTGCTCGTCCCTGGGCGCCTCCTCGGCCGGTCGCCAGCCCTGGACCTCGAGGTCGCCGGTCGCGTCGAAGATCTGGATCGGCGCATCCATCTCCCATGACTTGCCGCCGAAGCTGACCACGCCCTCCGCGAAATGGATCTCCAGCCACGGGGCGAGTGTGTCGGCGGTCGCAAAGCTCGCGAGCAGCTGGCCCAGCGCCCCGGACGCGAACTCGAGATGGATGAGGACGTGATCCTGGGTCGTCACCTCGATCGTCCCGCCGCGCATCGCCCCGCCGCGGATCCGTCGACTCGGCAGAGCGATCGTGCCCATCGCCTGGACGCGACGGACCGGGCCGAGGACGGTCGTCATCTCGTGCAGCCGGTAGACGCCGTGGTCGAAGACGGGGCCCACGCCCTGTCGGTAGAACGGAGTCGGGTCGCCGGTGTACTCATCCCAATCCGCCGGGCCCGGATCCGCGTGGTGCGCGACGGCGAGCGTCGCCCGACCGTACGGACGGGACGCGGCGAGGTCCTTCAGCCACCGGATCCGATTCGTGACGGCCGATCCCGGCGCCCCGAGGAACAGCACGCCCCGGTTCGCTGCCAGATCGATCAGCGAGTCCGCCTCGGGGACCGTCGCCGCGATCGGCTTCTCGCTGAACGTCGCGATCCCCGCCTCGAGGATCGTCCGGTTGACGAGGCCGTGGTGGGGCGCCGGCGTCAGGTTGAACACACCGTCGACCTCGACGTCGCGGAGCATCGCCGAGAGATCCCGAAACGGGCGCGTGCCGGGCGACCAGTTCGCCACGGCGGAGGCGAGCGCCTCGGCCGCGCCGGCGCGAGGGTCACTTGCCGCCGCGATCGTGACCTGATCGGCCATCGATTCGAGGCCCGGCAGGTAGTGCCGGTGGGCGACATCGCCGCAGCCGACGATCGCGACTCGAATCCGCTCTCCAGCCACCATCAACCTCCCGCGCCGAGCCTGCTGAATCCATCATGCGCGGTTCGCGCCGGATCGGGCTAGGATCGGGCCATGCAACCCTGGTTCGGACTCCACCTGCCCAGCTTCACCCACCCCGATGCCGCGCCGGCGGAGCTCTTCGACCGAGTCGTCGCCCAGGCGAAGGCGGCCGAGGCCAACGGCTTCGAGCTGGTGACGGTCATGGATCACGTCTACCAGATCCGCGGTGTCGGCCGGGAGGACGAACCGATGCTGGAGGCCTGGTCAACGCTGGCGGCACTGGCCCGGGAGACGCGTCGCGTTCGTCTCGGGACGCTTGTCACCGGGGTCACCTACCGAAACCCCGCGCTGCTCGCGAAGCAGGCCACGACCCTCGACACGATCTCGGGCGGCCGGGCGATCCTCGGCATCGGCGCCGCCTGGAACGATGTCGAGCACGCCGGCTACGGGTTCGAGTTTCCGACCGTCCGCGAGCGGATGGACCGTCTCGAGGAGGCGCTGACGATCGCGAAGGCGATGTTCACCGAGGCCCGACCATCGTTCGAGGGGACGTGGTACCGGATCGAGAACGCGCTGAACGTGCCCCGACCCGTGCAGCCCGGTGGCCCGCGGATCCTCATCGGCGGTGGCGGCGAGCAGCGGACGTTGAAGATCGCCGCCCGCTTCGCCGACATGACGCACTGGTTCCCGCTGGGGCTCGACATCCTTCGCCACAAGACCGAGGTCCTCGCCGGTCACTGCGAGGCGATCGGCCGCGATCCCTCGACGATCGAACGGACGATGGCGACCCCGGTCTTCGTCGGTGAGACCGAGGCCGAGGCCCGGACGTTCCTGGAGCGGGTCCCCGAGGAGCGCCGGCCGCACGTGATCGCCGGAAAGCCGGAGCAGGCAGCCGAAGGTCTTCGTCCGTATCTCGATGCCGGGTTCACGGGCTTCACGTTCAACAACTCGATTTACCGGACGCCGGATCAGATCGCGGTGATCGGCGAGCTGCTCAAGCTCGTCGGCGGCGGGGTCGGCGCCACGGCCTGACCCCGGCCAGTCGCCGAGCCGCTGCCGGCCGACCTCGGTGCGGCCGGCCGCGACGCGATCCCCTCAGCCGCCCCGCTTCAGCACGCGCCAGCCGCCGGCGCGATTGTTCGCGATGATCTGGCGGAACATCGCGAGGAGCGCCGGCTCGTTGATCCGGTCGCCCTGCCTGAAGCCGATCGTGCGTGCCGTCAGGTTGTCGTGGCCGGCGGTGATGATCCCCTCCGGGTCCGGGACGATCGCGCCGTCGTAGACGAAGACGTTCACGTGATCCTTCGCCGCGAGGAGCGCCGCGACGTTGCCGTCGAGCACGAAGTAGGGCTGCGTCGTGCGCTTGATCGTCTCCGCGACGTCCGGGTCCGCTTCGTGGATGAGGTCGCGGACGCGCCGACAGATCGCCTGCTGCCAGTCGGGCAGCGCCTCGATCCAGGCGTCGACGCGCGGATCCTTCTCGTAGGTCACGAGCGATTCATACCCGACGCGTGGTCACGGCACGTTCCTTGGCGAGAGCAGTGGCGTGCTGCGAAGCACCGGCGTTAGGCTGACGCGGGCGTTGCGTGCCGCGAGGAGGATCGAGCATCAGCTTCAACGTCGCGGCCGAGGCATACGACCGGTTCATGGGGGCCTGGTCCACACAGCTGTCCGCGCAGCTGGCGGACCTCGCCGCGGTGGAGCCACCGCAGCGCGTGCTCGACGTGGGCTGCGGGCCCGGAGCGCTGACGGCCGAGCTCGTGCGACGGCTCGGCGCCGATCACGTCGCGGCAGTGGACCCGTCCGAATCGTTCGTCACGGCGGCGGCGCAGCGACATCCTGGTGTCGATGTCCGGCTGGCGTCCGCCGAGAGCCTGCCCTTTCCCGACGAGTCCTTCGATGCCACGCTCGCCCAGCTGGTCGTCCATTTCCTGGCGGACCCGGTCGCGGGCCTTTCGGAGATCGCGCGCGTCGTCCGTCCCGGCGGCGTCGTCGCGGCGTGCGTCTGGGACTTCGCCGGCGAGCGGGGGCCGCTCGGGCCGTTCTGGGCGGAGGCGCGCTCGGTCGACCCGGAGATCCACTACGAATCGCAGCTGCCGGGGGCGCGCAGTGGTCACCTGCCCGAACTCTTCGCCGCGGCCGGCCTTTCCAACGTGGCGGACACCGAGCTGGCGGTCCGCCGGAGCTACGACGGGTTCGAGGCCTGGTGGGAGCCGTTCACACTGGGAGTGGGCCCCGGCGGGCGAGCCGTCGCCTCGATGACGGACGAGCAGCGTGACCGGCTCCGCGACCGCTGCCGCTCCGTGCTGCCGGACGGGCCCTTCGAGCTCACAGCGGTCGCGTGGGCCGCCCGCGGGGTCGTCACCGGCGCGTCCGCCGCATCGCTCCCGCGCTGACCCGCGTCGCGCGGAACGATCGCCCAGGGTCATTCCATGCGCCTCCTGCCGACGTGGGACGTCGCGACCGCGGAGACGGCGGGAAGACGGTCGCGAGGGACAATCGACGGGACCAGGCCGCCGAGCACGAAACAGGGACCGACATGCTCCAACGACTAGCATCGATCCTGTCAGCAGGGGTGATCGTGGCGGCGTGCGCGGCAACGCCCAGCCCTGGCTCTTCGAGCTCGCCGGCCGGTAGCGCTGGCTCATTGCCGCCCGAGGCGGCTTCGCCGTCGGCTCCGCCGGCACCCTCCGCGGCGACTCAGGTCCCGCCTCCAACCGCCTCGCCGCATCCGCTGGCCGCCGTGACGCACTCCATGCAGGACCTCAAGGCCACGCGCCTCAAGGCCGAGGTCCAGGTTGGCAGCTACCCGGATTGGCAGGTCACGCTGGATGGAGCCCTGTGGGTCTCGACTGGGGATGGGGTGGTCGCCCGGATCGACGAGTCGACGGACAAGGTTGTCGAGCGCGTTGCAGTCAACGGACCCTGCCTCGGCATGGCCGCCGGCTTCGGCTCGCTGTGGGCGCCGGCGTGCGGAGCGAACGAGCTGGACCGGATCGACCCGAAGACGAACAAGGTGATCGCGCGCGTCGGCCTTCCGGGAATTCCCGGCGAGGGTGAGGGCCAGCTCGCGGCCGCCTTGGGATCCGTCTGGCTCTTCGTCGACGACAACGGCACGCTCGCCCGGATCGATCCGAAGGCGAACGCGATCGCCACGACGATTGCGACTGGGCTGGGCGGAGGAGCTGCCATCGTCGCCGCGGAAGGATCGCTCTGGGCCACGGTCCCGGGCCAGGACGTCGTGGCGAGAATCGGGACGGACGGCAAGGTCCTTCAGACGATCCCGGTTGGTCGCCGGCCCCGTTTCATCGCCTCCGGCGAGGGGGCCGTCTGGTCGCTTGGCCAGGGAGACGGCGACGTGACGCGGATCGACCCGAAGAGCGGCAAGGTCGTCGCGACGATCCCGCTCTACGTTCCCGGCGAGGGCGGCTGCATCGCGGCCGGCGGCGGATCGGTCTGGGTCACGATGCCGGAGACACCAGTGAGCCGGATCGACCCGGCAACGAACCAGGTCACGGAGCGGTTCACGGGCGCTGGCGGCGACTGCATCAGCTTCTCGGCCGGATCCGTCTGGTTGTCGAACCTGCAGATCGGAACGGTCTGGCGGATCAACCCCTAGCCCGCACGGGGCGGGCCCGCGCCGCTACGTCGCCAGCGCGTGCAGCACTGACGCCAGCTCGGCGGGCCGCGTCAGGAACGGCGAGTGGCCGCCGGGGATCTCGACAGCATCCACCCCGAGACGTTGGCGGGAGGCGGATCGAACCCACTCCGTGTTGATCGCGCGGTCATCCGTACAGACGATCGTCCGCGCGTCGACGTCCGGCCACGACTCGAGCGGGGTGACCTCGTTCATCACGGCATAGGACTGAGGCCGGAGCCGTTCCGTTGCCCACGTCGCCAGGTCCGGCGGGGCGTCGTGGAAGAACAGCTCCGTCGCGGTGTTCGGCCCGACCATCCAGACGTCGTCGCCGAGATCGGTCCACTCCGCCGTTGTCGGCGCGACGCGACCGTCGATCGGCTCGCTCGAGCGCTGCTCGTTCAGGGTCCGCCCGGGCTGCGGGAGAAACGCCGCCAGGAAGATCAGCCGGCGGACCGGACGCCGGGCCGCCACGAGCGGGACGACGATCCCGGCCATCGAGTGACCGACGACGACGGGCGACTCGGCGCCGTCCAGAGCGTCGATGACGGCCTGCGCGTAGTCGCCGGCGCCGAGCCCGGGCGTCGAGATCGGGAGATCCATGGTGACGACCGTGTGCCCGAGCGCCTCGAGCTCCGGCCGGAGCCGATCCCAGCACCAGGCGCCGTGATAGGAGCCATGGACGAGGGCGATCGTCGCCGGCTCATCGACATCCGCCATGGTCACGGACCTCCCGACGATGCTGCTGCGGTCGCACCATGATGCGCCGGGGGTGCGGCGGGTTCTGGCTGAATTCGCGGGGCTGCGATCCGGATCTCGAGGGCAGGATCCCGGTCAGGACGCGGCGGTCGCCGGCACGCCGCGAATGCGGCTCACGAGTCGGGCGAGTCGCGGTGTCTCCGGCAGGATCCCGAGCACGAGCACCAGGCTCAGCAGGATCAGGGCGAACCCGGCAACGAGCCCCACGCCGACCGGCTCGGCGAGCAGGATCGAGCCCCAGGTCAGCGCGAAGCCCGGGACGATGAACGTGACCGTGCTCGCGGCGGTCGGCGTCGTCCGCCGCAGGACGCGGAAGAAGATCGGCCACGCGAGGGCGGTCGAGAGGGTGCCGACGGCCAGCAGCGACACCGCGCCGTCCAGGGCCGGCACGCGCGGTGCGCCACTCAGGATCGCAACCGGGAGGGCGACGAGCGCGCCCATCGTGAGCATGCCCGTCGCGAGCTCGAGCGGTGGAACATCGCGCATCCGCGCCCGGACGTAGTTGCCCGCGACGGCATAGCTCGCCGGTGCGCCGAGCCCGGCCGCGACCGCGAGGAGCGTCGTGATGTTCGTCTCGAGCGGCGACCAGCCGACGAGGACGACCACCGCGACGACGCCGACCGCAAGTCCGGCGGCCACGCGGGCCGAGATCCGGTTACCGAGGAACGCGATCCCGATCGCCGCGGTGAAGAGCGGCGTCGCCGCGTTGAGCAGGCTCGTGAAGCCGGCCGGCAGGGTGACCGTTGCGATCGAGATCAGGGTGAACGGCACGGCGGAGAACAGCGCGCCGACGATCAGGAACCCGACGATCCGCCCCCTGGCTGCGCGGTACGTCCGCGGCCCTGCGACGAGCAGGAGGACGGCCGCGCCGATCGCGAGGCGGACCTCGGCGGCCCAGATCGGGCCGACCTCGGGCGACGCGACGCGGAAGAAGAGGAACGCCGCGCCCCAGACCGCTCCGAGGAAGAGCAGCGAGACGAGGTCGACGATGGAGAGAGCGCGCCGGGGCGCTGAGGTCGGGGTTGCCATCTGCGGATCCTGATGGATCGGCCGGACCGCGGCGAGCGACCGAAGTCGTCATACGACGTCGTCATTTGACGATGCCGCCCCCGGAGTGGTGCCGCGTCGGCGACGATACGCCCGATGGCCACGCTCACCGCCCGCCAGCTGAACCGCGCGACGCTCGCCCGGCAGCTGCTGCTCGAACGCGAGCGCCTCGACGTCGTCGAGGCCGTTCGACGTGTCGTTGCCCTTCAGGCCCAGGAGCCGGCTTCGCCGTACATCGCGCTCTGGAATCGGCTGGTGGAGTTTGACGGATCGGACCTGGATCGGGCGCTCGCCGACCACGACATCGTCAAGGCGACCCTCATGCGGATCACGCTCCACGCCGTGACCGCCGCCGACTACCCGTCCTTCCACGAGGCGATGCAGCCGTCGCTCCGCGGCGCCCGGCTGAACGACCGCCGGTTCACGTCGGAAGGCGTGTCCGTCGCAGTCACGGAGGCGCTCGTCCCCGACCTGCTCGACTTCGCGTCAACGCCCCGCCGGAACGCCGAGATCGAAGCCTGGCTCGAAGAACGGTTCGGCGCGCCGAAGCCGCGGATCTGGTGGGCGCTCCGCCACTTCGGGCCGTTCGTCCACGCCGCCACGGGCGGCCCGTGGGCGTTCCCTGCGCGTCCGGGCTACGTCGGTTCGCCCGTCCGGGAACGACCGGGGGACCTGGAGGCGTCCGTCCAGCGGCTCGTCGTCCGCTACCTGGAGGGGTTCGGGCCGGCGACGATGCAGGACATCGCCCAGTTCTCGACGATTCTTCGACCGCCGATCACCGCAGCGCTGAACGCCCTCGGGGACTCGCTCGAGACGCACGTCGGCGCGGCCGGTGAGCGGCTGTACGACGTTCCGGGTGGCACGCTCCCGCCGGAGGACACGGCCGCGCCGCCGCGGCTGCTGCCGATGTGGGAGAGCACCCTGCTCGCGTACGCGGATCGGAGCCGCGTCATCCCGCCTGCCTACCGACCCGTGATCGCCCGCAACAACGGCGACCTGCTGCCAACCCTCCTCGTCGACGGCTTCGTGGCCGGCGTCTGGCGACCCACCGTCGACGGGATCGAGGCGACTGCCTTCCATCCGCTCACGGACGAGACGTGGGCCGGTCTCGCGGCGGAGGCACGCGGGCTGCTCGCCTTCCTGGACGGAAGGGAGCGAACGGTCTACAGCCGCTATGGCCACTGGTGGACGAAGGGGCTGCCGAGCGCGGAGGTCCGCGTCATCGGCGGGTGACGGCGACGCGCATCGTCGCCGTCGTAGCCGTCAGGCCACCAGTCGCTTGTAGCGGCTCCGGGGCGGCGGGTCCGCGGACGTGCCCAGCTCCTTGTGCCGGAACGCCTCGTAGTCGCTGACGTTGCCCTCGAAGTAGCGGACCTGGCTGTCGCCCTCGAACGCGAGGATGTGGGTGGCGATCCGGTCCAGGAACCAGCGATCGTGGCTGATCACGACCACGCAGCCCGGAAAGGACTCGAGGCCGGCCTCCAGCGCCCGGAGCGTGTCGACGTCGAGATCGTTCGTCGGCTCGTCGAGCAGCAGGACGTTCCCGCCGGACTGCAGCAGCTTGGCGAGATGGACGCGGTTCCGCTCGCCGCCGGACAGCTGGCCGACGAGCTTCTGCTGATCCGTGCCGCGGAAGTTGAACGACGAGACATAGGCACGGGCCGGGATCTCTCGGTTGCCGACCTTGACCGCCTCGACGCCGTCGGTGATCTCCTGGAACACCGTGCGGTCCGCCCGCAGCTCGTCGCGGCTCTGGTCGACGTAGCTGAGCTGGACGGTATCGCCGATCGTGATCGAGCCCGCGTCCGGCGCCTCCTGGCCGACCAGCATCCGGAAGAGCGTCGTCTTGCCGGCGCCGTTCGGCCCGATGATGCCGACGATGCCGGACCGGGGAAGGGAGAACGTCAGGTCCTCGATCAGCAGACGGTCGCCGTACCCCTTCCGGAGACCGGCGACCTCGATGACCTGATCGCCGAGCCGGGGGCCCGGCGGGATCGCGATCTCCAGCTCGCGCGTCTGGGCGCCCTTCGCGTCATTCGCCTCGGCGAGGAGCTGTTCGTAGGCCGTGAGGCGGGCCTTGCCCTTCGCCTGCCGCGCTCGCGCGCCCATCCGGACCCATTCGAGCTCGCGGGCGAGGGTGCGCTGCCGAGCGTCGACCTGCTTCTGCTCCCGGCCGAGCCGTTCGAGCTTCTGCTCCAGCCAACCGGAGTAGTTGCCCTCGAACGGCATGCCCCGCCCGCGGTCCAGCTCGAGGATCCACTTCGCGACGTTGTCGAGGAAGTAGCGATCGTGGGTCACCGCGACGACCGTGCCGGAATACTCGTCGAGGAAGCGCTCCAGCCAGTCCACGGACTCGGCGTCGAGGTGGTTCGTCGGCTCGTCGAGGAGGAGCAGGTCCGGATGCCGGAGCAGGAGCCGGGCGAGGGCGACTCGGCGCTTCTCCCCGCCGGACAATGACGTCACGTCGGCGTCGTCCGGCGGACAGCGGAGCGCCTCCATCGCGATCTCGACATTTCGCTCCACGTTCCACGCGTCGGCCGCGTTGATCCGATCCTCCAGCACGGATTGCTCCGCGCCGATCGCCTCGTAGTCGGCGTCGGGGTCCGACCACTTCGCCATGACGGCGTTGTAGGCATCGAGCAGCGCCTGGACCTCGTGGACGCCGTCCATCACGTTGCCCTTGACGTCCTTCGCGGGGTCGAGCTGCGGCTCCTGGCTGAGGTAGCCCACGGTGAACCCCGGCGTGAGCCGCGCTTCGCCGGTGAACCCGTCGTCGAGTCCGGCCATGATCCGGAGCAGGCTCGACTTGCCCGCGCCGTTCGGGCCGATCACGCCGATCTTCGCGCCGGGATAGAACGAGATCGAGATGTCCTCGAGGACCGTTCGATCCGGCGGGTAATGGCGAGCGAGCTTGTAGGTGCTGTAGATGAATTCGGCTGGCATGGCCGGCAAGGGTACCGGGAGCGCCGCTTCGGGGCGAAGGAGCCGCTCGGTCAGTCGGCGCTGGCGTGGGCGATGTGGTCGAACTGGCGCCAGAGGATGGCGACGAGGAGCCCGGACCCGACGAACCCGAACCAGAACGGCGCCGTGATCCCGAAGCTGCGGGCAAGCAGGCCGCCGAGCGGCGTTCCGACCACGAGACCGCCGACGATCGCGACGCGATACACCCCGCCGACCCTCCCGAGCAGCTCGTCGGGGACGGCCCGCTGGCGGACGACGGTGGAGGTGGTGCCCCACACGAACGCGTGGGCGCCGAAGACGACCATCGTGCCGAGCGCCCAGATCGGCGAAGACGTCAGCGCGAGCGACAGGTGGGTGAACGTCTCGATGAGGAGACCGACCCGCATGATGTCGCCGAGCGCGAAGCGTCGCTCCAGCCGGCCGTAGGACACGATCCCGATGACGCCGCCGACGGCCACCGCGCTCGTCAGCAGCCCGAAGCCGACCTCGTTCATCCCGAGTCGCTCCGTCGAGTAGAGCACGAGCACGGACCAGGCCGCCCCGAACGTGACGTTGAACGTGAGGATCGTGAGGGCCAGCGTCCGCATTGGTGGATGCGCGATCAGCCAGCGGATGCCCTCGGCCATCTCCGCTCGGAGGCTGCTCCCCTCCCCCGATCGCTCGCGTGGCGTCGTCGCGACCCGCGAGATCAGCACGGCGCCAAGCGCAAAGGCCGCTGCGTTCGTCGCGAACGGCAGCGCCATGCCCACGGCGAACAGGAATGCGCCGATCGGCGGGGCGACGAGCTGGTTCGTCAGGAGGAATCCGCCCTGCATCCGCGCGTTCGCGATGCCGAGGTCCTCCCGAGCGACGAGGCCGGGAAGGAGCGCACTGCTGGCGCTGTCCGCGAAGGTCTCCGCAGTCGCGAGCCCGAAGAGCGCCGCAAGGACGACCGCGATGTTCACGGAGCCCGTCACGATCGTGGCCACGAGCAGGCCGAGGACGAGGGCGCGGACGAGGTTGACGACGACCACCATCCGCCGCCGATCGAGCCGATCCGCCGTTGCTCCGCCGAGCACGCCGAACAGGAGCGACGGCAGGTACTCGCTCAGGAGGGCGAGCGAGACGAGGAACGGGTCGCGCGTCTGGGAGGCGACGAGCAGCGGCCCGGCCGCGATCGCCACGCCGTCACCGGCGTTGTTGACGACCGTCGAGGCGAGGAGCCAGCGGAAGTTGCCGCCGAGCCGACGGGGTGCGACGGCCTCGGTGATCCGGGCGGGAATGGGGAGCACCGGCGGCAGGATAGTCGACCGCGGCCAGCTCGCGGGCCTGCGGGTCGACCGGAAGGCGGGGCGTGGTCAGCGGCGCTGGACGAGTCCCCACGTCGTGCCGCCTGGCGCCCGGACGATCGCCATCTGATCGCCATCCGGCAGGTCCTGGCGCGGCAGAACGATCACGGCGCCGAGGGAGACAGCCCGCTCGACGGCCGCGTCGACGTCGTCGACCCCGACGTACAGCTGGACCAGGTCGATCGCCTCGGGTGGTGCCTGCCAGATCCCGCCAGTGACCGCGGAGCCGGTCGCGATCTCCCGGTAGCCAAGGCGGTTGTCGGCCGAGACCTGCCACCCGAAGAGGCCCTCGAGGAAGGCCGCCGCATCGTCGGGGTCGCGGGCGACGACCTGCCACGCTACGAGCGGGCTGCCCATCGATCACCTTCCATCCGGACGCGGCCGGTGACGCAGAGACGCTGGACCGCGACGTGGACGCGATCGACCGGGATCCCGAGGAGGATCGCCGTCCTTCGGGCGTCTCCCGACACGCTGCCGGCCTCGATGAGCCGCAACAGCGCGGTCGTGTCGCGATCCTCCTGGAGGGCGGCGGTCAGCCGAGCCGCGACATCGGGTCGCGGCATTCGGACGCCGCGGAGAAGACGTGACAGGGTCCCGTGGTCGACACCGACCGACGCCGCGAAGGCGCGGAGGCTGTAGCGCGGATTGCCCTCTCGGCGCTTGGCGAGCTCCGCCGCGGCGAGCCGCTGCAGTGCCTCACCGGCTGGATTCGTCACGGCAGGAGCGTACCGATCCGGGGCCGTCGAAGGCGAGCGCTGCCGCGCCGAACTGGTGCGCTTCGAGCACCGCTCCGGTCAGCGGACGTAGCTCGCGCCGTTGATGTCGATCGTCGTGCCGGTCGCGTGCCGGGCGAGGCCAGAGGCGAGGAAGGCGATCACGTTCGCGACGTCCTGGGGCTGGGCGACCTCGCCGAGACCCGTGTCCTTCGCGGCTGCTGCGACCCCGAACTTCTCGGCGAACGGTGCGTTGAAGGCGGTGTCGACATAGCCCGGCGCGACCGCGAAAGCAGTCACGCCCTGGCGCCCGTACTGGCGGGCGATCGTGCGCGTCATCGCAACGATCCCGGCCTTGGCCGCCGCGTAGTGCCAGAACTCCGGGTCCTCCCCGCGGAACGCCGCGCGGCTCGCGAGGTTCACGATCGTTCCGCCACCCTCCTGACCGGAGAAGGTCTCGATCGCCTCCCGGCAGAGGATCGCCGGCGCGACGAGATTGACGCCGAGCGAGAGGTCCCAGACGGCCGTCCATGCCTCGAGCGACAGATCGAGTGGAGCGAGCGGATAGATCCCGGCGTTGTTCACAAGGACGTCGATCCGGCCGTGCACCGCGAGCCCGTCGCGCCACAGCCGCTGCGTCGCGGCCCGATCCCGCAGGTCCACGACGATCGCGTGCGCCCGCGAGCCGAGCTCCTCGGCCAGGTCCGTCAATGGCCCGGCGCTGACATCGTGAATCACCACCGAGCCGCCGGCGCCGGCGATCGTCCGCGCCGTCGCCGACCCGATCCCGCCGGCCGCCCCCGTGATCAGCGCCACGCGCCCCGTCAGATCCATCATCTCGTGCCCTCCAGGCCCGCGGCCACCCGCCAGACGCGACGGGAGCAACGGGCGTTCGCGACTGCTTGACCCCGCTCCGCGCCAGCGTAAGACTGTCGCGGTGGAGGAGCGGGCGTGATCGGTCGGGTTGCGCCCGCGACGGGCCGATGACGAGCTCCGGAACCGGCGCCCTCGAGGGCCCCGACTCCGCTCCCGCGGCCCCTCGATCGGCGGCTGAGCCCGGCGCCGACGCCCTGCTCGACGTGCGCGGCGTCTCGAAGGCATTCCGCGGCCTGAAAGCACTCACCGATTACGAGCTGCTGCTCGCGCCGGGCACGATCCACGGCGTGATCGGCCCGAACGGCGCCGGCAAGACGACCCTGTTCCACGTCCTGTCCGGCTTCCTGCGGCCGACCGCCGGCACGATCCGCTTCGACGGGCGGGACATCACGGGCTTCCCCGCCTATCGCGTCGCCCGTCTCGGCATGGCGAGGACCTTCCAGAACATCCGTCTGTTCGGCGATCTCCCGGTGATCGACAACGTCAAGGCCGGCCTCCAGAGTCACGCGCCGCGGTCGCTCATCGGGACGCTGCTCTCGAGTTCGGGCTTCCAGCGGAACGAGCAGGCGCTCACGGACCGGGCGACCGAGCTGCTGGAGCTGTTCGGGCTGGCACGTCATCGCGATCGCCTCGCCCGGCACCTCCCCTACGGCGACCAGCGACGCCTCGAGATCGCGCGGGCGGTTGCCACCCAGCCGCGGATCCTGCTTCTCGACGAGCCGAACGCGGGGATGAACCCGGTCGAGACGCAGGAGCTCCTCGGGCTGATCCGCCGGATCCGCGATGAGCAGGGGATCACCGTCATCCTCGTCGCCCACGACATCCCCCTCGTGATGAACCTCTGCGACCGGATCCAGGTCCTCAACTACGGCCGGATCATCGCCGACGGCAACCCCGCCTCCGTCCGCGCGGACCCGGATGTCATCGCTGCGTATCTCGGGCAGGCACGTCATGCTTGAGCTGACGGACGTCCACGTTCGCTACGGCAACATCCGGGCGCTGCAGGGTGTGTCCTTCCGGGTCGAGGCCGGCGAGCTCGTCGCGCTGATCGGCTCGAACGGCGCGGGCAAGAGCACGACGCTCCGGACGATCTCCGGACTGCTGCGGCCGACCCAGGGAACGATCACCTTCGAGGGCAGCGACATCACCCGTGCCCCGACGGACCGGATCGTCAACCTCGGTATCTCGCAGAGCCCCGAAGGCCGCCGGATCTTCGGCAGCCTGTCCGTTGCGGAGAACCTCCGCCTCGGCTCCGTGTCCCGTCGCGACGCGGCCGCGGTCGCGGAGGATCTCGAGACCGTCCTGACGCTGTTCCCGCTCCTCAAGGAGCGGCTCGGCCAGGCGGGTGGGACGCTCTCCGGCGGCGAGCAGCAGATGCTCGCGATTGGGCGGGCCCTGATGAGCCGGCCGCGCCTCCTGCTCCTCGACGAGCCGTCCCTCGGCCTCGCCCCGCTGATGGTCGAGCGGATCTTCGGCACGATCGCGGAGCTGAAGCGGCAGGGCCGGACGATCCTGCTCGTCGAGCAGAACGTCCACCAGGCACTCGATGTCGCGGACCGGGCCTACGTCGTCGAGACCGGGCGGATCACCCTCGAGGGTCCGGCGGAGGTGCTTCGCCACGACCCCAAGGTCGAGCAGTCATACCTCGGCGTCGGCGGGGTGGCGGTATGACGGACTACGCGATCCAGCAGATCGTCAACGCCCTGAGCGCGGGGAGCCTCTACGCGCTCATGGCCGTCGGCCTGGCGATGGTGTTCGGGATCCTCCGGCTGATCAACTTCGCTCATGGCGACCTGATGATGATCGCCGCCTATCTCGCGGTCTTCTGCCTCGGCGCGGGCCTCTCGCTGCCGCTCGCCCTGCCGATCATCGTCATCGGGACGGTGATCGTCGGGCTGCTCATGGAGCGGGTCGCGTACCGACCGATCCGAGGCGCCCCCGACGTCGCGATGCTCCTCAGCTCGTTCGCGGTCGGCCAGATCCTCCAGAACGGCACGCTCCTCACGACGCGCCTCGCCGGCAAGCCGCAGCTCATCGCGTTCCCGAGCCCGGACCTGCTCAGCGGCGTCGTGAACATCGGCGCGATCACGATCCCGAAGGTCAACCTCGCGAGCTTCGTCGCCGGAATCGTCCTGCTCGGCCTGCTGAGCCTGTTCGTCACCCGGACGAACCTCGGCCTGTCGATGCGGGCGGCGGCCGAGGACCTTCCGGCCGCGCGGCTGATGGGGATCAAGGTGAACCGGGTCGTCGCGACGGCGTTCGCGATCGGGGCCGCGCTCGCCGCCGTCGCCGGGCTCCTCTACTCGGTCCAGGCCGGGCAGATCAACCCGTACATGGGCTTCACCCCGGTCCTCAAGGCGTTCATCGCCGCGGTCATCGGCGGCTTCGGGAGCATCACCGGCGCGGTGCTCGGTGGGTACGTCCTGGGGTTCCTCGAGGTGCTCGTCACGTCGCTCGCCGGCATCGGCGACCTGCTGCCGGTGGGGTCCGTGCCACCGGAGCTCCGATCGTTCCTCCAGCAATGGCTGCCGAGCGGTCTCGCGAGCTGGCGCGACGCGGTCGTCTTCGTCGTCCTGATCCTCGTCCTGCTCGTCCGTCCGCAGGGGATCCTCGGCCGTCGCGTCCGGGAGGACGAGCTGTGATCGATCGCCGTCGGGCGGCCGGACCGCTCCTCGTCATGGCGATCTCGGCCGTCGGCCTCGCCCTGCTTGACGCCAGTGGCCAGGCGTTCTGGCAGGGGCTCGTGATCAACCTCGCGATCTTCATGATCCTGACGCTGGCGCTGAACCTGACCAGCGGGTTCACTGGCGTCTTCTCGCTCGGCCAGATCGGGTTCATGGCGCTCGGCGCCTACATCTCGGCGATCCTCACCCTGCCGCTCGCGGAGAAGGCGTCGTATCTCCCGAACCTGCCGTCGTGGCTGTCCGGGATCCACCTGGACCAGCGCGTCGGCGGGATCCCGGTCGGGTTCCTGGCCGCGACCGTGATCGCCGGGCTCCTCGTGAGCGTGGTCGCCTGGATCGTTGGTCGGGTCCTGATGCGGCTCTCGGGACACTTCGTCGCCGTGGCGACGCTCGGGTTCCTCGTCATCGTCCGGGTCGTGCTGTTCAACGCCGACGCGTTCACGCGCGGGTCACGGACGTTCTCGAACGTGACGCCCTACACGAACCTGTGGTGGTCGTGGGCGTGGGTCCTCGTCGTCGTCTACGTCGTGTGGCGGATCAAGCGGTCACCATACGGTCGCGACATGTTCGTGCAGCGCGACGACCGGGTCGCCGCCCAGGCCGTCGGGGTGCGGGTGATGGAGCCGCGCCTGCTGGCATTCGTCGTCGGGGCGTTCTTCTCGGCGGTCGCGGGCTCCCTCTATGCCCACTTCATCACGTCGTTCTCGCCGACGGTCTTCTATTTCGACCTGACGTTCCGGGTGATCACGATGCTCGTGATCGGCGGGATGGGCTCCGTCAGCGGGTCGATCCTCGGCGCAATTGCGATCGTGGCCCTGACCGAGGCGCTCCGCCGGGTCGAGGACGTGACGCTCCTCTACGGCCTGAGCCAGATCATCCTGGCCGTGATCTTCATCGTCGTGATCACCGTCCGGCGCGAAGGCCTGCTGGGCCAGCGCGAGGTCCCGCTGGATCGGCTGTTCGCGCGTCGGCGGGGTCCCGACGAAGGCGATGCCACCGGCGATCCGATGCCCGGTGCACGGGCTGCACCGACCGAGCCAGCGCGCTCGCCCGATCAGAGTCCGTAGACCGCCTCGGAGTTGCGCCAGAGCATCCGCTCGGCCCAGTCCATCGCGATCGTCTCGTCGATCACGCCGTCCGCGATGTGCTCGTCCAGCACCCGCCCGAGCGCCCGGCGACCGATCCGCGCTCCCACCCAGTACAGCTCGGGGACCAGCGACGCGTCCGTGCTGAAGAGCAGCTTGCTCGCCGGCGCGAGGCCGAGCAGCTCGCGGTAGATCTCGGTCGCCTCGCCGGCGGCGAACAGGATCGACTCGCCCATGTCGGCGTAGACGTTCGGGAACATCGCGGCGAGATAGGCGAGCGAGCGGACGTACGGATAGCCGGTGTGGAGGAGCACGATCGGCGCGGCGCGGAATCGATCGGAGAACAGCAGCCGGAGCGCCGCGGGATCGACGAGCGTCAGGTCGAGGTCCGGGTCGCCGAGGCCGGTGTGGAACTGGATCGGGACGTTCTGGCGGGCGGCCGCCTCGACCGCGATCACGATCAGGTGATCGAGCAGCGGCTTCGACTCGATCCGGAGCCGGCCGGCCCGGCGACCTTCTTCGTGGAGCGCCGCGAACGCCGTGGCGGCGTCGTCGCGGCTCACCTCGCGAACGTGGAGCCCCGTCCGATAGGCGATGACGGACTTCATCCCGACGATGCCGCGCCCGCGGAGATCGTCCAGCGACGCGCGGTACGCGTCCAGGAAGCCCTCGAACGTCGTCGCGTCGAGGATCAGTCGCTCGATCATCGGCTCGAGACGGATTACCTCCTCGATCCGGCACGGAGCCAGCGCTCGGAGCTCGTCCAGCGAATAGGTCGTCTCGGCCCCGAAGCCCGTGTCGATGAGCCACGTCCGGAAGTTGGCCCGCTGGACGATCTCCCGCGTCAGCCACTCCACGCCGCGCTCCCGTCGCGCGGCGTGCACGGCGTCCGGCGTCGGCTCGCAGTCGAGCAGGCCCGCGAGCTCGTGGAGCGTCCAGCGATAGAACAGCGACGTCGGGACGTGGTCCCGCGCCATCTCGGGGTTGCCCGACTCGGTCAGGTGGATCCGGAACGCGTCGTCGTCCGCCGGCTGGCGCCGGAGCAGCGAATGGCAGTGGTTGTCGACGATCGGGATCGCACCGAGATCCAGGCCCACGATCGGTCGGCGATCAGTACTTGAAGAAGTGCTGGTCGAGCTCGAACGCCTCGTCCTTCTCGGCGTACGCCGCGGCCTCCGCCCGGCGGACCTTCAGGTACTCGGTCGCGAGACCGGATCCGAGCGCGCTCGTGAGCACGTCGTCCTGCTCCAGCGCATCGAGCGCCTCCATCGCGGTCAGCGGGAAGCGCCGGATTCCCCGGGCCTCGCGCTCCGCGTCGGACAGGTTGCCCGGGTCCTCGTTCACGGGCTCACCCGGATCGAGGCCTCGCTCGATGCCATCGAGCGCAGCGGCCATGACGCCACCGAGCGCGATGTACGGGTTCGCGCTCGCGTCGCTCGCCTTCAGCTCCAGGTTCGTCGAACCCGCCTCGTCGTCCCAGTAGCGGGTCGGGACGCGGACCGCCGCCTCGCGGTTCTCGATCCCCCAGGCGGTGTAGGCCGAGCTCCAGAAGTGCGGCTGGAGTCGACGGAACGAGTTGACGCTCGGCGTCGTGAGCCCGAGAAGCGCCGGGAGGTGGGTGACGACGCCGGCGATCGCCTGACGGGCGAGGGTCGACAGGCCCGCCTGCCCTGCCGCATCCGCCAGGAGGTTCACCCGGTGATCGGCGTCCCAGATGCTCCAGTGGAGATGGGCGCCGCTGCCGGCCTGGTCGGCCCACGGCTTCGGCGCGAGCGTCGCGACCATGCCGTGCTGGGCCGCGACGGCGCGGACGGTCTGGCGATACGTGATCTGGTTGTCCGCGGCGCGTACCGCGGGCGCGTGCCGGATCGAGAGCTCCTGCTGGCCCCAGCCGAGCTCCGGATGCGACAGCTCCACGGTGACGCCCTGTGCGGTGAGCGCCGCGATGATGTCCTGGATGACCGGCTCGGTCGACTCCATCCCGATCGCGCTGAAGCAGAGGCTCCGGTCGACCGGCACGAAACCGTCGTCCTTCCGGAAGGCGAGGAAGAACTCGTTCTCGAACGCCGCGTCGAAGGCGAACCCCTTCGCCGCGGCCGTCGCGACCATCCGCTGGAGGAAGCTCCTGGGATCGAGCGCCCACGGACGATGGTCCAGCTCGATCATGTTCGCGATCATCTGGCCGCTGCGCGGCGCATACGGCAGTGCCACGAACGTGTCGGGGTCCGGCACGAGGCGGATCTCGCCCACGGGACCGTAGGTCGCGTCCGGGGCGAGGAAATCGAGGCTCGTGAACGACTGCATGCCCTTCACGAGCCCGATCCCGCTCGTGATCCGCCGCGCAAGCTGCCCGACGTGGGTGCTCTTGCCGCGGATCACGCCGCCGTTGTCGCAGTAGAGGAAGCGAACGAGCTGGAGACCCTGCTCGTTCGCCTCGGTCACGATCTCATCGGGAGTCATGGCGGCCTCGACGAGCTACGGTGCGGGGACCTTCTCGGGGACGACCTCGGCACCGAGCGTGAACTTCCCGCCCTTGACGGCGATGACCGTCACGCCCTTCTGGGGAACGTGCGAGTCGGCCGAGAAGGTGATCGCGCCGGTGATCCCCTTGAAGTCCTTCGTCGACTCGATCGCGGCCTTCACTGCGGCCGAGTCCGTCCCGCCCGCCCGCTTCACCGCATCGGCCAGCAGGTAGACCGTGTCGTAGCCGAGGGCCGCGAACGCGTTCTCCGGGTCGTTCCCGTATTCGGCCTTGTAGTCCGTGATGAACTTCTTGATCCCCTCGGTCCCGCCCGTGGCGTCCATGAGGGCGTGGGTCGTGAAGTAGACGTTCTCGGCTGCGGCGCCGGCGACCTTGATGAGGTCCGGCGTGTCGTAGCCGTCACCACCGACGATCGGACCGGTGATCCCCGCGTCACGGAACTGCTTCACGAGCGGCCCGATGTTGTACGGCATCGCGGCGACGTAGAAGAAGTCCGGCTGCGGGTTGAGCGCCTTGATCTTCGTGATCTGGGCGGAGAAGTCCGTGGCCTTGTCGTCGTACGAATCCTCGAGGGCGATCGTCCCGCCGAGCTCCGTGAACCGGCTCTTGAAGTACTGGCCCAGGAGGGTCGTGTACTCGACGCCCTTGTCCCAGAGGAAGTAGGCGTTGTGGCCGAACGTCTTGTACGAGTACTCGGCTCCCACCGCCGCCTGGACGTTGTCGCCGAAGCAGGCCAGGAACATCATGTCGCCGACCTGGCTCGGGATCTTCGGCGACGTCGCGCCGACCGTGATGAACGGGATCTTCGCGCTCTGGAACGTCGGGCCGGACGCGAGCACGGAGTCCGTGTCCGTGTACCCGACCATCAGCGGGACCTTGTCCTGCTCGACGAACTGCTTCGCCGTCTGAGCGGTGACGTCCATCTTGTACTGGCTGTCGTGGACGATGAACTCGATCTGCGAGCCGTTGATGCCGCCCGCCGCGTTGATCTGCTTGACCGCGAGCTTGGCACCGTTCGCGGCCGGCAGGTCCAGGGCCGATTCGTCGCCGGTCAGGGCAAACCCGCCGCCGATCTTGATCGTGCCACCGGTCGCCGTGCCGCTCCCGCCGGCGGCCGGGCTGCCGCCCGTGGCGGTGCTGGCCGCGGCAGAGCTGCCACCCGCCGGCGCGGATGCCCCGCCCGACGTGCCGGGAGTGCTGCTGCAGGCCGCGACCAGGATGATCGCGCTCGCCAGCCCGAAGACATTGCGGCGCATGGGCTCCTCCTCGATCCGATGGCGCATGCTGGGGACGTGACCACGATCGTCGAAGCGACGGACGATCATCCCCATTGAGGCGCCGACGGTCGCGAAACTATCCCGCACCGCCCCGCACCTGACAAGATGCCCTTCCGGACCGTGACACGAGGAGCGACGCCACGTACGAGCACACGCCATCCCGACCCGGCTCACCGCGGATCGTCGTGACGGTCGCCGTTGCCGCCGAGCAGCCACGGCCGGATCTCGCCGCGCGGCGCAACGAGCTCTACCTCGCGGCCATCGCCCGGCACGGTGGCACGCCGGTCGCGCTCGACGCACGGTCCGATCCCGGCGCCCGAGAGGCAGCGTTCGCCGAGATGGACGGTCTGCTGCTGACCGGCGGCGCCGACATGGACCCGGCGCGGTACGGCCAGCCGGTCGCCGGGGCAATCGACATGGAGCCGGATCGGGACGAGCTGGAGGCCGCCGCGTGGTCCGCGGCGGAGGCTGCGGAGGTCCCGGTGCTCGGGATCTGCCGTGGCGTGCAGGCGATCAACGTCTTCTCGGGCGGCTCGATCCTCCAGCACGTCGACGGGCATGCCGGGGCGGGCTGGGGCGTCGGGCCGCCGGTCACGCACCCGCTGACGATCGTGCCGGGGACGCGCCTCTCCGCCGCACTCGGCGAGCCGGCGACGCTCGAGGTCAACGCGTACCACCACCAGGGGATCCGGGAAGCGGACCTGGCGCCGGGCCTGCGCGCGGCCGCCTGGGCGGACAGCTCCGCCGGCCGGCTCGTCGAGGGCCTCGAAGCGGCGGACGGCCGGTTCGTCGTCGGGGTCCAATGCCACCCCGAACGGACCGAATCGACACCGGCAGAGTTCGAGCAGCTCTTCGCGACGTTCGTTGCGGAGGCAGGCCGCCGAGTCGTTCGCTGACTCGGCGTTCCGGTCGGCCCGGGGCGTGCAGCCTCGCTCGTGCTCCGAGGTGCGTCGTGACCCGCGCCTCGCGCGTTGGCGTCGGCTTCGGCGCCTGAAAGGCGACCGAACGAACCAGAGCGGCGGTCGCCGGGTTCCACCGCCGTCGCCACTCGTATCGTCGTCCCATGGAGCCCATCGCCGCGCCGCCCCGGCGCACCCGGGGAGGTTCGAGCGATACGAGCGCTCCTGTCCGTCGATCGTCGCCGCTCCCCCGCGGAATGGCATTGGCAGTCACGCTTGCCCTGGGCGTCGCGTGCACCGGCACCGCCTCGGGTTCGGCCTCGGGCGTGGGGAGGCAGACCGGCCCCGCGGCGAGCACGGATCCCGGTCAACCCTCCCCTGCCGCGGCGACCACCGCGCCGTCCACGGCCCTGGGCGGGTCCACGCCCGACGCCGCCTCGTCCGGCCCGATCGCAGCCGCCAGTCCGAGCCCGAGGAGCTCGCAGCTCCCCGGCGGTCCAATCGCGACGCGCGGCGCGATCGCCCTCGTCGAGAACGACGGATCACTGACGCTGGTCACTGCGGCGGGTCGCGCCACCCGGCTCGCCGTCGCCGGCGATTCGACCTTCAGCTTCCCGGCATGGTCGCCGGACGGATCGAGGATCGCGACGGTCCGCTCGGGCGCGGCCACTCCCGAGATCCTGGTCTTCGATGCGACGCGCGCCGCAGCAGGTCAGCCCGTCGACCCGACCGTGATCTTCCGGAGCGGCTCGGTCGCGCCGTTCTACGTTGCGTGGACGCCGGACGGTCAATCGGTCGCGTTCCTTGCGACGGAGGCCGGGACGCTGTCCCTGCGACTGGCACCAGCCGATGGGAGCGCGCCTCTCGACGGGAGCGGCCCACGCTCCAAGGTCCGAGACGGAGACATGCTCTTCTTCGACTGGGCCGACCGCGACGGCGTGCTCGCTCATGTCGGCACCGGCCCGTCCGCGTTCCTCGGCGAGATCGGGTTCGATGGAGCCGCCAAGGGTCTCGTCCTGCCGGCACCGGGCAACTTCCGGTCGGCGGACGTGAGCGTCGACGGGAGCCTCGTCAGCTACGTTCGAGCGCCGACGCTCCAGCCCGCGGAGGTCGTCGTCGCGGCGCGCGACGGTTCGACCGAGACGTCGATGCCCGTCTACGGATCCGCGGCGGTCGGCTTCGGACCGACGGGAACGGCGGTCGCGTCGATCGGCCCGAGCGAGGCCGGCCAATCCTCGTTCGCCGTGCCGTTCGGCCCGCTGCGTCTTCTCGACGGCGACACCGGCCGCGTCAGAACCCTCGTCGACGGCTCCGTCGCGAGCTTCTGGTGGTCCCCGGACGGCCGGACGATTGCGGCCCTGCGCGTCCAGCCGGTCGGCTCGGGCTCATCCTCGACCTCGAAGCCGACGACGTCCCCGATGTCGACGCCGGCGGCGCCAGCCTCACCGTCCCCGGCACCCACCGCCGGGCCGGCCGCGACCGCCAGCCCGCAACCGTCCGGCGCCAGCCAGCCAACCGAGATCCGCCTCGTCTTCGCCGATGTGGCGTCCGGCAAACAGACCTCGACCGTCGTCCAGCCCGGCCGGCTGTACATCGATCAGTTCCTGACGTACTTCGATCAGTACGCCCGCAGTCACCGGGTCTGGTCGCCGGACAGCTCGTCGATCCTCGTTCCCGTCGTGGGTGATGACGGGACGACGCGAATCTCCGTCCTCCACCGAAACGGCGACCGGGCCGAGACGATCGACGGCGCAATCGGATTCTGGAGCCCATAGCGCCTTTCGCGGCGGCCGGGCACAGCCGGCCGATCCGGCGCTCGGTGCGGCGCGTATGGTGTCCCGATGGACTCCGGCCCCTCTACGCCCGCGCCACCCGTTCCCGGACCCGCGTCTCGGCGACCGCCCACCCCCGTCATCGCCGGGATCGCCGGCCTCGGGGTCGTTGCCGTCGTGATCGTCGCGGTGGTCGCGGCCGGCGGCGGCTGGTTCTCGGGGTCGTCCGCTCCGTCGTCATCGGCCGTCGCCGCAGCCTCGCTTCCGCCGGCTCCGCAGGAATCGGTCGGTCTCGGCTTCCCGATCGCGACGCCACCGGTGGTGCAGTCCGGGCCGCCGCCGAGCCATGGCCCGATCGTCTCGGTTCCAGCAGGCCGGAAGCTAGCGGCGAAGGGCGAGATCGTCGTCCTCGGGACGGACGGCTCGCTGACCGTCGTCGAGGCATCCGGCAAGCAACACACGCTCGATGCCGGCGGCAACACGTCCTTCCTGTTTCCCGCCTGGTCGCCCGACGGGTCGCGAATTGCCGGCATCCGCTACGGGGTGGACGTCCCCGAGATCGACGTGTTCGATCCGGCACGCGCAACGACCAGCGAGCCGATCCAGCCGACCGTCATCTTCCGCAGCCCGACGATCACCCCGTTCTACCTGTCCTGGACGCCGGACGGGAGCAGCGTCTCCTTCCTGGCCGACGAGGACGACAGCGTGTCGTTGCGGCTCGCCTCGTCCGATGGCAGCCAGCCGCTGAACGGGAGCGCGCCCGGGGCGAAGGTCCGGAGCGGGAATCCGTTCTACTTCGACTGGATCGCCCCCGGCCGCCTGTTCGCCCACATCGGATCCGGGCCGGACGCGCTGCTCGGCGAGCTCGGCGACGGCGGGAGCCTCGTCGGGCCATCGCTCGGGCATCCGGGCGACTTCCGCTCGCCGGTCGTGAGCCGTGACGGGGCGTCGGTCGCGTTCGTCCGGGCCGCGGGAACCGGTGCCGCACAGGTCGTCGTGGCGTCGCGCGACGGCCGGAACGAACGGACCATGGCCGTGTTCGGGACGGCCGCAGTCACCTTCGCGCCGACCGGCCACACCGTCGCCTCGGTCGGCCCGACCGTCGCCGGCCAATCCGCCTACACGATCCCGTTCGGACCGCTGCGGATCCTCGACGGCGACACGGGCAAGACCCGAACACTGGTCGACAGCTCGGTCGTGAGCTACTGGTGGGCACCCGACGGGCGAACGATCGCGGCGCTCCGGGTTCAGCCCGTTGACGCGACGTCGCCGGCCCCGTCAGCGGCGGCGGCGCCCTCGGTTGCGGGTGCGTCGCCGGCGCCCGCCACCGAGATCCGGCTCCTCTTCATCGATGTCGCAACGGGGAAGGTCCGAGCGGATCCAGTCGTCCGTCCGGGCCAGCTGTTCATCGACCAGTACCTGACCTACTTCGATCAGTACTCGTTGAGTCACCAGCTGTGGGCACCGGACAGCTCGTCGTTCCTCCTCCCGGTCGTCGATCCCGACGGCGTCAACCACGTGGCCGCGATGTTCCCGAACGGGGACCCGCCGATCCTGATCGACGGCTCGATCGCGTTCTGGAGCCCCTGAGCGGCGATCGCGCTGCGACGCGTGCGCAAGGTCCTCGGGTGGCCCGTTGGCCCGTCGCAACGGCTCGCGGCCGAGGATCGGGGCACGATCGTTTCCGCCCCGAGGAGCAGGCCATGAGCGACCAGCCGGATCACGAGCACCAGCTGAACCATCCGGAGACCGTCAAGGGTCCCGACGGGACGCGCTGGGACGGCCGACCGACGAACCAGGGTGACGTCACGGAGGCGCATGTGCCGCCGGGCGGGGCGCCGACCGAGGCGCCCGAGGACCGCGGCCAGCAGCCCGACACGGAGCACGCGCCGGGCGGCGACCTGTGACGAGCGACTGAGCCGACTCAGGCGACGGGCTCAGCCCGTCTCGGGCGGCGCGCGATGTACCTGGCGCCGCCCGCCGCGACCGCCGAGCTACGCCTTCTTGGCGTCCTTCGACTTGGCCTGCTTCGGCTTCTTCGGGGTCTTTGCCTTCTTGTCCATCGTCCGCTCCATGACGTGCGCGCCGCCGACAGGCAGGCTCCCGAAAGTGTGGTCCGATCTCCGGCGACGGTCAACGCCCGGCACGGCGAAGCGCCGCCCGAGGCCCCAGACCCCGAGCGGCGCGGATCGGAAGTCGACGCGTCGCGCCGCTTCGTCCTATTCGAAGACGATCGACTCCGCGACGGGGCCAAGTTCGGCGATCGCCGCTGCGACCGTACCCGGAAACGACTCGGCATCGATCACGACGAGATCGTCATGGACATTGACGATCCAGAGGTGCTCCTTGCCGCCGCCATTCGTGCCGCCGTTCAGCTTCCCGTCGGCGTAGCCGAACATCGGAAGCATCGGGCCGCCGGTGCAGCCGGCCGTCTCGGTGTCGATGGCATTGGTGACGGTCACGACTTTCGCCCGGAACCCGCCGGTCAACGTCGCGTCGGTGATCGAGCTCGCCGTGAAGCCCTTCATCTGGCTGAAGGCGGTGGCCATGTCGCCGATCGTCACGGGCGCCGGGCTGACGTTCCCGAGGTCGGGGTGACAGGGATCCTTCACGACGCTGGTGACGACGTCCACCGACACCCACGCAGACGACCCGAGTGAGTTCGCTCTCGTGAACCCGACGCTGGTGCCCGTGATGAAGCCGAGCTTCCACGGGGTCGGGAAGGTGATCTGGAACGGAAGGGAGAACGGCGCCTCGACGCGGTATTGGCCGGGAGCCATGACGCCGATCGCCTGGACGCCATTCGACGGTGGCTGCGAGGGCGCGATGGACGGCGATGACGCTGGCGCGAACGACGATGACGGTGACGCCGACGGCGAGGGCGACGACGCAACCGGCGCCGGTCGCGCGATCAGCGCGAATGCGGCCACCGACGCCACGAGCAGACAGGCGGCAAGAGCCGCCAGGCGAGGTGAGGTGATCATGAAGGGCAACCTCCACGCCGACCGCACGGGCCGACGCTGTGGAGTCGTGGGAACGCGCTCCAGTACGGAGTCCAGGACGCGGTCCGGCATTCGGTCCACGCCCTCGTCGAGCCACGACCGGACGACACGCGTGATGTCGGGCTCTGGCCTCATCGGGTTGCCTCCCGCACCGTCGGTCGCGCGTCGGCCTCGAGGGCCGCGCGGAGACCGCGCATCGCATGGTGAAGTCTGGATCGGACCGTCCCGACGGGAACGCCGAGGGTCTCGGCGATCGCGTCGAGCGGCAGGTCGAGGTAGTGGTGCAGCACCACCACCGCACGATGGTCGATGGAAAGCCGCCGGAAGCCTCGCTCGAGCTGGTCGCGATCGACGACCCCGCTCAGCCCCTCCCCAACGGACGGCTCGTCGGCCGGCAGCAGGCGGAGGTTCGGCGTCCACTGGCGCGTCCGGCGTCCCTCGGCGTAGCACGCCCGGACGAGGAGTCGATAGGACCAGGCGTCAAAGTGCGCCGGGTCGCGGAGTTGCGGCAGGTCCCGCCAGATGCTCAGCAGCGCGCGCTGCGTCGCGTCCTCGGCGAGATCGGTGTCACGCAGGATCCGCTGCGCAACCGCATGGAGGCGGTCGCCGGCAGCGACGGCGAGGCTTGCAAACGCCTCCTCGTCACCACCCTGCGCCCGGAGCACGAGCTCGGTATCCATGACCTCCCGTCCCCACCTCGCCGATCGGTCATCGGCATCACACAGTACGGGCAGGGTGTCGGGCCAAACGACTCATTCTTTGGTCGGGCGTTACGCCGGAGCCTGGCTGGCGGACGACGCCTGCCCGCCGGGTCGCGGCGGAACGGACGTCGTCCGCAGCGCCCGGACCGGCACGAACGCGATCGCGAGCACGCACAGCGCCGCACCCATGGCCGCGATCGTCCGCGAGCCGCCGATCGAATCGATCAGCACGCCGCCGACGAGCATGCCGACCGGTTGGAGCCCGAGCGAGATCACCCGCGCCGTGCTCCCGATCCGGCCGAGCAGGTGGTCCGGCGAGTGGGCCGTCCGCAGCGTGATGTACGTCACGAGGACGAGCGACTGGGCAACACCGGCGACGACCGCGAGGCCGACAATCAGCGCGACCGGGTCCAGCGCAGCCACGCCCACGAGCGCCAGGCCCGTCGCGAGCTCGCCGGCCAGCAAGACGACGGCCACATTCGTCCGCCGCCCGAGTCGTGTCGCGCCGAGCGACCCGCCGACGGTCCCGACGCCGTAGGCCGTGAGCACGACACCGAGGATCGTCGACGACAGGCCGAGGTCCCGGGTGACCCGGAACGCCAGCGCCGCCACGATCGGCGCCGTGACGATCGAGCTGATGCCCCAGAGGAGGATCGCCGAGCGGAGCAATGGGTGGTGGACGATGTAGTGGATCCCCTCACGGATGTCGTCGATGATCCGCGTCCGTGGCCGGTCCACCGGCGCGCGCAACGACCGCTGCACCAGGAAGAGCCCCATCGACGAGAGCGCGAACGAGATCGCGTCGATCCCGAGGGTGAGGCCTGGTCCGATCACCGCAGCGAGCAGACCGGCGATCGACGGCCCCACGATGTAGCCCGCCGAGTAGACCGTCTCGAAGATTCCGTTCGCCCGCGCGAGCTGTGACCGGCCGACGAGGCTCGGGACGGAGGCGGTGTAGCCCGCCAGGAACAGCGACCGGAGGACGCTCATCGGCGCCGCGACGATGAGGATGATCGCCATCGTCGGCCCGCCGAGGACGACGGACAGCGGGATCAGCGCGGTGAGCGCTGCACGGCCGAGATCGGCCCCGAACATCATCCGCTTCCGGTCGCTGCGGTCCGCGAGGGCACCGGCGACCATCCCGAACACGAGATCCGGCAGCGTCTGCAACGCGCCGACGACGCCCATCGCGACGCCGGATCCGGTCAGGGCGAGCACGAGAAGCGGCAGCGCGGTGAAGCTGACGGCATCGCCGAGGGACGAGACACCCTGGCTCACGAGCAGGACGCGGAAGTCGCGATTCCTGCCCAGCGGCTCCGGCGGCGGGGCACCCCGGATCGCGTCGCCGCGGGCGGCGTCGGCGGACGGCATGACCTGATCGCCTGGCGAAGGAATGACCGCGGCGGGCAGCTCCTCGATCGGCTCGGACACGCCCCGATGCTACCGATCGGAACGGTGCGTCAGCCGGCGGTCTCGATCGACGAACCCACCCGCGCGCCGCAGGTCTGGGGATGCAGCCCCGGGCCGGTGTGACGCGTGCGCAAGGTTCCCTCGGGCGGGATGGGCTGGCCGCAAGGGCCGCTGGCCGAACATCGGCGATCGAACGCCCCGAACTTCGACCAGGAGATCCGATGCCGCACCCGAACACGGCGACGACGCGTCAGCTCGTCGATCCTCGCAACGCCTTCCCGCGACCGCCGTTCCCCCGCCAGGAACAGCAGATGCCCGGTCGCGACTTCCTGCTCGACCCGAAGCCGGACCACGGCGAGGACAGCTACGTCGGCGACGGCCGGCTGGCCGGTCTCGCGACGATCGTGACGGGCGCGGACAGCGGCATCGGCAAGGCCGTCGCCATCGCGTTCGCCCGCGAGGGCGCGGACGTGGTCGTCGCCTATCACGAGGCGGACGACGACGCCCGGGCAACGGTGGAGCTTGTCGAGGCCGAAGGCCGTCGCGCGATCGCGGCGAAGGGCGACCTCCAGGACGAGTCGCACTGCCGGCGGGTCGTGGAGCAGGCCCGCGACGAGCTCGGTCGGGTGGACGTCCTCGTGAACATCGCCGCGTACCAGCAGCGCTACGAGTCGATCGAGGACATCACGACCGAGGACTGGGAGCGGACGATCCGGACCAACCTCACGGCGACGTTCTGGATGTGTCGCGAGGCGGTTCCGGCCATGGAGCCGGGTGGCTCGATCATCAACGTGAGCTCGATCCAGGCCCGCGACCCCTCGCCAAATCTCCTCGCCTACGCGACGACGAAGGGTGGCCTGGTCACGTTCTCGCAGGCGCTCTCCGGCATGGTCGCGAAGCAGGGGATCCGGGTGAATGTCGTCGCACCGGGACCGGTGTGGACGCCCCTCGTCGCCGCCACGACCGACGCCGAGCAGCTGAGCCAGTTCGGCGCCAGCGGCCCGATCGGCCGCCCGGCCCAGCCGGTCGAGCTGGCGCCGGCCTTCGTGTTCCTCGCCTCCCCGGCGGCCTCGTACATCACCGGCGCCGTCATCCCGGTGACCGGCGGAGAGTTCTTCGACTGAGGGTCGCGCCTCACCCTCGACTCGCGTCCGGTAGGCTGGATCCGCTGATCCTCCCTGCCGCACGCGGGCCATGCCGACGACCCTGACTCCCCCGTCGCCACGAGACGCCTGCGCGCCGGGAATGCCGGTGCTGCTCGTGCTGCCGGTGGCCGAGCCGGGATCGGGCCGCGTCCCGTGACGCAGCGCGGCCTCGTGCTCTTCGGCCTGATGTCCGTGATCTGGGGCATTCCCTACCTCTTCATCCGCGTCGCCGTCGCGGAGATCTCGCCCGCGACGCTCGTCCTGGCCAGGACCGGGCTGGCGGCCGTGATCCTGTTGCCGATCGCGCTCGCGCGTGTCGACCTCCGGCCGATCCTCCGCCGGTGGCGGTGGGTTGTCGCGTTCGCCGCGATCGAGATCGCGCTGCCGTGGGTCATGCTCGGCTCCGCAGAGCAGCACCTCTCGAGCTCGCTCACCGGTCTCCTCATCGCCGGGGTCCCCCTGGTCGGGACCGTGCTGGCGGTCGTGACCGGCGGTGCCGATCGGTCGAGCCGGGCGAATGCGGTCGGGCTCCTCATCGGGCTCGTCGGGGTCGGCGCCATCGTCGGAGCGGATCTCTCGACGACCGACACGGGTGCGCTCATCGAGGTCGCGGTGGTCGTCGTCTGCTACGCGGTCGGCCCGGCGATCCTCGCCCGGCGCCTCGGCGGGCTTCCGTCGCTCGGTGTCATGGCGCTCTCGCTGACGCTCTGTGCACTCGTCTACGTCCCGATCGCTGCGCTCCAGCTGCCGGCCGTCCTGCCGTCCGCCAATGTCATCGGCTCGATCGTCATTCTCGCGGTGATCTGCACCGCCGCGGCGTTCCTCGTGTTCGCAGCCCTGATCGACGCGATCGGTCCCGTGCGGGCGACCGTCATCACGTACATCAACCCGGCGGTTGCGGCGGTCCTCGGCGTCCTCGTCCTGCACGAGACGCTGACCATTCCGATGGTCGCCGGCTTCGTCCTCGTGATCCTCGGGTCGACGCTGGCGACGCGACGACCGCGGAGCGCCGCGTCCATCGCTCTCGACGCACCGGCAGACCCGGACGCGGTCGCGGCACTCGCGGGAAGCGACCCCGGAGAGCCCGTGCGGGCGTCAACGAGCACCCCCTCGGTCTCCGGCTGACCGTCCGTCGCGACGCGCCGTCCATCGAGCGCAGCCCAGCCACTCGGCGGCCGCGCGTCGTCAGTCGACCTGCGGCAGCTCCATGCCGGCGAGGAGCTTGCGGAGCAACGCCTCGAGGGTCCGGACCTCGTCCGGGTCGAGACCCGCGAGGAGCTGGCGGTCGCTCGCCAGATTCGCCGAGATCGCCTGATCGACGATCTCGAGGCCCTGAGCCGTCAGCTCGACGATCACGCCGCGCCGATCGGCCGGATCCGGCAACCGGACGACGAGGCCGCGCCGCTCGAGTCGATCCAGCCGGCTCGTCACCCCCGCGGAGGACAGCATCAACCCGCGGCCGAGAAGGGTCGGCGACAGCCGGTGCGGAGGCCCCGAGACCCGCAGGGCGCTGAGGACCCCCACTTCCCCGCGGTTCAGCCCGAGCCGGCCGAACACCTCTTCCTGGCGGACGGCGAGGTGCTGTCCGATCCGGGACAAGCGGGCCGGGACCTGCAGGTCGCTCACCTCGAGGTCCGGGCGGACGTCGCCAAGACGCTGGATGAGCCGGTCCGTGAAATCACGCGCCATCAACCACATCCTAACGAGGCACTGACATTTGTCGATAGTATCTTGCTCTCGAGATACTTACCGTCGGCCCATGGACGCAACCGTGGCAACCCGAGTCGACGGCGGACCGTCCGATGCCGACCTCGTGGCGGACCTCGTTGCGGGCTCGCAGGCGGCGATGGCCGCGCTCTACGACCGGCATGCCGGGATGGTCTACCGCGTCGCGCTGTCGTTGAGCCCGGATCCCGGGGCGGCCGAGGAGACCGTCCAGGAGACGTTCCTTGCCCTCTGGAACAAGGCCGAACAGTTCGATGCCGACCGCGGCTCCCTCGGCGGCTGGCTGGCGACGATCGCGCGCAACCGGACGATCGACCGGTTCCGTTCGTCGGGACGCCACGCCCAGGCCACCACGTTCGCATCGGTCCGCGGCGACGGTCACGACGACGAGTCGTTCGATGATTGGCTCGTCTCGTCGGCAACCGTCCTTGCCGCCGGTTCGCCGGAGCTCGCTCCGGACGATGCCCTGGCCGAGAAGGATTCGCGGGAGGTCATCGAGGCGGCGCTCCGGGACCTCACCGAGCCAGAGCGGCTCGCGATCGTCCTGGCCTACCGGGATGGCCTCAGCCAATCCGAGATCGCCGCGGAGCTTGGCTGGCCGCTCGGGACGGTGAAGACCCGCTCTCGTCGGGCACTTCGCCGGCTCCGCGAGGTCCTGGAGGCGCCGGAGCGCGTCGCGGTGGCTTCAGCCCGTCTCGCGCCGAAGGGCGGCGCCCCGCGGGCGTCGGATGCAGCGGCGGCATCCGCCGCAGCCGGGACGCCGACCGCGCCCTGCTACGCGCTCCCCTGCTAGGGGCCGGACGTCGGCGCCGCGCGGCGCGGCACCGGTCCGGTTGGGTCCTGGCCGCGCGCCGGGCTCGACCCGCTGCGTCGCGTCACGCCGCCGGCGAGCCGGAGCAGGAAGCCTGCGACCAGCGCGCGGCTCGATCGTCGTCGACTCGGCTCGGCGACATTCCCGTTTCGCTCGGCGACCGCGAGCGCCCGCGCGATCCTCCGGTCCTCGGCCTCGAGGTGGAGCTGGGCGAGGTGGTAGGCGACTGCGGCCTGGCCCATCGGGTTGTCGATCATCGGTTCCCCCGCTCTGCCGCCCACGCGGCCATGGATCGAGCCCGCCCGTCGTCGCTCTGATCGCGCGAATCGACCCCGGCATGGAGCGCGAGAAGATCAACGAGCACGATGACGACGAGGGGGCCGACGAGCACGAGCAGCGCGTCCATTCAGCGCACCCCGATCCTGGATTGCACGGTTCACCTCATCCGAGGCGGAACGAAGGGTTCCGCCGAGGCCGCCATCTACGGCGCCAGGAGGCGATTCGGATTGCCGTGGACGCACGGAGGGACGGGTTGCGCGGTGACGGCGCACCCGAAGGGGGCGGGCGGTCAGCGCCGGGCGCGAACGCCCTCGCTGACGACGTCGGCCAGCGTCGGAAGGCTCAGCACACCGTGACCCAGCACGTCGTCGTGGAAGGCCCGGATCTCGAAACGGCTGCCGAGGGCCGCGCTCGCCTCCGCCCGAAGCCGCAGGATCTCGCGCTGGCCGAGCTTGTAGGCAAGCGCCTGGCCGGGCCAGACGATGTACCGGTCGATCTCGTTCTCGACGTTGTTTCGAGCCAGTGCCGCGTGGTCGAGCATGAACCGGATCGCCACATCGCGGGTCCAGCCGAGGGCGTGCATGCCCGTATCGACGACGAGGCGGGAGGCACGCCAACCGTCGAATGACAGGACGCCGATCCGGTCGAGATCCGACGAGTAGAGGCCCATCTCGTCGGAGAGTCGCTCGGCGTACAGGCCCCAGCCCTCGATGAACGCCGTCACGCCGAGATGCCGACGGAACGCCGGCAGGTCGGTTCGCTCCTGGCTGATCGCGAGCTGGAGATGGTGGCCGGGGACGGCCTCGTGATAGGCGAGCGCCTCGGCCTCGTAGCGCGGCCGCGTCTCGGGATGCGACGTGTTGATCAGGTACTGGCCGGGCCGGGAGCCATCGACGGCCGGCTCGCGGTAGTAGGCGATCGTCGAGTGCTCCTCCTCGTGGGGCAGCATCCGGACGACGGTGCACGCGGCCTGCGGCTGGATCCCGAACCAGCCGGGAACGGCCGCCGACGCTCGGTCCAGCGCCCGACTCGCGGCCTCGAAGACCTCGTCGGAAGTCGAGAACGTCATCGAAGGGTCCGTCCGGAGCCGAGCGCGGATCTCCCCGAGGTCCGCCGTTCCGAGCACCCTGGCACCGAGTGACGACAGCTCGTCGTCGATCCGCTCCACCTCCTCCAGCCCGATCCGGTGGATCTCCTCGGGTTCGAGCTCCAGCGAGGTGTGGACGCGGATCAGGTCGCGATTCGTCGCGGCACCGCCGGCGAGCTGGCTGATCCCGGGCCGGCTGTCCGGTCGGGCGTTCGGCAGCACCTCGTCGCGGATCACGACGAGATAGCGCGTCAGGGCCGGCCGGACGACATCGCGGACGGCGTCGCGGAGATCGGTGTCGAACTTCGCAACCTCGGCCGGAGCCCAGTCGGGATGATCCACGGACAGCGGTCGGAGCACCGGCAGCGCCTCGTCCGGCTGGTCGAGCACCGCCGTCAGCTGCTCGATCGTCTTCGCGACGGGGGTGTGGACCGGGATCCGGCCGGCCCGGATCGACGCCCGGAGACGCTCGATGTGCTGGTCGAACCACCACCCCGTGGCTCGCCACCGCTCGACCATCGCCCGTCCCTCGGCCGGTGTCCGGACCGGCTGGAGCGCCTCGTAGCCGAGGACGTCGAGCTGTGGGCCACCCAGCGGATCGACAGTCCACGCGCGGAGGTCCGCGTCGATCTCGGACTGATCGCGGATGGTCTGCTCGATCAGCGACGAGCGGCTGATCCGGTCCTCGCCCTGGAGCGCGTCGAGCGGGATCGCCGCGACGGCCTCGCGGATCTCCGTCAGCTCCCGGCGGTGCTCGTCGCGGGCGGCGTCAGAGCGATCGTCGAGCCGGCTGTCGAACCGTCGATCGCCGACGTACGTCGCGAGCGTCGGGCTGTAGGCGAGCGTCGCGTCCCAGTAGCGCTGGGCGAGCGCGGCGAGATGCCGGGACGGAGCGTGGGGGCCGTTCGAGGCTTCGCTGGTCACGACGCCATCGTGGCACAGCGTCAGGGGCAGCCGTGATCCCCCTCCGCGCGTGGAGTCCCCTGCCGGGCGAAGCTCCGAGCCGTCAGCCCATCGTGTTGATGACGAGACCGATGTGGGTGAAGAAGTTCAAGGCGCCGAACAGGAGGAACGCTAGGCCCGCGAGGCCCCAGGCGATGCCCACGATCCGCTGCGGGTTCGCGAAGGTCCCCTCCCCCACACCGCGCAGGGCAAACGGCGCGGCGATCGCGCCGATCCCGACGAGCGCAAACAGCCCGGACATGAACGTCGCCTCGAGCCAGGGCATGCTGGCGAACGTGCCCGTCAGGGGCTCCTCCGGCGGAGCCGCGAACAGCTGGAAGACGATGCCGGCCGCCGCGATCGCGAGCAGCGAGAGGCCGAGTCCGATCACGAACACGGACATCGGTCGGGCGATCGCGGCGAGGTCCCGTGCGACGTTCCCGCCCGCCGCGAGTGTCGCGCCGCGGCTCCACAGGTACCAGGCCGCGGCGACGAGCAGGACGCCGAACGCCAGGCTCGGTTCTCCGAAGATGATGTTGTCAAACGGGAAGTACTTCGCGAACGGCCACGTCAGCGTCATGTGGAGGCCCGTCGCGGTGAGAATCACCCCCGGGACCGCGAACGCGAGCGCCCAGCCGTCGAGATGCACCTCGTCGTTGCGGCGCAGGTCGCGGGCGAACATCAGGAGCGACAGCAGTCCGGCGCCGGCCGCGACAGACATGATCGTGTTGTAGGTCGGCATGTGGGTCCAGTCGACCACGAGGCCGGCCGAGGGTGGCGGAGTGGCGGCACCGGCAGCGGCGGCGATCGCGAGCAACGGCATGTCGGCATCGTGGACCCCGATACGCGCGCTCCATCCGGATCGGCCGGGAGCGGCGATTTCGAGTCCCTGTCAGGCACGCGCAGTGCGCAGCCGAGGGCCGACCGCAGGGATGCGGCCCGCCGTCCGCGTCGGTTCCCGGCCGACAGCGGCTAGCCTTGCGCCGTGCCGACCCTGTCCGACGCCCGCCTCCGCGCGTTCGTCCGACGCACGACGCACGTCCGCGAGATCGCGGACACGGGCGGCGTGCGGCTCCACGTCGGCGAGGACGTGATGGAGCTCTGCCGAGCGACCGGCGTACTGCTCGACGAGCCGGACCCGCCCCTCCCGTTCTGGGCCTTTCCGTGGGTCGGCGGGCTCGGCGTCACGAGGTACCTCCTCGATCAGCCGGCGATCGTCGCGGGACGGTCCGTCCTCGATATCGGGACGGGATCCGGGCTCTGCGCGATCGTCTCCGCGCGCCTCGGCGCGTCCGAGGTCGTCGCCGTCGACGTCGATCCCTTCGCGACCGCCGCCGCCGAGCTCAACGCCCGCCTGAACGGCGTCCGGCCGACGATCCTTCGTCGCGACATCCTCGGCGATCCCCCACCCGCCGCCGATCTCGTGCTCGCCGGCGACATCGCGTACGAGGGCCTCATGGCCTCACGGATGGCAGCGTGGCTCCGCCAGGCCGCCGAACACGGGGCGCTCGTCCTGATCGGGGACCCGGGTCGGCGCCATCTGCCTCCCGGGCTCGAGCGACTCGCGACCTACGAGGTGCCGGCGAGCCTCGAGCTCGAGGATCGCGTCCGGAAGCGCGTGGACGTCTACACCATCCGGCGGCCAGCAGCGTGACGCTCGGCGCGAGGATCGCCGCGTTCGAGACGTTCGAGGAGCAGCCGCCCCGAACCCCTGACGGCGCGACCTCCCGGAAGCGGGCCCCTCAGGCCGTGACGGGCGTCGTCCGCTCGACGAAGTCCGCGCGCCACGCCGGCGCCTCGAACGGATTGGCGAAATACTCGGTCATCTTCGCAACCTTGCCGTCCCGGAGCTCACCGACTCCGACGTAGCGCACCGGCACGCCGTCGCCGTAGTCGATCGTGCCCTCGATCACGAAGATGTCGCCGCCGCCGAGCATTCGCGAGTAGGTGAACGCGGGACTCGTCCCCGACATCTCGGGATACTTCTCGAAGAGATCCATCGACGCCTGCTTCGACAGTCGCTCACCCGACTGCGGCCATTCGGTGACGAAGTCCTCGGTCGAGTACTCCTGCGTCAGCTGCTGGAGCCGTCCGAAGTCGCCGGACTTCAGGACCTCCTCGAACGCCGCCGCGATGTTCCTGTCGCCCATCGTCATCCCTCCCGGTCGTTGCTGGTCCGGCCCTGTCGTGGACGCCAGACTGGACCCGCGTGGAGCCGGTCGCAACCGGGTTATCCACCAGTTTCGGGCGCGTTCCAGGGTGATCGGGCCATCCACGCTTCGAGGTTGGTCTCGTTCAGCAGTCGCGCGCTCTGACAGGTCGGCCGGATCGCGACCTCGCGCCGGATGGCGGCGGTGAAGCGACGGTCGAAGGCGCGCCGCGGAAAGTCCGCCGTCACGGCCGGCCGGACATCGTCCACGAGGTCGAAGCCATCGCCCCGGACGTCCAGCCCGGTTGCCCGATCGAGAAGGACCGCCTCGACGCCGTCGGCGAGTGTCACGCCGGCGCGCATGTGCAGGATGATCGCGATGGCAACCTGCTCCGCCTCGTCCGCCGGCATGCCGCGCCGGACGAGGAACGAACGGGCAATCTCGGCGCCTTCGACCTCGAAGCACATCGTGTTCCGGCGGATCCGCGTCAGGCCGAGATCGTGCATCAGCGACGCGGTCCAGAGGACCCGCCGGTCGAAGCGCCAATCCTCGAGTCCGGCGATCCGGGCGCCCCATGCGTACGACCGAACGGAATGCGTCAGCAGGTAGTCCGGCAGCGTGCGGTGAGCCCACGCCCACGTGGCCGCCGACACGTCGTCCTGGGGGACCTCGAGACCGGCAATGTCCGTGGGAAGGGGCGGCACGTCGGGCACGTGCTCATCCTAGGCCGCGGGAGGATCCTCCAGTCGGCGGTTCGACCGCTGCATCCAGACCCGGAGGGCGACCAGGAATCGGGCGACCAGGCTGATTCCGTAGGTCGCGCACCAGACGCAGACCGCGCCGATGACGAAGAGCTCCAGATAGGTGAAGTAGATCTCGAAGACGACGCCGGCAAGCGAGAGCCCGTAGTGGATCGCGAGAAGCCGACCGTCGTTCGACTTCCACCAGGCCACGGCGAGCACGAGCAGGGCCAGCGACAGGCCCACGCCGAAGACCGCGACGGGGATGCCATGGACCCGGCTGTACTCGGACAGGGCGACCTGCTCGCAGCCGTGGAGTGGTCCGCAGTTCGGCAGCGCGCCATGCAGCTCCACCCACGAGAGGTAGGACGCGATGGCGAGGCCAACGAGGTCGAGCGCGGCCAGGATCAGGCCGAGATGGATCCGCTCCCGTCGCGGAGCGCTGCCGACCGCCGGCGTCACGTGGCGGCTGCGGCCGCTTCGATGTCGGCCTTCAGGTCGGCGTAGCCCGACCCGCCGAAGCGACGGCCATTGATCAGCAGCGTCGGCGTCGAGTCGACTGCCGCGTGCGTCGCGTCCTGCACGCCCGTCGCGACGAACGCGGCAGCCGCCGGCGAGTCGAGGTCAACGCCAAATCGGGCGGTGTCGAGCCCGATCGCTTCCGCCATCGCGAGAAGGCGCGCTCGCGCGAAGGCGCCTGCGTTCTCGCGGAGACCCTGGTTCGCGTACAGCGTCGCCCACATGTCCCAGAACCGGCCCTGCTGCTGCGCTGCCCAGCCCGCCCGCGCCGCATCTCCAGACTCGGGGCCGAGGAACGCGAAGCTGTGGAACACGACGCGAGCGCCGCCTGCCGCAACCTCGTTGCGGGCGAGCGTCGGAAGGACGTCCCGACCCCAGCGTTGGCACGCGGGACACTGGAAGTCCTCGAACAGGTCGATCGTGACCGGCGCGTCCTGACGACCGAGCTCGAAACCGGAGGCCGGAACGCCGACCGGTGCCGCGCCCGGGACGACCGGAGCAGCGTCGGTCGGGGCCGTGCGGTTCGTGACCGCCAGTGCGAGGACGACGACCAGGCCGGCGACGACCGCGATCAGCGAGATCCGACCGATCCCGAGCCCGGGCCGGCTCCGGGACCGGATCGCGGCGCGCTTGTGGGAACGTCGTTCCTCGAGATCCCGCGCGCGGCGATCGCGGCGAAGCGGCTGGCTGCGTCCGGCGGACATGGCGGCTCCTCCTGCGGAGACTCCACGATCACCGACGCCGTGCCGGACAACGGGTGCCGTTCGGCCCGAAACGACCGTGACGAAACGACCGTCTCGCGCGAGGCCGCGTCTGCCCGCTCGCTGCTGCCGAGCCGGAGCAATCCCGGCGGGGGTCAGCCGAGGCGCATCAGGCGTCGCTCCGGGGCGGTCGCTCCTGGACCGTCCAGCCATTGCCGTCCGGGTCGCTGAAGAAGAAGAACGAGTTCCACGGACCGCCCGGTCCGTCCATCCATTGCCCGCCCTCGAAGCGCCGGACCGGTGTGCAGTCCAGGCCACGACCCGCCAGATGCTCCCTGGCCGCGACGATGTCGTCGACGACGAGCTGCACGCCCTGGAGCGAGCCGGGCGTCGACCCGCCAGGCCCAATGGCGATCGAGCACGCAGATCCGGGTGGCGTCAGCTGGACGACCCGGAAATCGCCGTCCTGATGATCGACGTCGAGCACGAACCCGCACTGCTCCGTGTAGAACGCCTTCGACCGGTCGACATCGGCCACGGGAACGACAACGACTTCCAGCTTGAATTCCATGCCCCGATCATCGCCCGTTTGCCGCCCCGCCACCACCGTCAATGTCGTTGCGTATGCAACTATTGTGCTGTATGGTTGGAGCAACGACGGCGACCGCATCGGGCGCGAAGCGTCGTTTGGGAGCTCGTCAGGATCAGGGACATGCAATTCGGAATCTTCAGCGTCGGCGACGTGACGACGGACCCCACGACGGGCAGGACCGTCACGGAGCACGAGCGGATCGAGTCGATGGTCGCCATCGCGCTCAAGGCGGAGGAGGTCGGGCTCGACGTCTTCGCCTCGGGTGAGCACCACAATCCGCCGTTCGTCCCCTCCTCCCCCACGACGATGCTCGGCTATATCGCGGCGAAGACGTCCCGCCTGATCCTCTCCACCGCGACGACCCTGATCACGACGAACGACCCGGTGAAGATCGCCGAGGACTACGCGATGCTCCAGCACCTGGCCGACGGTCGGGTCGACCTGATGATGGGCCGTGGCAACACCGGCCCCGTCTACCCGTGGTTCGGACAGGACATCCGGAACGGCATCGCGCTCGCCTACGAGCACTACAGCCTGCTGCACCGCCTCTGGCGCGAGGACGTCGTCGACTGGGAGGGCAAGCTCCGAACGCCGCTGGCGGGATTCACGTCAACACCGCGCCCGCTCGATGGCGTGCCACCGTTCGTCTGGCACGGTTCGATCCGGAGCCCGGAGATCGCCGAGCAGGCCGCGTACTACGGCGACGGGTTCTTCCACAACAACATCTTCTGGCCCGCGGATCACGTCCGACGGATGGTCGAGCTGTACCGGCGGCGCTGGGAGCACTACGGCCACGGGCCGGCCGACACGGCGATCGTCGGGCTCGGCGGGCAGGTGTTCATGCGCGAGAACAGCCAGGACGCGATCAACGAGTTCCGGCCCTTCTTCGATCACGCGCCGGTCTACGGCGGCGGCCCGTCGCTCGAGGACTACATGGAGCAGACGCCGCTGACGGTCGGCAGTCCGCAGCAGGTCATCGACCGGACGCTCGGCTTCCGCGAGATCGTCGGCGACTACCAGCGACAGCTGTTCCTCGTGGATCACGCCGGCATGCCGCTGCCCGCGGTCCTGGAGCAGATCGAGATGCTTGGCGAGCTCGTGGTGCCCGTCCTGCGGCGCGAGTTCGCGATCGGTCGGCCGGAGCACGTCCCGGACGCGCCGGTCCATCCCCGTGTCGCCGCCACTCGCGGCGAGGCGGCCGGAAACGCGTCGTCGTCGACTGCGGAAGCCGCACCGCTGACCGCGTGACGCCGGCGGGTTCGCGCGGTCATGCCCGGCTCTGCAAGCCGAGGTTCGTCAGGCGGCTCGGCGAGCCTGCTGCTCGAGCACCCGACCGACCGCTTCGTTGACCGTGTCCTGGACGTCGCTCGGCCGCGCCGACCGGAGCTCACCGCGACCCGTCGAGCCCTTCCAGCCCCAGATCCCCACGACCGGCGCGAGCGTCGCCATCGCCTCGACCATTCGGCCGACGAACGCCTCGTCACCGTCCGCGATGCGGAACGCCTGGACCCACGCGAGATCCAGTCGGCCGGTCGACTCCTCGAAGGCGCGCGTCACGCGGACGCGCTCGTCGAGGTCGCCGTCGTACGCGTCGGTGCCCAGGATCGCGACGCGTCGGCGGGTCTCCGCGTCGATCAGGCCCGTCCGGTCCGGCTGGATCGTCAGCCACGCCGATCGATCGTCGCCCCACGCGTCGAGGATCGAGGGAAGCGTCATCGAGGAGACGCGAGGCTCATCGACATGAAACGAGCGCGCGCCCGTGTCCTTCGCGCGGATGAGCCATTCAGACGTGCGGAGGCGGGTCTGGACCCCTTCGCCACCGAACTCGTCGCCGCCCCAGAGCGAGACGACGGACTCGAGCCCGACGGCCTCCGCGGCCTCGACGAGCCGGGCGAAGGTCGCCCGCTCCCACATCGCGTCATCGTGGGTGAACGGGAAGAGCACCCACGAGAAGCCGGCACCCGCCATGGCGGCGAGGTCCCGCTCGAAGAGGTCCGGGTCGCGGACGCCAAAATAGGCGCAGCCGAAGCGGGTCCGGGGCGGCGGCAGGATCGTGATCCCGTGCACGAGGAGACAGTGCCGGGCGCGTCGTCGCTGCGGTATGCGACGGAAGTCCGGGGCGCATCATGGGCCGCGTGACCCAGCTGCCCGATCCGAACGTCCGGTCGCTCGTCGTCGTGACGGCCGGCCTGTCGGTCCCGTCATCGACGCGGCTGCTCGGCGATCGGCTCGCGGCGGCGACCGCGACTGCCCTGCAAGCGAACGGCCTCGCGCCGACCATCGCCGTCGTCGAGCTCCGCGACCACGCTCACGACCTCACCAACCACCTGCTCACCGGCTTCCCGAGCGCGAAACTCCAGGCGGCGATCGACGAGGTCCTGGGAGCGGATGGCCTCATCGCCGTGAGCCCGATCTTCAACGCCTCGTTCAGCGGCCTGTTCAAGGTGTTCTTCGACGTCGTCGAGCGCGATTCGCTGGCCGGGCTGCCAACGCTCCTCGCGGCGACGGGCGGAACCGCCCGCCACACGCTCGCGATCGAGCATGCGCTGCGGCCACTATTCGCCTACCTCGGCGCAGCCACTGTCCCGACGGGCGTGTTTGCCGCCGCTGAGGAGTGGGGTCAGGGAGCGGTCGCGGGCGAGGCCGGCCTCGTTGCCCGGATCGAGCGGGCGGCTCGCGAGCTCGCGGCAGCGATCAGCGAGCGACGCCGCACCCGCCGGTCGAGTCGGTTTGCCGACCCCGTCCCGTTCGAGGACCTGCTCCGGTCGGATCCGCCGGGCTGACGGCGACCCCGCGCGTCAGACGCCGCGTCGCCCCTGGAGCAGCTGGACGACCACGACGATCACGGCCAGGACGAGCAGCAGGTGGATGAACCCGGCGGCGATGTGACCCACCAGGCCGAGCAGCCACAGGACCACCAGGATGACGACAATCGCCCAGAGCACGGTCGAGCCTCCAAGAGGCCGCGCGACGGCGATCGAGAGCACCTCGGGCGGCATCCGCAGCGTGACGTCGTCGCGGCCGTGGATGCGCTCGCGCTCCTCGCGGCCGGCTCGCAGTCTCGTGTCAGGTCGACGCGGCGACGGGCGGCGGTGCGGCCGGTGGCGTCGGTGGGGTTGGCGGCGTTCGTGCGGGCTCGGCCGCGGCGGGGTACAGCTCGCGGAACACGACGTTCACCGCGGCGGCGACCGGAACACCCAGCAACCCCCCGAGCACGCCGTAGACGCTGAGTCCGACGAGCACCGCGAAGATCGTGACGACGGGATGGAGATGGACGGCGCGGCCGATCACGATCGGCATGACGACCTGGTCCTCGACCTGGCGGAGAACGAAGTAGATGACGACCACGACCGCCGCCAGCTGCGCTCCCCCCCGCGCGAACGCATCGACACCGGCGATCGCGGTCGCGATCAGCGGGCCGATGAGCGGGATGATCTCGAGCACGCCGGTGAGGATCGCGATCCCGAGCGCGTAGGGCAGATGGAGAATCGGGCCGAGCGCGACGTAGACGACGACGGCCACCAGGGCGACCAGCGCGAGCTGGCCGCGCAGCCACTTCCCGAGGACGTCGTGGATGCGGCCCAGCACGTCGACGGTCCGCTGCCGATGGGCGTCCGGCAGCAGGGCCACGGTGCGGTCTCGAAGCATCTGGCCATCGACGAGGAAGTAGAACGTGACGATCAGGGCGAGGATCGCCTCGAGGGCGAACGATCCAGCTGCTCCTGCCAGGTGCGCGGCGTCGCCCGGTGAGGCGAACAGGCCGCTGACGCGGGCCTGGATCTCCCGGGCGACATCAGCGATTGCGATCTGCTGTCCAGCGATGTGGAGCGTGTCGCTGCCGACGACCTGACGCAGGAGCGTCGCGAGCGAATCCGGGCCGGACGCCGCCAGCAGCGCGATCTCCTGCCCGACGCGTCCCGCAAGCAGCGATCCGAGCACGACGAGAATCGCCACGAGGATGACGTAGCCGATCGCGACGATCACGCCGCGCGGCCAGCGGGTCCTCCGCTCCGCGGCCGTCACGACGGGGCTGAAGGCATAGGCGGCGACCGCGGCGATGATGAACGGCCCCAGGACGTCGCGGGCCAGCCAGAGAACGACGAGCGCGGCGACGAGCAGCCAGGCGAAGGGGCTGCGATCGCGCCGACGTCGGGCGCCATCCACGTCTGGGAACGTCGGCGTGGGCATGGCCGACGGCGGCGGGAGTCCCGCGCGAGCTCGCTGACCGGTCTGGGCGTGCCCGGCGACGACGACCGCGTCCGGTTCGGGCCCTGCCGATTCGTCGCGCCGACGCCGCGGCCGGAACGCGTCGACGAGACCGCGCAGGAAGGCCTGGATCCCGCTCACCCTCGCATCACTCGATGATCGACGCCAGGCGGACGCCGGCGAGGAAGCCACGGAACGCGGTGATCGGGTCAGGGCCGGGATGTCGGGCCGTCCGGTCCCCGATCCGCTCGCCGCCCGGGACGAGCGCGGCGAAGTCCGCTTCGATCGCCCGCCGGTAGTCGACCTCGATCGTCACCGGTTCGTCGACCTCCAGCAGACGGAGCTCCCCCGCCCGCGCCCGCTGGACGGCCAGGCCCGCGGCCTCGCGGATCAGCTCGACGGCACGATCCGGATGCAGGGACGCTGCCGCGCTCGAGCCGTAGCCTTCCTTGACCACGACCCGCTCGCTCCATGGCAGCCAGCCCGCCACCTCGTCCGCCAGCGCGTCGTCGCCGGCAACCAGCCCAACCGGAACCCGCCACGCTCCGAGGACGAGGGCATTGAACCCGTACTCGCCGGTGGGTCGGCCGTTCAGCCGCGTCTCGACCGGCGCCCCGTTGTAGGTGTGGGCGATCGTTCCCCGCGGGTGGCCGGCGCGGGCGTGATACCCGACGAACAGGGCGACGTCGAACGCCGCCTCTCCGTCGCGCGGCTGTGCTCCCTCGACCATCGACCACGCCTTCTGGCCCTGGAGGAGCCGCGCGGCCGGATGGACGGCGGCCGGTCGCAGGTTGTACATCCCGCCGTGGCTGTCGTTGACGAGGATGTCGGTCGCACCCGCGGCAACCGCTCCCTCGATCGCCGCGTTCGCCTCGCCGATCATCAGCTCGACGGCGGCCGGGTACTCCGTGTCCATCCGATTTGTCGGCTTCGGATGGCTGACCCCGGCGATCCCCTCCATGTCGACGCTGATGTAGACGCGCACCGGACCTCCGTGGATGGCATCGAACGCGCCTCGCGCGCCGTCGCAGCGTACCGCTACCAGACGTCGCCCGGCCGCCAGTCACAGCTGATCCGCTCGGACCCCGTGACGGTGGAGGGCGTGCGGGACGTCGGCAGCCACAGGATGAAGCCCTCGTCGTCCGGCGTCGCTCGCTCCCCTTCTGGTGCCCGGACCGAGGCGGGCCCACGCCACGATCGCCAGCCGAGGCGCTCGTAGAAGTGATGCGCCCCGGTCCCGAGCGCCCCGATCTCGAATCCGTCCCCGATGATCCTGCCAACGGCCTCCATCACCGCGGTTCCGATCCCGAGCCCATGTCGCTCGGGTGCGACCGCGACCGCCTCGACGTACCCCGCTCGAACCGGTCGGCCGTCGACGTGCAGCTCGCGTTCCACAACCGCTGCATGACCGACGATCACGCCGTCGATCTCCGCGACGACGTGCGTGCCACCAACGGCGTGGAGCCAGTCGTCCTCCGTGAAGGCCTCGTCCGGTTCGTCGGGGTCGTCGAACGCCGCGTCGAGCAGCGCCCGGATCCGGAGCTCCTCGGCGGCGGTCAGCGCATCGGTGGGGAGCGTCCGGACGCTCACCGATCGACCGTCGCTTGCGTGGGGTGTCATCATCCCGCCATGGTCGAGTATGGGAACGGCGTTGGCGAGGCCACCGGCCACGTGCCGGCGCACGCCGGCGGCGGCTCCATGGATGCCGGCGCGGCGATCGGGAGCTGGGTCTCGAACGCGGTCCACACGATCGCGACGATGCCGCCCGCCGAGCTCGCGTTCCTCGTCTTCGTGCTGATCGCCGGGCTGTTCGTCCTCAAGCGGGCGCTCTGACCCTCGGTTCCGTCAGCCCGCGCCGCGCGTGACCCCGTAGGCCGCGTACCGGACACCCGTCGCGAACGAACGCTCGTCGAGGAGGGTCAGCGGTCGGCGCCAACCCGGCGGCAGGAACCGCGTTCCGCCTCCGATCGCAGCGGGATGGACGAACATCCGGATCTCGTCGACGAGGTCCGCTTCCAGGAGCGACGCTGCGAGGGTCGCGCCGCCCACGGCGATGTCCGGACCGGGCTCCGCGGCGAGACGGCGGATCTCCTCGACCGCGTCCCCGCGGACCAGCGTCGTGTTCGGCGCCTGCACCGCGGCGACCGACCGCGACACGACGACCTTCGGGTGGGCCTGCCAGATCTTCGCGAACTCGACCTCCCACGGCGGGGTCTCGGGGAGGCGATCCGCGATCGACCAGTACGGCTCCATCACCGCCCACATTCCGGCGCCGTACACCTGACAGCCGACGGCCGCCTCCTGCTCGTTGGCGAACCGGTGGATCTCCTCCTCGATGACGACCCAGTCGAGACTGTGCTCCGCGGTTTCGACAAAGCCATCGACCGAGACCATCATCGAGTAGACGACGCGTGCCATCCGTCGCATTGCCCCGTCAGCCGGCCGACGCCGCGATGTTCTGGTTGCGGCGGAACAGGTTCCCGGGGTCGTAGCGCTGCTTCAGCTCGACGAGTCGATCCCAGGTCGCTCCGGGATACGCCGCTCGGATCCGCTCGATTCCCTCGTCGACGAGGAAGTTCACGTACGCGCCGTGATCGTCCTGGCGGATGGCGTCGGCGAGGCCGTCGACCCACGCCTCGCGAACGGGACGATCCGCCTCGCCGTCGTAGAACGCGGCGACATTCACCATGATCCGGCTGGCGCGATGGGCGAAGGCGGTCGCGTCGGCGGGGACCCGTGCCATCGCCCCGCCGAGCACGCGAAGCTGGGCGGCGCGCAGCGATGCGTCCGACGCGTTGAGGTGCTCCAGGATGGTTGCCGCGACGTCGCGGTCGATCCGGTCGACGAACATCGTCCGGGACACGGCCGTCGGGTGGTACGAGCTGTCCTCCGGAGGGAACAGCTCGGGATAGGCCGACGGACGAAGCAGGTCGGCGTACGGCTCCGCGAGCGCGCGGAACGGGGCGAGCGCCGCGTCCGCCTCGTCGGCATCGCCGGCCCAGGCGAGGATCGCGAGAATGACCACCTCGCCGACGTGCTCCTCGCCGATGAAGGGCATCGGTGGGCAGTTCATGACGTTCGCGATCCCGGAGAGTGCCTCCGGCGCCGCATCCGCCGCGGCGATGAACCCCGCGATCGTGTCGGCCGTGGCCGGCAGGACGAGCAGACCGCCGACGATCCCCGGCAGGTCGTTGAGCCGCAACTGGAAGCGCGTGACGACTCCGAAGTTGCCGCCACCGCCACGGATCGCCCAGAAGAGATCCGGCTCGTGGCCGGCGTCGATGATCCTCCGGGCACCGTCCGCGGTCACGATCTCCGCCGCGAGGAGATTGTCGATCGTGAGGCCGTGCTTCCGGACGAGATAGCCGACCCCGCCGCCCAGCGTGATCCCGCCGATCCCGACCGAACCGGTGTCACCGAAGCCGACAGCCAGCCCGTGCTCCGCGAGCGCGGCGCTGACCTCGCCGGCGGTCAGTCCGGTCGCCGCCCAGGCGGTCTTCGCGACCGGATCGATCTCGATCGAGGTGAGATCCCGGAGGTCGAGCACGATCCCGGTATCGGTCGTGCTGTGCCCCGCGGCGCTGTGCCCGCCGCCCCGCACCGCGAGCTCGAGGCCGGTCTCCGCGGCGATCCGGATCACGGTCGCCACGTCGTCCGCATCGGCGACGCGGGCGATGACCGGCGGCCGGGGATCGATGCCGCCGTAGACCAGCGAACGGGCCTCGTCGTAGTCGTCGTCGGCTGGCGTGATCACGCGTCCCCGGATCTCCGTCCGGAGTCGGGCAACGACGTCTGCGCCACTGGCGATGGTTCGGGCTGGTGTCTGTGCAGGCATTGGCTGCTCCTCCGCGGTGAACTCACTCATCAGACCCGGCGAGATCGCAGAACTCATCGGTCCGGGCGGGCTCGCGATGAGTTTCGTGGCGGATCGCCGTCTCCATGCCAGGAGGTCAGGCTTGACCGCGTCCCGCCATGCGACTCGCACGATCGCCGTCGGCTCGTCGATCGAGCCAGCGGATGTTGCCGCGCTCGCGACGGAGGTCGGCGTCGCTGCCCGTCGAGGCAGCGGCGCCGTCGTGATCACCGTCGATCGCCTCGTTCGGCCCGAGCTGGCGACCGTCGACCGGCTCGCCCGCCTCGCGCTCGAAGCGAGCCGTCTCGGGCGGTCGATCCGCCTGGATCACGCCTCCGCGGACCTTCGCGCATTGATCGACCTGTGCGGCCTGACGGACGTCCTCCCGGCAGGCGCGGTCACGCCTGTGCGTCGGCGGCGACGCGGGCCGAGGGGGGCCCGCCCGCCGCCCGCCCTCAGTCGAGATGCGGCGGCAGGCCGAACAGCGGGAAGAAGCGGGCGGTGTCGAGGAAGAACGTGATCGCCCCGATCCTCCCGCCCTGGACGCCGATGACCTGGAGGGACCACGGCGCCCAGCCGCCCGCGGGATCCGGCTTGTACTGGCCGTAGGCGGGCATCCCGTTCGCGACCGTGGGGATCAGCCGGGAGTCGCGACAGGCGGAGCCCGGGCCCAGGCACCACTTCACGATGTCGTCGTGGGTCTGGAGCCACAGCTCGTACGGCGGCATAGACCATTCCGCGTCCTCGCGGAGGAGCGACGTCAGGGCGTCCATGTCGTAGCGCTCGAAGGCGCTGACATACCGGTCCAGGAGCGCGACCTGCTCCTCGCTGAGGTCGGAGACGGTTGCTCCCTCGTCGAGGTCGCGGCTACCGAGGGTCGCCCGGGCGCGCTGGAGCGCGCTGTTCACCGAGGCCACCGTCGTGTCGAGCAGCCTCGCCACCTCTTCGGCCTTCCAGTGGAGGACCTCGCGCAGGATCAGCACGGCGCGCTGGCGCGGCGGCAGGTTCTGGAGCGCGGCAACGAACGCGAGCCGGATCGATTCGCGGGCGACGGCGACATCGGCCGGGTCCGCAGCGGTGGCCACGACGCGGGCGTCGGGGACGGGCTCCACCCACGCGGACTCCGGCAGTCCACGGTCCAGCGGCGAGTCGGCGGTCCTCGCCGGGTTCAGATCGACGGGCCGGGCGCGCCGCTGGCTCGCACCCAGCATGTCGAGACAGACGTTGGTCGCGATGCGGTACAGCCACGATCGGAGGCTGGCCCGGCCCTCGAAGGACGACATGCCGCGCCATGCGCGGATGAACGTCTCCTGGACCGCATCCTCGGCCTCGAACGACGCGCCGAGCATCCGGTAGCAGTAGGCGGTGAGCTCGACGCGGAACCGCTCGAGGTCCGGCTCGGCGGTCTCCGCGGGCGAAGCGGTGGGTCGGGGGCTCGGCGGCGGTGCGGTGTTCACGAGGTCGGTCATCGGGTCATTGTGCCGCGCGTCGGCGATCCCGGCATCCGGCCGGTTGCTATCGTGCACGCCTCATGTCGAGCAGGATCGCGACTGCGAACCCCGTTGCCCGCCCGTCGCGATCGCGTGGCCGCGGGTCGCGGGCCTGGCGCGCGCCACGATGAGCCCGATCCACGTGCTCGTGTTCGCGCTCGGCGTCGCGAGCGCCCTGCGCGTCGTCCTCAGCGCAGTCCGCACGATGGTCGTCCCGCGCGGTGACAACGATCGCCTGACGCGGCTCGCCTTCCGGACGATCCGTCGCGTCTTCGACGCCGCGGCCGGTCCCAATCGGCCGTACGAGGCGCGAGACCGGATCATGGCCTACTACGGCCCGATCGCCCTGATCCTCCTGCCGGCGTGGTGGCTGATCCTCCTCGCCCTGTCGTTCTCGGCGATGTTCTTCGCGATCGGCCTGCCGCCGACCGAGGCGGTCGTCGTCAGCGGCTCGTCCCTGCTGACCCTCGGATTCGATCGGCCGGCCGTCCCGGGCGGCGATCTCCTGTCCTTCGCCGAGGCGGCGATCGGCCTGGCCCTCGTCGCCCTCCTGATCTCGTACCTGCCGACGATCTACGGCTCGTTCTCACGGCGCGAGCTGCTCGTGAACCTTCTCGAGGTCCGGGCCGACTCGCCCCCGTCGCCGGTCGTGATGATCACCCGGATCGACCGCCTGGCCGGGCTCGACGTGCTCCACGACCTGTGGGAGCGGTGGGAGCAGTGGTTCGCGGAGCTCGAGGAAACGCACACCTCCCTGCCCGTCCTCGTGTTCTACCGGTCGCAGCAGAACGACCACTCCTGGGTGAACGCGTCCGGCGCGATGATGGATGCGGCCGCGATCGTCCGGTCCTCCGTTGCGATCCCCGCCGACGCACAGGCGGACCTGATGATCCGCGCCGGGTACATCGCGCTGCGGCGGATCGCTTCCCTGTTCGGGATCACGTTCGACCCGCATCCGTCGCCGGACGCTGCCACGAGCGTCGATCGCGGCCGGTTCGACGAGGCGCTGGCGGTGCTCGAGCGGGCGGGCGTGCCGCTCGTCGAGGATCGCGACCAGGCGTGGCGGGACTTCAACGGCTGGCGCGTGAACTACGACTCCGTGCTCCGTGCGCTGGAGCGACTGACGATGGCACCCACCCCGTGGTGGGAACGGCCGATTCTCTCGGCATGGGTGACGGACGAGCCGGAGGTCGCGACAGCACCGGCAGGTCCGGTGGGAGCGGGGGTTGCCGGGGCGGCGCCGATCGCCGAGGACGCGAGCGCCCCGTCCTGACGGAGGTCCCGGCGCCCGTCGCCGCGGCGTCACCGTCTCGAAAGGTCGCCGCAGGCACGCTCGAGATCGATCCTCATCCCGACCACGGAGACCCATTCATGATCGAGATCCAGCGGACCAGGCCCGCCCCGCGCCCTGCCGCCGAGACGATGCCGACCTTCGAGGGCCGGCCGCTCGCCGACCCGACCGAGTCGCTCTTCGACCAGGGCCTCGCCTTCGACATCGAGACGCTTCTCAGCCGTCGCTCGCTGCTCAAGGTCGCCGGACTCGGCGCGCTGGGCGCAGGTCTCGTCGGCGTCGCAGGGTGCGCGCCGAGCGGGTCGGCCGCATCCACCGGTGCCGGCGGCACACCGCTCGCGAGCCCGGCGAGCACCGGCGGGACCGCCACGACGGCTGACTGCACGGTGATCCCCGAGGAGACGGCGGGACCCTTCCCCGGCGACGGATCGAACGGACCCGATGTGCTGACGCAGAGCGGAGTCGTCCGCCAGGACATCCGATCGAGCTTCGGGACGTCCACGACGGCGGCCGGCGGCATCCCCTTGACGATCAAGCTCGCCGTGCTCGATCTCGCCAACGACTGCAAGCCGCTTGCGGGCGCGGCAGTCTATGTCTGGCATTGCGACCGTGAAGGTCGCTACTCGATGTACTCCGACGGTGTCACTGGCGAGAACTACCTGCGGGGCGTGCAGGCCGTCGACGGCGACGGGATCGCCACCTTCTCGAGCATCTTCCCGGCCTGCTACTCGGGCCGCTGGCCCCACGTCCACTTCGAGATCTATCGGAGCCTCGCGACCGCGACGGATCCCGCGAACCGGATCGCGACCTCGCAGATCGCGCTGCCCGAGCCGACGTGCAAGGAGGTCTACGCGACCGACGGCTACGCCCAGAGCATCACCAATCTCGGCCGGGTGAGCCTCTCCCGCGACATGGTCTTCGGGGACGATGCGGGGATCCACCAGATCGGCGCGATCTCCGGCTCGATCGGGGCCGGCTACACGGTCGAGCTGCCCGTCCCGGTGAAGGCGGCGTAGTCGAGCCGACCCTGCCGCCAGTCGATGTCGCGGCGGAGCATGTCCGTCCCATCGCCGACGCGCTACCCTGACCGCGATGTCGCTCCTTGCCGGCCGGCGACCCACGGACGCCTGGCTCTCCCGGATCTCGAACCAGAACGGCTGATCGGCCCCTTCCAGCTTCAGCGTCACTGGAAGGGCCGAGGATCGGACGCGAACGCCAGTCGGCGGCCTGTCCGCCGGAGGTGTGCGCGTCCTCCTCGCCCGGTGTCACCGGTCGAGATCGAGGCGTCCATCATGCCCATGCCCCATCGCACCTTCGCTGCCGTCGCCAAGCGCCGGCTCATCGGCAAGGAGGGCCGCGAGCGGATCCGAGAGGTCCAGGCGCTGCTCGCGGAGCTGCCCGACTACCGCAACGGCCCGTACGCGGACCTTCGCAAGTCGCTCCTCGCGGAGATCGACGACACCCGGGTTCGTTCCGGTGCCGTCCATCGCGACTCGATCGCCGTGCGCCGGGAGGGGGCGGCGCAGATCGCGCTCGTCGGCCCGCCGAACGTCGGCAAGTCCTCCTTGCTCCAGGCCCTTTCCGAGATCCAGATCCGGACCGGCGACTACGCGTTCACCACGCTGCGGCCCGTTCCGGCTCTCACCCGGATCGGCGGCGTCCTCGTCCAGATCGTCGAGATCCCCGGGCTCATCGAGGGCGCCTCGGAGGATCGCGGCGGCGGCCGTGCCCTGCTCGGCGTGCTCCGCTCGGCGGATGCGCTCGTCTACTGCGTCCGCGCCGATGGCCGGCTCGAGGAGCTCCAGACCGTGATGCGTGAGGTCGCGCTCGCCGGGATCGACGCCCCGGATGCGATCGCGGTGACCCGGGCGGACGAAGGGCCCGCCGATGCCCGCGACCGGGCGGCGGCGGCCTGGCCGGATCGCGAGGTCGTTGCCGTGTCGGTCCTGGACGAATCGACCCTCGACGACGTTCGCGCCGCGATGTGGCGCCTGACCGGCCTGATCCGGGTCTTCCTCCGGTCGGGCGGGATCACGAACGCCGAGCCGCTCGCGCTTCGCCCGCCCGTCACCGTGGAAGCGGTTGCCGATGCCGTTCATCACGACCTGGCAGCGGTCGCGGTCGGCGCGAGGATCTGGGGTTCGTCCGCGAAATTCGAGGGGCAGCGGGTTGGCCGGGAGCACGTCGTGGCCGACGGCGATGTCGTCGAGATCCTTCGGTGACCGTGGCGCGCGACGCGGGGTGAGCGCGTTCGTCGCGGCGCGACGTCGCGGCCGTCACCGGCCCTCGACGTGACCCGTCCCAGCCCCGTGAGACGGTGGCTCCACCTCGCGGCGTCGGCGATCCCGCGCGGCGGTGCCCTGTTCCTCGGGGCGTTCGTCCTCATCGGCATCGTCGGCGAGGTCCGCGGCCGCCAGACCGACATCGAGCTGTGGTTTGTCGACCTGCGGGACCTCCCCGCCGTCGTGCGCCTCGGGGGTCTCGGACTGTTCGCGTTTCTGCTCCTCGTCTGGGCAGCCCGGCAGCGTCCGGGCAGGGTGCTCGCCGGCACGACGGCGCTCGCCTGCCTCATCGTCGCGTCGCTCGCGACGCGGGACACGATCCGGTTCCTCGCCCTCGGCCCGGACGCCGGTGTCCGGGCATCGATGCCCCTCCCCCTGTCGGCGGTCATCGCGGCCCTGCTCACGGCCCTTGCGGTCGTCGTCGCCCGTTCGGGAGCGGGCGGGAGGCCGAAAGCCGGCGAGGACGAGAGGCCGCGCGACCCTAGGCAGATCGTCCTCGCGGCGGCCGCGGCAATTGCCTGGGCGATCGTGTTCCCGGTCGCCCAGATCGCGTTCTTCGGCACGACGGACTATCGCCGCCCCGCCGACGCCGCGGTCGTCTTCGGTGCCCGCGTCTACGCGAACGGCGCTCCGTCGCCGCTCCTCGCGGATCGTCTGGCGGCCGGCATCCAGCTCTACCGCGACGGGCTCGTCCCGGCGCTGATCGTGTCCGGTGGATTCGGCGCCGACGGCTGGAATGAGGCCGAGGTCATGGCCGACGTCGCGGTGGCCGGGCACGTCGATCGCGCCGCCGTCGTCGTCGATCCCGTCGGCGTCACCACGGAGGCGACCGTCGCGAACACGATCGCCTGGCTGGGTGCGCGGTACCCGGGGGTCGATCCTCACACGCTCCGCGTGATGGCCGTCAGCCAGGCCTATCACCTGCCCCGGATCCAGCTCGCGTTCGCCGCCGCGGGCCTCGACGTGCTCACGGTTCCGGCACCGGACCCTGTCCCGATCTCGGAGATGCCGCTGCTCGTGGCCCGCGAGATCCCCGCGTTCTGGGCCTACTACGTCCGGCAGAGCCTCGGCTGAGCGCCGGGCAACGACGATCGGAGGCCGTCAGGCCTCGGTCGGCATCCTGCGCGTCGGCGTCGTCGGCAGGTCGTCGTAGCCCTTCCAGCGGTAGATCAGGGTGGACACGCCCCAGCTGAACACGAAGACCGCGATGATCGCGATACCGATCACCCCGAAGTCGAGCTGGCCGATCCAGTCCCAGACCCCGCCCCGCAGCCCGAGCTTCTCCGACAGGATGCCGAGCACCTCGACGCCGCCGATCGCGAAGGCGATGACGACCGAGACGAGGGTGATGTTCAGGTTGTAGTAGAGCTTCCGGATCGGCTTGACATAGGCCCAGCCGTACGCGCCGAGCATCAGGATCCCGTCGGTCGTGTCCACGAGCGACATGCCGGCCGCGAAGAGCGCCGGGAGGATGAGGATCGCCGCCACCGGGATGTGGCTGGCGCCGGAGGTCGCGGCGAGGGCGAGCAGGGCGACCTCGCTCGCCGTGTCGAAGCCGAGGCCGAACAGGACACCAAGCGGGTACATGTGCCAGCTCTTGCGGATGAGCCGGAGCATCGGCCGGAAGAGCCGGGCGAGCAGTCCGCGATTGTTGAGGAAGTCCTCGAGGGACTCCTCGTCGTATTCGCCACCGCCCGAGACGCGCCGGAACATCCGGTAGATGTCGATCAGGACGATGAGATTGATCAGGCCGATCACGAGCAGGAACACCGCCGAGACCGTCGTGCCGATCAGCCCGCCGATCTCCTGGAAGGTCGGGATGTCGCTGACGATCCCCGCCGAGATCGCGATCAGGACCGACAGCGCGACGACGATCGTGGAGTGGCCGAGCGAGAAGAAGAGCCCGACCCCGACCGGTCGCTGGCCGTCCTGCATGAGCTTCCGGGTCGTGTTGTCGATCGCGGCGATGTGGTCGGCATCGACGGCGTGGCGGAGGCCGAAGGAGTAGGCAAGGACGGCGGTCGGCAGGAGGAGCGGGTACGACTGCGCGGCGTACAGCGCGACCGCCCAGGCGATGACGTTGAAGGCGATGAGGACCGCGTAGACCCGGATGATCCGGTTGCGCAGCTCGGTCGAGGTCCGGATGAGGCGGATGGCGCTGCTGAACACTGCTCCTCCGAGTGAAGTCGCGGTCATCGTACCGGCGGGCCGGCTCCTGTTGCAACGGCTCGCAACACGGAGCGGTCTTGATTGCGTGGGGACTCATGACAAGATACGCAGCGACATGGCCGAAGGGATCACTCGCTCCACGTTTCCCGAAGCGGTTCGCGACCAGCTCCGCGCTCGCGGTCTGCGCTGGACGCCGCAGCGCCGGCTGATCCTCGACGTCATCACCGAGGCAAAGGGACATGTGACCGGGAGCGAGTTCGTCGACCGCTGTCGCGAGCGCGACCCGGACACGACGCCGTCGACGGTGTATCGGACGCTCGACGTGCTCGAGGAGCTGGGCTACCTCGCCCACAGCCACGCCGCCGACGGGCGCGAGGAATACCACGTCCTGCCCGTCGCGGAGCACGCCCACCTCCACTGTGCCGGCTGCGGTCGCTCGTGGGAGGTCGCCGGTGCCGACTTGAACGGCCTGGCCCGCTCGCTCCGACGGACGCACGGCTTCGCCGTCGACGTCGCCCATCTGACGATCGCGGGGCGCTGCCGGGAATGCCGGGAGGGCCTCGTCCCCGGCTCCCCCGTCTCGACCGGGGCGTGACCGCCGACGCCGAGCCCGCCGGGTCCGCCGCCGGCAAGGCGGCTCCGACCAGGCCGATCCTGCCGATCGCCGAACTCGAGCCCGCGACGATCCGCGAGGCCCACGGCGTCGTTCCGGCGGTCTTCCGTGACTCTCCGCAGTTCGTCCATCCCGCGCTGTCGCGCCGTCTCGGCGTGCCGGTGATCGTCAAGGTCGAGACGCTCAACCCGATCCGCTGCTTCAAGGGCCGCGGCACGTGGATTGCGATCGCGGCGCTCGTCGCCGACGGCTCGATCGGTGCCGACCGGCCGGTCGTCTGCGCCTCGGCCGGCAACTTCGGGCAGGGCGTCGCCTTCGCGGCCGCGGCGTTCGGGGTGCCGGCGGTCGTCTTCGCATCGCGTCACGCCAACGCGGGCAAGGTCGCGCGGATGCGTGGCCTCGGCGCCGAGGTGACCCAGGTCGGCGAGGATTTCGACGACGCCCGGGCCGCCTCCGAGGCGCACGTCGCCGGCGGCGCGGCCCATCTCCTCGTGGACGGAGAGGATCAGCGCATCGCGTGCGGAGCGGCGACACTCGCCGTCGAGCTGACCGACGCATTCGCATCCGGCGACCTTCCGCGGCCGTCCGTCATCTCGGTCCCGGTCGGGAATGGCGCGCTGATCAACGGCGTCGGCTCGTGGCTGCGGTTCGCTGCTCCCGCCACGGCGGTCGTCGGCGTCCAGGCGAGCGGCGCGGATGCGATGACGCGGAGCTGGCGCCAAGGCATCCCCATCGACACGCCGTCCGTGTCGACCTACGCCGACGGGATCGCCTCGCGTGTCGCGATCCCGGCAGCGGTCGCGGCAATGGCGGGACGCGTCGACGAGATGCGCGTGGTCGAGGATGCCGCGCTCCGCGAGGCGCAGGCGGAGCTGACCGAGGAGCTCGGTGTCACGGTCGAGGGCGCCGCGGCGGCGTCGTGGGCAGGCCTGCTCGCCGGGCCGCGGCCGGCCGGTCCGGCGGTCGTGATCATCACCGGCAGCAACGTCTGACGGAAGCGGGTTGCTGTGCGCGCACCGCGCCCGGATGGGGGGCGGTTGACGCCACACCGCCCCTGGCGGAGCATCCGTCCGTGGACGACGAGATCGACGCCCGGGAGCGAGCACGGAACCGACGGCGCGATCGCGACGCGGCCGCCGAGGAGCGCGAGCTGCTCCGGCCCGGCATGGGCAAGGTGTTCAAGCAGATCCAGGACGCACAGCGCCGAGCCGCGGACGAGCTGCCGGACCGGGCGTCGACCCCTCGCCGACGTTCGAATCGACCCTGAGCTTCGGCTCGGGGCCTCAGGGCGAGGCGGCTCCGCCGCCAGCGCCGTCCCGCCAGGCGCGGATGCCGGCGAGCACGATCTCGAACGATGCCGCCGTCGACGGGTTGAGCGCGAGCTGCAGGTGATCCGCGCCCTCGTCGTCCCAGGCGCTGAGCGCCTCGGTGATCGCGCCGGCATCGAGCGGGAGGGCGGGCGCCGCGTCGGGTCGTTCCTCGACGGAGACGCCGACCGTCACCGTCAGCGACGCGGGATCACGGCCCTCATGCTCGCATGCGGCGAGCAGCTCCTCGTGCCGGCGTCGGTAACGCTGGTCCGGGCGGCCGAACCAGGCCGTCTGCCACTGGTCCGCGAACCGCGCCGTCAGCCCCAGCATCCGCTCCCCGGTGGCTGCGACGAGGATCGGGAGATCCGGCCGGATCGGCGGCGGCAGGATCACCGCATCACGGACGCTGGTCCACGTGCCGTCGAGCGTGACGCGCTCGCCGCGCACGAGCGGAACGATGATCCGGAGCGCCTCCTCGAACCGGCCGACCCGGTGATCGAACGGGTAACCGAAGGCCTCGTATTCGGGCTCGTGCCAGCCACAGCCGAGGCCGAGAATCAGGCGGCCGCCCGCCACGTCGTCCGCGGTCGCGGCCATCTTCGCGAGGAGCCCGGCGGGCCGGAAGGATGTCGCGAGGACGAGGGTGCCGAGCTCCACTCTCGTCGTCGCGGCGGCGAGGGCGCTCAGCAGGGTCCACGCCTCGTGCGAACCGATCTCCGACCCGACGCCCCCGTCCTTCGGCCGGTAGAAGAAATGGTCGCTGACCCACAGGCTATCGACCCCGCCATCCTCCGCCTGCCGGGCGAGCGCGAGAATGTCGCTCCAGGAGCCGCCGGTTCCCTCGTCGTCGGACTGGGGCAGTGCGATGCCGACCTTCATGCCCGGAGTCTAGAGCCGGAATCCGACCGTTGACGCGTCGGGGACGATGGCCACGTGACCGATCGTCTGCTCTCCGGGAGTCCTCGGCCGACCACTCCGGAGCGGCGTCCCGCGGGGCTTGCCGACGGCGCCGGACACGTGATCGTCTACGGCAATCCCGCATTCCGGAACGCCTTCGGCGACGACGCGATCGGTGTTCCCGCCCGGGAATGCCTGGTGGACCTGCCACCGGAGGCGTTCGCCCTGCTCGACGCGGTCCTGGATCGCGGCACGCCTCTGGCCCGATGGATCCGCCGGGACGACGGCGACTGGCGCCTGACGGCCCGACCGCGTCGCGAGGTCGGCACGGGGATGGTCTATGGCGTCGCGTTCCATCTCCGGGCACGCGACGACGAGCCGATCCTGGCGAGCGACTGAGCGTCGGGGCGACGCCGCGGCCGAGCGCTCAGGTCCGAGCCCAGGCGCTGCGGGCCATCGGGTCTACCGGCGCCGCTTCGGCGCCTCGACGAGGATCGGTCGGCCCTCGCCGTCCACGATCCGCCATCGGACGTCCAGGTCGTCGTCGCGGCCGTCGACCAGGAGCGCGACGATCTCGGGAATGCCGGCGTCGGCGGGCAGCTCGGCGAGGCGGCGCTGGATCGCCGCGGCGGCGAGCGCCGGGACGTCGCCCGCCAGGTCGCGACGGACCACCGACACGGGGTCCGGGTAGGCCTTCGCGGTCAGCCGCTCGATGAGCCGACGCGCCCGGCCGCGGTCCGCCGGCGACAGGTCCCGGAACCACGTCGGCTCCGGCTCTGGTTCCGGCTCTGGTTCCGGCTCACGCGCTCGCTCCGGCTTCCGGGGCGGCTTGACCTTCGGGTGCGGGCCCTTGCCCTTCCGGGGCGGCTCGTCCGATCGACCGTCGTCGCGCTTGCCGGTCTCGTCCGACGTCGATGTTCGGCTGGCGCCCGTCGGCGAGGCGCTGGGCTTGCCACCCTCGGCGTCCCGATGACGGCCAGCCTCACGCGGCGGGACCTTCGCGTGCTCGCTGCGCCCCTTCCCCGCTCGTTCCGCCGCGCCGGCGCGATCCCGGATTCGGGCGGCGAGCGGGGACGTTGGCTGCGTCCCGGCGCGGGCACCGGCGATGGCTGCCTTCGCGTCGGTGAGACTGCGGAAGGGCCCGCGGACGAGCGGCAGGCCGAGATCGTCGGTCTCCTCCGCATCAACAACCGCCCACGTGCCCGACTGCGGCTCGATCGTGAAGCGTTCGTCACGGGTCTGCCAGCGACCGCCACCCAGTCGCTTGAGGGATTCGTCCCCCTCGGCGTCGGTGCGTTTCGCGGCGTTCATCCGCGAGACGATACCGCGGCCTCGCATCGCCGAGGTGCTCGGGCTACGGTCCGGCGCGCTCCTCGAACGCCAGGAACGTGCCGTCGGCGGCCCGTGGCATCGGCCGGACGGCGACGATCGCCGCACGGTCGATCGGCCCGAAGATGTGCGGGTAGATCCCGCCCGGATCGTCCGCCCGAACCGGGCTCGTCACGAGATCGAGATCGATCGTCAGGACGACGAAATCACGAGCGTCGCCGCGATAGTGGCGATTGGCGGTCGCGACCATCTCGTCGGCGCCCGTCGTGCAGTGGATGAAGCCTTCCGCCTCCAGGGATGGCGCGACGAGGGGCGCCGTCGGGTCGGCGGCGGACCACAGCTCCGCTGGAGTGAGATGGAACGTCGCCCGACCCGCCGTCACTCCGCGCGCGTGCCGACAAACGGCTCGTCGGGGTGGACCCAGCCGCGATCGAGGGCGAGCTGGATGACCGTTGGCCGGTCGTTGGCCATCGCCTGCCGGAGCGCCTGCTCAAAGGCGGCATCGGTCTCGACGCGGATCCCGCGCGCACCGACCGCGCGGGCAACCGCCGCGAAGTCGATCGGGCCGAGGTCTGTCGCGATCCCGGCGTCGTTCGTGCTCGCGCCGTCGCCCTGGTCCATCCCCTGCGCGCGGCGGTCCTGGTGCATCCGGATCGTCCCGTACCGCTCGTTGTCGAAGACGATCGCAATCACGTTCGCCTTCTCGCGGACGGCCGTCTCGAGCTCGGACATCGTCATCGCAAAGCCACCGTCGCCGGCGAAGGAGACGACCGTCCGGTCGCGGTGGACGAGCGACGCGGCGATCGCCGCGGGCAGCCCGTACCCCATGGCACCGGACGTCGGGCCGAGGAACGTACCCGGCCGCCGGAACCGGAAGTGGCGCGCGACCCAGAGCCCGAAGTTGCCGGCGTCCGTGGTGATGATGGCGTCATCGGGCAGGACGCGGCGGGTGATCGCGATGATGTTCGCGGGGTGGACGCCGGGACCTCTCCACCCCTCGCCATCGACGGCGGTCGCGGCTTCCCACGCGGCACGGTCGGCCTCGTTCGCGGATGCCCGCGCATCGGCCGAGGCGGCGTCCAGGACGCCCTCCTGGAGTCGCGTCACGGCGGCCCGAAGGAACGCCCGAGCGTCGGCCCGTACCGACGCAACCGGTGGCGACAGGTCCGGCCGGTCGAGCGCCTCGACGTCCACGTGCATCCACGGCTGATCCCGCCCGGGGATCGCGTAACCGAACGACGTGATCTCGGATAGCCGGCTGCCGAGCACGAGGACGGCGTCCGCTGCCGCGAGCCGATCGCGAACGACCCGGGGACTGCCGTAGCCCGCCATCCCGAGATACAGCGGGTGATCGTTCGAGATGACGTCGGCGCGGCGCCAGCTCGCGATGACGGGCACACGGAGCAGCTCGGCGAACCGGAGGAGCTCCGTGGAGGTCCGCGCTCGGAGGACGCCCGCACCGGCGAGGATCACGGGTCGCTTGGCACAGGCAAGGAACTGGATGGCCGCGCGGACCTCGGCCGGCTCGGGGCGGGGCGGTGTCGGCCGGGAGAGGTCCGGGGCCACGTCGGCCGGGACGATCTCATCGATGAGGTCCTCGGGCACGGAGAGGAATGCCGGTCCAGGCCGGCCGCCCGTCGCGGCACGAACGGCGGCGCCGACCGCGGCCGGCACATCGCCGACGTTCGCGAGCTCCGCGGCGTGCGCGGCCAGTCCGCCGATCGTCGCGGGCTGGTCGATCTCCTGGAACGCCTCGCGGCCGCGAAACGCCCGCTCCACCTGTCCGACGAGGACGAACATCGGCGTCGAGTCCTGCCGCGCAGTGTGGATGCCGATGGCGAGGTTGGTCGCACCGACGGCGCGGGTTCCGAGTGCGACGGCAGGCCGGCCCGTCAGCTGCCCGTGGGCCTCGGCCATGAATGCGGCGCCGCCTTCGTGCCGGGCCGCGACGACGCGGATCCCCGCGGCCTGCAGGCCCTCGAGCAGACCGAGGAAGCTTTCGCCGGGGACCGTGAAGGCGTACCGGACGCCGGCCGTCCGCAACGTGTCGGCGATGAACCGGCCGACGGTCCGCGGCGCGGCGGGTTCGGGTGACGCGCCGGGTTCCGGTGGCGCGCCGGGTTCCGGTGGCGCGGCGGGTTCGTCTTCGGCGGCCTCGGGTGGCGATTCGGCCGTCGCTTCCGTGGCCGATTCGGCGTCCGGCACGGTCGACTCATTGGCGGTCGACTGCTCCTGCATCACCGGCGCCCCGTCGACGAGCGCCTCCGCCACCGGCTCGGATGCCGAATCGGGTCCGATGGCGTCGTCCGCCTGCGGTGCGCCAGCAGGCGGAGCCGCAACGTCCTCGGCCGGCAACGACGCGTCGCCGGCGGCGCCGCGCTGGTCGTCCATCAGAACGACGGAACCGCGACCGCGGACGCGATCAGCCCGACCACCACGACGACGGCAACGACGATCAGCATGACCCGGGCGAGCCGGGCGCCGGGCATCATCGGCCCTACCGGTAGTTCTCGAACTGGAGCGGCACCGGAAGGTCCTCGAGGCCGCGCAACCGGACGATCACCTTCTGCAGCTCGTCCTTGCTCTTGCCGGAGACGCGCACGGACTCGCCCTGGATCTGCGACTTCACCTTGGGAAACTCGTCGCGGATCAGCTTCGTGATCTTCTTCGCGAGCTCGTCGTTCAGGCCGCGCCGAAGGGTGATCGTCTGGCGAACCTTGTTCCCGCCGGCAGGCTCGACCTTCCCCCAGTCGAAGATCTTCAGCGACAGGTTCCGGCGGACCGCCTTCGACTCGACCAGGTCCTTGATCGCGGCGGCGCGGTGCTCGTCGTCGGTCACGAGGACGATCTCGTCCTTGCTCTGGGCCAGGTCGACCGTGACGCCCTTGAAGTCGAAGCGCTGCCCGGCCTCACGTCGAACCTGGTCGAGCGCGTTCCGCAGCTCCTGCTCGTCGAAGTCACTGACGACGTCGAACGACACGTCTCCGGCCATGGGCCTCCCTGTCCGATTTCGGGCATCGATGGCGCCGGAAATCCGGCGCGGTCGTCGGGGTAACGGGCCAAGTATGCCTTGGATGCCCGGGGCGCTCCGTCAGCCCGCCGCGAGCGCCTCGAGGAGCAGCTCGCCGATCCGGTAGCTCCGGCCGCCACCCATGACGAGCACCACGTCGCCGCTCCGGACGGCGCTCGCGAGCCATCGAGCGGTGTCCTCGACACTCCCCGGCGCGGCGACCTCAACAGCAGGATTCCGGCGGGTGATGGCGTCCGCGAGCCGCGCCGGCGACGTGATCGTCGTGTCCGGATCGCGGCCCGGCCAGATGTCGGCGATCGCCACACCGTCCGCCGCCGAGAGGACCGCGGCAAAGTCGTCCAGCAGGGCCGCCGTGCGATGGAACGTCAGCGGCTCGTAGACCGCCCAGACTCGACGTCCCGGCGCCCGCTGGCGCACGGCGGCGAGCGTCTCGCGGATCGCGGTGGGGTGGTGGCCGTAGTCGTCGAACACGACGACGCCCCCGGCCTCTCCCTTCCGCTCGAGCCGCCGCCCGACGCCGGGAAACGACGCGAGTCCCGCGGCGATCCGGTCGGGCGGGAGGCCGGCCGCATCGGCCGCCGCCGCGACGCCGAGCGCGTTCGCGACGTTGTGTCGGCCGGCCGTCGGCAGGCGAACCGGCAGCGACCCTCGAAGCGGGTCCAGGCCGTGGATCTCGATCGAGGTTCCGGTCGTATCCAATTCCGCGACGCGGGCGAGGATCGCCGTCGCCGGCCCGGCCGCCGTCCGGTACTGCTCGGCGATGCCGCGGCTGTAGCTCCCCAGGCGAGAAGCCGGCGCGTCCACCACCGCGGCCGCGACGATCCGGCCGGGCCAGTCGTGGAGGCGGGTGGCAAGCTCCGCCACGCCCGGGTCGCCGACGTTCGCAACGAGGACCGGCGAGGCGCCCTCGTCCGCCATCCGCCGGACCCACGCCTCGAACGCCGCGACGACCGCAGCCCGGTCCGGAAAGACGTCCGGGTGATCCCATTCGGCGGAGGTGACGATCGCGATGGCGGGACGATACGCGTCGAAGTTGCCCGCGTACTCATCCGCCTCCACGACGAACAGGCTTCCCTGCCCGCGTCGGGCGGTCGCGGGCGTCCCGCCGCTCAGGTCCGCGGGCAGGAGCGCGCCGACGAACGCGGCCGGGTCGACGCCGGCAGCGGCGAGGACGTGCACGAGCCAGCCCGCCGAGGTGCTCTTGCCGTGGGTTCCCGCGACGCCGACGAACGTCCGCCCGATTGCGGCGTCGGCGATCACCTGCTGCCACGGCTCGATCGCGATGCCGGCGCTGCGCGCGGCCTCGAGCTCGGGGTGATGCGGAGCGACGGCCGTCAGCGCCTTCGTCACGGCGAGGCGATCGGGCGCGGGCGATCGCCGCACGTGGCCCGGGTCGTGCTCCCAGGCGATCGGGATTCCGGCCGCCGAGATCGCTTCGGTGTATGGCGAGGGGCCACCGGGGTCGCAGCCGTCGACGTCCGCGCCGAGCCATGCGGCGTGCAGTGCGGCGGCACTCGCGCCGGCTCCGGCGATCCCCACGACATGGATCCGCTCGTCCGTCCCGATCCGTCGGGCCGCGCGGGCGGCAGCAAGGCCGGCGCCCGGGGAGCGCACTTCGCTCATCGTGCAGGGCTCGTCGTCACGCGTCGACCGCGCGGTCACCCACCCGTTCGAGGAGCAGCTCGAGGACGGCCACGGCACTGTCCAGCCGGTTGGCCTCGCGGTCACCGCCCCACACGTGCCGGCGGACGTCCATTCCGGCAGCGTCGGCCACGCCGACGTAGGTCAGCCCGACGGGCTTGGCGTCGGAGCCACCGTCGGGTCCCGCGATCCCCGTGACCGAGGCGGCGAGCGTCGTCCCGAACCGCTCCCGCGCACCCTCGGCCATCGCGCGCGCAACCTGCGCGCTGACCGCACCGTGGGCATCCAGCACGGTGCGCGGTACACCGAGCACGTCGCGCTTCGCCGAATCCGCGTACGACACGACGCCCCCGAGGAAGTAGCCGCTCGACCCCGGGATCCCGGTCAGCGCAGCGGCAACGAGCCCGCCGGTGCACGACTCGGCGAGACCGACCGTCGCCTCGTTCGCGATGCAGGCGGCCTGCAGTCGACGCGCGAGCTCGGCCAGGCGGTCGACGGTCACCCTACTGGTGCTGGGTCAGGACGGGCGCGGCGGGCGGCTTGAACAGCCACGTCTCGGGGACGCCGCGGCGACCGAGCGCGCCGAGCGACTGGCCGTTCACAGTGAACGTCGTGGCACCGGACGATCCGGTCCGGACCTCGATCGACGTCTGGCCGGAGAAGGTCAGGACCTGGCCGTCGCGCAGGGTCTTCCCGGCCCGGCCGACCGTCGGGTCGAGCTCGCCGTCCACCCACACCTTGACCCAGGCAGGACCGCCCTTGATCGCGACGACGAGGTTGACGCCCTTGTAGGCGACGGCGACGTGACGCGTCTGCGACGCGGACTTGCCCTGGGCATTCGACGCGGTGACGGTCAGCGACCAGCGGCCGGTCGTGAGCTGGAGTGGCGTGTTGCCCGTGTTCCACGAGCCGTCGTCGGCGACGGTCACGGTGATCGCCGGCGGCGGCGGCGGAGCGCTCGCCTTCGGACCGCTGCCGGGACTGGCGACCGGGCCACCGGGGACGGGACCTTCGTACGTGGCGGTGATCGCGACCTGGGTCGCGTTCGTCGCCGTTCCCTGGACGGGGATCGCACCGTTCTCGAACGTCGTCCCGTCGGCGGGCTGGTTGACCGTCAGGGCCGGCGCCTCGATTTCGCGGAACGGCACCGTGATCACGATCATCACCGGCGCCTCGGCGTGCTTGCCGGTCTCCGGATCGGTCGCGTCGATCTTGAACTCGTTCTTGCCGCGCCGGACGTCCACGGGGAGCGTCCATTTCCCGGTCGAGTCGGCGGATGCCTGGCGCGACCCGCCCGCCAGCTCGACGGTGATCGTCGCGTTCGGGATCGACGTGCCGGCCAGGGTGTAGGAGGTCTGGTCCTCGGCCAGCTGGAGCGTCGCCTCGCGGGGCGAGGTCACCGCAAGCGTCGGCGGCTTCGCGAAGCGCATCACCTGGATTCCGAGCCACGCAGCGATCCCGACGATCAGGATCGTCAGCAGCGCGGCAACGATGACGCTCGGCGAGAACTGGAGACCCGGCCGGGGCTGGGCGATCGGTCGGGGAACCGTCAGGACCGTCTTCGGCGTTGGGGCGTGCCCGCGCTCGCGGCGCCACTGCCCGACGATCTCCTCGGGGTCGAGGCTGAGATACAGGGCGTAGTTCCGGAGGAAGCCCTTCGTGTAGACGTCGCCCGGCAGCTCCCCGTACTCGCCTCGTTCCAGCGCGGCGAGGTAGCGCGCCCGGATCTTCGTGTCCCGCTCGGCGCGGTACAGGTCGACGCCCTTCCGCTCCCGGGCGGCGTAGAGCCGCTCCGGCAGGGTCAGCGACGCGCTGCCGCCTCGTCGGGTGTCATCGTCGTCGCCGCGATCGGTCTCGACGCGCTGCGCCGCATCCCGCCCGGCATCGAGCCGCAGCCCGTCCGGACGGAGCCTGGCAGCGGCCCGTCGCCCATCCTCGCGTGTCGTCATCGGTCCCCGTCCTCGGCGGTCGAAACCCGCTTACGCGCCGGCGGACGACCTCTCCCGAAAGGATACCCCGCATCGGCCGGAGGTCGGGCCGTGCCCGGCCCCGCCCGGCTGTGCGGGTCAGGCGTCGTCGCCGTCGCCGTCCAGCGATCGCAGCCAGTTGTCCGGGCCGTAGATCTGCCGCGGCGTCGCCGGATTCCGGGGGTCCTGGGGACCGACGATCCCGTACCGCTCCAGCTCGTCGATGACCCGGCTGGCCCGCGCGAAGCCCAGCTTCAGCTTCGTCTGGAGCATCGAGGTGCTCGCCCGCTGCGACGCCATCACGAGCTCCGCGGCCGGCACGGTCATCTCGTCGACGCCGTACTTGCGGAGCCAGCCGAACTGGCCGCCATCGCCGCCGTTGCCGTCCTCCGAGTCGCCGAAGGCGAGGATGTCCTCGTCGTAGAACGTCCGGCCACCCGTCTGGTCGAGCCAGTGGCGGGTCACCTCGGTGACCTCCTTGTCGCCGACGAAGACGCCCTGCATTCGGACGGGTCGAGGCAGGTCCACCGGCTGGTAGAGCATGTCGCCACGGCCGATGAGGTCCTCCGCGCCGGGAGCGTCGAGGACGGTCCGCGAGTCGACCATCGATGCCATCGCGAACGCGATTCGGGATGGAACGTTCGCCTTGATCAGCCCTGTGACGACGTTGACCGACGGTCGCTGCGTCGCGAGGACGAGGTGGATGCCGACGGCCCGCGCCTTCTGGGCGATCTTCACGATCGGGTCCTCGACCTTCCGGCCCTCGCGCATGATCAGGTCGGCGAGCTCGTCGATGATCAGGACGATGTACGGCATCCGCTCCTCGTCGCCGTCGTCGTTGACGATCTCCGGGCGGGCGTTGAACGCGGCGATGTTCCGGACGGAGTGGGCGGCGAGCGTCTTGTAGCGCTCCTCCATCTCGCGGACCGCCCAGTTCAGGACGGCCTTGGCCTCGTTCGGCTCGACGATCACGTGCTGGAGGAGATGCGGCAGGCCGTCGTACGGGGCGAGCTCGACGCGCTTCAGATCGACGAGGATCAGCCGCACGTCGTCCGGCCGGGCGCGCATGAGGATACTCGTGATCAGGGCGTTGACGCAGACGCTCTTGCCGGAGCCCGTCGCGCCCGCGACGAGGAGATGGGGCATCTTGGCGAGATCGACCGCGTAGGCCGTGCCCGAGACGTCGCGGCCGAGGGCGAACGTCAGGGGGCTCGTCGCTTCGAGCATCTTGCTCTCCTCGACGAGCGGCCGGAAGCCGACGATCTCGCTGATCGAGTTCGGGATCTCGATGCCGACCCGATCCTTGCCCGGGATCGGCGCCTCGATCCGGATCGAGCGGGCCTTCAGGGCCATCGCCAGGTCGTCGGCGAGCGCCTCGATCCGGGACAGCTTGACGTGGTGCTGGGGCTTGACCTCGTACTGCGTCACGACCGGCCCGGAGTTGACCTTCACGACCTCGGCCGGGATCGCGAAGCTGAGGAGCTTCTCCTCGATCCGGCGGCTGTTCGACTCGTGGTCGACGCCGGCCCCGACGCGCGGTGCGGGTCGCGGATCCAGGAGCTCGATCGGCGGCAGCGTCCAGTCGATCGCCTGGAGGCTCTCCAGCGCCGTCACCGCAACCGCCGTCGCCGTGGCCGTCGCCGCACCGCCGCCGTCCGTCACCGGCCCGCGGGCGCGGCGGCTCGTCACTCCCTCGCCCACCCCGGTCCAGACCGTCTGGCTCATCGGCGGCGGCCCCCCGCCGATCGCCGGCTCGTCGAGGATGCTGGCCGCCGCGACACCCGGCCCGACGGGCTCGAGACGGGACGGGGCGACGGGACGGCCGGCGTCCGTTGCCGGGCCCGCGGCCGCTGCCTTCTCGCCGTTCCTGGCCGCCCGCGCGGGCTTCGCGGCGTCCGCCCCGGGCTCGCGGCGCAGGGATGCCGCGGCGGTCAGCCCGAGCCAGCGGGCACTGCCGGTGAGCGGCCGGACGAGCTCCCGGAGCTGGAGGTTGAAGGCGAGCATCAGGCCGATCGCGAGGATCGCGAGGCAGATGACGAACGCGCCGGGACCGGTGAGGAGCGGCTCGAGCAGCGAGGCAAGGAACCGCCCGATCCGCCCGCCGCCACGCTCGCTGCCGAGGACGTTGACGTCCAGCACCTCGAACGCACCGAGGAAGCCGACAAACGCGAGCGCGATCCCCGCGATCGTGGCGCCCCAGCCGGAGCCCGGACGCTTGCCGGGTCCCCACTCGAGATACCAGCCCGCCGCGAGGAGCAGGAACGGCACGAGCCAGCGGCCGGTCTCGAACCACGGCGCGATCGAGTCGCGCCACCAGTCGGTCAGCGCGCCCTGGCCCGGCAGGGCGAGGGCGATGAGCGTGACTGCGCCAAGGACGAGGAAGCAGATCCCGACCATCGATCGCGCGACGTCCGGCGGGATCCTCGGCAGGGCGAGCGCGGGGAGGGAGCTTCCGGTCGACCGACGACGGCTCGGCGGCCGTCGCGTCGTCCGACGTCGGGTCGCCACGTCAGACTTCGACCACGACGGGGAAGACCATCGGCCGCCGCTTCGTCTGCTCGTAGAGGAAGCGCGACACGCCGTCCTTGATCTGGCTCTTCAGCAGGGCGATCTCGCTGATGTGGTCGCCCGGGTTCTGGACCGACGTGAGGATCCGCTCGATCGCCTCGGCGATCATCGGATCCGCCTCGTTCAGGTCGGCGAAGCCGCGGGTGATGATCTCCGGCCGGCCGATGACGTTGCCGGTCTGCTTGTCGACGGTCACGACGACGAGGAACATCCCGTCGTTCGCCAGGGCTCGGCGGTCGCGCAGGACGATCTCGCCGACCTCGCCGACGGACAGGCCGTCGACGAACACGTAGCCCGCCGGGACGGGCTGACCGCGCCGCGCGACGCCGTCCTCGTCGATCTCGATCGGCTGGCCGTTCTCGATGATGAAGACGTTCTCGGGGGCAACACCGGTCTCGATCGCCAGGCGGCCGTGCTGGACCTGCATCCGGAACTCGCCGTGGATCGGGATGAAGTACTTCGGCTTCGTCAGCCCGAGCATCAGCTTGAGCTCTTCCTGGCTGGCGTGGCCGGAGACGTGGGCCCGCTTGATCGTGTGGTAGTAGACGTTCGCGCCGGCCTTGAAGAGGTTGTCGATCGTCCGGCTGACGTACTCCTCGTTGCCGGGGATCGGGCTCGCGCTCACGATCACCGTATCGCCGGGCTGGATCTCGACGAAGCGGTGATCGCGGTTCGCCATCCGGGCGAGGCCGGACATCGGCTCGCCCTGGGCGCCGGTCGTGGCGATGACGATCTTGTCGTCCGGGACGTCGTTGATCTTGTCCTTCGCGACCATCCGCGACGGCTCGTACGTCAGGTAGCCGAGGTCGGTCGCGATCCGGGTGTTCTGCTCCATCGACCGGCCGATCACGGCGACCTTCCGATCGAAGTCCGTGGCGGCGTCGATGACCTGCTGGATCCGGGCGATGTTGCTTGCGAACGTCGCGACGATCACGCGGCCCTTGAGTGGCTCCATGATCTCCCGGAACGCCTCGCCGACCGTTCGCTCCGACGGTGTGTAGCCGGGGTTCTCGGCGCGGGTCGAGTCCGACAGCAGGCAGACGACGCCCTCGGCACCCATGCGGGCGAGGATCGCGAAGTCCGAGAGCTTGCCGTCGACCGGGGTGTGGTCGAACTTGAAGTCGCCGGTGTGGACGACGACGCCGGCCGGCGTCCGGAGGGCGATGCCCATCGCGTCCGGGATCGAGTGGCCGATCCGGAACGCGACGACGCCGAACGGGCCGATCTGGATCTCGTCGCCGGGCTCCAGCGCGATCAGCGGATTGTTGTGGAGCTTGTGCTCCTTGATCTTGTTGCCGAGCAGGCCACGGGCGAGCGTCGAGGCGTAGATCGGGACGCCCGGAAAGTCCGGCAGGACGTAGGGCAGGCCGCCGACGTGATCCTCGTGCGCGTGGGTGATCAGGAACGCCCGGACGTGGTCCTTGCGCTCACGGAGGTAGGTGATGTCGGGCACGACGAGGTCGATGCCGAACATCTCCTCGTCCGGGAACATGAGCCCGCAGTCGATGACGACGATGTCGTCGCCGTACTCGAACACGTACATGTTCTTGCCGATCTCGCCGACGCCGCCGAGCGGGATGATCCGGAGAACCGGCTTGGAATTGGCCATCAGGTGATGTGGTCTCGTTTCGTGGTTGGTTGGATGGGTCAGAAGAAGGTTGGGTCCGCGACGTCGGCCACGCCGGTCGCGGTCAGGAGTGGTTCGCGGACGCCTTCCGCCGCGCGCGGATCGAGGGGTTGGGTGGCCTGGCGCGGTTCCGCGTCAACGCCCGGGATCGCCTCGTCTCGATCTCGATTGCGCTCGCGCCGGGCCCGCGACTCGAGCAGGGCGCCCGGTGCGTGGCCGATGTCCGCGTAGCTCTCCCGCTCGATCGCCGGCGTCCGGAGCGCCGCGGCCGGGTGATACATCGCGAGGACGGTCGCATCGGCGGCGCCAGTGGCCGGATCGACCGCGGCGGTCGTCCCGTGAACCTGCGAGATCCGGGCGCCGGGCACGAACCGGGCCATCGAATGGCGGCCCAGCGTCACGACCAGGGCCGGATCGAGGACCTCGAGCTGGCGATGGAGGTAGGGCGCACAGGCAGCGACCTCGTCCGGCTCGGGGTCGCGGTTGTCCGGCGGGCGGCACTTCACGACGTTCGTGATGAACACGTCCTCGCGTCGCCACTCGATCGAGCCGAGCAGCTTCACGAGCAGATCGCCGGCGCGCCCGATGAACGGCCGGCCAAGACGGTCCTCGTTGAAGCCCGGTCCCTCGCCGACGAAGACGACCTCGGTGTCCGGGCTCCCCTCCCCCGGGACGGCGTTCGTCCGCGTCCCGGCCAATCGGCAGCTCGTGCAGGCCCGGACCTCCGTGGCGATCGCTTCGAGTGCCGTCCGACGCTCGTCAGGCGTCACGCTCCCGCCCCGATTGCCGCTCCCTCGGGAGCGCGGGGGGCAGCGCCCCGAGCAGCTGCCGACCGAACCCAGCCGCGCTCGATGAGGACTTCGGCGATCTGGACCGCATTCGTCGCGGCGCCCTTTCGGAGATTGTCCGAAACGACCCAGAACGCGAGCCCGCGGTCGCCGTCGATCGAGGCGTCCTGGCGGACCCGGCCGACATAGATCTCGTCGCTGCCGGCCGCGTCGATCGCGAGCGGGTAGGTGGACGTCGAGGGGTCGTCGCGGACGACGACGCCCGGCACCTGGCCGAACAGCTGCCGAGCGCGGTCCGGCGTGATCGGCTCACGCGTCTCGACATGCACCGCTTCCGAGTGGGCGACGAACACCGGCACGCGGACCGCGGTGCACGAGACGCGGAGATCCGGCAGGTGGAGGATCTTCCGGCTCTCGGTGACGACCTTCCATTCCTCCTTCGTGTAGCCGCTCGGAAGGAACACGTCGACCTGCGGCAGGGCGTTGAACGCAATCTGGTGGGGATAGACCGAGACGTCCTTCGGCTCGCCCGCGACGTGGGCCCGGACCTGCTCGTCGAGCTCGCGGATCGCCTTGCCGCCGGTGCCGGACACCGCCTGGTACGTGTCGACCACAACGCGCTCCAGCCCGACGCTGTCGCGAAGCGCCATCAGCACCGGGACGAGCTGCATCGTCGAGCAGTTCGGGTTGGCGATGATCCCGGCGTGGGTCTCGAGATCGTCCGGGTTCACCTGGCTCACGACGAGCGGAACCTCGGGATCCATCCGCCAGGCCGAGCTGTTGTCGATGACGGTCGCCCCGCGGGCCGCGGCCAGCGGAGCCAGCTCGCGGGATGCGTCACCACCCGCGGAGAAGAGGGCGATGTCGACGCCCTCGAACGCGGCCGCGTCCGCGACGCGCACCTCGCGATCCGTCCCGTCGACGGAAACCGTCCGCCCCGCCGATCGCTCGGAGGCGAGCAGACGCAGCTCGCCGACGGGAAGCTCCCGCTCGAGGAGAACCTGGATCATCGTCCGCCCGACGGCGCCGGTGGCGCCGACGACCGCGACGGTGAGGTGCTGGCGTGTCATGTCGGGCATGGCTCCGCAGTCACGGTCGCTGGCTGGGCACCGCGGGAGTATACCAGCGGCCTACCGGCCCTCCGGCTCGCGCTGCCGCCGCGCCGGCTCGCGCTGCCGCCGCTCCATCCAGCGCTCCGGCGCCACGATCCGATCGAACCCGAACCGCCGATACAGCTCGTGCGCGTCACGGGTGGCGAGCGCGAGCCGCCGCAACCCCCGGATCTCGGGCTCGTCGACGATCGCCTGCATCAGGAGGCTGCCGATCCCCTGGCCGCGCTGCTCCTCGTCGACGAAGACGTCGCAGATCCAGCCGAACGTCACGCGATCCGTGACGACCCGGGCAAACCCGACCTGGCGGTCGCCGATGAACGCCCCGAAGCACATCGAGCCGGCGACCGCCGCCTCCACCTGCTCCCGCGTCCGGCCGAGCGCCCAGTAGGCCCGCTCGGAGAGCGCGGCGTGGAGCCAGTCCAGATCGAGATCGGCTCGATCCGTGCTGATCCGGACGCCGGACGACCCCGACCCGTCGCCGGACAGCTGCTCGTGCCTCCCGGTCAAGCTCGCCGCACCATCCTCTGCTACTGGTAGTAGCCGGTGACGTCGAAGATCAGCTGGGTCGTCTTGCCCCCGCCGGCCTTGTACACGAGCCACAGCCCGCCGTCGACGTCGAGCGGGACGGTCACGCCGTTCGCCCGCACATCACCGACCGGGAAGTTGAGCGTCGACGTTGTCGGCGACGCGTTGGACACGGTCGTGATCGAGGCGTACCCGGCGGCGGTCTGCCCCACGACCGTGAGGTTGCCGGTCAGCGCGGCCGCGTCGAGCGGAACCTCCGCCCGTCCGGCGACCGTGACCTCGCGCGGCGCGTTCGCCGCGAAGGCGCCGGTGAGTCCGGTTGCGAGGACGCCGGCTCGCGTGTCCATCGCTCGGCCGGGCGGGACCGGGTAGAAGAGCAGACCCCCGGGGTCCGAGCTGTAGTACCCGGTGATATCGAGGATGACGTTCGCCGAGCCGCTCGGAGCCTTGTACACGACCGAGAGGTCGCCACTGCCGTCCAGCTGGGCCGACACCCCGTTCGCACGCACATCGCCGACCGGGAAGTTGAGCGTCGACGTGCCCGGGGACGACGTGGGTGTTGGCGTGATCGAGACGTACCCGGCGAGCGTCTGACCGACGACCGTCAGGTTGCCGGTGATCGCGACCGCGTCGGCCGGGATCCCGTGAGCGCCGGCGACGCTCAGGGTCTGGGGCACGTTGGCCGCGAGCGTCGTCGGCGTGCCGATGTGCGTCGCGGGCCGGGTGTCCATCACGCGGACCGGCGCCAGTGGGGCGTAGGTGGCGTTGGTGTCCTCGGCGAGGAAATAGCCCGTGATGTCGACGACGACGTGCGACCTGCTGCCTCCGGCCCCTTTCCACACCGCCGCCAGCTTCCCGTTTCCGGCGAGCGGGACCGTGAAGTTGTTCGCGCGGACGTCGCCGACCGGCACGTTGATCGTGGAGCTGGTCGGGTTCGCCGTCGGGAGTGGGGTCAGAGCGATGTAGCCCGGCGCCGTCTGTCCGACGACGGTCACGTTCCCCGTGACGGCGACGGCGTCGGCCGGGATGACCCCGACGCCGGCAACCGAGAAGGTCTTCGGCACGCCGGTCAGCAGCACGCCCGTGACGCCAAGCGGCGTCCGCGAATCGACCACACGGAGCGGAGCGATCGGGACGTAGGTCGTCCCGACGCCCTGGTGCGCGAGCACGATCGGTGTTGCGTCGCCGACCTCTGTGGAGAAATGGCCGGGACTCGCCGCCGCGTAGTACCCGTTCAGATGATCCGAGTCCTCGTCGAAGCCGAGGTGGATCCGGTACGTGTCGCTGCCGACTCCGGGCAGGCGGAACGTTCCGTCCGCCCCGGTGATCGCGCCACCACTCGACCCGGGGCTGAGCCCGCCGTTCCCCTCGGCGAAGACGAGGGCACCTGCAACCGGCTGGTCATCGGGTCCGGTCACCGTCCCGCTGATGCCGAGACCGGCCGGCAGCACCAGATCGATCCCCGACCGACTCGCGCTCCCGACAGTCACGGTCGTCGCGAGGTCGACGGCGACGGCGAACCCGCCGGGGCCGAAGTAGCCGCCGATGTGGTTCCCCTCGAACGCCTGGATCACGTACCCGCTCGTCGGAACATGGCGAATCGCCCAGGACCCGTTCGGTCCTGTCGTCGTCGACATGCAGATGTCGTCGTCACAGACCTCCACGAACGCGGGAGACGTCAGCGCCCCGTCCGACCCCGTCACGTGACCGCTCACGGTCCGCCCCGCGGGGATCGACGCATTGATGCCCGTCCGGTCCGTCCCGGCGAGCGTGACTGGCACAGAAGCGGTCGCGGACAGTGGCCCGACTCCGTTCCAGTCGCCGAGGCCCGGCAAGCTGTCGAAATCTCCTGCTGCCGCCTGGCTGAAGTGGATCTGATAATCGTCGGCCCAGAGCCCGGAGATCTGCCAGTGGCCGTCGGCGGCGATGACGACCTCGCTGGACTCGTGTTCGGCTCCGTAGGCCGCCACGCCCGCACCGTTCGCCTCGCTGCCGGTCAAGGTGCCCGAGATCCGGCGGCCGGTCGGCGCGACGATCGCGCGGCCCGTGACGTTGGCGCCCGAGACGCTGACGGTGTCGCCGGGATCGAAGAACGCCGGATCGATCGCCGTCCCGCCGGCCACCGGCCCACCCCGGAAGTTCAGCGTCGAGGGCACGCTGATCGAGAGGGTGTAGTCGTCGTCGGGAAGGGCGTGGATCGTGAAATTCCCGGCGATGTCCGTGGTGGCGCTGCCGCCCGGTCCAAACCCGCCGCCCGCCTGGGCGAACACGGAAACGTCTGCGAGCGGCACGTTGCCCGTCCCGTGGACGGACCCGCTGATCTGATGCCCGATGAACGGGACGATGTCGAGCCCGCTCTGGCTGCCACCCGTGAGATCGATGAGCGTCGCGTTCGCGGGATCGTCGACGGGGCCGCCCGTGGAATAGAACGAGAGCGCGACGTCGGACGGATCCTCGCTCAGGATCACGAGCACGTAGTGCCCGGGCGCGAGGCCGCGAACCGCAACAGTGCCGTCATTCGCGGACTGGCCTTCCGCGAAGCATTGCTCGAGCGCCGCGTCGCAGGCGAGGACGAACACCCCGGGAAGGGGGTCGCTGCCGTCGGTGACCGTTCCGCTGATCGCGTCGCCATCGGCGACCTTGATCGAGAAGCCGGTGAGGTCGCCGGGCTGGCGCGGCGACGCGATGGCCCGAAGCGGAAGGTGCGGCCCACGGAGCGCGGCGCCGCGATGAACCGCGGGCAGCTTTGCGTGGCGACTGACGACCACGTGGTCGCGCTGATGCGGCGCCGCGACGATCGGATCCGTCGCGAGGACCGGCGCCGCCGCTCCGACGGCAGTGGTCGCGAGCATCGCGACGAAACAGGCAACCGCAATCCGACGCGGCCGACGTCCAGCCATCGATCCCTCCCCAGCCGGGTTCGCGGCGACGACATCGTCACGAATTGGGCCCCTCGGCCGAGCGAGTATAGACACCGGTCAAGCCCCTCCGACCCCGAACACGACGAAGCCGGCCCGCGATGCGGGCCGGCTCCGACGATCTGAGTGGCGACAGCGGCGCCGGGACGATCAGCTTCCGACCGGCTCCTTCGCGAGGTGCCGCTGCATCGCGGCCTTCCTCGACAGGTTGACCCGACCCTGGCGATCGACCTCGGTGACGACGACCATCACCTCGTCGCCGACGGACACGACGTCCTCGACGGTCGGCACGTGGTAGTCGGCGAGCTCGCCGATCCGGACGAGACCTTCCTTGCCCGGCAGGATCTCGACGAAGGCGCCGAAGCCCATGATCCGGGTGACCTTGCCGAGGTACAGCGCGCCGACCTCGACCTCGCGCGTCAGGCTCTCGATCCACTGGATCGCCTTCCGCGCGTTCTCACCGGAGACGGCCGCGATCTCGACCGAGCCGTCGTCCTCGACGTTGATCTCGGTCTGGGTCTCCTCCTGGATCTTCCGGATCATCGATCCACCCTTGCCGATGATCTCGCGGATCTTCTCGGGGTTGATCTTGATCGTCGTGATGCGCGGCGCGAAGTCGCTCATCTGGCCGCGTGCCTCGGGGAGGACGGCGGTCATCTTGTCGAGGATCTCGAGACGAGCGGCGAGCGCCTGCTTCAGGCCCTCGCGGATGATCGCCTCGTTGATGCCCTGGACCTTGATGTCCATCTGGAGGGCGGTGATGCCGTCCCGCGTTCCGGTGACCTTGAAGTCCATGTCACCGACCGAGTCCTCCTTGCCGAGGATGTCGGTCAGGACGACGAACCGGCCGTCGGGCTCGCTGATCAGGCCCATCGCCGCGCCGGCGACCGGCGCCTTGATCGGCACGCCGGCGTCCATGAGCGCGAGCGTGGAGCCGCAGGTCGACGCCATCGACGTCGAGCCGTTGGACGAGAGGCACTCGGAGACGAGACGGATCACGTACGGGAACTCGTCGTGCTCCGGCAGGACCGGGATGAGCGCGCGCTCGGCCAGGTTGCCGTGCCCGATGTCGCGCCGGCTGGGTCCGCGCATCGGCCGGTTCTCACCGGTCGAGTAGGGCGGGAAGTTGTAGTGGTGGATGTAGGTCTTCTCGGTCTTCGGGCTGATCGTGTCGATCCGCTGGACGTCCGATGACGCGCCGAGGGTCGCGATCGTCAGCACCTGCGTCTCGCCGCGGGTGAAGAGCCCCGAGCCGTGGGCTCGTGGCAGCAGGCCGGCCTCGACCGAGATCTGGCGCAGCTCGGTCGTCCCGCGGCCATCCATCCGGATGCCCTCGTCGAGTGCCAGCTGGCGGCAGACCTTCTTGTAGAGGAGGCTCCACAGGGCCTTGCTGACGCGCGCCTTCCGGCGTGCGGCCTCGAGACGCGTGTTCGCCTCGTCCTTCGAGGAGCGGTTGGCGCGAACGGCGTCGGCCGCCTCGCTGCGCGCCGTGGCGATGCGCTGCGGCAGGTCCTCGCTGAAGCGGATCAGGAGGTTCGCGGTCGCTTCGGCATCCGGCTGCGCCCGGTGGTTCTGCGTCAGGTCGACGCCGAAGAACGCCGCCAGCGTGTCGAGCTTGTAGTTCTGGAGGTCCGGGTAGCCCTCGCGCGCCAGCGTCAGCGTGTCGAGGAGCCGAGCCTGGTCGACGCGCGGCGCTCCGGCCTGCTCGAGGAACCCGAGATCGAAGATCACGTTGTGGCCGACGACGAGCGCGTCACCGATCCGGTCCATCGCCTGGCTCGCGGCTTCCGCGGGCGACGGCGCCTTCGCGACGTCCTTGTCCGTGATCCCGTGCATCTGGTGGCCGAGGATCGGCTGCGACGGCTTGACGAACGTCGACCAGCGATCGCTGATCTTGCCGCCCTTGACCTTGACGACGGCGATCTCGAGGAGGTCGGCCATCTTCGGGTCCGTGCCGGTCGTCTCGACGTCGACGACGGCGAACTCGCGGTTCGCCTCGACGGCGTTGACGAACTCGAGGACCGAGTTGGTGCCCGGCTCGAGGTACGGCGTGCGCTTCGGCTTGCCGACGGCCTCGCGGAGCTGCTCCTGGAGGTCGATCAGCGGCTGGATCGCGCGATGACCGAAGAGGATCGCCTCGGCCATGACGTCCTCGGGGAGGAGCTTCGCGCCGGCCTCCACCATCATGATCGCGTCACGCGTCCCGGAGACGATCAGGTCGAGCTCGGACTCCTCGACCTGGCTGAAGGTCGGGTTGATCACGAACTCGCCGTTGATCCGGCCGACGCGAACCGCACCGACGGGGCCCGCGAACGGGATCTCGCTGATCGTCAGCGCCGCGGACGCAGCGATCGTGCCGAGGACGTCGGGCTCGTTCTCCTGGTCCGTGGACAGGACGGTGATGACGAGCTGGATGTCGTCCTTGTAGCCCTCGGGAAAGAGCGGCCGGATCGGCCGGTCCGTCAGGCGGGCGGCGAGGGTCGCCGCTTCCGAGGCCCGCGCCTCGCGCTTGATGAAGCCGCCCGGGATCTTGCCCGCGGCGTACATCCGCTCCTCGAACTCCACGGTGAGCGGGAAGAAGTCCAGGCCCGGCCGCGGGTCGGAGCGGTTGGCGGTCCCGAGGACCAGGGTGTCGCCGTACTTGACGGTGACGGCGCCGCCGGCGAGGCGGGCGAGCTTGCCGGTTTCGATGGTCAGCGTCTGACCGCCGAACTGCGTCTCGAATGTCTGAGACACGAGTTGAATGTCCTCCTTCGGATCGTGGAGGAGGACCGACCTTGTGGGCGCGCAGGCCGCGCGGCCGATGGGCGTCTGACGCGACGAGACCCCGGCCGAGACCGGGGCCCGCGGGCGGGAAACCTAGCGGCGGAGCCCGAGCCGTCCGATGACGGCGCGGTAGCGCGTGTTGTCCTTCTTGATCAGATAGGCAAGAAGACGACGGCGCTGGCCGACGAGCTTGAGGAGGCCGCGTCGCGAGTGGTTGTCCTTGGGAAAGCTGCGGAGATGCTCGGTCAGCCCCTTGATCCGCTCCGTCAGGAGTGCGATCTGGACTTCCGGCGATCCGGTGTCACCGTCCTTGGTGGCAAACCCGGTGATGATCTCCTGCTTCTCTTCCCGCGCGAGCGGCACTCGGTCCTCCGAACACGAACGTGGTTGATCTGTTCCTTCTTTGACCGGCGGATGGTAGCAGGGGCCCCCGGGAACGGGCAAATGGACCGGAGGGGCGGACGCGCGCGGTCACGCTCGTCCGGCGGCGTTCAGGATCTCGATCCGGGCCGGCCCGGGCCGTGCGAGGTCGCCGGTCACGGACGCTGGAGCACTATCTCCCACGACGAGCTCGCCGCGCTGACGGCCGTCGGTCGCCGCGTACCGTCCGGACGGTGGCAACGCGACGGGCATCGCGAACGAGAGCGTCCCGTCGCGGTCGACCTGCCCACACACCGCGTAGGGCCGGCCGAGCTGCTCCGCGGCGGCGGCGAGGTCGCCACCCGCGATCGCGGCGCGGATCTCCGACGATCGGACCTCGCGACCCTGGAGCGTGATCGGCGGCACGAGCACGACGTCGAAGCCCTCGTGCCGGCCGAGCTCGGCGACCGCGGCCGGCGTTCCCGCGCGCTCGTGCCCGAACGCCGCGTCGGGCGTCATCACGAAGCCGTTCAACGTGGAGCGGTCGCGGATCCCGGCGACGAACCGGTCGTACGGCGTCCTGCGGAGGGTGTCGTCGAAGTGCTCGATCACCACGGTCTCGATGCCCAGCGCACCGAGGCGCTCGAGACGCTCGGCCGGATCCATGAGGAGCGGCGGCGCCGCGCCGACGAGGATCGCGTCGGGATGAGCGTCGAAGGTGATCACCGTCGGTCGCGCCGACCGCAGCCGGGCCTCGCGGACGAGCTGCTCCAGCAGCCACACGTGGCCAAGGTGGAGCCCGTCGAACACGCCGATCGACACGAGCACCGGCCCGTCGTCGGGCGTCAGCGCCGCTCGCCCCGTCACCGTCCGGACGGTCATGCGGGCGCCTGCGGCGGATCGATGAGCACCTTGTCGGGGGCCAGCCGCGTCCCGACGAGCCGTGCGATCGCGACGAGACGCCCGGTCTCGTCGACGAGCCGGAGCGGCCGATCGGCCTCGAGCGGCGGCGTGCCGGCCGGCACGCCGATCGGCTGGCCGCGCGTGATCGCGGGAATCGCCGCCGGCGGGACGACGATCGTCGGCAGGTCGAGGCCGGCGTCGATCGGTTGGAGAAGCGCCGCGGCCCTGTCCGGACCGGCTTCGGCCGCGGCCCGAAGGTCGTCCAGCGAGGTGGTTTGGTCCAGCGTGAACGGCCCGCTCGCGGTTCGTGTCAGGGCACCGAGATAGGCGGCACTCCCGACCGCTTCGCCGAGATCACGGGCCAGGGATCGGATGTAGGTGCCCGCCGAGCAGTCCACGTCGACGATCGCGACGGGCTCGCCGGCGGTCGCGTCATCCCACGTGACGAGGTCGATGGCGTGGATCGTGACCGTTCGCGTGGCGAGCTCCACGGACTCGCCGGCGCGGGCGAGCGCGTACGCCCGCCGCCCCGCAACCTTGATCGCGCTGTAGGCCGGCGGCCGCTGCCCGATCTGGCCGAGGAACCGCTCGCAGGCCGCGAGGACCGCCTCGCGGGTCGGCGCGGGCGTCGTGACCGGCGTGAGGGCGCCCTCGAGATCGTCGGTCGTCGACGCCGCACCGAAGCACACGGTTGCCCGGTATCGCTTCCGGTCGCCGAGGTGGTACTCCACGAGCCGGGTGGCCGTTCCCAGGAACACCGGCAGGACGCCGCTCGCGAACGGGTCGAGGGTGCCGCCGTGACCCACCCGCTTCGTGGCGGTGAGCCGTCGGACGAGACCGACGACGTCGTGCGAGGTGGGACCGACCGGCTTGGCGACGACGAGGACCCCGTCCATCCGGGGCCGATCGGGCACGATCCGCTCGTTCAGGAGCGGAGCGCCCGAACGAGACGCTCGGCCTCGCGCAGCACGGCGGGCCGTGCCTCGTCGACGGGCAGCGCGACCGTCGCACCGGACGCCCTCGCGTGGCCGCCACCGCCGAATGCGCCCGTGAGCACGGTCGCGTCGACGCCGCCCGGCTTCGTCCGGACGCTGAGCCGCGTCCCCTCCCCCGCCTCCTTGAACAGGATCGCGACGTCGGCGTCGTCGGACTGGGCGAGCAGGTCGATGATCCCCTCGGAGTGCGGCGGGATCGAGCCGGTCGCCGCGAGATCGGCGTCGAGGAGGGTCGAGTAGATGATTGCCCCGCCGGCCGCGGTCTCCAGTCGATCGAGGACGCGGCCGTAGAGCCGCAGCTGGGGGTCCGGCTTGGAGCGGTAGAGCCGCCGCGAGATGTCCGAGAGTGGCGCACCGGCCTCGACGAGCGCCGCCGAGACCGCCAGGGTCCGTGGGGTCGCGTTCGGGTGGGCGAAGGTCGCGGTGTCCATGACGATCCCGGCCATCAACTGCGTGGCGATCGCCCCGCCGTCGTCGGCGAGCGACGCACCGAGCCGCGCGGCGAGGAGGGCGACCATCTCGCAGGTCGCCGCGGCCGCGGGGTCGATCCAGTCGGCGGCACCCGTGGCGTCGTTCGAGGCGTGGTGGTCGATCACGACGCGAGGCAGCCGCTCGAACAGCTGCGGGTGGCGTGCAGCGACGCTGCCGACACGATCCAGCGCTCCGCAGTCGCTGATCACGACGAGGTCGTATGCGATCGACGGATCGGGATCGCTTCGTGCGCGGCTGACGTCGGGCACGAAGTCGTACAGGGGTGGGACCGGGTCGGCGAAGACGGCGGTCGCGACCGCGCCGCGCCCCTCGACGAGGCGGCACACGGCAAGCGTCGCACCGAGCGTGTCCGCGTCCGGGTTCTCGTGGCCGACAGCCAGGACGCGCCGAGCGTTCGTCAGGCGATCGATCACCGTCGCGGGGACGGCGTCGAGCCAGGGCGTCAGGTCGATCATCGCGTGCGAGCTACCGCCGGCGTCGGGTCGGGGGCCGCGTGGCGGCGTTCCGGCGCGAGCGGCGTCGGGCGTTCTCCCGCGCCGCGACCTCCGCCGCCGCCGAGCCCAGCGTGTCGTCGGCCTCGCCACGAATGACCGGCCGCGGCGTTGGCAGCGTCTCGCCCTCGACGGGCTCGTCGGTCGGCGCGTGGCCGGCCTCGATCTCGTCGAGGAGATGGAGGATCCGCGTGCCGCGCTCGACGGACTCGTCGAGCTCCAGGTGGAACTCCGGAATCCGCTTGAGCCGCAGCCGCTTGCCGAGCTCGTGCCGGACGAAGGGCATCGCCCGGCCCAGCGCCGCGACCGTGGCCTGGCGATCGGCGGCCGGCCCGATCACGCTGATCAGGACCTTGGCATGGCGAAGATCCGGCGTCGTCTGGACGTCGGTGATCGTCGTGAAGCCGACCCGGGGATCGTCGACCTCGCGGGCGATGATCGAGGTCATCTCCTCGCGAAGCAGCTCATCGATCCGGTCCGTCCGCTGCGTCATGTCTGCATCAACCCTCGTCGTCGTCGTCAGGGCGTCGCAGGCGAAGGCGAAGCCGAGCACCGGAGCGAGCGGGCTTGAGGGCCCGTGAGCGAGGAGCGCAGGCTTCAACGCGCGACTGGGCGATCCGGGCCCCGACCGAGCTGGTCAGCTCGCGATCCGGCTCACGGTCTGCGACACAAAGCATTCGATGATGTCGCCTTCCTCGAGGTCGTTGTAGTTCGCGAGCCCGATGCCGCACTCGTAGTTCGTGGCGACCTCGCGGACGTCGTCCCGGAACCGCCGAAGCGACTCGATCCGGTCCGTCGCCACGATCCGCCCTCCGCGCCAGACGCGGGCACCGCCGCGGACAATCCGCCCGTCGGTGACGAAGCAGCCGGCGATGACCGTGCTCTTGCCGACCCGGAAGATCTGGCGAACCTCCGCCCGGCCTTCGACGACCTCGATGATCTCCGGCTCGAGCAGGCCCTGGAGCGCCGCCGAGATGTCATCCGTCAGCTTGTAGATGATGTCGTACAGGCGGACGTCGACGCCCTCGGCTTCGGCGGCCCGGCGGGCTGTGTCCGTGATCTTCGTGTTGAAGCCCACGATGATCGCGTCCGATGCCGATGCCAGCATGATGTCGTTGTCGGTGATGTCGCCGGCGCCCTCGTGGAGGACGTTGATCCGGATCTCCTCCTGGTTCAGCTGCTCCAGGGCGTGGGTGATCGCCCCGAGCGAGCCCGACACGTCGGCCTTGAGGATGATCCGGAGCTCCTTCGCCTGACCCGCCTGGATCTGGCGATAGAGGTCTTCGAGCGTGGCGCGTCCGCTGGAGTCGCCGCCCTTCGCGGCGACGTCCGCCCGGCGCGTCTCGACCATCGTCCGGGCTTCCTTCTCGTCGGCGACGACCCGCAGGATGTCGCCGGCCTCCGGAACCGCCGAGAGGCCGAGCACGACGACGGCCGATGACGGACCCGCCTTCGTGATCCGCTTGCCCTCGTCGTTCTCGAGCGCGCGGACCTTGCCGAACGTCTCGCCGACGACGATGACGTCGCCGACCTTGAGGGTGCCGGTCTGGACGATCGCCGTCGCGATCGCGCCGCGGTTCTTGTCGAGCTGGGCCTCGACGATCGTCCCGACGGCCGGTCGCTTCGGGTTGGCCTTCAGCTCCTGGAGGTCGGCGACGAGCTGGATCATGTCGATCAGCTCGTCGAGCCCGACGCGGGTCCGCGCCGAGACGGGGACGAGCGGCGTGTCGCCGCCGTAGTCCTCGACGATCACGCCCGCCTCGGACAGCTCGGTCTTGACCCGATCCGGGTTCGCGTCCGCCTTGTCGATCTTGTTCAGGGCGATGACGATCGGCACCTTCGCCGCCTTGGCGTGGCTGATCGCCTCGAGGGTCTGGGGCATGACACCGTCGTCCGCTGCGACGACGACGACCGCGATGTCGGTCACCTTCGCGCCGCGCGCCCGCATGGCGGTGAACGCTTCATGGCCCGGTGTGTCGAGGAAGACGACCTTCTTGCCGTTGCGCTCGACCTCGCTCGCGCCGATGTGCTGGGTGATCCCACCGCGCTCCCCCGCGGCGACCTCCGTCGTCCGGATCGCGTCGAGGAGGCTCGTCTTGCCATGGTCGACGTGGCCCATGACGGTGACGATCGGCGCGCGCGGCTGGAGATCCGCCTCGGCGTCGCCGTCGAACAGGACCTCCTTGGCGGCCGGTGCCGGCGCCTGGGTCTCCTCGCCCTCGGTCGCGACGCCCGCGCTCGGGGCCACCGCCTCCGAGACCTCGTAGCCGAGCTCGCCGGCGACGAGCGACGCGGTGTCGCGGTCGATGAGCTGGTTGATCGTCGCGAAGATGCCGCTCTTGATCAGCTCGCGGATGACGTCCGCGGGGTTGACCGCGAGCAGCTCCGCGAGCTCCTTGACGGTGATCGTCGATGGCAGCTCGATCGCTCCCCGCTCGCGCGGGTCGGCGACCTGGACCGCCGTCATCCCGCCGCCGTCGCGACGCGGCGGCTTGCGCGGGCCGCGTCGGCCGCGGGTGCCGCTCCTACTCCTGGCCACGGGCTCCTCCTTCGATGTTCAGTGTGACGGGACCGGCCGCAAGCACCTCGCGGAGCTGCGGCGGCACCGGCGCCCCGAGCGCCCGCCCGAGGGCGCCACGCTCGGTGGCTCGGTTCCAGCAGTCGGCGTCGCGGCAGAGATACGCTCCCCTGCCGGCCAGCCGACCGGTTTCATCCATGGTGATGATGCCGGACGGTGTCCGGACGATCCGGATCAGGTCGCGCTTCGGCCGCGACGTGCGGCACGCAACGCAGGAACGGGTCGGGACGCGGCGAGGGACCGCCCGCGCCGATGTCCGGGCAGGCTCGCCCCGGCCGGGGTTCGAGGGCCCACCCTGCGACCCGCTCCGATCGACGTCTACGACGCCACCTCTTCGGCCTTGGCGGCCTTCTTTGCCCGGGTCTTCTTCTTCGGCGGCTCGTCATCCGCGGCTGCCGCCGGGCTTGCGCCGTTCGTGGAGCTCGCCGGAGACGCGGCTGCTTCGTCCGCGGGTGCGTCCGCGGCCGGCGCCTCGTCGGTGGCCGCGGCCGTTGGCGTTGCCGCCGCTGCCGCCGTTGCCGCCTCGGCCGCGGCCGGTGCCTGCGCTCCGTCCTCGCTCGGTGCGGCCCCGTCGGCTTCGGGCGCTTCCGGTGCGTCGGCGGCCCTTGGCGCCGCAGCCGAGACGTCGCTCCGGATGTCGATCCGCCAGCCGGTCAGGCGAGCGGCCAGGCGAGCGTTCTGGCCCTCGCGACCGATCGCGAGCGACAGCATCCGCTCCGGGACCGTGACGTTCGCGATCCGCTTCTCCTCGTCGATGTCCACGCCGAGCACCTGGGCCGGCGAGAGGGCGTTCGCGACGAAGACGCTCGGGTCGTCGTTCCACGGGATGATGTCGAGCTTCTCGCCGCCGAGCTCGGCGACGACGGCCTGGACGCGGGCGCCACGCTGCCCCACGGTCGCGCCGACGGGGTCGAGCCCCTCCTGACGCGACGAGACAGCGACCTTCGAGCGGGAGCCGGGCTCCCGAGCGATCGCCTTGATCTCGACCGTTCCGGCGTGGACCTCCGGCACCTCGAGCTCGAAGAGGCGCTTCAGGAAGCCCTTGTGCGTGCGGCTCACGAGGATCTGCGGGCCGCGGCTGGAGCGCCGGACCTCGAGCACGTAGGCCTTCACGTTCTGGCCGATCCGGTAGTGCTCGACGGCGGACTGCTCGGACGTCGCAAGGACGGCCTCGACGTTGTTGCCGACGTCGAGGATGATCGCCCGCGGCTCGACCCGGTTGACCGTCCCGGTGATCATCTCGCCTTCCCGGTTGGCGAACTTGTCGAAGACCTGGTCGCGCTCGACCTCGCGGATCCGCTGGAGCACGATCTGCTTGGCCGTCTGCGCGCCGATCCGGCCGAAGACGTCGTCCTTCAGCTCCTCGGTCTCGACGAGCTCACCAGCCCGGGCATCGGCCTTGTGCTGCCGCGCCTCCTCGAGGGTGAACTCGATGAGCGGATCCTCGACCTCCTCGACGGCGGTCCGGGCACGGAAGACCCGGATCTTGCCGGTGTCCGCATCGATCCGGACGTGGATGTCCTCGTCGCCCGCGACACGGCGATAGGCGGACTGGATGCCGTCCTCGACCGCGTGGATCAGCTGCTCCCTGGAGACCTGCTTCTCGGCGTTGAGCTGAAGGAGGGCACCGACGAAATCGCGACTCACGGCGCCTCCTCAGTGCTGCGTTGGTTGGTGACCGACAAAAAGAAACGTGGGGGTCACCCACGTCACGGAGCGGCCGTTCAGTTCGGCCAAAGTATATACCCGGGAGCGTGGACGGCTCAACCGCGAGGGGTTCCGCCCGTGCTCACGGCGATCGTGTTCGGGCCCTGCCGGAGGGCGCGCCAGCGCGATCGAAGGCCGCCAGGTTGCGGGGTCAGGCGGTCGCGCTGGGGACGAGGCCCGCGTCCGCCGGGTACCGGCGATCGACGTATGCCTCGAGGATGTCGATGAACTCCGCGACGAGGCCGTCGCCGCGCAACGTCCGGTCCAGCTTGCCGTCGATGAACACCGGCGCGACCGGATCCTCGAACGTTCCCGGCAGCGAGATCCCGATGTCTGCGTGCTTGCTCTCCCCCGGGCCGTTGACGACGCAGCCCATCACCGCGACCCGCATCTCCTCGACGCCGGGACGTGTCGCCTGCCATTCCGGCATCCGCGCCTTCAGGTGCTGCTGGATCTGCTGGGCCATCTCCTGGAAGAACGTCGACGTCGTCCGGCCGCAGCCCGGGCAGGCGGACACCTGCGGGAGGAACGAGCGCAACCCCATCGACTGGAGGACCTGCTGGGCGATCTCGACCTCGCGCTCGCGGCCCGCGCCGGGTTCCGGGGTGAGCGAGACGCGGATCGTGTCGCCGATCCCCTCGTTGAGCAGGATTGCGAGGCCGGCCGTGGAGGCGACGATCCCCTTGTCGCCCATCCCCGCCTCGGTCAGCCCGAGGTGGAGCGGGTAGTCGGAGCGGGCGGCGAGCAGGCGGTACACGTCGACGAGGTCGCGCACCTGGCTGACCTTCGCCGAGATGATGATCCTGTCGTGCCCCAGGCCGGTCTCCTCGGCCAGCTCCGCGGAGCGCATTGCCGACTCGATCATCGCCTCGATCATCACGTCGCGGGCGTCGCGCGGCTCGGCCGCAACGGCGTTGGCGTTCATCAGCTCCGTCAGCAGCTGCTGGTCCAGGGAGCCCCAGTTCACCCCGATCCGGACCGGCTTGTCGTTCTCGATGGCGACGCGGACGATCGTCGCGAAGTGCTCGTCGTGCCGCTTCGCTCCGACGTTCCCGGGGTTGATCCGGTACTTCGCCAGCGCGCGGGCCATCTCGGGGTACTCCACGAGAAGCTTGTGGCCGTTGTAGTGGAAGTCGCCGATCACGGGGACGTCCACGCCGAGGTTGTTCCGGAGCTTGTCCATCATCTCGGGCACGGCCGCCGCGGCCTGCTCCGTGTTGACGGTCACCCGCACGAGCTGTGAGCCGGCATGGGCGAGGCGCGCGACCTGGATCGCGGTCGCGTCCGGGTCCGCCGTGTCCGTGTTCGTCATCGACTGGACGACGATCGGGTGGGCGCTGCCGACGAGGACGCCACCCACGTCGACGCTGACCGTCGGCCGGCGGCGCGGCCGGAGGGCGTCAGGCGTGGCCATCAGGAGCCGCCGGACAGGATCCGGACGATGTCGAAGCCGCTCACCCAGATCAGGAACGCGAACAGGAACGCGAACCCGACGACATAGGTCAGCCGCTCGGCGCGGACGCTGATCCGGCTGCCGAAGATCGACTTCAGGATCATCATCAGCATCCGGCCGCCATCCAGTGGCGGGAACGGCAGGCTGTTGACGAGGGCGAGGTTCGCGGACAGGACGCCGGCCACGTACAGCGTGAGGATCGGGCCGGCCCCGAAGAAGACGTCGGCGATCTGGGTCGCAATCCCGACCGGGCCCGAGACGGGCGGCGGCGCGGTGGGATTCGTCACGACCTGGCGGGCGAGATCGCCGAGGCCGCCGAGGATCACGCCGAACCAGTGCGTCGTCTGGCCGATTCCGATCCCGATCGCGCTCGGCAGGTCCCGCGAGTACGTCCCGTAGAAGACCTCGCGGAGCTCGCCGATCCCGAGCGCACCCTTCTGGGCTTCGCCGGCCGCGTTGCGGGACGCGTCGATCTCGGCCTTCGTCCGGAGCGTCGTCGTCGCGGTCGCCACCTCGCCGTTCGGGTGCCGGAACGTCAGCGCGACGGGCTTGCCGACGTTCGCCTGGAGATCCGCGTAGATCGAGCCCTCGCCGAAGAACTCGTGCTGGCGATCGTTGACCGCGAGGATCTGGTCGCCGTTCTGCATGCCGGCGATCGCCGCGGGTGAGCCGGGCTCGACGGCGCCCGCCTCGAGGCCCCGGAGCGGGGTCGCGAGCCAGGCGATCAGGGTGAAGATCAGGATCGCGGCGAACAGGTTCATCGCCACGCCGGCGAGGAGGATGACGAGGCGGATCGGGAGACTCGCCCGGACGAACGAGCGCGGGTCGTCGCCCTCGTCGCCGTCCTCGCCCTCGAGCTTCACGAAGCCGCCGATCGGCAGCCAGTTCAACGTGTAGAGGGTCTCCCCGCGAGCGCGCAGGACCTTCGCCCGCGGCGGAAACCCGATTCCGAACTCGAGCACCCGAACGCCGGCCAGGCGGGCGGTCAGGAAGTGGCCGAACTCGTGAATGAGCACGAGGCTGCCAAGGACGACGAAGAACAGGACGATCGTGACGAGCGTGCCGACGATCCCGCTCATCAGGCCGCCCCGATCGGTCCGGTGGCGAACGCGGCGCGGACCTCGGCGTCGAGCGCGATCAGCGCGCCGACGTCCGGTCGCTGCTCCGGGCCCTCGCCGAAGCGCGTGACGGCCGCTTCGAGCACCGCCGGGATCTCCGCGAAGCCGAGCCGGCCATCGAGGAACCGGCCCACAGCGACATCATCCGCGGCGATCAGCGCGGTCGTGGCGCGCTGCCCGATCCGGCCCGCGTCACGGGCGATCCGGAGCGCCGGAAAGCGCGCCTGGTCGGGCGCTCGGAAGTCCAGCCGGCCGGCTGCGACGAGATCGACGGCACTCGACGGCGACGGCAGTCGGTCGGGAAAGGTGAGGGCGTACTGGATGGGGGTGCGCATATCCGGGGTGCCCAGCTGGGCCTTGAGAGAGCCGTCCACGAACCGGACGGCCGAGTGGACGACGCTCTGCGGGTGGATCACCACCTCGATGGCGGCGTCATCGACATCGTACAGCCAGCGTGCTTCGACGACCTCCAGGCCCTTGTTCGCCAACGTCGCCGAGTCGATCGTGATCTTCGCGCCCATCGTCCACGTCGGGTGGCGGAGCGCCTGCTCGAGCGTCACCGTGGAAAGGTCCGCCGGCCCGTCGAGGAACGGCCCGCCCGACGCCGTCAGCACGAGGGACGCGATCCGCTGCATCGGCTCGCCGACCAGGCACTGCCAGATCGCGGAGTGCTCCGAATCGATCGGCCGGAGCCAACCCAGCGGCGACCGGAGCGGATCCCGCGGGTCCCGTGCCGCGACCCCGGAGGCCAGCTTGCGGGCCGCGGCCATCACGAGGTGGCCGCCCGCCACGAGCGTCTCCTTGTTCGCGGTCGCGACGACCTTCCCCCGTCCGAGCGCCGCCAGGACGGGTCGGAGGCTGACGATTCCGCCCGTCGCGACGATCACCAGGTCGACGTCGTCGCGGGTCGCAAGCTCCGTGAGGGCCTCGTCACCGCTGCGGGCGTGACGGACGGTTCCCGGCGGCAGATCGAGGGGAGCGGACGATGCCAGCGCGACCACGGCCGGCCGGAACCGCGCCGCCTGCCGCTCCAGCTCCACGCCGTTGGATGCCGTCGCAAGGGCGACGACCTGGAACCGGTCCGGGTGGCTGGCGAGGACATCGAGCGCCTGCCGGCCGATCGAGCCGGTCGAGCCGAGGACGGCGACGCGGCGAGGCGGCGGTGCGTCGGGCAGCGAGCTCACGTCAGCGATACGCCGCGAGGACGAACAGGACCGCGACGGGTGCCGCGAACAGGAACGAGTCGACGCGGTCGAGGACGCCGCCGTGACCCGGGATCAGGCGGCCCGAATCCTTGGCCCCCGCCGCCCGCTTGAGCATCGATTCGGCCAGGTCGCCGGCCTGCGCCGCGAACGCGAGGAGGGCCCCGAGGACGACGCCGTGGACCGGCGGCTTGCCGAGACCGGCGAGCAGAAGCGCCGTGACGACGACCGAGGCCACGACGCCGCCGATCAGCCCCGCATACGTCTTGGAGGGGCTGATGTGGCTGAGGAACCGGCGGCGCCCGAACTGCCGACCGACGAAATAGGCGCCCGTGTCGTAAGCCCAGACCGCCAGGAGCAGGACGAGGATCCAGCCCTGCTCGCGGCCGAGCAGGTGGAGCGGCGCGGACGCCGGGATCTCCGGCGCATGCTGACCCAGCCGCAGGACGAACGCGAGCAGCGAGGCATAGAACGCGCCGAACAGCGTCGCCATCCAGGTGGGCAGGCCCTCGCGTGGATCCGGTCGGGTGAACGAGCCCGCCGCGGCGAGGATGGCTCCAACCGCGAGCAGCAGCGTCCCGTTCGCGTCGACATTCGTGGCGAGCGCTGCGTCCACGACGAGTCCCACGGCCAGCGCCGTCCCGAGCCACGAGAGACTCGGCAGGCCCGCCGCGGTGAGCAGGCCGAACACCTCGCGCCCTGCCAGCGCGGTCGCGATCACGACGACCGCGGCGATCCACGGGCCCCCGAGGAGGAGCGCAGCGAGCAGCGGCGGAACGAGGACGATCGCGCTGATCGTGCGCTGCCGCAGCATCCCTCCGGCCGCGGGTGCGACCGCGCTCAGCGCCCGAACCGACGGGTGCGGCTCGCGAATTCGAGCAGCGCGGCGTCGAAGGCGTCGGCGCCGAAGTCCGGCCAGAGCACCTCGGTCGTGTACAGCTCCGCGTAGGCCGCCTGCCAGATCAGGAAGTTCGAGAGTCGCTGCTCGCCGCCAGTGCGGATGACGAGATCCGGGTCCGGCAGGCCGGCCGTGTAGAGCGCGTTCGAGATCGTCGTCTCATCGATCGCTGCCGGATCGATCCCGCTGGCCGCCACCCGGCGGACGGCGTCGACCAGCTCCGTCCGACCCGCGTAGTTGAATGCGACGTTCAGGACGAGGCGAGCGCCGGTCGCGGTTTCCTCGAGGGCATCCTCGATCGATCGGCGCGTGTCATCGGGCAGCTCGTCGAGGCGGCCGAGGAGGCGGATCCGGACCCCCTGCTCCTTCAGCTCCGCGGTCTCGCTCCGGATCGCCTGCTCCAGCAGGGCGAACAGCGCCCGCACCTCGTCGTCCGAGCGGGCCCAGTTCTCGCGGCTGAAGGCGTAGACCGTGACGACCGGAACGCCACGACGGACCGCGTGGCGGAGGAGTGTCCGGATCGCCTCGACGCCGGCCGCGTGGCCCTCCACCTCGGGCAGGTTCCGCTGCCGGGCCCAGCGACGGTTGCCGTCCATGATGATCGCGACGTGGCGCGGGAGGTCGGCCTCGGGCAGAAGCGGCTCGACGGGCGCGACGGTGGCGGGGACAACCGCCGCAGGATCGGGAGCGCCGGGCGCCTCGACGACCGAGCGGTGGGCCGTCGGCGGCGCGTCCGTCGGGCGAGCGAGCGGCGGACCGGCCACTAGACCTCCATGACCTCCTGTTCCTTCACCGCTCCGACGCGGTCGACCTCGCCGATCCAGCGATCAGTCGTCCGCTGCAGCAGCTCCAGCTGGCGGCGCGCCTCGTCGGAGCCGACCGAGCCGTCGCGCTCCTCCTTCTTGAGCTCATCGGCGGCGTCGCGCCGGAGGTTCCGGATCTCGACCCGGGCCTCCTCCATGCGCCTGTGGACGCTCTTGACGAGGTCCTTGCGACGCTCCTCGGTGAGGGCCGGGATGTTCAGCCGGACGACGGTCCCGTCGACATTCGGCATCAGCCCGATATCGCTCTTCTGGATCGCCTTCTCGATGGCGCCGAGGACAGCACGGTCCCACGGCTGGATGACGATCTGGTGCGACTCCGGGACGCTGATCCCGGCGAGCTGGTTGAGCGGCGTCTGCGTCCCGTAGTAGTCCACCGTCAGCCGCTCGACGAGCGCCGTCGAGGCGCGGCCCGTCCGGAACGCCTGGAAGTCACGCTCCATCGCCTCGACCGCGCGCGCCATCCGGTGATCGGCGGCGGTGATCGTCTCGCTGCTCATCGGGTCCCTCCCACGGCGTCCGCGGCGCCGGAGATCCGCGTCCCGACGGGCTCGCCGGCGGCGACGCGGGTGATGTTGTCGGGCTGGTTCAGGTCGAAGACGACGATGGGGAGATCGTTCTCCATGCAGAGCGAGACCGCGGCCGCGTCGAGCACCTTGAGCTGATCGCGAAGCAGGTCCGTGTACTCCAGCTCAGCGTAGCGCCGGGCGCCGGGGTTGAGGAGCGGATCGGAGTCGTAGACGCCGTCCACCTTCGTCGCCTTGAGCAGGACCTCGGCGCCGATCTCCACGGCGCGGAGGGCAGCGGCCGTGTCGGTCGTGAAGTACGGGTTGCCGGTGCCGGCAACGAAGAGCGCGACGCGCCCCTTCTCGAGGTGGCGGACCGCGCGTCGGCGGATGTACGGCTCCGCGACCTCGTTCATCCCGATCGCGCTCATGACCCGCGTCTGGACGCCCGCCCGCTCGAGTGCATCCTGCAGGGCGAGGCCGTTCATCACGGTCGCGAGCATCCCGATGTAGTCGCCGGTCGCGCGATCCATGCCGCTCGCCGCAGCGGCGAGGCCGCGGAAGATGTTGCCGCCGCCCACGACGATCCCGACCTGGACACCGAGCTCGTGGACCTCGGCGACCTGGTGGGCGATGAACGCACAGAACGCCGGATCGACGCCGTAGGAGCGGTCGCCGAGGAGCGCCTCGCCGGACAGCTTCAGGAGGATCCGGCCGTAGCGGACGCCGGTCCGGCCGCTCGGGATGGCGCCGCCGGCCGGCGCCGGGCCGTCGCTCACAGCTCCTCCCCGAGGGCGTAGCGCGTGAACCGCCGGACGCGGATGTTCTCGCCGATCGTCGCGATCCGCTCCGTGATCAGGTCGCGGACGGTCCGATCCTCCTCGCGGAAGGGCTGGTCGAGGAGGCAGACCTGGCTGAACCACTTCTTCAGCTGGCCGTCGATGATCTGCGGCCGGATGTTCTCCGGCTTCTTCTGGACGGACTCGTCCGCCAGGAGCTCGGCCTTCTTCGCCTCGAGGACGTCCGCGGGGATCGACGCCTCGTCAACGTAGAGCGGGCCCATCCCCGCGACCTGCATCGCGAGGTCCCGGACGAGTCGCTGGAACTCGTCGGTCCGCGCCACGAAGTCCGTCTCGCAGTTGACCTCGATCAGGACACCGAGCCGGCCGCCGGTGTGGATGTAGCTCGACACGAGGCCTTCCCGGGCGTCACGACCGGCCTTCTTCGCGGCGGCCGCGAGGCCGCGCTCGCGCAGCAGCGCGACGGCCCTGTCGACGTCGCCGTCGCTCTCGACGAGCGCGTTCTTGCAGTCCATGAAGCCTGCGCCGGTCCGCTCCCGGAGGTCCTTGACCGCCGCGGCGGTGATCTCTGCCATGTGGTGGGTGTGCTCCTGTCGTCTGGGCTGGGGCGGGAGGTCGGGGTTGCTCCGGGCGGGCCGCCGCTGCCGTGCTGGCAGCGCGACGACCCGACGAACCGGTCAGCGAGCCGCCGACTCCTCCTTCTCGGCCGCTTCGCGAGCAAGCTCGGCGGCGATCTCCTCGGGTGTGGCCTCGGCCGGGGGGGCGGTCGTCTCCGGCGCCGGTGCGGGACGGGCGCCGGGGAGCAGCTCCTCCTCGTCGGCGTCCGGCTCGAACGTCAGCGCGGCGCCGCCGGCGAGGGCGGCGACGAGCTCGTCCGACGCGGATTCGTCGTACTCCGGCTCGGCTGTCATCGCGACCTCCGGCTCGGGCTCGACGGCTCGCGCCGCGCGCTCCTGCTGGCCCTCGATGCACGCATCCGCGACGAGCTGGCAGAGCAGCCGGATCGATCGGATGGCGTCGTCATTGGCCGGGATGATGTGGTCGATCTCGTCCGGGTCGACGTTCGTGTCGCCGGTCGCGACGACCGGGACCTCGAGCTTGTTCGCCTCCGTGACCGCGATCCGCTCGCGATGCGGGTCGATGATGAAGACGGCGCCGGGGACGCGCTTCATCTTCCGCATCCCGCCGACGGTCAGCGTCAGCTTGGTCATCTCGTCGGTCAGCTTGGCGGCTTCCTTCTTCGTCATCCGATCGAAGTCGCCGGCCTGCTGGCGGGCCTCGAGCTGCTCGAGGAGGGCGATCCGCTTCTTGATCGTCGTGAAGTTGGTCAGCATCCCGCCGAGCCAGCGCTTGTTGACGAACGGCTGACCGGCGCGGACCGCCTCCTGGGCGATCGGCTCCTGGGCCTGCTTCTTCGTCCCGACGAAGAGGACGAACTCGCCTCGGGCGACGGTGTCGCGGACGAACTCGAGGGACGAGTCGAGATGCTTGACCGTCTGGGCCAGGTCGATGATGTGGATCCCGTTGCGCTCGGCGAAGATGAACGGGCGCATCTTGGGATTCCAGCGGCGCGTCTGGTGGCCGAAGTGGACACCGGCTTCGAGCAGCTGCCGCATGGAGACGGACGGCACGGGGCGAGACCTCCTGTTCGGTTTCGTTCCTCCGCGGACCTCGTCGCCGGGTTTCCGGTCCCGATCGCCAGTCGACGCGTCGCGTCGGCTGGTCGATCACGGGTCCGGCACCGTCCCGGTCGGAACGATCCGCGTGTGATCTCCGACGTCAGAGTTGGCGTCGGGCTGCCGCGGCTGGCGCGGCCGGCGGAGTGTAGCACGAGGTCCTCGCGCAGCCCGCCGACCCCCGGCTGGTCCGCGGCTGGCCTCAGATCGCGGCCCGGTGGTGACGAAGGCGGGGACGGGCGCGGCCCTCGTCCGGCTCCACGACGACCAGGTCGAACCGGACGGGCAGCGTCGCGATCCGTTCGTCCGGCCGTTCGGCCAGCCACTCCCAGGCCGCCTGATGGAGGCGACGTCGCTTCCGGTGGTCGATCGACTCGTCGGCGAGCCCGAAGTCGCGTCGGCCGCGCCAGCGGACCTCCACGAACACGACGGTCGCCGGAGGACCGGGATCGACGGCGATCAGGTCGATCTCCGCGCGGCGGACGTGGACGTTGCGGGCGACGATCGACCAGCCGGCCGCGGCGAGCGTTGCGGCGGCGAGATCCTCGGCCGCGTCGCCGAGCTGCTGCGCGTTCGTCCGCGTGGACGGGCCGTTGGTCTCGGCGCGATCCGTCATCCGCGGAGTCTCCGCGGAGCCGGTCACCCGCCGGTTATCCGCGCCCGAGGCGATGCCTCGACCGGGCCGAAGCACGGACTACCCGACCGGCGCCTCGAGCAGCATCAGGTCGTCCAGGTCCAGCATCGCGTCGTCGGCCATCACCGGCACCGCCTCGCGCTCGAGCGTCTCGAATGTCTCGAACGACGCGTTCGGGTCGGCGAGGAGGTCGAACGCGAGCTGGTCGCCGGCGAGGGTTCGCTGCAGCGCGAGGAACGAGCGCCGATGGAACGGCGTGAGGCCGAGGCGACGAATCGCGTCGCGGTGGTCGCGGGTCGCGTAGCCCTGGTTGTGCTCCCAGCCGTAGCCCGGGTAGCGCGCGGCGAGCCTCGTCATCATCCGGTCGCGGACGACCTTCGCCACGACGGATGCGCAGGCGATCGAATAGACCTTCGCGTCGCCGTCGACCACGTTCGAATACGGTCCCACGTGGCCCTCGAAGCCGACGATCCGGTTGCCATCGACGAGGACATGGTCGTGTCCGCCGAGCCGGGCGATCGCCCGCCGCATCGCCAGGTGGGTCGCGTGGTAGATGTTCAGCTGATCGATCTCGCGGACGGACGCCGCGCCGACCCCGACCGCCACGGCTCGCGAGCGGATGATCGGGGCGAGCCGCTCGCGCTGGGCCATCGAGAGCGTCTTCGAGTCGCGGACGCCCGGGATGCGATGGCAGCCGGGCTTCATGATCACGGCCGCCGCCACGACCGCACCGCACGTCGGAGCGACGCCGACCTCGTCGACACCGGCGACCCGGCGGTGACCGTCGTTCCAGAGCCGGCGTTCGTGGCGAAGGGTGGGGACGATGACGGCCATCGAGCGTCAGGGTAGCCGCTGAGACGCCGCCCGTCCGGCCCCGCCTTCGGCGCGAGCTCTGTGCCGGGCGGGGAATCAGAAGACCCCGGCCGTGGCCGGGGTCAACGAGGTCCGGAGACGATCAGCGGTTGGTGCGGCGCTCGCGGAGGGTGGCCGCCTTGCCGACCCGGTCGCGGAGGAAATAGAGCTGGGCCCGGCGGACCTGGCCGTGCCGGACGACCTCGATCTTGTCGATCCGGGGGCTGTGGATCTTGAAGGTCCGCTCGACGCCGACGCCGCTCGCAATCCGGCGAACCGTGATCGAGCGGGTGATCCCACCGCCACGGAGGCGCATCACGATGCCCTCGAAGACCTGGATCCGCTCGCGGTTGCCCTCGACGACCTTGGCCGACACCTTGACCGTGTCGCCCGAGGCGAGCTCGGGGAGGTCCGTTCGGAGCTGATCGGAGGTGATCTCGTCGAGCACAGTCACTGGGCGGTCCTTGTCAGGTTCGTCGGCAGCCTGAAGCTGCAGGTGGACTCGGGGTACGGGCCGAAACCGGTCGGCCGGCGGCGGAGTATAGCATGGCGACCGCGTGCGTCGGCCGTTCGGAGGAGGACGAGTCATCACGGTGACTTGACTGGGCGACGCCGGCGCCGCGGTCACCCTCAGGTGCGAGCGTCAGACGGTCGAGCGGCGCCCTTCGGTCCCGCCTCTCCCCCGCGCCCCGCGTCGCGACCCGCCGTCGGCGGACGGCTCGGTTCCGGTCAGCAGGTCGGGCCGTCTCGACCGGGTTCGTGCCGCCGCCTGCTCCTCGCGCCAGCGCGCCACCGCTCCGTGGTCGCCCGAGGTCAGGATCGCGGGCACATCGAGCCCCCGGAACGTCGGCGGTCGCGTGAACTGGGGATACTCGAGCAGGCCGGCCGCGAAGGACTCCTCCGTCGTCGAGAGCTCGTCGATCGCGCCCGGCAGGAGCCGGATCACGGCGTCGATGACGACGAGCGCGGGCAGCTCCCCGCCGGTGAGCACGTAGTCGCCGATCGAGAGCTCGAGGTCGACGAGCGAGCGGACGCGGTCATCGACGCCCTCGTAGCGCGCGCACACGAGGACCAGGTGCGGGCGAAGGGCGAGATCGTGGGCCCGGCGTTGGGAGAACACCTCGCCCGCCGGATCGAGCAGGATCACGAGCGAGTCGTCGCGTCGGAGCGCGTCGATGCCCGCCGCGATCGGCTCGGGCCGCATCACCATGCCGGCGCCACCGCCATACGGCGCGTCGTCGACGCTCCGGTGTCGGCCGAGGCCCCAGGTCCGCAGGTCGTGGGCCCGGATCGTCGCCAGCCCGCGCTCCTGAATGCGACCCGGGATGCTTGCGGCGAGCGGCGCGACGACCATCTCGGGAAAGAGCGTCAGGACGTCGATCTCGAGCGTCATCCGGCATCGGCCGGAGCGGTGGCGGTGCGGGCGTCGTCGGCGGGACCGTCCGTGGCGGGGCCGTCGGCGGCGTCAGCGGGCGGCCGCTCGGCGACTCCCGGCCCAGCGGCGCCGGCCTGGCTGGGCGCGTCGCCGGCCTCGCTGGGCTCG
>JBHORC010000040.1:0-220402 GCA_042408445.1 Chloroflexota bacterium
GGTCGCTCCCGATGCCGGCTCCGGCGCCGATGCCGGCGCTGCTGCCTCGGCCTCTGCCGCCGCGACCGGCGCCGGAGCGCCTGCCGTGGTCGCGGGCGCGGTACTCGCTGCAGGCACCGTCGCCGCTGGCGCGTCGCCCGCCTCGGCCGGCCGTGGCCGCTGCGGAGCCTCGTGCTCCTTCGGCTTGTGGAGCGATGCAACCGTGAGGTGCATCGACTTGCCCTCGAGCAGAGGAGCGCGCTCGGCGGTGCCGTGGTCCTTGATTCTCTCCGTGAACTTCTGGAGCATGTTCCGGCCGAGCTCCGGATGGGTCAGCTCGCGACCCCGGAACCGGACCGTCACCTTGATTCGATCGCCATCCTCGAGAAACTCGATCGCGCGATGGACCTTCGTGTCGAAGTCGCCCTGGCCGATCTTCGGCGAGAGGCGGACTTCCTTGAAGGTCACCGAGCGCTGCCGGCGCTTGTTCTCCTTCTCGCGCTTCGTCAGCTCGTACTTGTACTGACCGAAGTCGAGGAACTTGACGACCGGCGGAGAGGCCAGCGGGGCAACCTCGACGAGGTCCAATCCCCGCTCCTGCGCCATGCTGAGAGCCTGTGGTGTGGGCATCACGCCCAGCTGGGCTCCCTCTTCATCGACGACCCGAACCTGTGGGATCCGGATCATCTGGTTGACGCGCAGGTCTCGTGCTATGGCTGACCCCTTCGAGCGAATCGTTGCTGGCTCGACCGGCGCGCGGAGACGCGGCGCCGGGTCGCCGATCGGACGGGAACGATAGCACAGGCCCTTCGGGCCGGGCAATCACAGGAGGGGTCGGCGACGGCCGCGTAGCCCCACTCAGAAATTCTCATTCGACAGCCACGATCGCCTTTGGCGGTCCGGCGGAGCTGTCGCCTGGAGCGCGACCCGCTGCTGCCCGGGCCGCTGTCGAATGAGGCCGTTTTCCGCGCCGAACCCGCTCGCGGCCTCGCCGGGGTCGCCTTGTGCTCCGCTGGGTGCCGTACGAGACAAACAGGACGCCACCCAGCGGGCGGTCGGGCCGTCGAAGCCATTGCCGCACGGCTGGCCCGCGTGCCGGCAGCACGGCATCGTAGGTTGCAGCGAGTCGCGCAAGCCGCCGTCGCGACGTGTCCGTGTCTCCGATCACCAGGAGGCGGCCGACGTGCTGGACGCGCCAACCACGCTCAGCCGCGAGATCGCTCGCGAGCCGAGCCTTGCGATCGATCCCGTGGAGCATCGCCTGCGAGTCCGGGACGACGGATTTGACCTCGATGACGACGAGCGCGCCGGTGGCCGGGTGGAAGCCGAGGACGTCGATGGACCCGCGCTCGCCCCAGATGGCGAACGACGCTTCGACCTCCACGGTCCAACCCGCTGCTCTCAAGCGCCGAACGACGGTTTCCACGATCGCGGCGTGGTCCTCATCGAGCAAGCGGTCGAGCGCCTCGCCGCGCCATCTGAGCCGGAGATCCACCTCGGCACCGAGTGCGACCGAGGCACGGATGATCGAACGAACCGTGACGCCGGACAGCTGGCCGCGGTCGATCAGCGCGATCAGCGATCTCGAGAGGCCGGACTCGTCGGCGACGTCCTGCTGGCGCTTGCCCTGGCGAATCCGAAGGGCCCGGAATTGGCGACCGAATCGGAGCTGGTCCACCTGAGGATCATCGGCGATGAGCCTTCGCCGGCAGTTATCCGACGTCGGCGCCGACCACGTGCCTCATTCGACAGTCGCCGCGTCCTTTGGTGACGGCGAGCTGCCCGCGGACGTCAAGACGTCCTCATTCGACACAGCGGCCGGCGTGTGCGGCGGCAGCGGGATCCGGCGACGCCAAGTGCGCTGCAGGGTGTCGAATGAGGAAGAACGACGCGCTGGCGGCCCGCCGGAGCGGCCCGAGGCACGCCTGGCGCCCGCCGGTGCGGCGCGAGGCACGCCTGGCCCCTACCCGACCCGACGCTCCCGGCTCTCCGTCGCGAGCCGGTCCGCCAGGGATTCCCACGACTCGGCCGGCTGCTGCTCGCCGCTCCTTGTCCGGGGGGAGGCGGTTCGCGCCTCGATCTCGCGGTCGCCGAGCACGACCATGTACGGCACCTTCTGCTCCTGGGCCGTCCGGATCTTGTACTGCATCCGGTTCGACGACTCGTCGACCTCGACCCGGAGGCCGCGACCGCGCAGGACGCCCGCCAGATCCCGCGCGGCATCCATGTGCCGATCCGCGATCGGGATCACGACCGCCTGAACGGGCGCGAGCCACAGCGGGAACGCGCCCGCAAAGTGTTCGATCAGGATCCCGATGAACCGCTCGAGCGAGCCGTAGATCGCCCGGTGGATCGCGATCGGCCGCTGCTCGTGACCCTCCTCGTCCGTGTAGGTGAGGTCGAACCGCTCGGGCAGCATCACGAGGTCGATCTGGATCGTCGCCATCTGCCACTCGCGGCCGAGCGCGTCGTCGATGTAGATGTCGATCTTCGGGGCGTAGAACGTCCCGTCCTTCGGCTTCACCGTGTAGCTGATGTCCGCCGCGGCGAACGCGTCACGGATCAACGCCTCGGCCCGCTCCCAGAGCGCCGGGTCGCCGATCGCCTTGTCCGGCTTCGTCGCGAAGGCGAAACGCGGCTCCAGCCCGACCCACGAGTAGGCCTCCCGGACCTCGCCGAGCAGCGCCTGGATCTCGGCCGTCAGCTGGTCCGGCCGGACGTACAGGTGGGCGTCGTCCTGGACGAACTGGCGGACCCGCGTCAGCCCGCTCAGCGCCCCCGAGCGCTCGTTGCGGTGGAGCCGCCCGTATTCGTTGTAACGCAGCGGCAGATCGCGGTACGACCGCTTCTTCGAGCGGTACACGATCGTCGACTCCGGGCAGTTCATCGGCTTCAGGCTGAACATCTGCCCTTCGGATTCGATCAGGAACATGTTCTCGCGGTAGAGATCCCAGTGGCCGGACTGCCGCCAGAGCTTCTCGGACACGACGATCGGGGTCGAGATCTCCTGGTAGCCGCGGCGCTCCTGGAGCTCGCGCATCGCGCCCTCCAGCGTCCGCCAGATCCGCTGGCCCTTCGGGTGCCAGAACGCCGATCCGGGCGAGACGTCGTGGAAGCTGAACAGGTCGAGCTGGACGCCGAGCCGGCGGTGGTCGCGCTTCTTCGCCTCCTCGCGTCGCCAGAGGTAGGCGTCGAGCTCCGCCTGCGTCTGCCAGACGGTTCCATAGATCCGCTGGAGGGCGGGTCGCTTCTCGTCGCCGCGCCAGTACGCCCCGGAGACGGCGAGCAACTTGAACGGCCCGATCCGACCCGTGCTCGCAACGTGCGGGCCCTTGCACAGGTCGACGAACGGGCCGTGCTCGAACACGCTCGTCGGCGGCATCGGCGTGTTCGAGGCCTCCGCCTTCGCCGCGAGATCGTCGAGGATCTCGACCTTGAACGGCTGCTGACGCTCGGCGAAGAAGGTCCTCCCCTCCTCCAGCGGCAGCTCCCGACGGACGAACGGGTGGTCGGCCGCGACCGACGCCGCCATCCGCTCCTCGATGGCGGCGAGGTCTGCCGGGGTCAGGGGTCGATCGAGCTTGAAGTCGTAATAGAAGCCGTCCGCAATCGCCGGTCCGATCCCGAGCTGCGTCCCAGGGAAGAGGTCGAGGACCGCCTCGGCCATGACGTGGGCGGTCGAGTGCCGCATCGCGTCGAGCTCGCTGTGGGCGCCGGCATCGAGCAGCTCGTCTGCTGAGCCGCGCTCCGGGGCGTCGAAGAGCGCTTCGTCGGCTTCGCCCTCGATCCCTGCGCCGGCGGCCGATGCCGCGGCGTCGTCCGGCTTGCCCGCTGCGTCGTCCGGCTTGTCCGGCACCTGTTCCGCCATCTCGTCCCTCCCGGGAATCAACAAACCTCTCGTCCATCGACAGGACGAGAGGTTCACTCCCGCGGTCCCACCCGCCTTCGCGCATCCAGATGAACCGGCCCTGCGCGCACTCGTGGCCGCGCTAACGGGCGGATCCCGGACCGGTTCACCGGTCGCTCACGGGTGGTGCCTTCGTCGTCGTCCGCCACCGGGCTTCCAGCCTCGTCCCGGCTCTCTGGAGGCGGCGCCGACGGGCGTGTCCCGATCGACGCGTTCAGGATGTGGTGGGCGACACTGGACTCGAACCAGTGACCTCTTGCATGTCAAGCAAGTGCTCTAACCAGCTGAGCTAGCCGCCCGTCGGTCCCGGCGTCCCGGACCCTGGCTGGGGGCCGATCTGGCGGGGCCTCACCATCGCGTCCGGTTCGATGCGCTCCGGCGATGCCGTTGAATGCAGGGTGTTCCAGTCCCCACCGGCGTCGTCATCACGTCCCGATCCGGGCTCGACGGCTGCCGGCATTGTATCGGAGCCCTCTCCGTCGAACAACGAGCCGGGTCGGCCACCCGGCGCCCTCGGCCTCATGGCCCGCTCATGACGGGCGTGGCGCCGCGCCCGACCGAACCCGCTTGAGCAGATCGGCCAGAGGGATGGGGCCCTCGGCCACCGTCACGACCAAGCCGGATTGCTCGTCGACCGCCCAGGTCTCGACGGGCAGCAGGACGTCCCGAAGGGGACCATCCCTGACGGCCGAGAGGATGAACACGAGGCGCTCATCGATTGCCGGGATCCGCAGATCTGTGTTGAGGTAACTGTCGCAGCCGATGCTGCCGCCGATCGCGGCGACGGGACGCCCCTCGATCGCACCCACGACCGGCTCGACGGCCGTCAGCGTCAGCGCAGTCACGATCGCAGAGTCCACATACCCCTGCGGACCACGGGATGGTCGGGCTCCGTCCGGCGTGGTCCAGCGCGGTGGCCCGACTGCCGCGACGGTTGCGACGGCGACGACCCATTCGCCCGACCGGAGGCTGTCGACGGTGATCGGCGCCCGGCTCGATCCCGCCGAGATCCCGATGCAGTCGCCGCTCGGTGGCGGTCCCGAGCCCCCAGGCGACGGCGACGAGGGTGCACCAGAAGCCCCGGCGGCACCGCGGTCGGAGGGCGCCGTCGACCCTGTGGGCGAGGAACTACATGCCGTAAGGATCGCGAGTCCAAGCGCGAGGATCCAACGTCGATTCGTGGCGGGCACCTCCGTGATCCTGGGGCCGACTCCGCGGAGACGGCCAAAGGTCCGGAATTGTGCCCGCCCGATCGTCAGTAGGTGTAGCCGGTGCCACCGCTCTGCGCCGGCGCCGCCGATGGCGGGGGGGCTGAAGGCGGCTGGGACGCAGGCGCGGACGGAGCGGCGCCACCTGCCGAGCTTCCGGCGCCGCCGCCGTTCGTGCACGCGGCGGCCGACAAGGCCGACAAGGCCAAGGCGAAGATTGCGGCGGGAAGGCCGATCGATCGGAGGAGTCTGGTCATGCCGTCGGTACGCGTCGCGCTCGGTGTCGGTTCTCGCGGATGATGCGTGCGTGGCGAGCCGTCCCGACTACGAGCTGATCGACGCCGGCGACCGACGTCGCCTCGAGCGGTTCGGTGAGCGGATCGTCGACCGGCCGGCGCCTGGTGCCGAGGAGCCGCGCCGGGACGCCAGCGTCTGGGACCAGGCCGATCTTCGCTTCGACGCCCGAACCGGCTGGCGCGGGGACGAGCAAGGGCCATGGTCGATCAACCTGGACGCGATCGCCCTCGAGCTCGAGCCGGGTGCCGGCGGCCAGGTCGGCTTCTTCCCCGAGCACGCGACCTTCTGGCCGTGGCTCCGCGAGCGCGCCCGGCCATCGGACCGTTCGCCGGTCCTGAATCTGTTCGCCTCGACTGGCGCGACAACCCTCGCCCTCGCCGCCGCCGGCACGGCCGTCACGCACGTCGACTCGGCGCGCGCGGCCGTGTCTCGCGCCCGCCGCAACGCGGGGCTGAGCGGCCTCGCCGATCGCCGGATCCGCTGGATCGTGGATGACGCCCTGGCCTTCGTCCGCCGCGAGGCTCGGCGCGGACGGACCTACGGCGGTGCCGTCCTGGACCCGCCGACGTACGGCCACGGACGCGGCGGCGAGCGATGGGAGCTTGTCGAAATGCTGCCGGAGCTCCTCGATGCCGTCGCCGAGGTGTTGACCGATGACGGCTTCGTGCTGCTGACCGCGCACACGACGGGGATCGAACCGCCCGACCTCGGCGCGGTCCTCGAGATGACGTTGGGCGCCAGCGCAGCGATCACCACCGACCGGCTCGAGCTGTCCGCGAGAAGCGGAGCGACCCTTCGGCTCGGCGCGGCAGCCCGCATGATCCGGCGATGAGCCCGATCACCAGCCTGACGAACCCCCAGGTCAAGGCCGCGGTCCGACTCCGCGACCGCCGCGAGCGCGAGGCGACGGGCCTGACGATCGTCGACGGGGCGCGGGAGATCCTCCGGGCGCTCGACGCGGGGGTCCGCATCACAACGGCGTTCGTCGCCCCCGACCTCCTCCGGAGCCCGGATGCGCTCGCGGTCGAGGACCGGATTGCGCGACGCCCGTCGACCCTCGAGGTGTCGCCCGTCGTGCTCGCGAAGGTCGCCTTCGGGGATCGGTCGGACGGCGTGGTCGCGGTCGTCGAGACGCCGAACCGGTCGCTCGCCGATCTGGCCCTGCCGGCGGATCCGCTCATCGTCGTCATCGAAGGTCTCGAGAAGCCCGGCAATCTCGGTGCGGTCCTGCGTTCCGCGGATGCGGTCGGCGCGAGCGCCGTCATCGCCGCCGATCCACTCACGGACCTGTACAACCCGAACGCGATCCGGGCGTCGCTCGGGACGATCTTCGCGGTCCCGGTCGTCGCGGCCAGCTCGGCCGACACGCGGGCCTGGCTCGAGGCGAACGGGATCCGGATCGTCGCAGCGATCGTGGAGGAGGCGACGACCTACACGGCGGGCGACCTGACGGGTCCGCTGGCGGTCGTGCTCGGGAGCGAGGCACGCGGCCTCGGCAGCACCTGGCGGACGCCACCCGTGCAGCCCGTCGCGATTCCGATGGCCGGGATCGCCGACAGCCTGAACGTCTCGGTGGCGGCGGCCGTGCTGCTCTTCGAGTCGAAACGTCAGCGCAGCGTCATCGCCGAAGCCCGAGACTGACGGCATGGACACCTTCGACTTCGTCATCATCGGTGCAGGACCCGCCGGCGAGGCCGCCGCGCACGAGGCGCGCTCCCGGAACGCGTCCGTTGCGATCATCGATCGGCGGTGGTTCGGCGGCAGCTGCCCGCACATCGGCTGCCTCCCGTCCAAGTCCCTCCTCCACGCCGCGGAAGAGCACGCGGCGAACCCGGCCCGCTATTCCTGGGAACGTGCGTCGAAGGCCCGGGACTACATGGTCAACCGCCCCGCCGACGCCGAAGACCCCGACGATTCCTCGCATGTCCGGAGCCTCGAGTCGGCCGGCGCCACCGCCTACCGCGGCTCGGCGCGGATCGTCGGCCAGGGCGAGGTCGAGGTCCGCCACGACGATGCGGTCCACGTCATCCGCGGCCGGAACGTGATGGTCGCCGTCGGCTCGACCTCGAAGGTCCCGCCGCTGCCCGGCCTCGCCGACGTCCGGGTCTGGACCAACCGCGAGGCGACCCTCACGCGCGTCCTGCCGCGGAGCCTGATCGTGCTGGGCGGCGGTCCGACGGGCTGCGAGCTCTCGCAGGTCTACGCCCGGTTCGGCGTCCCGGTGACGGTCGTCCAGTCCGGTGACCGGCTGATGCCGACGGAACATCCCCGGAATTCGGAAGCCGTCGCCCAGCTCCTCCGGCGCGGCGGCGTCGACGTGCGCCTCGGCGTCCGTGCCACCGGCGCCCGGGCCGGCGCCGGAACGGACGGGGCCGATGTGATCGATCTCGACGACGGCACGAGCGCCGAGGGCCACGCGATCCTGCTGGCCGTCGGGCGGTCGTTCCCGCTCGACGATCTCGGGCTCGAGCACTATGGCATTGACACGAGCGGCCGGGTCGCGATTCCGCGCGACGGCCGGCTCCGGGTCGCCGACGGCCTGTGGGTGATCGGCGATCCAGCCGGTCCGGAGCTCCACACCCACCAGGCCCACTACCAGGGCGAGCTGGCGGTCCGGATGGCGCTCGGCATCGACGTCCATCCCGACTATCGCGCTCTGCCCCGAGCGACCTACACGGATCCCGAGGCGGCTTCGGTCGGGCTGACCCTCGACCAGGCACGGGCGGCCGACATCGACGCGGTCGAATACGTGGCGGATTTCGCACACTCGTCGCGAGGCTATGCGCTCGAGGAGACGATCGGCCACGTGACGCTGACGTTCGACCGGGCGACCCGCCAGCTCGTCGGTGCGGCAATGGCCTGCCCGGACGCGTCGGCGGCGATCCACGAGTGCGTCCTGGCGATCCGTGCCCGCGTCCCGGTGGAGGTCCTCGCGGACACAATCCACGCGTTTCCCTCGACCTCGCGGATCCTGAACGGGCTGTTCGCCGAGGCGGTTCGGGACCTCGCCCCGTCCTGACCGCCCGCGCCTAGCGCTCGAACGCAACCTCGCCGTCGACGAGGACAAGGCGGGGACGAGCGGTGGCGAGCGCCCCGCCCGGCTCGATCGGGTGGCTCAGGGCGCTCGCCGGGAGCACCACGAGATCCGCTCGCTGGCCCGGGATCAGCCGGCCACGGTCGGTCTCGGCGGCAACGGTCGCCGGCGCGACGCAGGCCGCGCGAAGCGCCTGCTCGAGCGTGAGCCGTTCCTCCGGGCCGAATGGCTCGGCGTCCTCCGGCCACGTACCGTCGACCCGCGTCACCGCCATGGAGAGTCCGGGCCACGGGTCGATCGGCTCGACGGGCGCATCCGTCCCGAACGCGACCACCGCGCCGGCGTCGAGCAGCGAGCGCATCGGGTAGCCGCGGGTCGCCGCCCGATCGCCCCACAGGCGGCGGGCGATCGTCGCGTCGGCTCGGACGTGGACGGGCTGGATCGAGGCGGCGATCCCCGCGGCGCCGAACCGTGACCGGTCGTCGGGATGCAGGAGCTGGACGTGCTCGAGGCGCGGCATCAGCGTCGTCCGCCCGGCGAGCGGCTCCAGCGTGTCGAGGGTGACGCGGCACGCCCGATCCCCGATCGCATGGACCTGGGTGGCGATCCCGGCGTCGGCGGCCTGGGCGGCGAACCGCGCGACGTCCGCGGGTGGGGTCAGCCAGATCCCCTGCTCCGTGCCCGCGGGCAGCGGATGGCCGTCCTCGGGCTCGATCGGCTCGAGCAGGGCGGCGGTCCGCGACGCGAGCGTGCCGTCGGCAAAGAGCTTCAGCCAGCCGAACCGCGCGCGGCCACCGGGCGGTCCAAGAGGATCGCCGCTCCGCAGCCCCTCCCCGATCGCCGCGGCGAGCTGCTCGGAGCGGATCGAGGCGTGGACCCGGATCGGGAGGTCGTCGCGCTCGTCGAGGGCGCGGTAGGCGGCAATCGCCCGGCCGAGCCCGACCTGCAGGGACAGCGCGCCTGGATCGTGGACGGCCACGACGCCGAGCCGGAGGAGGTCGCGGGCCAGGCGCGCGATCGGTGCCTCGTACCGCTCGGCGGAGGCCGCGGGCACGTGGTCGGTCACGATCCGGGCGGCCGCCTCGTGCAGGACGCCGGTCGGGTTGCCCCGCTCATCGCGTCGGATGAGGCCACCCTCCGGATCGCTCCGTTTGCGATCGATCCCGGCGATCGCCATCGCCCGATGGCTCACGAGGAGCGCGTGGTGGTCGTGCGCCCACAAGGCGACGGCTCGTCCAGGCGCCACTCGCTCCAGGTCGTCCGCGGTCGGCCAGACGCCCCACCGATCGTTGTGCCAGCCGTGCCCCTCGAGCCAGGGATCGCCGTCGGCGAGGGAGTCGTTCGCCACCCGGATCGCCTCGAGCCCCGCGTCGAGCGTCGCCGTCGTCGTCAGGTCGATCCGATCGAGCGACAGGCCGCCCTCGGCGAGGTGCAGATGGGCATCGCTGAGCCCGGGGATCGCGACCTCGTCCGGATCCATCTCGATCCGACGGGTGTGCGGATCGGCCCGCGTCTCCAGGTCCACGGCCGATCCCGCAAAGGCCACGCGACCGTCGGTGATGCCGACCGCCTCGACCCAGCCGAACCCCTGGTCTCCGGCCAGGGTCGCGATCCGTCCGCCGCTGACGAGGAGGTCGAGCGGCATCAGGCGGCCCCGTGCGCCGTGGCGCCCGCGGCGGCAGCACGATCGTCCGCCCAGAACCGCTCCGGGTCGTCGATGGGCTGCGGATCGGCGAGGAGCGCGGCGAGACTCGCGCGGTCCAGCTGCGCCCCGAGGCCGAGCGCGAGCGCGATCCGCGCCTTCGGCCCGGTGAGGTGGCCAGCCGTCAGTGCGCCCGCCCGGACCCAGGTCGCGCCGCCACCGGGGAATGCATAGCCCGTGCCGGCGGCACCGGCCGGACAGCGTGTGACGAGCACGACCGGGATACCGTCGGCCATCGCGGATTCAGCTGCTGCGAGCAGCGAGGGGTCCGTGTTGCCGGCCCCGGTCGCGGCGACGACGATGCCGTCCGCGCCCGCTCCGTGCAGGGCTTCGATCGGCGTCCCATCGGTCGCGACCGTCGCCGTCACGAGGAAGACCCGCTCCGCGGCGCGTTCCGTCGCGATGCGACGGCGGGCCCCGCGACTCCGCTCCAGCACGACGCCGCCGTCCCCGACGCGACCGAGCGAGCCGCGGTTCAGGCAGCGGAACGTGTCGAACGCCGAGCTGTGGGTCTTCGTGACGTCATCGGCGGCTTCGATCGTCCGATCCAGAACGACGACCACTCCCAGGTCGGCCGCGCCGGCGTCCGGTGATGCCGCGACGCGGACCGCATCGGCCAGGTTCTGGGGTCCGTCGTACCCGGGCTGGCTCGCCGACCGCATGGCTCCGGTGACGACGACGGGCTTGGGTCCCGCGTGGAGCAGGTCGTGGAAGAACGCCGTTTCCTCGATCGCATCGGTCCCCTGGACGATGACCGCACCGTCGATCGAGGGATCGGCGAGCGACGCCCGGACCGCGGCCGCGATGTCGAACAGGGCGGCGAACTGGAAGTGGCTCGCCGGCGTCAGCCCCCGGTCGATCGGGACGACGTCGGCGATCTCGCCGAGGCCGGGAACGCTCGCGAGGAGTGCTGCGCCGCCGAGCACCGGGACGTTTCCGCCGGCGTCGGCGTCGTGACGCATGCTGATCGTCCCACCCGTGAACACGATCGCGACACGCGGCACGGGCAGCTCCGGCGTCAGCGCGGCGACGGTGCGTCGTCGTCGGGCGACGTGGGCGAATCGTGGTCGGCCGGGAGTGACGGTCCGTCCGCGGCCGCACCGGGACCCGTCGCGTCGGGAACCGCGTCGTCGTCGGTGTCGAGGAAGTCCTCCGGTCCGGCGACCTCCGCGCCGAGCGCCTCGATGAACGGGTCGGCGCGGTTGCCGACGACCGCCCGCGAGTCGCGCTCGACAGCCCGGAGCGGCCCGCGGAGGTAGATCGAGGCGACCCCGGAAGCGGCGATCAGGAACGCGACGGCGACGAGGACGATCGTCGTTCCGAGCAGGTCGGCGATCGGGCCGACGACGAGGATCGGGAGGAAGCTCGCGACCGAGACGAGCATGTTCAGGACCCCGAACACCCGACCGCGCACGTCCTCGGGCAGGTCCTCCTGGAGCTGTGTCTGGGCCGGGATCGCGACGGACGCGTAGGCGATCCCCGCGAAGAACGCGACCGCGACGACGATCGAGAGCAGCGACGTCAGCAGGGAGAGGTCCGGCAGCCCCCGTCCGTTGACGGAGTTGTCGAGGAACACGCTGATCCGCCCGGACAGGGCCATCGTCGCGAGGAGCACGCCCAGCGCGATCAGGCCGCCCTCGATGACCCGCCGGCGCGGGATGAGCCGGCCGTACGCGTTGAGCAGCAGGATCCCCATCACGATGCCGACGCCGAGCGGCAGGACGACGACGACGAAGTCCTCGGAGCTGAGGCCGAGCGTCTTCTGGGCGAAGCTCGGGCCGAGGACGCCGAGCACGCCGACCAGAGACGCAGCGATCCCCAGATAGATCAGCGACCAGCGGATCTCGCGGTGATCGCGGATGTACTCGAGGCCCTCGCGGAGCTGGCGCAGGACGGTGCCGATCGCATCCTCTGCCTCGCGGACGCGCATGCGCGTCCCGGCCTGGGGCGCGACGGCCGTCGGCGGGGCCGGCGGGAGGGTCGCGCAGAAGCCCGCCGCGATGAAGTACAGCGCCGCCACGACCATGATCAGCGCTGGCGCGCCGGCGATCTTCACGATCAGCGGCCCCACGAGCGTGAACCCGAGCGCGAAGGCCGCGTTGAGCGTGAGCGTGAAGATTCCGTTCGCGGCGAGGAGCTGCCGGCGCGGCACCAGCTTCGGGATCATCGCCGCCTCGGCGGGACCGAAGAAGACGGTAATCGTCGAGACGATGATGTTCAGCAGGTAGATCAGCCCGAGGTGGTTCCCGACGAAGAACATCGCGACGAACGCCGCACCGCGCAGGATGTTCGTGAAGATCAGGACGAGCCGACGATCCAGCCGGTCGACGAAGACGCCGGCCAGCGCCGAGAAGAGGACCGCCGGCAGGAGGAATGTCAGGATCAGGGCGCTGACCGCGGTCGTCGACCCCGTCGACTTCGCGATGATGACCGTCAGGCCGAAGATCACCATGTTCCCGCCGATCTGGGTCGCCGCCTGGGCGAGCCAGAGGAGCAGGAACGGTCGGTTCCGGAAGACGTCGATCGCGCTGCCTGCCGGCGCGACCGTCGCGGGCGAGCGTCCGCCCGCCGTCACGGCTGGCGGGGTTGCGGAGCAGCGGCCGCGCTGAGGTCGGGGTCGCCGCGGCGGATGAACTCGGCCAGGCGGCGCTCGACGGTGCGGCGCTCGACGAGCACGTGCCGTCCGCACGTCTCGCAGCGGAGCCCGATGTCCGCGCCGAGCCGATCGACGAGCCAGCGGTCGCCGCCGCACGGATGAGCGCGTTGCAGCCGGATCACGTCGCCGAGGTACAGCACGAGGGCTGGTCGGACGATCATCCGGCGGAGGGTATCAAAGTGCCGGATGACCATGAACCGGACTGAGGCCGCGCTGCGTCGCGGGCAGCGTCATCGGCTGGTCCGTCGGCTCGAGGTCGATCGACGCCGAGGGATTCGTCGCCGCGAGCTGGGCGACGATCCCGCCAGCACGGGTCAGCGAGCCCACGAGCGTGTCAGGCCGGCCGATCGCCCGGACCCGGAACGGATCGGGAAGCAGGAAGCCGTCGACGTCCAGCGAGCCCGGCACGCCGCTGACCGCGGTGCCGACCACGATCCGGACGTTTTCGATCGCGACCGCTTCGGCTCCGGCATTGCGAAGCTCGTTGACCAGGTCGTCGACGGCCCGCGCGGTCAGTTGGCCGCTCACGGTCACGATGACACCGCGACCGGCCACGGGATCGAGCCCGGACCATGCCCGGATGCGGGCGAGGTCCGACTGGATCTGGCCGATCGAGGTCGCGCCACTGCTCCGGTCGGCCCGGAGCTCGCCAAGCTGCCCCTGGAGGGACGAGACCTCCGCCCGGAGGCGATCGTTCTCCGTGTCGAGATTGCCCACGAGCGTCGTCAGGTCCTGGGCCGACTTGTTCTGGAGCGCGGAGCCGCCCGCCCCTGTCTGGGTCCGAAGCTGCACGACGACCAACAGGCCGAGCACGAACGCGACGGCGGTGAGGGCGATCTGGCTCGAGCGGGAACGGATCGCCGAGCCGCCCATCGCCCGTCGCGCGGGCGCGGTCATGGCGCGCTCCCGGCGGCGGAGGGCTCCGGCGTCACGACCGGCGCGGGTGTGCCGACCGGACGGGACTCGCGGAGCGTGACCGAGCCCGCGAACGCCGGCACGTCCACCGTTCCCGGCTCCGCCCACGAGATCCCGATCCCGAACGACCCTCGGCGCGTCCGGACGAACTCCTGGAACCCGGGCGCGGCGGATAGCCGGGCGAACAGGTCCGGCGGCCCGATCGCGGTGATCTGGTACGGGCCGGCGAGATAGGCGGCGTTGACCAGCACCGAGCCACCGATGTCGATGATCGCGCTGGACGTCGTGATCCGCTCGTCGCCGACCGCGATCGCCTCCGCCCCGGCCAGCCAGAGCTGGTCGACGAGCGTCCGCAGATCCGCGGCACCGACGAGATAGTCCGCCTCGTTGCCGTTCGGTGGCACCGGCTCGGTCGAATCCTCGACCTTGAGGACGATCCCCGTGCCCGTCAGGCGGATCAGGCCGGCGGCGATCCGTGCCTCCTCCAGGCGGTCGTTGAGGGTCCGGATGGCGGCCTGCGACCCCGCGCTGTCCTGCTCGATCGTCTGGATCGACTTGCGCAGCGCGACGATCTGATCCTTCAACGCGTCCTGCTGGCTCTGGAGCTTGAGCGTCGTGTCGATCAGCGGCGTCCGCTCCTCGCTGCTGTACCGCACGCGCGGGCCCTCGGCGGCGAGCTGGGCGGCGATCAGGAAGCCGAGGACCAGCAGCGCGACACCGAGGGTCACCTGCCAGGTGGGCACGCGCCGGACTCGCGCCACGAGAAGGCTCACGGTCGATCCTCCGGCGGGCCTTCGTGCCGCGGCTCCGGGAGATCATCGGTGGGATCGTCATCGCGGAGGATCGGGCGTGCGTACAGCTGGTTCCAGGCGGCGTCGTCGGCCGCCAGCCGCGACCGCCGCGTTCGCCGGTACGTGGCGATCCCGACGACGACGAGGACGACGATCCCGATGAACCCGATCGACGGCGCAAGCAGCACGGCCACCGGATCATCGCGCAGGTCGCTCCCCCGCGGTGCGCCCGGGCGCGGCGGCGGCAGGGAACCCACGACCTCGAAGGACGGGTTCGGACGCGGCCCCTCCCAGCCCGGTGGCAGCGGTCCCGCCGGAGCGGGCTGCGGACCGACGCGCGACGGAGCCGTGGCGCCCAGCTCGCCGAGCCAGTCCTGCTCGAATCCGGCTAGATCCCGTCCGATCGCGGCCTGGAACGCCTCGTCGTCCGAGACGCCGTTGGCGTACGAGCGGATCAACTTGACGAGGCTGTCCCGGCCGTTCGCGCGAACGATCCGGTCCACCGCCGAGACGCTTTCGGCATAGGCCAGGAAGAAGCGGTCGCGGGTCGTGGGAAAGGCGCCAGTCAGGCCGTCCAGCGGGATGATCGTGCCGGCCTTCGCAGCCGCCTGGACCTGGCGCCGGTCGCTGTCCGCGTAGCCGGCCGACAGGTAGACGGCGAGCCCCTCGTTCAACCAGTGGGGCGGGTCGTGGTAGGGGTTGTCGACGGCAGTCTGGAAGACCACGTGCGTGAGCTCGTGGGGGACCACGGTCCCGACCCAGCTTGCATCGATCTCGTCAGGCGTGATCAGGGCGAAGAGCGTCCTGATGTCCGGGTGAGCCTGCCCGCCCACGTTCTCGCGGGTCGCCGGCCCGAGGGCGTCGTAGAACGCCTGCTGGTCGGCGTAGATGAAGAAGTCGATCGGTTCGGTCTCGGTGACGCCGAGGAGTGACGCGGTGGCGGCGACGGCGTCGTCGCCGATCTTCAGCGCCCGCTGGCCGAACGACTGATCGCCTGTCACCCAGTGGACGTGAACGACCTTGCCGTCGATCGACTTCCAGGTGTAGCGGTCGTCCGCGTAGACCTGGCGCAATGGCGGACCCATGACGCTGTCGCCGTTCGTGCCGACGACACGCCACCGCGCGGTGAACGTCGTGTTCGGCACGGTGTTCCCGTCCGAGAGATCGAGGTGGTAGCGGAGGGTCGCCGCGCCGCTGGTCGGCGCGTCCGGGACGGGCTGCACGACGGGGCCGACCGCGCCAGGCGTCGAGATGAGCACCTCCACCCGGTCGACCGTCCCGGACAGCGTCGCCGGCTGCGTGAAGTCGACGCCCTTCCCAAAGGCGGACGTGGCCGACGGGGTCCCGAACGCGACGGATGGCGCCGCTGCGGCGGCCGATCCCGCCGTCGCGCGTATCGGGACCAGCGCGAGGAACGCACCCGCGACCAGCGCGAGCGCTCGAGCTCGGCGTCGGACGCTCACGGCGCCCACGCGAGACCGGCCATCCGGATGATGCCGAGCCCGTTCGCGTACGCGCCGAGCAGGCCCGTCCGGGCGAGGCTCCATTGCACGTCGTAGGTGAGCGGGATCGCCGGAGCATCGTCGCGGACGATCGCCTCCGCGCGGTCGAACGCCGCGCGGGCTGTGGTGGCGTCGGTCGCGGCCAGCGCATCTGCGACCGCCCGATCGAAGTCCTGGGACGACCACCGACCGTAGTTGTTCGACGTGCCGCGCCCCAGCAGGATCCCGAGGAAATCGTTCGGCCCCGGGTAGTCCGCCACCCAGCCCATCGAGAACATCGATGGCGGATCCGCCTTCAGTCGATCGAAGAAGCCGTCACCCTGGACCTCGACCTCGATGGTGATCCCGAGCTCCCGCTGGACCTCGGCCGCGAACGCGCGATCCTCCGGCCCGCCGCTCAGCAGAACCACCGACGGGAAGCCGGCGCCACCCCGATAGCCGGCCTGAGCCAGAAGCGTGCGAGCGGCATCGGGGTCGTGCTTCGGCAGGAAGTCCGTCGCGCTGCGACCCGGGATTCCGGGCGGGACCATCCCCGTCGCGGGCGTCGAGGTCCCGGCAGACGAGAGGGCGATCAGCCGCCGCCAGTCGACTGCCTCGGCGACGGCCCGACGCACGCGGACGTCGTCGAACGGCGGCCGGCTCGTGTCGAACCCGTAGTAGCGCAGCGACAGTCCCTCGTTCCGGCGCAGCTCGCGGCCCAGGACGTCGTCGTAGGCGATCCACGTTGCGTCGAACGCGGCGACATCCGCGACATCGACGTCGCCGTCCTCGAAGGCCGCGACCGAGCTTCGGCCGCCGATGTCGTGAACGAGCTCGATCGTCGCGATCGCCGGCCGCCCGGCCCAGTAGTGATCATTTGCCCGGAGCGTCGTCGTCTTCGCGTCGGCACTGACCACCACGTAGCCGCCGCTCCCGACGAAGTGATCGCCGGGCTGGAGCGCGGCCGCGGACCCGTCGATCCCCGGCGGCACGATCGCGAAGGTCGGCGAAGCGACGATCGCCGGGAAGTCGGTCGCAGCCCGGTTCAGCCGGACGGTCACGTCACTGCCGCTCGTCGAGAGGCCGACGGACGCCGGGTCCTTCGATTCGCCGCGGGAGTACGCGGTGGCGCCGTCGACATCGCTCATCAGCGTCACGAGCGGCGACGGGTGGGCGGGGTCGATGATGCGGAACCACGATCGAACCACGTCCTGCGGCCCGAGCGGCGAGCCGTCGCTGAAGGTCAGCCCGGGCCGGAGGTGGAACACGACCGTCCGGCCGCCGTCGCGGAAGTCCCACGAGCCGGCAAGAGCGGGACGCGTCTGGAGGGTGGCGTCGATCGCCGTCAGCCCCTCGAACAGCTGGGCGGACACGGCGGCGCTCGCGATGTCGCCCTGCGCGGCCGGATCGAGCGTCTCGGCCGGGCCCATCAGGATCCGGACGCGGTCAGTCTGGGTTGCAGCGCGAGCGGGGATCGTCGCGGCCGGCCCGACCGCGGCGACGACGGCGAGCAGGACGGGCGCGACGACGAACGCAAGGCGCGGCATGCCCCGGGGAGGGCGGACCCGCGCCCGGCCGGACCGGCCGGAAACGCGCCCGGACATCGCCGGCACGCGTCCCGGCGTCACGGACACGATGTTCGTCGCCGGCACGCCGCCGGGCACGGAGGACGAGACGAAACGAGGTCCGCTGCCGTCAACGGCCGGGCCGGGTCCACCAGGCGCCCGTCGGCGCGAGTCCCGAGCCCCGGCTCGGCCGCTCGTCGATCAGGCGATGCACGGGAACCGGCTCGCGAAGCCGCGCGCCCCGAACGTAGTCGTCCGCGGAGAACCCCGCGAGCAGCGCGATGATGCAGACCCAGCGACGCACGTCCCGAGTATAGGGAGCGCGTCGCTTGCGGCCCCCGGACCCGCCCGGGACGGCCGTCGGGCGCGGATCCGTCGATTTTGCGACCATCGAGGCGGTCGGATGCGAACGCAGACGGCGCCGCCACGAGGATCTGCATGACGCTCCGGCTCCGGAACACCCTGACGCGTGTCGCCGAGCCCGTCGAGCCGGCCGACGGCAGCCGGCTCCGGATGTACTCCTGCGGCCCGACGGTCTACCGGTTCGCCCACGTCGGCAACCTCCGGACGTTTCTCCTCGCCGACCTGATCCGGCGGGTCGTGCTCTACCACGGCACGCCCGTGCTTCACGTCCAGAACATCACGGACGTCGGGCACCTGCGCGACGAGCGGTTCGATCGGGGCGAGGACCGGATGCTCGTCGCGGCCGGTCTCGAGCACCGCTCGACGGCCGAGATCGCGGACGCCTACGAGGGCGCCTTCCACGCGGATGCGGCGCTGCTGAACCTGCTGCCGGCACACGTCTTTCCCCGTGCCACGGAGCACATTTCCGAGATGATCGAGCTGGCCGAGCGGCTCGTCGATGCCGGCCACGCCTACGTCAGCGAGCTTGGCAACGTCTATTTCTCGGTGGGTTCGTTCCCGTCGTACGGCGCGCTGTCCGGCAACACCCTCGACGCGCTCCGCGCGGGCCATCGGGGCGAGCCGGACGCGGACAAGCTCGACGCGCCGGATTTCGCGCTCTGGAAGGCCGCCGGCGAGGGGCGTCAGCTGAAGTGGCCGACCCCTCGCTGGGGCGAGGGGTTCCCTGGCTGGCACCTCGAGTGCTCCGCCATGGCGATGCGCCATCTGGGCCCGCGCTTCGACGTCCATACCGGCGGCATCGACAACGTCTTTCCGCATCACGAGGACGAGATCGCCCAGTCGGCGCCGCTCGTCGGTGGGCCACCGGCTCGGATCTGGGTCCATGGTGAGTTCCTCCAGGTCGGCGGCCGGAAGATGGCGAAGTCGGCCGGCAACATCGAGCGGATCGCCGACGTCGCCGACCGCGGCATGGACCCCCTCGCCTTCCGCTACCTCTGCCTGACATCGCGCTATCGCCACAAGCTCGAATACACGGAGGATTCGCTCGCGGCCGCCGCGGCCGGCCTCGCGTCCCTCCGGGCGGCCGTTCGGGCACTCGCCAGGGAGGCGCCGGACGAGCCCGCGGCGATGAAGCCGGCCCCCCTGCGAGCAGGGTCCGCACCGGCTCGGCCCGAGGGCACCGTGGAGGTCGTCGCCGGCCACGGTTCGGGACACGCTCCTCCGCTCGCCGACCGTGCCCACGACCCCACGCGCGCCCCCTCGCCCGAGGGCCGGGCGCTCCACGACCGGTTCGTGGACGCAATTGATGACGACCTCGACCTCCCGACGGCGCTCGCCGTCGTCCGCGAGATGACGCGCGCTCCGTTCTCCGCCGCGGAGCGGCTTCGCCTCGTCCTCGATGCCGACTTCGTGCTCGGGCTGGACCTGGATCGCGACGCGGAGGTCGGCGCGCTGCGCGGGGACGAGCCGGCCGCGGGCGAGCTCCCGAACGAGATCGCGACGATCGTCGCGAGGCGTGCGGCGGCGAGAGCAGCTCGTGACTTCGCGACATCCGACGCGCTCCGGGCCGAGCTCACCGACCTCGGCTACGAGGTCACGGACGGGCGCGACGGTCAGACGGTCCGGCGCCGCTGATCAACCGGTCGCGAGATCCCGTCGCGGCCCGAAGCGGTCGATGATCCGGTAGAAGTTCCGCTTGCTGAGCCGGTCCCGCTCGGCTTCGTCCAGCGACGTCCAGCCGCGGTGCTCGTGGCGGGTCGCCGGGATCTCCACTGCGACCGCCCGTCGCGGCGCGTTCGGCTCCCCCTCGTCGCGGAGGACGAGGCTCCACCACAGATCGAGATTGCGGTAGAACCGGAAGCGTTCGTCGACCGGTCCACGCTCGGCGGCGTCGCCGCGGCGGAACGCCATCGCATAGCCCTCGATCGCCGTGACGTCTCCCGCGGCCGGCGCCTCCTCGAACCGGCGAAGGTCGTCACTGACGACCCCGAAACCGCCTGCGACCGCGACCGAGTCGTCCTGGAGCGCGGCGACCAGCGGCGTGACGATGTCGCCGGTCGGCTCGACGCTCGTGTCGAGGAGGATCACGACGGGGCCCGACGCTCGCCGGATCCCGATGTTCCAGGCCGCTCCCGTGCCCAGCCGCTGGCTCGTCCGGACGACCTCGCTCCGCTCGCCGAGCCCATCGAGCGCCTGATCCTGCTCGTCGGACGGGCCGTCGGCGACGACGAGCATCGACGTCCCCTCCGGCGCGTGGTGGGTCAATGCCGCGACGGCCCGCTCGACGTCGGCGGGCCACTCCGTCGCAACGAGGACGACGGTGGCCAGCCCGACCGGCGGCTCGGCGAGGCGCGAGGGAACCGCGTCGGTTGACCCGTAGCGCACGACGCCTTCCGCCTCGAGCGTCGGCGCGTGCGCCGGCTCCAACGCGAAGTCCGTGCCGCGATCGACGACCTTCCAGCCGGCGGCCTCGATCTCGCCCCGCAGGCGATCCGCCTCCGGCCAGTTGCGAGCGGCGCGCGCCGCGGAACGGGCATGCGCCGCGGACAGCACGTCATCGGGGATCCGGGTTCTGGGCACGGACGAAGGATCGCACGACGTGGTCGAGCCCGCGGAATGGCGGGACGGGTACGATCGGCCTCCAGACCATTCGGACCCCTCCCCTTGATCGGAGGCCTTTCGTGCCCGACGAGCCGAACGCCCTCGCGGCGGAGTACTTCGACTTCCTGCTGACTGCCTGGCCCACCTGGGGCCACATGATGGGCAACTACCAGTACGCGGACCGCTACGACGACGTGAGTCGCCGGGGCGAGGACGAGGAGATCCGGCGACGCCTCGAGTTCGCCCGGCGAGCCGAGGCGATCCCGGCCGACGGCCTCTCGGCGCAGGACGCGATCACCCGCGAGATGATCGCCTTCGACGGCCATCGGAACGCCGACATCCTCGAGGCGCGCCTCGCCGAATTCGACATCGATCCCATCTTCGGCCCGGTCGCCGGCCTGCCCGTCACGTTCCCGAAGCTCCCGATCCCCGACGCCGATGTCGCCGCGAAGATGCTCGTGAAGACCCGGGGGATCGCCCAGCAGTTCCGCGATGCGAGCGACCGGCTGCTGGAGGGTCTCGCCCGGAACCGAACGCCGGCCGCGTTCGCGGTTGACGAGACCGTCGCGCAGATCGATCGCTGGCTGGCCCGTCCCATCCAGGACGACCCGCTGCTCCACACGAGCGAGCCGCACGGCGTCGCCGACGTCGACGCGTGGCGCGACGAGCTGCGCGAGGTCATCGAGCGCGAGGTTCGCCCCGCCATGGCGGGCTACCGCGACACCCTTCGAGACCGGATCCGGCCGGCCGCTCGGGGCGACGACCGTGTCGGCCTGACCTGGCTCGCCGACGGCGACGACGTCTACGGCCGGATGATCCGGTACCACACGACGCTGCCGCTCACGGCGGAGCGGATCCACGAGATCGGCCTCGAGCAGATCGAGAAGCTGGCCGGGGAGTACCGCGCGCTCGGCCAGGAGGTCCTCGGGACCAGCGACGTGACCGAGATCTTCCGGCGGCTGCGGGACGATCCCGCGCTCCATCACACGAACGGCGCGGACATCGTGGCCGCGTCGAAGGCCGCGCTCGCCAGGGCAAAGGCCGCGATGGGCGACTGGTTCGGCATCCTCCCGAAGGCCGACTGCGACGTCGAGGAGGTCAAATCCGGCGCCGTCGCGTTCTACTTCCCGCCCGCCCGGGATGGCTCACGCGGCGGCGTCTTCTTCATGAACACGACGGACCCGACGGGCTGGGGTCGGTACCAGATCGAGGCGACCTCCTATCACGAGGGGATCCCGGGCCACCACCTTCAGCTCGCGATCGCGACCGAGCTGACCGACATCCCGGACTTCCGGAAGCGGGCCTTCATCGCGGCGTACGGCGAGGGCTGGGGGCTGTACACCGAGCGCCTCGCCGACGAGATGGGGCTCTACTCGACGCCTCTCGACCGGATGGGCATGCTCGAGGCGGATTCGATGCGGGCGTGCCGGCTCGTCGTCGACACCGGGATGCACGCGCTGGGCTGGAGCCGCCAGCACGCGATCGATTACATGACCGAGAACTCGCCGATGCGCGACAGCCAGATCGTCCCCGAGATCGATCGCTATGCGGTCACACCCGGCCAGGCGCTCGCGTACATGATCGGGCGGCTGGAGATCCAGCGGATCCGTCGGGAGGCGGAGGCAGCGCTCGGCGACCGCTTCGCGATCAAGGCATTCCACGACACCGTGCTCGGCTCGGGGCTCATGCCGCTGCCGATCCTCGACCGGGTCGTCCGGGCGTGGGTCGACGAGATCCGAGGGTCTCCCGGGACGAGCCGCTGAGCCGCGCGAGCGTCTGTCGTCGCCGCGGCCCTACGGTGTCCCTTCAGCCGGCTCGGCGGGCCCAGCGACCGTCGCGCTGAGGAACTCATCGACCGCCATCACGCCGAGCGCCTGCCGGATCAGCCACGGCATCGCCCGCCGCTGAGGATCGTGGATGACGCGTGGCTCGATCAGCCGGACCCTGCCGGTCCAGCGTGAGTCGAAGACGGCAGAGCCCGCGGCGAGGGTGTTCCTGACCCATTCCGCCTCTGAGCCGTAGGTCAGCGCAACGGTCAGGGTCCGGCCGCCGTCGCCGGGAAACGCCATCATCGGAGCGACGTGGCGGCGGCCGGTCCGCCGGCCGATATGCTCGATCCGGCCGAAGCGGGGCAGGAACCAGACGATCGGTCCGAGGATCGGGTTCGTGACGCGGCGGTTGAACGCCGCCACGCGTCGTGGAAACGGCATCGGCACGGCCTCACCCTACGCCTCCTGGTCCGAGGCACGAGCGAGGGGCACCGGTCCGCGTCGCGCGGCGCCGCCGCCCGGCCCAACGCGGCTGCGGCCCAGGCAGGCCACCGACCGGGTCCGTGTTATGCCACTGACAGATCGGCTTCGCCGCCTCCGGGCGCGCGGTCGTCAGGGCGGGTGAGACTCTCGACACCCCCAGTGGCAGCCAGTCGCCGGCCCCCCGACCGGCCGTTGAGAGGTGTCCAGATGACGATGCAGAACGATGCCGGAACGAACGGCAACACCGGGTCGCCGGAGCGCCTGACACAGGCAGCTTCGGGGATCGCGGACTCGGCCACGCAGGCCGCCCAGAGCCAGGCGTCGCAGGCGATGAACCGCGCCGGCGAGACGCTCGAGCAGGTCGCCCAGGCGCTCCGCGACACGGGCAACCAGCTTCGCCAGGACCGGCCGGAGATCGCCGGCCTCGCCGACACCGGCGCCCAGCGCGTCGATGACCTGTCGATGTATTTCCGCCAGCACGACGTCCGCGACGTGCTCGACCAGGCGGAGCAGTTCGCGCGGCGCCAGCCGGCACTCCTCCTCGGTGGCGGGCTGGCGATCGGCCTGCTGCTCGGCCGCGTGCTCCGCAGTGGCGCCGAGCCGCAGGGCGGCGGCATGAGCGGCGGCCAGGGCTGGCAGGGCGAGGGCTGGCAGCGACAGGGCTGGAGCGGCAGCTCGGGCAGCGGCGGCTCGACCGGCAGCGGCTCGACGGCCGGCAGCGGCTCGATGCCCGGCTCCGGCTACGGAACCGGCTACGGCGGGACGTACGACGCGTCCGCGACGGGCGGTGCGGGCGGCGCCTCGACGGACTACGCCGGCTCGGGCCCGGCCGGGTCGCTCGGAACGAGCTCCTCGGACGTTGCCGACAACCTGGCGACGACGGACCTCGCCGCGGACGACCTCGGCGATACCGGGACGCAGACCACGACCAGCGGACGGAGCCGCCGCCGCTCGAGCAGCGCGAGCTCCGGCTCGACGACGGGGGGTTGACGATGCAGCAACGGTCCGACGATCGGTCCGGGTTGGAGCAGCAGCGAGCGGACGATCGGTCCCTCGGCCAGCTCTTCTCCGACTTCTCGCGGCAGCTCTCGACGCTCGTCCGACAGGAGATCGCCCTCGCCAGGGCCGAGATGACGGCACGTGCCTCGTCGGCCGGCCGCGGTGCGGCCATGGTCGGTGCCGGAGGCGCCCTCGCCTACGCGGGCGCGCTCGCCGTTGTCGCCGCGATCGTGCTCCTCCTCATCCAGGCCGGCCTCACCCCGTGGCTCGCGGCCCTGATCGTTGGGGTCCTCGTGGCCGCGGGAGGAGCGGCGCTCGCGGCGAGTGGCCGTTCGACGATCGAGAAGTCCGATCTGACGCCGCGGCGGACGATCGAGACGCTGAAGGACGACACCGAGTGGGCGAAGGAGCGCGTGAAGTGATGGATTCTGACGAGAGGATGCTGGACCGCGACCGGGACTTCGCCGACGAGGCGGGCGGTCGCTGGGACACGGATCCGGTGACGGCCACGTCCGGCATCGGCGCCGACACGACGTACCTGACGGCCGACGTGGCCGACGACGACATCGACGACCCCGAGGTCGACGCGCTCGTCGTCGACATCGAGGCGACCCGTGCCGAGATGTCCCAGACCGTCGACCAGCTCGGCGATCGGCTGGACCCGGCCAACGTCGCGGGACGTGCCGGCGAGGCCGTTCGCGAGGCGACCGTCGGGAAGATCGAGACGAAGGTGAACGACATGACGACAACCGCTTCGGATCTGGCCTCGAATGCGGGCCAGACCGCCCAGCAGGCGGGGTCCGGGCTCATCGAGACGATCCGACGGAACCCGATTCCCGCCGCGATGACCGGCATCGGCCTCGGGATGATGCTCATGAACCGGCAGTCCTCGAAGTCGAACTCCGGTTCCGGCTCCTGGTCCCGCGGGCAGACGTCCAGTGGCTATGGCTATGGCTCGTCCTCGTACCGAGGCACGGGCTCCGACTGGATGTCCGGCGACACCGGGTATCAGCGGGGCGGAACGAACGGCAAGGGCATCGGCGACACCATCGGCCAGCGCGCGGGCGAGGCATCCGAGTCGGTTCGCGACGCAGCCGACCAGGCTCGGCGACAGGCCGACCAGACGCTCAACCAGGTCGGACAGACCGCGAACGAGGCGATGACGAACCTGTCCGGCACGGCAACGGATGTCATGTCGCAGGCTCAGCGCGCCGTCCAGTCGAATCCATTGGCGTTCGGAGCGCTCGCGGTTGCCGTCGGCACAGCCGTCGGACTTGCGATCCCCGCGTCGAACGCGGAGCGGCGGGTCATGGGCCAGACCGGCGGTCAGCTGATCGACAAGGTCGAGAACGCGGTTTCCCAGCCCCTCGAGCAGGTGCAGCAGCAGGGCCAGCAGGGCTGACCGCCCGCGACCAGATGCAACGGGAGAGCCGCGAAGGCTCATCCCGAAGCCTCCTCCTCCCACCGACGCCCCTTGCGCGAGCAGGGGGCGTCGGCTTGCTCTCGACGGCATTGCGGGTGGAGGCCGGTGAAATCCGCCTGAAAGGGTTCGGGCGGCCGGGCGCAATGCGAACGTGCCCGCCGGTTCCTACGATTCAGGTGATGTCAGATCCAAACGAGCGGATGCCGCGCGAGTCCGATCGGCTCCTTCGCAAGGTGCGCGAGCTGGGCGAGCTGGAAATGGAAAAGCGGACCGAGCAGATCTCGTCTCCCCGGTTCCACGAGCTCGCCAGGGACGTGACCAGGAAGTCGCGCGAGATCATGTATCGAGCCGTCGAGGAAGAGAGCGTCGGTGACGAGACGCACCCGACCGACGACACGATCAACGACGTCGCCGAGGATCAGAAGGCCGGCTGACCGACTGGACACGAAGGACTAGAATGTCGGCGTCGGCGCGGACGAGGCCGATACGGTCGGGCGGACCGACGTCTCGTTCTCGAGGGGAACGGGAGCAGGGGACATGGCGCTTCGGGTGGAGGAAGTCCTCGCGCTGTGGCGTGAGGCAGAACGAGCCTTCGATCATCTGCCGCCCGGGCATCCCGAGCGGCTGCATCTCAACGCGGACATCCTCGAGATCCGCGAGATCTACACGAGGCTGACCCAGGCCGTCGACTCGACGTCCATCGGCATCGCCTCCTCCCGCGAGCAGCTGGACTCCGCATCGGAGACGCTCGTCCGGGTCCGGTCGTCGCTCGCGAAGCAGCACGAATCCGAGGCGAGCCGGGCCGCCGGCTGATCAGCCGGAACGTTCCTGATCGCGGCCCGTCAGCTGCTGGTACGCCCGTCGATATTCCTCCCGAAGCACGCGGGCCTCGATCGCCGCACGATGGGCCGTCAGCGTCCCCGGCGGCTCAGTCGTGGCCTGCCGCTCCGCGGAACGCCACCTCGCGAGGATGTCCGCCAGGGATGCCTCGGCGGAGATCGCCTCGACGGTCCCGATGGAAACCGCCTCCGCTGCTCCGGCGAGCGCCTCGGCGATCCGGCGTTGCTCTGCGGCGATCACTGCCAGATCGCGGCTCTGCTCCTCGATGAGCACCGCGAGGTCACGAAACTCGCCCGAGCTGACGTCAATCCGCCGCTTCAGCTGCTCGAAGGCGAGCACCTGTTCGGCCGCAAGCACGAGCTGATCCGAGGCGGCGCGGAGCTCGAGCTCGAGGGCGTCCCATTCGTGGTCCATCCACTCCCCCTTCACGTGTGACGCTCGCCTGTCCGGGCAACGGTGCCTGAAACGGACCGAAAAACGCAGGGCGACGCTGGCCGCCCGCCACGACGCGTCTCCGTCGGCCGACGCGGGTGACCGCCGGCGCCGTCCCAGCGGGTGTGGGCCCGGCATCGGCTCGACACACGCATCGTGCAGCAAACCGGATCCAGCCGCGTTGCACGCGGAGGGTTCGAGTTGGCCGTTCTCTCGCGCGAGCAGTGGTGCATGGGCGATCGCGAACAGAGCGCTGGCCAGCCGAGGCGCGAGCCAGGCCGCCCCGGGCCTCTAAGATCGTCACGTGAAGAAGATCGGCTTTCTCTCGTTCGGGCATTGGTCCGCGTCGCCCTACTCCCAGGTCCGCTCGGGCGCGGACGCGCTGATCCAGTCGATCGAGCTCGCGGAAGCGGTCGAGGACCTGGGCGCCGATGGCGCCTACTTCCGCGTCCATCACTTCGCCCAGCAGCTCGCGTCGCCGTTCCCGCTCCTCGCCGCGATCGGCGCGAGGACGAAGCGGATCGAGATCGGCACGGCCGTCATCGACATGCGCTACGAGAACCCGCTGTACATGGTCGAGGACGCCGGGGCGGCGGACCTCATCTCCGGAGGTCGGCTCCAGCTGGGGATCAGCCGCGGGTCGCCGGAGCAGGTCATCGACGGCTTCCGATACTTCGGCTATCAGCCGGACGAGAGCGACCCCGTCGGCGCCGACATGGCCCGCCAGCACACGGAGGTCTTCCTGCAGGCCCTGTCCGGCGCGGGGTTCGCCCAGCCGAACCCCTCCCCCATGTTCCCGAACCCGCCGGGCCTGCTCCGCCCGGAGCCCCATTCTCCGGGGCTGCGCGAACGGATCTGGTGGGGCGCCGGATCGCGGGCGACCGCCGAATGGACCGGGACGCAGGGCATGAACCTGATGTCGTCGACGCTGCTGACCGAGGACGCCGGCGTGCCGTTCCACGAGCTCCAGGCCGAGCAGATCCAACGGTTCCGCGACGCTTGGACGGCTGCCGGCCACGAGCGCGAGCCGCGGGTGTCGGTAAGTCGCAGCATCTTCGCCCTCGTCGACGATCGGGATCGGGCGTACTTCGGGCGGGGCAACCAGTCGGCCGACCAGGTCGGCTACATCGACGCGCAGACGAAGGCGATCTTCGGTCGCTCGTACGCGGCAGAGCCGGACGTGCTCGTGAAGGAGCTCGCCGGCGATACCGCGATCCAGGCCGCGGACACGCTCCTGCTCACCGTTCCCAACCAGCTCGGCGTGGAGTACAACGCCCACGCGATCGAAAGCATCCTCAAGTACGTGGCGCCGGAGCTCGGCTGGCGGTAGCAGCCCGCTCCATCACGAGGCGGAAGGCGGCCCGAACCACCTCGTGAGCGCGTCGGCGAGGTCCGGCTCCTTCACCTCGCCGACCCAGGCAACGTACCCATCCGGTCGGATCAGCACCGCGCGGGGAGGAGAAACCGATCCGATGGCCGGCAGCTCCCAGGCGCCTTCGTAGCTCGCGTCGACCATCTGGACGCGGTGGGCCCAGCCCGCGCCCGCGCCACGGCTTTCGGGCTCCCCGAGATTGAGCAGCACGGGACGCGCCGCGTGGAGCAGGTCGTAGACCCGAACGGGCCCGTGCGCGGTCACGAGATCGAGATCCGGCATCCGCCGGCCGAGCAGCGGGTGCCCCGCGCCGAGGTCGTAGTGCACGTCCAGCCCGGAGACTCTCGCCGCGAACGTCCTGCGCGGCTCATCCATGCTGAGCAGCTCGGTGACGATGTCCCGTGCGGCCTCCGTGCGATCGTCCGCGCGCATCAGCGCGACCTGCGCCATCGTGTCGCGGAGCACCCGCGCCGCGACCGGGTGCCGCTCGGCGTGATAGGTGTCGAGAAGGCTCTCGGGCGACGTGCCCTTGACCACCTGCGCCAGCTTCCAGCCGAGGTTCATCGCGTCCTGCACGCCGATGTTCAGGCCCTGGCCGCCGACCGGAGAGTGCACGTGCGCAGCGTCGCCGGCGAGGAGCACGCGACCGGCGCGATAGGTGGCGGCCTGCCGCGTCGTGTCCGTGAACCGGGTGATCCAAGTGGGGCTGTGGATCCCGTAGTCCGTCCCGTAGACGGCGATGAGACCCTCGCTGATGTCGCGCAGGGTCGGCTCGCTCGTTCCGATCTGCGCCTCGGTCAGCATCACCCCGACCTTGCCACCCGTCCCGTAGACGACCTCGCCGTCCTTGATCTCGTACTCCACCGTTCCCAGGGCATGCTGACCCGAGGGAGTGCGACGGATTCCGAGCGGCGGCTCCTCGGTCATCTCGACCTCGGCGATCAGCCCGCTCGTGGTCGGATCCCCGCCGGGAAACTCGATGCCAGCGGTCTTGCGGATCAGGCTGCGGCCGCCGTCGCACCCCACGAGCCATGCCGCTCGCAGACGCTCGCCATCGGCCAGCTCGATGTCAACGCCAGTGTCGTCCTGGGTGAAGCCCGTGACCTCCCGGGCGCGGTAGAACGTCACCGGCAGCTCGGCAACCCAGCCGGCCAGGATTCGCTCGATGTGGTTCTGCCAGAGCCCGAGTCCGTAGGGATGCCGGGTCGGAACCTCACTGAGGTCGAACCTCGTTCCGGCGAATCCGGCGACCTGGGCCTTCTTCCCTTCGGCCAGGAACCGGTCGGCGATCCCACGCTGATCGAGGATCTCGATCGTCCGCGCGTGGAGTCCGCCGGCGCGCGACCCCGGAAGGTCCTGGTTCGCGCGTCGCTCCAGGATCGCGACGTCGACCTGCGCCAGCGCGAGCTCCCCCGCCAGCATGAGTCCCGTCGGGCCGCCGCCGACGATCACGACGGCATGTTCGGTCATTCCACCTCCTGACTCGCGGCGAGCGCGAGAACCCGGCCGAGCCGCTCTGCGGACGGCACCGGATGCGGAGCACTGTGTGTGGGAATGGCGCCCCCGGACGGACTCGAACCGCCGACGCAGGCCTTAGGACGGCCTCGCTCTGTCCACTGAGCTACGGGGGCGCGGCGGCCATCGTACCCCCGCGAGTCGAGGCGCCCGCCGGGCGCCGCGGTCGCGTTGCCCGCTTCAGCCGATCCCGACGCGGTTGATCCCGACCATCCGGTGGTAGTGCGAGACGAAGGTGTCGTGGTGGATGACTCGGCCGCTTGCGTCGCGGACCGTCCTCGTCACGACGACGTCCTTGCCGTCCACGGGCCACTCGGTGCGCTCGCTCGTTCCGGCCGGCAGCGACGCCGTCTGGACCGTCGTGTCGTAGCCATTCACGACGTTCGACACACTCGGGCGGCTCAGCGACACGGTTCGGCCGTTCGGCACCGACCAGATCTCGTAATGCACGTAGCCGGGCGAGGCGAAGCCACGAATGAGGATCGCGTTCGGCGTGTCGTTCCGGAACCGCATCGTCTGCGAGCCCGAAACCGTCGCGTCGAGCCCGAGCGGATACCGGGTGATGTAGTACCAGTGCGGCTGCCGGGCGAGGATCTCGAACCCCCCGCGCAGTGCCGCGTTGAACAAGGTCGTCGAGGCGGCGCAGATCCCACCGGCCAGCGCCTTCCCCTCGACCGAATGACCGCCGACGATCGCTCCACCGAGCCGGTAGCCGGTGCGGAAGCTCACCTCGCCCAGCGACTGCCAGAAGTCGAACACCTCGCCGGGCCGGACGACGGTTCCGTTCAGCTTCCGCGTCGGGACGGTGATGTTCGCGCTGAACCCGTTGTGCGGCGATGACTGGTAGTGGGTTGTCCAGCTGCCGAGCATGACCATGAGTGGCGCCGTCGCCGTGACGTCCTTCGTCGTCCGTTTCGGGAGCACGGCCGCCAGGGCGAGCTTCAGCGGGGCGGCGGGTTGGCCGGCAGCTCGCGCCCCAAGAGCTGCGACGACGAGGTTCGTGGTCGCCTGAACGTCGAGCGTTCTGCCCGCGCTGTCCGCCATCGCGCCGACGATCCGTCCATGCTTGTCGCGGAGGAACGCCGCATCGTGGACGGGCCGCGCGACCTTCTTCGCGATGTTCTTGAAGGCGGCCGGGACGAGCGATCGATTGATCAGCGGGCCGTACGAACCGTTGGCCCAGCCGAACGTGATCCAGGTCCGGACCCGGGCGGGAGCGATCGTCCATTTCTTGGCGCCGGCCGTGACCGTCAACGGCGCGACCATCCGCTCTGCCTGGGCGCGAGCCGTGTCGACCTCGGCGGTGGTGAGCGCAGCCGGAACCGAGCTCACCGGGATCGGGAGGATCACCTGGCCGACCGTCTCGGGGTTCTGCATCGCGGCATCCACGGCGGCAAGAGCCGCGGTTGCGTCGAGGCGCTGACCGTCGACCGACGGGATGGTCACGAAGCCGCCCGGACCCGATCCCGCCGAAGCGTTCACGCCTCCCAGACCGCTCCGGCCGACGAAGCGGTCGATCAGCGCGGCCGCCCGATCGTGGTCGTAGGTGAGCTCCAGCGCGACGTCGCGTGGCGTCATCCGGACCCGGAGCGCTCCGACGGTCTCATCGAGCCACGTCCCGCCGCGACCGATTGCGGCGGCCTCGTCGAGCATCCGGTCGATCGCCGGGCCGCGCCCGACGTCCACAAATCGCAGGGTCGTCGACCCGATCGCCGAACGGAGCGTCACGCTGCCGGTCCCAAGGTCGCGATACCGAGCGGCCACCGCGGCCCGTGCCTCGTTCGTCGTGAGCCCGCCGACATCGACCCCGGCGACCGAAACGCCCGGCAGGATCCGGCCCGCGAGACCGTCGTGGAACGAGATCGCGGCTGCCGCCACGCCGCCAATGCCGATCGCGGCTCCCACGACGAACACGGCGACGCGGCGCCCCGGCCGGACGATGCCGATGCCCCGCCGCCCCTGCAGCGTCTCTTCGGAGACGGCCATCGCTCTTCCCCTCGCGGTGACCGGCGGGACGATCCCGTCGAAGGGACGCATCATCGGGGTCGGGGGGACGGTCGTCCAGTCCGGATTCGTGGGTACGATCGGGCCCTGGCGGAGCGATCACCAAGCGCGATCGGCGATCGACCCTAGAATGCGGCCGAGATGACCGCTCCCCTCCCCGAGGTGTTCCTGTACACGCGCGATGGGTGCCACCTGTGCGACGAGGCACGGGCACTCCTCCAGGGGCTCCTCGAGGAACGCGCGAAAGCCGGTCGCCGCGTCGCCGCGATCCGCGAACGGGACATCGCCACGAACGCCGACTGGGAGCGCGCCCACTTCACGACGATCCCGGTCGTCGAGCTCGCCGGACGGCGGCTCGACCTGGCGACGTCACCGGCGAAGTTGCGGCGGTTTTTGGACGAGACGCTGGACGGCACCCTCGCATGAGGATGTCTCGGAGCCGGCGCCGATGAGCGCGGACAACCTGACGATTCTCGTCGCCCTCGCGGCTGGGCTGATCAGCTTCCTCAGCCCATGCGTGCTGCCCCTCGTGCCCGCCTACCTCGGGCAGCTGACGGCGGTGGCCGTCGCAGGGACGGCCATCGGTCCGGACGGATCGCCTGCCGTCGCGAGTCGCTGGACGGCGTTCCGCCACGCCCTCGCCTACGTCGCCGGCTTCGGGTCCGTCTTCACGCTCCTCGGCATCACCGCCACGTTCGCGGCCGCCGGATTTGCGCCGCTCATGCCCGTCCTGCGTCAGATCGGTGGGGTGATCCTGATCCTGCTGGGACTGAACCTCGCCGGCATCCTGCGCCTGCCTGCCCTCGAGCGGACCTGGCGACCGCTCGATGCCGGTGCGTCCGCCTCGGTCGCCGGTGCGACGGGAACGATGTCGCTGGGGACAGTCGGCGCGCCGTCATTCGGCGACCGGCTCGGTGGCCGGATCGTCAGTGGCCGCGGCGGCCTGGCCGCGTCGTTCGGGCTCGGTGCGATCTTCGCGTTCGGCTGGACGCCGTGCATCGGCGTGATCCTCGGCGGCATCCTGACGATGGCGTCGACGACCGGCACGATCGCCCAGGGCGCGATCCTCCTGGTGGCCTACACGATCGGCCTCGGACTTCCGTTCCTCTCGATTGCCCTCGTCTACGACCGGGCGCCGGCCCTCCTCCGACCGCTCGTCCGGCACGGTCGAGCCGTCTCGCTGATCGGCGGGCTGCTCGTCGTCGCGATCGGCGTCGCGATGCTCCTCGACTGGCTGGCGCTGCTGCCGCAGTACTTCCAGTTCAACACGGCCGTCTGAGCCGCTCCGTGGCGGAGCGTCCCGAGTTCAGCCATCGGCGCGAGCGCCGCGGCCTGATTGGTCCGTTCGGTGGTCGCCAGCTGCTCACCGCCGCGATCGTCGTCGTGGTCGCGGCCGTTGGGCTCGTCGTCGCGACCACGCCGCTCGGCAGCCCATCGACCGTCGGACTGAACAACCCGCAGGCGACCCAGTTCGTCCTCGACCCGAACGGCCAGATCGGCGTCCGTCCCGGGCAGATGGCGCCGGAGCTGCAGGTGACGCGGCCGGACGGAACGCTGTTCGAGCTCGCGGACCTCTCCGGCCGGCCGGTCCGGCTCGCCGACCTTCGCGGCAAGGCCGTGTGGCTGAACTTCTTCGCGTCGTGGTGCCCGCCGTGCCAGGCGGAGACGCCGGTCGTCCGCGACGTGGCGGCACGGTACGCGGATCGGGGTCTCGTGGTCGTCGGGATCAGCGTGCAGGAGACGAGCCCCGAGAACGTCGCGGCCTACGCGGCGAAGTACCAGCTCGGCTACACGATCGCGCCCGATGTCGCCGGCGACATCTACCGCCTTTACCACCCACCGGGACTGCCGACCCAGATCTTCATCGGGCCGGAGGGGGCGGTTCGCGCGTTCGTCCTGGCGCCGCTCAACGAGGCGCAGGCGGTTGCCGAGGTCGAGGCGATCCTGCCGCGCGGATCCGCGTCGCCGAGTGGAGGGGGATGATCAGACGGACCGCCGAGGCGGAATCAATGCCGGGTCCGCAGCCGCTCGGCGTCCCGCCGTCTGGTCTGCGCGCCCACCGGACTCAGGTTTCGTTGTCCGGCGGTCCGTCTGTCTGCTGACACCGTAGCCCTCCGGATCGGCCCGCCCCACCTGCCGAATGGCCCGAAACGCGACGGTCATGTGTCACGCCGCGGCGTACGTCATTCCGCCGGCTGCCAGGCGAAGCGGTCCCGGTCGGCGACGAGCCGGCCGATGGGACGGGCGGCCTCGTGGGACAGCACGATCGTCCACTCCTCGGCGGCCGCCTGGGCGAACAGCGAGGCCTTGACCTCGACGGACGTCAGCGGAAAGTCGTCGAACGCCGTCACCCAGCGCGGGTTCGCGCTCCACGGACGCATCGCGAGATCGCCGAAGAACGCCAGCGGCCGGCCGCCCCTCGGTCGGACCACGATCGCCTGGTGGCCGGCGGAGTGGCCGCCGGTCGGAATGACGGAAACGCCAGGCAGGAGCTCGCGCTCACCCTCCGCCCACCCCTCTGCGCCCCATTCCCGGACGAGCGCCAGCTCCGGCTGGACATAGCTCGCGACGAGGCGCGGGTTGTCGCCGAGGGCGATCTCCCACTCGGCCCGCTGGGCGACGATCGCGGCGCGCGGAAACACGCGCGAGCCGTCGCCACGGAGGAGCCCGCCGGCGTGGTCGAAGTGGAGATGGCTCATCGCGACGACGTCGACGGTCGCGGGATCGAAGCCGGCGGTCCGGAGGGCCGGCTCGATCCACGGCCCGTCGTAGCCGCGCATCGATCGAGTCTTGTCGTCCAGCCGGTCACCGATCCCGGTCTCGACGAGGACGCGGCCGGCCGGCGTCTCGATGAGCAGGCAGTTCAGGGCCTGGAGGAGCCGGTTCTCAGGGTCGAGCTCGTCGACGACCCAGCGGTTCCAGAGGAGCCGGGGCACCGGCCCGAAGAGGGCTCCGGCATCCGAGCGGAACGTCCCGGCCTGGACGAGCGCAACGGAGAACCCACCACCCAGGTCGCGCCGCCAGTCGACGGCGTCGTTCAGCCCCGTGGCTCGGCCTCCGGCGCGTCGTTCGTGCGTCCCGCCGCGAAGTCGCGATGGAACGCTGACGCGGTCGGTTCGGACTGGCCCTGGTATTTCGATCCGAGCTCCGGGGATCCATAGGGCCGGTCCACCGGTGAGCTCATCCGGAAGAACGAGATCTGGCCGATCTTCATGCCGAAATAGAGGGCGATCGGGAGGTTCGCGACGTTCGAGAGCTCGAGCGTCAGGTTGCCCTTCCAGCCCGGATCGACGTAACCGGCGGTCGAATGGATGAGGAGGCCGAGACGGCCCAGAGAGCTGTTGTGCGTGGGGATGAACGATCGGGAAACAAGGAACACGCCACGCGGATTTGCGACTTCGATGCAGCGGACGGGCACCGAGGGCACCTCTCGGACGACATCGATCGCCCGAAACCGATGGAACCGCTGATCAGCCCGCTTCTGGCGAGCGAGCTTCCTGGGCAACCGGAAGACGGGACGGTCCGGTGTGAACTTCACCCGGTACTTCGGCCCGATGTCGACACCGTTCAGCGTTGCCCGCCCCTCGGTCTTGATCGGCCGGAACCCGAGGCTCGCGATCAGCTCGACGGCACCATCGGCAAGAGCCTCCCGCGTCGTCGTGTACTCGCACCGTCCCGCCACGTCGTCGACATAGCCGTCGGTGTCCATCAATCCCTGCAGCAACGCCGTGCGCTGCAAGACGTCGGCTTCGAGATACGGCCTCGGGATGAACTTGCCTTCGCGCAGCTCGAGGTTCCGGAGCTGGCTGGAGAGGGACTCGTTCCTCGAGTAGCGACCGGTCGCCGCATCCCGGGTTCGGCCGGTCGCGCCGATGCTGTAGAGATGCGGCGCGTAGCGCAGCCGGCGGACGGGATACCCCTCGCCACTGATCTGCTCGAGAATCTCCTCGTCGACCGACGTGATCGCTGCGGCCGTGGTCGTGCCATCGCCGAGCCACGCCCCGAGGGTGTACGGCTCGATCGGGAGATCGAGGCGGGTCGGGTATTGCACGGGCCCCGCGAGCGGTACGTGATGGTTCAGCTCGCCGTTGACGCGGACGCTGTTCCCGATCTCTGCCGTCGTCCGAACACGGACCTCGTGCTTCCCGTGCGTTCGGCCTCGCTTGTCGATCGTCACCCATTGGTGTTCTGCGTCTGCGACGACCCGCTGACCATCGGAGAACACGACTTCACGACACGGCCGGCCGATGAGGGGCGGGGTTGCCGCGACCACCTGGGTCGGCCGTCCCGCTTCGTCGAACACGAAATCGCCAGGCTCCAGGTCGCCCATCATCCGCCACCCGGCTGGCGTGGGCACGGGCGTATCGAGCGCGAGGGCCTTGCCTTCGAGCCTGGCGACGAGGTCGTTCGGCAGCTCGACCCATTCGAGCGTCTGACCCAGGACGAACTCGCCGGGGTGGAGGATGAACGGCTCGTCGTCGGCGACGTGCAGGAGCTCCGTCAGGTCCGGCTGCGGCGCCCGGACGTCGATGTACGCGTAGCGGTTGTTGCGGAAGACGCGAAACGAGCGGTCGAGGTGGAGATCGACCGACGACGGCTGGAGATCGGCGGCGTCGTAGGGACGGATCGCGATCTCGCCCGCGTCGAGCGCGGATCGGATGTCCCGATCGCTGAGGACGCTCATCGTGCCGGTCCGGGTTGTGCCGTCGTCACCGGCCGTGCTTGCCGACGTGCCGCACGTCGACGGGTTCGATCTCGCGCTCGGCGAAGAGGCTGTCGACCTCGCGCTTGAGATCCTCGAGGTCGTCGAACGACTGGTACACGCTCGCGAACCGGATGTAGGCGATCTGGTCCAGCTCGCGAAGCCGCTGCATCGCGAGGGCGCCCACACGCGATGACGGGACCTCGGTCGAGCCCTGCGAGCGCAGCTCGGCCTCGATCGCGTCGGCGGCCTGCTCGGCGGCGTCGTCCGGCACAGGTCGGCGGGTCAGCGCCTTGCGAAGCCCGGAGGCGAGCTTCTCGCGGTCGAACTCCTGGCGCGTGCCGTCGCGCTTCACGATGACGAGGCGCGCCGCCTCGACGCGTTCGTAGGTCGTGAACCGGGTGGCGCAGGCACTGCACTCACGCCGGCGGCGGATCGTCGCGGACTCGTCGAGGTCGCGCGAGTCGACGACCCGGGTCTCGTGGGCTCCGCAATGTGGACAGCGCATGTGGCTCCTGACCGTCCGACCACTACCACTTGTGGTGTGAGCCGATGGTACCACTACATAGGGGGTCGATTCGGCCGTCAGCGCGGATTTCGAGCAGCTCCCTGCCGGCCGCGCCGGTGGTCAGAGCCGGCGCGGCGCGGCGCGCCCGTGGTCTCAGGCGTTCCGGCGCTCGAACCCGGTCTCCTGCCCCACCGGGACGCGCCGAGCGAGCTCGGCCTGGTGGGCGATCGCCTCGCGGGCGTGCAGGACGTTCAGGTAGCCGCGCTTGATCGACGTCTGCGCCTCGATCTCGCGGCCACCCGATCGGGCAGAGGTCTGGATCGCCCGTCCGTGCTCGACCATCTCGAGCGCCCGGCCGGCCCGCTCCAGCTCGCCGACGATCTCGTCCAGGATGCGCTGCCCGTCACGCGGCGCCTTGAACCCCCGCGCCTCCGCCGCGTAGCGGGTGACGGCATCGGTCGACGCGGCGAGATCGTCGCCGAGCGCGTCGGCCGAGACCTGACCCCTGCGAACCGCGTCGATCTGGGCGCAGATCTCACCGAGCGAGGTCTCCGCGCGAGCCGCCAGGTCGCCGACCTGACGCCGGAACCGCTCCACGTCACGCGTGGAGGCGATGAACCGGCCCGCTCGGCGAAGGACGAGGGCGAACAGCGCGAGCAGGATGAAGAACGCGATCAGCGGCAGGACGAGCAGCGGCTCCAACTGCACCCAGATCCCTTCCGCTGTCCCGGCCGCGTCCGCTCAGCCCGGCCGGGCTCGAAGCTCGGCGAGGATCGCGGGCACGACCTCGAACAGGTCGCCGATCACGACGACGTCGGCGAAGTCCGCGATCGGCGCGTCCGGGTCGCGATTGACGGCGACGATCGTCTCAGCCGTCTGCATGCCGACCTTGTGCTGGATCGCGCCGGAGATCCCGAGCGCGAAGTAGAGCGCCGGCTTCACGATCTTGCCGGTCTGGCCGATCTGCTGGGCATACGGGATCCAGCCCGAGTCGACCGCGGCACGCGTCGCGCCGACGGCGCCTCCGAGGGCGTCGGCGAGCTCCTGCACGACCGAGAACCCGTCGGGACCTGCGACCCCGCGGCCACCCGCGACGATGATCCGCGCCTCCTCGATCGGTGCAGCCGTCGTTGCCGCGGGAACGCGATCGACGACCGAAACGGCGGGCAAGGTCAGCTCCCCGAGCGGCGCCGAGGGTTCGACGGTGCCCCGTGCAGCCGCGGGCTCGGCGGTCACCGCGTTCAGCCGGACGGTCACGATGCCCTCGTCGGTCGTGAAGCGGCTCGTCGTGTTCAGCTTCCCGCCGAAGACGCTCATCCGGATGACCGGGCCGTCGTCCCAGGTGACGGCGGTCGCGTTGACGAGCACCCCCCAGCCGGTGAGTGCCGAGATGACGCCGGCGAGATCGCGTCCCTCTGGCCCCGCACCGGTCAGGAGGTACGACGGGCGCTCCCGTTCGATCAGCGCGGCGATCCGCTGGCCAACGATCGTGCCCGCGGCGTGGTCCGCAGCTGCCCGCTCCGTCACGGCCAGTACGCGTGGCACGAACCTGGCGAGCTCGGCGGCAGCGGGACCCGGATCCGCCGCGACAACGACGCCGACGAGGTCACGGCCGGAGGCCTCGGCGAGCCCGCGGGCGAGGGTCGCGACCTCGGTGCTGATCTTCGCGAGCCCGCCGTCCGCCGTCGTCTCGCCGTGGACCCAGATCGCGCCGGCCATCAGATGATCCTCCGCTCGGCGAGGAACGCGACGACCTGTCGGGCGGCTTCGTCCGGTGCGTCGCGGATCACTCGGGTCGCCGCCCGCGGCGGCGGAGCGTCTGCGCCCAGCACGGCACTCGTCGCCGCGGCGCCGCCGATCGCGTCGTTCCCGGCGGCTGCGCCAGTGCCTCCGTCATCGCCGTCCGCCGCGAGCGTCAGCCCGGCCAGGCCTTCGGTCTCGATCGACTTCGACCGCGCCGCCATGATCCCCTTGAGCGACGGGTATCGCGGCTCGCCGAGCGCCTGCGTGGCGACGACGAGCGCGGGCATCGGCGCCTCGAGGACGTCGAAGCCGGTCGCGCTGATCCGGTGGACCCGAACGGTGCGGTTCTCGGGGTTCGGCTCGATCTTCGCGGCGTACGAGAGGTACGGCATTCGGAGCAGCGTCGCGACGCCCGCCGGGACCACCCCCGCTCCGCCGTCCGACGTGTCCGCACCGGCGAACACGAGGTCGTACTCGAGGCCGCGCAGCGCGCCAGCGAGGACGCGGACCGTGGACAACGTGTCGGACCCGGCAAGGACGTCGTCGCTGACGAGCGTTCCACTCGCGGCGCCCATCGCCAGCGCCTTGCGCATCGTCTCTGGCGCGGCCGGGCCCGCCATGGAGAGCAGGTGGACCTCGCCCCCGTGTGCCTCGGTCAGCTTCAGCGCAGCCTCGAGCGCGTACTCGTCGTTCGCGTTCACCACAGCGGGGACAGCCGCGCGGTCGAGACGCCAATCGTCGGCCCGGAGGCGCTCCCCGCCGGAGGCGGTGTCCGGGACGGGCTTCACGAGGACGACGATTCGCACGAGCGGGCAGGTCTCCGTTTCACTGTGGGCTGCCGACGGCGGCGCGGCCTGCGCCGATTCGTCGAGCTGAGACGGTCAGCGGCGGGCGGCGAGTGCCCGTGCGATGACCAGTCGCTGGATCTGCTGCGTTCCCTCGTACAGCTGGGTGATCTTCGCGTCGCGCATCATCCGCTCGACCGGAAACTCGTCGATGTAGCCGTATCCGCCGAGCACCTGGACGGCGTCCGTGGTGACGCGCATCGCCGTGTCGCCGGCGACGAGTTTACACATCGCCGACCACCGCCCGGCATCGGCGGCTCCCCCGTCGATCTCCGTGCAGGCCTTGTACAGGAGCTGGCGCGCTGCCTCGGTCTGGGCGTCCATGTCGGCGAGCATCGCGGCAACCATCTGGAAGTCGAGGATCGGCTTCCCGAACTGCGTCCGATCGCGGGCGTACGCGGCTGCGACATCCAGCGCCCCCTGCGCGATCCCGACGGCCTGCGCCGCGATCCCGGGTCGGCTCCGATCGAGCGTTTGCATGGCGATACCGAACCCGTCACCGACGCCGCCGACCCGGTTCGCGTCCGGCACCCGGACGCCGCGGAAGCTGAGCTCGGCGGTCGGCGAGCCGCGGATCCCCATCTTGTGCTCGATCCGCTCGACGCGGAAGCCGGCCATCTCCTTCTCGACGATGAAGCAGGTCAGGCGGCGGTGGCGCGGCGTCTCGTCGGCGTCGTCCGTGACGGCGAACACGGCGAGGAGGTCGGCCACGCTGCCCTGGCTGATGAAGCGCTTGGCGCCATCGATGATCCAGTCGTCACCGTCCCGGCGGGCTCGCGTCCGCGCCGCCGCAACGTCGCTGCCGGCTTCGGCCTCGGTCAGGGCAAACGCGATGAGCTTCCGACCGGCCGCGAGATCCGGGAACCAGCGGTCCTTCTGCTCGTCCGTCCCGGCCAGGAGCAGCGGTAGCGAAGCGAGCTCCTGGACCGCGAGGATGAGCCCGCTCGTCGCACAGACGCGACTGATCTGCTCGACGGCCAGGCAGACGGTCAGCAGGTCGCCGCCCAGGCCGCCGTACGACTCTGGGTATGGCAGGGCGAGGATGTCGTGGCTCGCAAGGAGCTCCTTGACGTCCCATGGGAACTCGCCGGTGCGGTCGATCTCGGCAGCGCGTGGGGCGATCCGCTCATCGGCGAGGATCCGGACGGCGTCGCGAAGCGCGAGCTGGTCCTCGGACAGCCGGTACGGAGTCGAGGGCGATGGTCCGTCGGGCACGATCGAGGCGGCCATGCCCGGATCGTAGCAGCGCGTCGGCGCGAGGCTGGTCCGGGAGAAGGCGGCAGCCGCTACTGGAGGACGGGCAGCCTCCGGCGCGGGTCGACCGGCTCCGGGACGACGACATCGGCGAGGATCTCGGCGATGTCCCGCGCCGTCACGACGCCGGCGCCGCGGGAGCCGACCACTTCGCCGCCTGCTGCTTCGTCCGCGGCCGCCTGTGCGTCGCTCAAGCCGTCCTTCAGCATCGTCATGCAGAACGGGCACGCCGTCGCGACGGTCTCGGCGCCCGTCTCGAGGGCCTGACGCGTCCGCTCGGCGTTGATCCGCGTCCCGCGGGTCTCCTCCATCCACATCCGGCCACCGCCGGCGCCGCAGCAGAACGTGTTGCGCCCGACCTTGTCCATCTCGCGCAGGTCGAGCCCGGGCACGGCACCGAGAACATCCCGCGGCGCGGCGATCACGCCGTTGTAGCGGGCGAGGTAGCAGGAGTCGTGGTACGTCACGGAGCCGGCTGCGGCCTCGTCGGCGACGCGCAGCCGGCCGGAGGAGAGCAGTCCCTGCAGATACGTCGAATGGTGGACGACCGAGAACTGGCCGCCGAGCTGGCCGTACTCGTTGCCGATCGTGTTGAAGCAGTGCGGGCAGGCCGTCACGATCGTGCGCTGCCCCATCCCGTAGCGGTTCAGCGTCTCGACGTTGCCGCTCGCGAGGATCTGGAACACGTAGTCGTTGCCCATGCGCCGGGCCGGATCGCCGGTGCAGGACTCCTCCTGCCCGAGGATCGCGAACCGGATGCCCGCCGCATTCAGGCACGTCGCGACGGCCCGGGCCACCCGCTTGTTGCGCTCGTCGAACGCGGCCGCGCAGCCGACCCAGTAGAGCACCTCGAGATCGTCGAGACCGCCGGGTGCCGCCGCGAGCGAGGCCACCGTCGGGACGTCGAACGGCAGACCCTTCGTCCAGTCGGTCCGCGTCGAGGCCGGCTGGCCCCACGGGTTGCCCTGGCCCTCCATGCCCCGGAACGCCGCCGTCAGCTCCTGCGGGAACCGCGACTCCTCGAGCACGAGGTTGCGCCGGAGGCCGACGATCTTGTCGACGTGCTCGATCAGGACCGGGCACGCCTCGACGCAGGCGCCGCACGTCACGCAGTCCCAGACCGCCTCGTACGGGATCGCGTCGTCGACGATCGGCGACGCCATCCGGGCGGCCGTCGGGGTGGCACCTTCGAGGCCGTAGGTCTCGCGGACGATCGGGTTGTTCGGGATGAGATCGAGCCCGTGCTCCGCCTCGACCGACATGTCGCGGAGACCCATGATGAAGGCCTTCGGGTTGAGCGGCTTGCCAGTGGCATGCGCCGGACAGGCCTGCTGACACCGGCCGCACTCGGTGCAGGTGAAGCCATCGAGCAGGTCCTTCCAGCCGAGGTCCTGGAGGGACTTCAGCCCGAACGTCGCGTCCTCGAGCTCGAGGTCCATCTTCGGCAGCTCGCCGCGGGGCGCGAGCTTGCGGTACCAGATGTTCGGGAACGCGGTGGCGATGTGGAGGTGCTTGCTGAACGGCAGGTAGACCAGGAACGCGGAGACCAGGGCGATGTGCGCCCACCACAGCACCGCGAACAGGACCTCCAGCACGGGCTGACCGAGGAGCGACCGAAGGGGGATCGCGAGCGCCGCGGCGACGAAGGCGCCCGGCTGATCGCCGTACCGGGCGAACTCGACGACCTGGGCGAGCAGCTCCGTCGCCACGACGCCACCGATCATCGCGAGGATGAGGAGCGCATCGCGGTTGAAGGTGAGACGGCGCGGTCGGGAGATCAGGCGTCGTTCGAACGCCCAGCCGATCGAGACGAGGACGATCACCGCGACGACGTTCTGCATCGCGGAGATTGCCGCCCAGAGCGCGCCACCAAGGGGCGCGGACAGCACGGCCTGGATCACGCCGCCCGTGACGATGTTCGCCGTGCCGATCGTCAGGAGGACGAACCCCCAGAAGATCCCGGCGTGCATGAGGCCTGCGCGCCGGTCCTTGAACATCTTCGTCTGGACGAGGGCGTACTCGACGAGGCCGGCGAGTCGCTTCCCGACGTCAGCGAGCGGATCCGGCTGCGGCAGGACCGGCCGTGCCGCGGCGAACACCCGGAGGTGACGGGCCATCGCGAGCACGAAGACGACCGCCGCGCCCCAGAACACGATGAACACGAGGGGGTAGGCGGGGACGTCCCCGAACAGACCGAACACCTAGTCCGAACCCTCCGTCCCGTTCCGGCCCGCCGTCGCCCGCGTCGCATGATCGAACGGTCCGGCCAGCGTCTCGAGCGCATGGTTGAGCACGGCGACGATCGCGTCGAGCGACTCGATCGCGGCCCTGGGGCTGCCGGGCGTGTTGACGATCAGCGTCCCGCCCGCCACGCCGACGACGGAGCGGCTCAGGGCCGCGAACGGCGTCTTCGCCCGACCGTCCGCGCGCATCGCCTCGGCCAGGCCAGGCACCTCGTAGTCGATCACGTCGAGGGTCGCCTGCGGGGTCACGTCCCGGGGCGTCAGGCCCGTGCCGCCGGTCGTGACGACCAGTGGATGTCGCCCGACGGCAGCCCGCAGACGCTCGGCGATCTGCGACCGCTCGTCGCGGACGACGTCCCGCTCGACCTCGAAGCCGAGGCCGCGCAGTCGCGTGGCCAGGGCCTCGCCGCTCGCGTCTTCGCGCGTCCCCTCGGCGCTCCGGTCGCTCGCCGTCAGGACGAGCGCGGTTCGGCGGGCCGCGGTCCCGCCGATCCCATCCCCGGTCACCCGCCGCCGCTCCGGCGTCGACCGACGATTCGTCCCGCCGCCCGTGCCCCGGGTCGTCGCGCTGGGCGATCGTCGCTCGGCGTGTCGTCGGCGGGGCGGGTCCATTCACCGCTCTTGCCGCCGGTCTTGGAGACGAGGCGGACCGACCGGATCTCGACCCCGCGCTCGACGCCCTTCACCATGTCGTAGATCGTCAGGGCGGCGACGCTCGCGGCGGTCAACGCCTCCATCTCGACGCCCGTCGGGCCCGTGGTCGCGGCCTCCGCCCGGATCCGGAGCACGCCGGCGGCGCGATCCGGGGTCACGGCCACGACGAGGTCCGTGAGCGCAAGCGGGTGGCACAGCGGGATGAGCTCGCTGGTCCGTTTTCCGCCCATCACGCCGGCGATCTCTGCGACGCCGAGCACGTCGCCCTTCGGGCCGCCGCCGTCGATCACCATGCTCATCGTCTCGTCGGAGACCGCGACCGCCGCCTCGGCAACCGCACGGCGGGCCGTGTCGGCCTTCGCCGAAACGTCGACCATGCGCGGCCGGCCGCTGCGGTCCACGTGCGTGAGGCGGCGTCGTTCGGCGCGGGGCGCGAGATCCTTGGGCATCGTCCCCTCAGTATCGCCGGTCGACGGTGACTTCGAAGCCGCCCGGTGGTGGTGGAGGCGCCCGGGGTCGTCGCGCCGCACCGTCGTCAATCCCGGTCGAGCCACCAGAGATCCACGGACGATCCGGCGGCGAGTCGATCCACCGTCTCCGGCACGATCGCCAGCGCATCCGCGACCGCCAGCGCGGACAGGACGTGGCTCCCCTGCCCCCGCCCGCCGCCCGCGAGCCGGACGGGGACGCGCCCCTCGGAATCCCGCACAGTGGCTCCCCCGCCGTCGCGCTCCGTCACGACGCGGAGAAAGGCCCGGCGTCCGGGGCCCTTCGTGACGTCCTCGAGGAGCACGGCGCGATCCGTGGATCGGAGGAGTCGGTCTGACGGCACGCCCGCCAGCCGCCGGATCGCGGGCCGAACGAAGAGCTCGAACGTCACGAAGCTGGAGACCGGGTTGCCGGGCAGCCCGAACAGGAGCGTCCTCCGACCCGAACCGCCGTCGGCGACGCCGAACGCGAACGGCTTGCCGGGCTGGACGGCGACCCGCCACAGCTCGATCCTCCCGATCTCCCCGAACGCCTCGCGGACCACGTCGTATGGTCCGACGGAGACGCCGCCGGAGACGACGATCGCGTCGACCCCTTCCCGGATCGCCGCAGCCAGACGGGCTCGCACATCCTCGATCCGGTCCCGGGCGATCCCCTCGAACCGTGCTTCGCCGCCGGCCTCCTCGACCAGCGCCGAGACCCCGGGTCCGTTCGCGTCCGGGATGCCGGCCGGACCCGGATCCTGTCCCGCGGGCCGCACCTCGTCACCGGTCGCGAGGACTCCCACGCGCGGCCGGCGATGGACCATGACGCTCGGATTGCCGGAGCCGGCGATCAAGGCGATCGCGGCCGGCGTGAGCCTGGACGCGGCGGCGACGATCCGCTCGCCTTGACCCAGGTCGTCGCCGCGCTTACGGACCGCCGTTCCAGCGCCGAGCGCGGCGTGGACGAGCACCGCCGCCGGCAAGGGACCCGTCGCGTCGCGTCCACGCTCGCCAGCGGGCGAGCCGTCCGCGGACGCCGGTGTCGTCAGCTCGACCTGGACGACCGCATCCGCTCCAGGCGGGATCGGCGCGCCGGTCGCGATCCGGATCGCCGTCCCTCGTTCCACCCGTCGATCCGGCGCCACGCCCGCGCGCACCTCGCCGATCACCTCGAGACGGGTCGGCGTGCCCTCCGCGGCGCCGACGAGATCGGCGGAGCGCACGGCATATCCATCCATCGCCGAGTTGTCCCAGGGCGGCAGCGCGGTGAGGCTGATCACGTCCTCCGCGAGGATCCGGCCGCGGGCCTCGGCGAGCCAGGCGAGCTCGGGATCCGTCGGTGCCGCGATCGCATCGAGGACCGCCGCCCGCGCCTCCTCGACGGACAGGAGCCGATCCGTGACCGCGGTCACAGGGCGCGGCCGCGGGCGTCCGCGCGGGCGTGGAGCACCGCCGCGATGGATCGCCGCGTCAACATCCCGCGCAGCGTCTCTCCGTCGAGCACGGGAAGCCCGTCGAGTCGCGAGCTGCGGAGGCGTTCGAGCGCGTCGGTGAGGCGCTCGTCGGGCGTCGTCGTTGGCAGGTCCGGCCCGCCGACCATGACGTCCTCGCTTCGGGTCGACGCCCAGTTCCTGCGCGGGACGGCTCGCACCTGCGCCGCGCCGACGACGCCGACGACCGAGTCGTCGCGGACCACCGGCAGTGCCGGCCCCACGGACCCGTCGAGGATCGAGGAGGCAAAGGTGTCGAGGGTCAGCTGCGGCGAGATCGTCTCGAGTCGCTGCTCCATCGCGTCGCCGACGCGGATCCCCTGGACCAGCTCGTCGAGGACGATCCAGCGCTCCACGGAACGTGCCGATGCGAGGAGGAACCAGCCGACGAGCGCCAGCATGATCCCGTCGAGCGTGTCACCGGTGATGATGATCCCGAGGCCCACGAGCATCAGGAACCAGCCCGCATACCGGCCGACAGTGCCGGCGGTCCGCGTGCCGGCCCGCTGGTCCTTCGTGCGGGCCCAGGCGATGGCCCGGACGAGCCGGCCGCCGTCCAGCGGGAAGGCGGGCACGACGCTCACCAGGGCAAGGATCACGTCGAGGACGCCGACGATCGCGAGAACGTCCGCGATCGGCCCGAACGCGGGACTCGCCGCGAGCATCAGGACGCCGATGCCGCCGATCGCCAGCCCGATCGCCGCACTCACGGCGGGTCCGGCGAGGGCGATCGCCGCCTCGGCCCGCGGCGTGGAGCCGACGATGTCGACGGCCGCCGGCGAGCCGATGAAATGGACGACGACGGACGTGTCGTCCGCTCCGTCGCGACGCGCGACGACGGCATGCGCGAGCTCGTGGGCGACGACCGTGAGCATGAACCCGAGCGAGCCGATCAGCCCGATCGCCCAGCTCACGACGGGCTGGATGTCCGGCTGGAAGGCAGAGAGGCGGCCGGCGACTGTCACGGTGACGATCGCGACGATGAAGATCCAGGAGAGGTGGAGCCGGACCTCGAACCCGAGGATCCGGGCGACCGGAACGCCGTTCACCGGGCACCACCCGACGACGCCGCCCGCGAGGCGGTGACCGGCGAGTCGCGAGCTCCCAGTCGCGATCCGACGGACCGACGCATGAGCCGCACCGCGGCGAACCACGTGACGGCCGCCAGGACGAGGATCAGCCCACCGACCGCCAGCGTGGTCTCGGACCAGAAGTCGAACGGGAAGAGCTGGACGAGCCGGTCCGTCCTTGGATCGAACGTGTAGGAGCCGCCAGGAAAGAACAGGCGGTGGAACAGCTCGAAGGCGGCATCGAAGAAGAGGGTGACGACGACGCCGGCGATCACGACGCCGACGATCAGGCCGCGCATGCCGTTCCGGATCGCGCGCCAGGCGCGCTCGGGATGGCCCAGGCGTCTGGCACCGACGATCAGCACGACCACCGCGACGGCCGAGGCGAGCGCGAGCGCGTAGAACCCGGCGAACACGCCGCGGACATCGCGCATGTGGGCTCGCTCCCGCTCCTCCAGAACCGGCGTCCCCGCCACCTCGACCGCGAACGCCGGGGGCCCCAGGACGAGATCGTGGAGGATCGCGTTGGTCGCCGTCCCGAGCTCGGCCTCGGTGAAGCCGGTGAGGCGTGCGGCGCCCGTGCGCCCCTGTTCAAATGACACCCAGGCGGGCGTGAGGAACGGCAGGATCGCGACCGCGACGACGACAACCGCGGTGCAGACCGCCGTCACGACCCCCGCGATGCGCGGACCGATGCCTGATCTCACCCGGTCATCCTAGTCCGGGCTCGGCTTCGAGCGGTCCGAGGCACGCCCGGTTCCGCGCGGCGACGCCGCGTCAGTCCTCGAGCGTCCGGGCCTGGTCCCACCAGCCGGAGATCGTCAGATCGGAGGGCATCGCGACGTTCAGCTCGGTCGCTGCCCGCTGGATCCGGGCGCGGAACGCGTCGAGATCCAGGCCAAGGATGTCTCGCAGCCCGTCGATCGACGCCTGCATGAGGAGCTGGTGATCGTCGGGCCCGAAGCTCGCCAGGTTCAGCATCAGCGCCTCATCGCGCCACATCAGGACGTCGTTCGTCGTGGCGTCCAGCTGGTCGGCAAGCGTCTGGCGCCGGGTCGGCGTCTCGCTGACCTCCAGCAGCAGACCCGTCGTGAAGATGCCCTGGTGCTCGAGCCGGTCGAGATGGACCTGCTCGATCCGCGTCAGCTCTCCGATCGGTGGCACGGGGCGACAACCTCGCTGGTGTTCGGGACCGCTCGATGATGCCACGACGCCGCCTCCTCGTGGCGTGCCTGACACGCGGGTAGCGGCGCCTGGCATGGTGCGCCAGCCCGACGGCGGCTACGGTCGTCGCAGGAGGACCGACATGACATCCGATGACAACAAGGCGATCGTCCGGCGCTTCGTGGACGAGATCTTCGTCCAGGGTCGCGCCGAGAGCGTCGACGAGCTCCTCGACGATTCGTTCGTCGGCCATACCTGGCCGTCGACCGGGGACCCGAAGGCGGACCTGAAGGCGGCGATCGACCGCACCTCCAAGGCCCTGGCGGACCCTGAGTTCACGATCGAGGACCTCGTTGCCGAGGGCGACCGCGTTGCGGTCCGCCTCACCTCGGCCGCGACACAGGTCGGCGACTTCATGGGAATGCCGGGCACCGGGAAGCGATACTCGATCGAGGAGATCCACGTCTTCCGGCTGCGCGACGGCCGGGTCGTCGAGCACTGGCACCAGTTCGACCAGATGGGGATGATGCGGCAGCTCGGGGCGATGCCGGCGGCGACGTCCGGATCCCGGGGCTGATCCCCCGCTACCCCAACGGTCGGCGCTCCAGCGGGACGTCCCAGTGCGCCTCGAGCAGCTCGAACCGCCGCTGCTCTTCGCGCTGGAACGTCTCCCGGTCGGTGAAGAGCCGCCGGGCGATCTCGGCGTCGCTGTGCTCCTCCATCGCCGGCCAGTCGCGGTAGGTGATCGAGACGAGGATGTCCCAGTCCGCCCGGCCGTCGCCGTGGAACCGTGGCGTCGACATCTCCACCGACGTGAACCGCCCGGCAGCGAGCTGCTCGCGCAGCACCGGCCAGTGGTTCTTCCGGAACAGCTCCACGAACTCGTCGTGGCCGCCCCAACGGGTCCGGTAGAAGTACAGGACCGTCACGGGATCGCTCATCGGGCTTGAACCTCCGCTGCGGCTGCGCCGAGCAGCTCCCACGTCCGGGCGACGTGGCGACGCTCCGTCCGGAGGTTGCCGATCGCGAGCCGGATCGTGAACTGGCCCCGCAGCTTGGTATGGCTGAGGAATGCCTCGCCGGAGCGGTTCACGGCTTCCATGACCGCGGCGTTGTGGGCGTTGATCGCATCGTCGTCGCCCGCGAGCGACTCGGGCACGTGCCGGAAGCAGACGGTCGAGAACGGAACGGGGGCGAGCCGCTCCCAGCCCGGCTCGGCGTCGATCCAGTCGGCGAGCTCCGCTGCCAGGGCGAGGTGGTGTCGGATCCGTCGGCGCAGCCCGTCGAGACCGAACCAGCGGAGCTGGAACCACAGCTTCAGCGCGCGGAAGCGGCGCCCGAGCTGGGGCGTGTACTCGTTGAAGTTCCGCTCTGTTCCGTCACCGATCGAATCGACCGTCCGGAGGTACTCGGGGACGAGGCTGAAGGCGTCGCGGACGACGTCGAGGCGGCGGCTCAGCAGGAGCGAGGCATCGAGCGGCGTCCAGAGCCACTTGTGGGGGTTGACGACGATCGAATCTGCCCGCTCCCAGCGATGGAACGGTCCGCGGAGTTCGGGGTCGATGGCGACGGCGCCGGCGTACGCCGCGTCGACATGGAGCCAGATCCCCTCCCGCCCCGCGATGTCGGCGACCTGCGCAACCGGGTCGACCGATGTCGAGGAGGTCGTCCCGACCGTCGCGACCACGGCAATCGGCTTTCGGCCGGCTGCACGATCGGCGGCGATCGCCTGTTCGAGGGCCTCGACGCGCATCTCGAACCGCTCGTTGGTCGGGATCCGAACCACCGCCGCTCGGCCGAGGCCGAGCGTCATGCAGGCCTTGTCGATCGAGCTGTGGGCCTCTTCGGACGCATAGACGCGCAAGGCCGGAACGTCCGCCCGCCCGGCGATCCCCGACATCGCGGCATCGATGCCCGCGGCCTGTCGGGCGGCCGCGAGGGCGATGAGCGACGACGTGGACGCCGTGTCGGTCAGGAGGCCGTCGAACGGGTCCGGCAGCCCGAGTGCCTCCCGCAGCCAGCCCACGACCACCTGCTCGAGCTCGGTGCCGCTCGGCGACGTCCGCCACAGCATCGGGTTCTGGTTCATGACGGCGACGATCATCTCGGCCAGCATCCCGGGCCCGGACGCCGTCGACGCGAAGTAGGCCATGAAGCCGGGGTGCTGCCAGTGCGTCGCGTTCGGCTCAATGAACGCGGCGTAGTCGTCGAGGATCGCGGCGAGATCCTCCGGCGCCGCTGCGGGGTGCGGCGAAACCCGTGCCGCGACGGAACCCGGCGCGATCGATGGCAGGACGGCGAAGGATTCGACGTGAGCCAGGTAGTCGGCCATCCGGTCGACCACCGCATGCGCCGACGCGCGGAACGTCTCGACGGACATGTCGCCGAGCCCGCTGAGCTGCTCTTCGGTGAGCTCGCCGAGCCCTGGTCGCGAGGTCGTCGCCATCGGCCGAAGCCTAGCGCGTCACGGACGTGATGAGGCCCCGCGACACGGAGGGAGTGGTCGCGGGGCCTCGTCCCCGGTGGAGTCGGGTCGGTGGAACGCGCGCGGCGTTCATCGGTGGATACGCAGCACGACGGGATCTGGATGCCGCGACCCGGTGACCGCCGTCACCGCTTCCGGCTCCGTGACATCGCGACGCAACGCGCCCGACGGAGGGCGGTGCGTGGAGTGGAGGCGACGCTGACGATCATCGGGCCATGGCTGTCGACCTTCGCGCCCCCGACCACGTCCACTTCCGAATCGCCGGGGTGCGGCGACGCCGCGACGACCTTCCGAGCTGGCTCGGCGTCACCGTGCGCGGCCTCCTCACCGGGTTCGGGACGGCGCTCGTCCTCGCCGGTGGCTCGCACGCGGCGGTCGAATCCGTTGCGGCCATCGGCGTCCTGGCCCTCGGCGCGGCGCTCGTCAGCTGGGACCGTTGACCGGCAGCGCGGGAACCGGTCCCATCGAGGTCCACCTGCCGGACGGTGGCCACCTGATCGTGTCCTTCGCCGACGCGATGGCCCGCGTGAACAGCGGGATCGTCATCGCGTCGCTGCTCTCCGCCACCGGCTCCGAGCAGGACGTCGAGCGGGCGATCGCCCGGGACGTCGCCGAGGTCGGGCTCCGATGCCAGGCCTCGGCCGGCCGGCACCCGACGATCGTGTCGATCGCCACGCGCTGAGTCGGCCGCGCTCGCCCGGATCGGCACGTAGCCCGATCGGCCCAGGGCAGAAATCCGTGCCCGACGGTAGCCTCAGCCACTCGATGAAGCGGATCTTCGCGCTCTCGCTGGTGCTGACCGTCGTCGCCGCGGGCTGCGGTTCGTCGAACGGCAGCCCGACACCAGCCTCTCGCGGCGCGCCGGCGTCTCCGAGTTCGCCCGTCGCGGCTGGACCCGCGACGTCGTCCGACGGCGGCTCGCCGGCACCCTCCGGTTCGACGGGAGCATCTGGCAGCCCTGCCGCTGCCTCGCCGGCTCCGACGCCCGCGACGCTGCCGAGCCCGCGCGCGACCGCGACCCCGCAGCCGACACCCGCTCCAACAACCTCGCCGGCCGCGTCGACCGCCAACGCCCGACCGGCGCGCGGCGCCGGCAGCTACGACCACATCTTCCTGGTCGTGTTCGAGAATCACGGCTTCAGCCGGGTCGTCGGCCGGTCCACAGCCCCGAACTTCAACCGCCTGATCAAGCAGGGGGCGCTGAGCACAGCGTTCCAAGGCGTGACCCACCCAAGCCTGCCGAACTACCTCGCCCTCCTCGGCGGCAGCACGTTCCACATCACGACGGACTGCTCACCGGCGACGTGCCCGGTGCGTGCGTCCAACCTCGGATCGCTGCTCTCGGCGCACGGTCGGACCTGGAAGGGCTACATGGAGTCGATGCCGACGTCCTGCGGGACGAAGGGCACCGCGAGCTACGCCGTCAGGCACGACCCGTTCGTCTACTTCGACAACATCCGTCGGACGTCGCTCTGCGCGAACGTCGTGCCGTACACGCGGCTCGCGACCGACCTTCGATCGGACGCGACGACGCCGCGGTTCGCGTTCGTCACGCCGAACATCTGCAACGACATGCACGACTGCTCGGTCGCGACGGGCGATGCGTGGCTCGGCCGGTTCGCATCGCGAGTCATGAGCAGCCCGGCGTGGACGACGAAGCGGTCGCTGCTGATCGTCACCTTCGACGAGGACGAGGGCGCCGAGGGCAATCGGATCGCGACGTTCGTCGTGGGCTCACCGATCCGGCGGAGTGTCCCGGCCGGCCGGCGATCCGCGGAGCCGTACAACCACTACAACCTGCTGCGGACGATCGAGCATTACCTCGGCGTTCCGACGCTCGGCCGATCAGACGCCCACAGAGCGGTCATGACGAGCCTCATCCCGAACTAGGCGACGGGATCGGCGCCTCAGCCCGCCGCGGCGCCAGCCACGAGCGCGCGGACGAAATCGTCGAACGCCAGATCGCCCGAGCGACGCGCGATCTCGATCGTTCCGGCGGGCGCGTCGATCCGGATCGATGCCGTCAGCTGATTCGCGACGCGGGCCGATCCTTCGATCCGGATCCCGACGCCGAGCCGGGTGTCACGCCACAGGATCAGCGAGGCCGTCAGCTCGATGCCGCCGGGACGCACGGCCTTGGACACCCGGACGTCCAGGAGACCGCGATTCGTGACGACGAGAAGATGCTCGACCTTCTCGCGAGCGCCTTCGGTGAGGCCGTCCGTCGGAGCGGATCCGTCGACCGCGTAGGACGCGACCTCCTCCGCCCCGAGCGCGGCGATCGCCTCGCCGACGCCGGTCCGGATGTTCCGTGGGAGCTCGACGTAGTCCGCGATGCGCACGTGGTCCCTTTCGGCTGATCGGCGCGACGGTACCACCCTGCCGGCACCACGGGCATCAGTCGTGCGAGGATCTCTCGCACCATTGGCAGCGGCGTCGTGAGCGATCGAAACGCCGGACGGGCCTCGCCGACCCAGGAGTCGGGCCGGCGCTCGTCCCGGGCGTCGGGATCGGCTACGCGGACGCGGCCAGCTGGAGGAGACCGACGACCAACCCGACCGCAGCACCGACCGCGAGGGCCACGAGCACGAGCAGCACCAGGACGGATCGAGTCGTAGCCATTCGCTCGCGACGATGGTAGCGCGGGTCGCCCAAGCGGCCTGTGGACGGCCCTGAATGTCCCGGAACCAGCCCTGGAGGATCCCGCGACGATGCTCGGCGACCACCCCGCCTTCCCGATCCTGCTCTCCACCGACCTCGATGCGACGCGGACGTTCTACCGCGACGTCCTCGGCCTGGAGATCGCCCGCGAGGACCCCGGCGATCGGATCGTCTTTCGATCGGGCGGCGGCACGCAGATCGCCGTGACGCTCAGCACGAGGGGAACCTCGGATTCCCAGACCCAGATGGCCTGGCGCGTGCCGGATATCCACGCCGCCGTCAACGATCTCCGCGCCCGCGGCGTCCGGATCGAGGAGTACAGCGCGCCGGACCCGGTCACGACGGACGGGGTCGCCGACATGGGTCATTCGTGGGCCGCCTGGTTCATCGACCCGAGCCGCAACGTGCTCGCGGTCGTTCAGCCGAAAGGCTGACCGCGGAACATCCACGGAACGTGCCGGCCGGCACGAAGAAACCGGCCCGAAGGCCGGTTTCACGCTGAGATGTTGGTCGGGGCGGCCGGATTTGAACCGACGACCACCAGTCCCCCAGACTGGTGCGCTACCAGACTGCGCCACGCCCCGACAGGCGGCCCAGTCTACACCGGGCGCAACGGATCCCGGCCCGGCGGCAGCCTCGCCCTCGGGACCGCCGGATCAGATCCTCGGCAGTCCCGCGAGCGCCTTCTCGACCGCCGCGTCGGGATACTCGTAGTCCTCGAGCGTCCCGGCGAGGTACTTCTCATAGGCCGTCAGGTCGAAATGACCGTGGCCGCAGAGGTTGAACAGGATCACCCGCTCCTCGCCTTTCTCCTTGGCGTCGAGCGCCTCGTCGATCGCGACCTTCAGGGCGTGCGTCGGCTCCGGCGCCGGCAGGATCCCCTCGGTCCGGGCGAACTGGACACCCGCCGCGAAGCAGGCGAGCTGACGGACGGACCGCGCCTCGATCGCGCCCAGCTCCTTGAGATGGGAGACGAGGGGTGCCATCCCGTGATAGCGCAGCCCGCCAGCGTGGATCGGCTCCGGGATGAAGTCGGCACCCAGGGTGTGCATCTTCACGAGCGGGGTCGTCTTTGCCGTGTCGCCGAAGTCGTAGGCGTAGACGCCACGGGTCAGGGACGGCGCCGCTTCCGGCTCCGCCGCGATCACCCGGTACTGCTTCCCGCCGCGGAACGTCTGGCCGAGCCATGGGAACGTGAGCCCGGCAAAGTTCGAGCCACCGCCCGCACAGCCGATGATCACGTCCGGCTCCTCGCCGGCCATCGCCATCTGCTCGATCGACTCCTGGCCGATCACGGTCTGGTGGAGCAGGACGAAGTCGAACACCGAGCCGAGCGAGTACTTCGTCCCGGGATGGGTGACGGTGTCCTCGATCGCCTCGCTGATCGCGACGCCGAGCGATCCGGTGTGGCCTGGCGTCTCCGCGAGCACGCTGCGGCCGTACTGCGTGTCGGGTGACGGGCTCGGCACGACCGAGGCGCCGTACGTCTCCATCAGGATCCGCCGATACGGCTTCTGGTCGTAGCTCGCCCGGACCATGAAGACCTTGATCTCGAGATCGAATGCGGCGCCGGCGAACGCCAGGGCGCTCCCCCACTGCCCAGCCCCGGTCTCGGTCGCGAGCCGGGTCACGCCCTCGTTCTTGTTGTAGAACGCCTGCGCAAGCGCCGTGTTCGGCTTGTGGCTGCCCGACGGGCTGCCGCCCTCGTACTTGTAGTAGATGTGGGCCGGCGTTCCGAGCGCCTGCTCGAGGCGGCGCGCCCGGTGCAGGGGGCTGGGCCGGTAGAGCTTGTACGCGTCGCGAACCGGATCCGGGATCTCGATCTCGCGGTCCTGGCTGACGACCTGCTTGATCAGCTCCATCGGGAAGAGCGGAGCCAGGTCGGCCGGACCGATCGGCTGGCCCGTTCCGGGATGGAGCGGCGGCGGGGCCGGGCTCGGCAGGTCCGCGGCGATGTTGTACCAGGCGCGCGGAATGCGCTCCTCGTCCAGGACGAAACGGGTCTTGTCGGTCAGGACGGTCGCCATGACGGTCTCCTCAGGAGGGCGCAGTCGGGATGGACAGGGTACGTCGGGCCGGCCGTGACCGTCAGGATCGTCGGCGCGGCCGCGCCTTCGTGTCGATCGCTGACGGGTGCTCAGTCCTGGCGATCGGCGGGCCAGGTCCCCATCACCTGGCGGAGCGCCGCGAACTCACCGACGTGGTACGCGCAGTGGTCGCCGGCGATCCGGATCTCGCGGAACAGCGTGTGCCCGGGCGATCCGGGAACCACCGCGAACAGATCACGAGACGGATCCTCGATCAGCGCTCGCAGGGCGTCGCGATCGGCGAGAAAGCCGGCGATCGAGCGATCGAAGTCGGCGCGGCTGGCGACCGTACCCTCGGGCGGCCACGTTCCCTCCGGCCACGGCTTCTCCTGGTAGTCCGCGTTGGTGAGGTAGTCGAGAAGGTCGAACTGGACCAGACGGAGGTGTTCGAGCAAGGCGTACGGGCTGTACTCGACGTTGGGCGCGCGCCGGTTCATGGCATCGTCCGGAAATTCCGCGACGGCCTCTTCGTAGGACATGTGGGCGTCGCGGGTCTCGAGGAGGCGCACCAGCTCGCGCCGCAGGATCGTGTCGTTCATCCTCGAATTGTCACCCGCCGTCGCGGATCCGTTCGGCCCAGGCCGGGAAATCGGCCAGCTCGTCCTTCGACTCGCGGGCGAGGAGGTCAACGAGACAACGCTGGACGCTCTTGCCCTCGAACAGGGCGTTGTGGACCTCCTCGGCGATCGGCATCTCGACGCCGTGCCGTCGGGCGAGCCCGAGCGCCGCATCGACCGTGTAGGCGCCCTCCGCGGTCCCCGGCAGCTCCTGCTCGAGCTCCGCCCATCGCCGCCCGTTCGCGAGCTCCACGCCGAGCCGGTGGTTCCGGGACAGCGCGGAGCCGCACGTCGCGACGACGTCGCCGACGCCGGCCAGTCCGGCGAAGGTCAGGGGGTTTCCGCCTGCGGCGATCCCGAGCCGCGTCATCTCGGCGAGACCGCGGGTGATCAGCCCCGCCTTGCCGTTGTCCCCGAACCCGAGCCCATCTGCGGCACCGGCGGCGATCGCGACGATGTTCTTCAGCGCCCCGCACAGCTCGACGCCGAGGAGGTCGCGGTTGACGTAGAGACGGAATTCGCGCCGGCCGAGTCGGGCGGCGACGCGACCGGCCAGCTCCAGGTCGTCAGCCGCGACGACGCCCGATGCGGGAAGGCCGCGTGCGATCTCGGTGGCGAGGTTCGGCCCGGACAGCGCGGCGATCCGCGCCGGCGCGACGCCCCCGGCCTCGGCGATCACCTCCGACATCCGGAGCAGCGTCCCTCGCTCCAGGCCCTTGGCGACGGACAGGATGTCCGCGGACGCAGGGACGAACGGGGCGGTCTGCTCCACCAGGTCGCGGAGGTGCGACGAGGGCGCCGCGAAGACGACGAGATCGACGGCGTCGGAGAGCTCGGCAGGATCCGCTGTGGCGCGGACAGCGTCCGGCAGCTGCACGCCGGGAAGGCGGCGGTCGTTCCGCCGATCCGCCTCGATCCGAACGGCGGCGGCCGGGTCTCGGGCGAACAGGATCACCGGTTCGGCGCGGCCGATCAGGACGGCGAGGGTGGTTCCCCACGCACCGGCGCCGACGACCGCAACCCTGGGTCGCCCGGTTGGCCGCGTCGCGCCGGTCGGCCCGCCCTGGCCACCGGGCGTGGCGCGAGCGGTCATCGCTTCGGGCGTCGCCCGCCCGTGGCGGTTCGTCGAGCGGGGGCGGCCCGGCCGCCCGCCCGCGGCGACCGTCGCTTCGGCAGCTTCGCGGACTCCCGATCGCGGAACACGAGCTTGATCGGCGTGCCGTCGAAGCCGAACTCGGCCCGCAGCCGGTTTTCGATGTAGCGGCGGTAGCTGAAGTGGATCGCCGCAGCGTCGTTCGCGAAGAACACGAATGTCGGCGGGGCGATGCCGGCCTGCGTGCCGTAGAAGATCTTCGGCCGGCGTCCCTTGAAGACCGGCGGAGCCTGGCGCTCGGCGGCGGCGCGCAGGACGCGGTTCAGCTCCGCGGTCGAAATCCGCTTGCGGCGCTCGCCCCAGATGTCGATCGCCATCTCGAGCACGCGACCGACCCGCTGGCCGGTCTTCACGCTGATCGAGACGACCGGGGCGAAGTCGAGGAACGGCACCTCGTTCTGGATCCACTCGACGTACTGGGCGAACGTCCGATCGGTCTTGCTCTCGACCAGGTCCCACTTGTTGACGGCGATGACGAGGCCCTTGCCCTCCTCGACGACGTAGCCCGCGACGTGGGCGTCCTGGGCCGTCAGGCCCTCGACCGCGTCGATCACCAGGACGGCAACATCGGCCCGGGAGATCGCCTTCAGGGAGCGGAGCGTCGAGTAGCGGTCCGCGGCCGGGCCCGACGCGACCTTGCCGCGCCGCCGGATCCCGGCCGTGTCGATCAGCACGACCTCGCTCCGTCCCCATTCGAGCGTCGTGTCGATCGCGTCCCGGGTCGTGCCGGGAACCGCCGACACGATCGCCCGATCCTCACCGAGGAGGCTGTTCAGCAGCGACGACTTGCCGACGTTCGGCCGCCCGACGAACGCGATCGCCGCGACCTGGTCCTCGGCCTCCGCGGCGATCTCGGCATCCCATCGTGCGGCGATGCCGTCGACGTCGGTGGCCGCCTGGCCGTCCGCATCGGCATCTGCGTCGGAGTCGTCATCGGCGTCGTTCGGCTCGGTGTCCTCGCCGACCACGAACGGGGCGAGCCGGCCGGCGGCCATGTCGGTCGCCCAGTCGTCGGCCTCCGCCTCGCGCGCCTTGCGCGCGACCTCCGCCTCGGTCTCGGGCGGCAGCGCCCAGACGATCGCATCGAGCAGGTCGCCGGTTCCGCGGCCGTGGGACGCGGAGATGCTGTACGTCTCCTCCCAGCCCATCGCCCAGAACTCGGCCGCGTCGGCCTCGCGCTGCGTGTTGTCCACCTTGTTCACGGCGACGATCACGGGCGCCTTCGCCGTCCGAAGCAGCTCTGCGGCCTCCTGATCGGCCGGGGTCAGCCCGCTGACGGCGTCGACGAGGAACACGATCACGTCCGCCTCGGAGATCGCGAGACGCGCCTGCTCCTGCACCTTCAGCTCGATCGGGTCGTCCGTGTCGGCCTCCAGGCCGCCGGTGTCGACGAGGACGAAGCGACGGCCATTCCACTCGGCGTCGCCGTACATCCGGTCGCGGGTCGTCCGCGCGCGATCCTCGACGATCGCCTGGCGCTTGCCGACGAACCGGTTGAACAGCGTGCTCTTGCCGACATTCGGCCGCCCGACGACGGCGACGACGGGCACGGAGGCGGAGGCTCGAGCGCGGGAGGGCATCGCTGCGCCTACGCCGCGCCGGCGGTCGGGGTGGTGCCCTCGTTGTGGACGAAGACGGGCAGCGACGTCGTCCGCCCGGCGGGAGTGGCCGCGCCGGCCAGCGCGTCCTGTGCCAGCTCGTCGGCGCGCGCTGCGGCATCGGGCGTCCCCGCGATCTCGAGCACACGGCGGGCGACGTCCCGCAGGTCCTCGATCGGCGTCGACGTTCCGCCGGTGATCCCGATGATCTCGCGGCCGTCGAACACGCCCGGATCCGTGAGGTCCCGGGCGCCCTCGATCTGGAGCGCCGGCTTCCCGGCGATGCCGACGAGCCGCGTGAGCTCCTTCGTGTTCGCGCTGGAACGACCACCGACCACGACCATCAGGTCGACGTCCCGGGCCGCCTCGACCGTGTCCTCCTGGCGGCGGATCGTCACCGGGCAGACCGTGTTCACGATCTTCAGCTCATGGCTGCGGCCGACCATGAAGGCGGCGAGCTTCTCGAACTTCCAGGGCGGCTGGGTGGACTGGGAGATCAGCGCCATCCGCTTCTTGCGGGGAACTTTCGCCTCCCACTCGTCCTCTTCGTCGACGACGATCGCGTCCGGCGCGAAGCCGAGCATCCCGACGACCTCGGCGTGGTTCGGCGTGCCGAGCAGGACGATCGTGTAGCCCTCGTCGACGAGCCTCGTCAGCTCCCGATGCTCCTGGATGACCCAGGTGCAGGTCCCGTCGATCACCTCGAGGCCGCGGGCGTTGGCGCGCTCCATGACGTCCGGCCGAACGCCGTGGGCCCGGATCACGACGGCCGCCCCGTGATCGACGTCGTCCAGCGCCTCGACCGTCTCGATCCCGAGCCGTTCGAGATCGGCGATCACGCCCTCGTTGTGGACGACCTGGCCGAGGGTATGGGTCGACTTGCCCGCAGCGCGGGCCTCCTTGGCCTTGTCGATCGCCTCGCGCACGCCGTAGCAGAAGCCGGTTCGCCGGGCGATCCGGATCTCCCGGACGGTTCCCATGTCGGCTTGATTATCGCATGCGGCCTGCCGAATCCCGCCACCGGCGCCGAGCGAGACGATCGGTCAGGCCGGATCCGGGTCGTAGGGCCCGCGATGGCGGGGGTCGATGAGGCCGGCGATCCGCCGCATGATCGCGGTCGTCGCGAGGCCCTTGGCAGCCTTCCGATCCGTGTCCGCGGGAAGAACATCGCGGACACGGAACGGGGAGCCGATTCGCATCGTCGCGTGGCGGCCCGGCGTCGGCAGCGGCCGTCCCTTCGGCCAGACGCGGTCCGTGTTCGAGATGCCGATCGGGACGACCGTCGCGTTCGTCCGGAGCGCGAGCATCGCAAGGCCGTCCTTCGGGACCTGGAGCTGCGCGGTATCGCTGCGCGTGCCTTCGGGAAACACCATCAGCACGTGGCCGGCCTCCAGGACGCGCTGGGCGAGCCGGAACGCCTCCACGTCCGCGCCCCCGCGGTCCACCGGCACGACGCCGCCGTTGCGAGCCATCCAGCCGACCACGGGCCACTCGAACATCTCCTTCTTGCCGAGCCAGTGGATCCGGCGGCCGAGCCGCTTCGTGAGCCAGGCGCCGACGATCACTGGGTCCGCGTTCGAGATGTGGTTCGCCGCGAGGATGAGGGGTCCCGTTCGCGGGATGGCGTCGACGTCGCCCTCGACCCGGACGCGGGTCACGGACCGCGCCAGCGTCCGCGCGCCGAAGGCGACGGTGCGGATGAGCGGGGTGACGTCGTCGCGAAGGAGCTCGTCGAGATCGATCCGCGGCTTCTCGCGGCGGCGGGTGTCAGGAGTGACTTCGCGCGCGATCGCGTCGGAGGGCGTCGTCTCCGGCCCGCTCCCCTCGCCTGACGTCATCGCGGCCGCCCGTCTGGCGCTGCCGGCGCGGCCGCCGCGGTCCGGATCGCGCCGACGACCGCGTCGACCGTCTGCTCGAAGCTGTTCCCGTCGGTGACGATGTGCACGGCGTCGGGTGCGGGTCGGAGGGGCGACACCGCGCGCGTGCTGTCGAGCACGTCCCGACGCTCCAGCTGGGCGAGGATGGCTCGGCCGGCGGCACTCGCCGGATCCACGCCACGTTCCTCGGCGCGCCGCCGCGCACGCTCCTCGACGGACGCATCGAGGAAGATCTTCAGGTCCGCGTCGGGCAGCACGACCGTGCCGATGTCGCGACCGGCCATCACGATCCCGCCCGGCTCCGCGGCCAGGGCGCGCTGCCGGTCGAGGAGCGCGGTCCTGAGCTCGGCGACGCCGGAGACGGCCGAGACGGCGTCATCGACCCGCGGCGTGTGGACGGCAGCGGTCACGTCGACGCCGTCGACGCTGACGTGGGCGAGGCGGCCGTCCCCGTCGGCCACCAGCTCGATCTCCGTGATGAGATCGACGAGCCGGCTCGGTTCCCCGGGCGTGCGATCCGTCGCCACGCCGCGTTCGAGGGCCAGCCACGTCGCGGCGCGGTAGAGCAGTCCGGTGTCACAGAACCGATACCCGAGGCGCAGCGCGGCCGCGGAGCCGACGCTCGACTTGCCGGAGGAGCCAGGTCCGTCGAGCGCGACGACGAGCTCCTGGTCAGGGCTGGACACGAACCGAGCATACCGCCGGCGGACGCGGCGCCGGCCGCGACGGAGGTACCCGCGACGGTCAGCGAGAGCGGCCGCCGCCGCCTGCCAGCCCGCGGATCTCGGGCGCCTTGAGCGGCCGGACGCGGCCGCTCCGGAGGTCGTCGATGCGGACGGGCCCGATCCGGACCCGGACCAGCCGCTCGATCGGTGCCTCAACGGCCCCGAACATCCGGCGGAGCTGTCGCTTCCACCCCTGGCGAAGCGTGGCCCGGTACCAGGCGAGGCCCGGCGGCGGCGCGGGTGCGAGGAGGTCGGCCAGCCGGGACGTCTCGACCGCCGTCATCGGCCGGAGGTGGTGGAGCGTGGCGACGCCCTCGTCGAGCTCGATGCCGTCGCGAAGCGCGTCGATCTGGGCGTTGGACAGGCGATCCCGGACCGCAAGCGCGTATTCCCGCTCCACGCCGAACCGGGGATGGAGGATCCGCTCCGACCACGCGCCGTCGTTCGTGAGGACGAGCAGGCCCTCGCTGTCCTGATCAAGCCGCCCGACGGGATAGAGGCGGGCGCCGTCGGGGACGAGCGCGGTCGGGATCAGATCCAGGACGGTCGTGGCCGCGTGCCGATCCTGGGTCGTCGACGTGACGCCCGCCGGCTTGTGCAGGAGCAGATACGTCATCCGGGCGGCAGAGCCGATCGGAAGCCCGTCGACCTCGATGAGCGATCTGTCGGGATCGACCTGTTGGCCGAGGGTGGCGCGCTTCCCGTCGACCTGCACACGACCGGCGGCGATCAGCTGCTCGCTCGCGCGCCGCGACGCGACGCCGGCCGCCGCAAGCACCTTCTGGAGGCGATCGGTCGCCATCAGGAGGCGTCCGGTCCGGGCGAGTCCGGAGCCGGTGCCGCGATCTCGGCGACCGGGGCCTTGCCTCCGTCGCCGTCGTCGCCGTCGGTGTCCGGCGACTCCTCGTCGACGAGCCGGGCCGCGACCTCGACATCGAGCGGTGGCAGCTCGTCGAGGCTCGTGAGACCGAACCGCTCGAGGAACTCGAAGCCCGTGCCGTAGAGGAACGGACGACCCGGCGCCTCCGACCGACCCAGCTCCACGACGAGCCGGCGATGCAGCAACGACCGGATCGTGTAGTCCGAGTCGACGCCCCGGATCCGCTCGACGGCTGACTTCGTGACGGGCTGGCGGTAGGCGACGATCGCGAGGGTCTCGAGCGCCGCGGGCGAGAGGCGGACCGCGTCGGCGCCGACATACCTCGCGATGAGCGTGCCGGCTTCGGGGGCGGTGACGAGCTCGACCCGATCCGCCGACAGGACGAGCCGGACACCCCGATCCGCCAGCGCCACCTCGAGGTCGCCGAGCCGGGCGTCGACCGTCGCGCGATCCACCCCGGCGACCGCGGCAATCTCGCGGCGGGTGAGCGGCCGCTCCGCGACGAAGAGCAGCGCCTCGAGCTGGGCCTCCGTCAGCTCGGCAGGCTGGGCGTCCTGCGAGGGGTTCGCCGGTGGCGCCGCCTCTTCGTCGGCTTGGGTGCCTGCCTCGATCTCGAACCCGTCGATCACGCGAACGACTCCAGGGTCTCGTCGAGATCCCCCTCGTCCGCGAGGCCTTCGTCGTCCCTGCCCGGCGCACCGCGCTCGGCGGCCGTCGTCGCCCGGGCCACGATTGGTCCCCAGGGCGCCTCCTGCGTCACGACGATCTCGCGGCGCTTCATGAGCTCGAGCATCGCGAGGAACGTCACCGCGACGACGACCCGGTCACGGACGCCCCGCAGGAGGTCCTGCAGCACGACGGGGCCTGCACCCCGGAGCGCCTCGCGGATGATCGCGGCCCGCTCCGTGAGGGTGATGGACCGCGGCACGACCTCCGGTGGCGGCGGCGGCGGCGCCACGGTCGACGCCAGCCTCGCGAGGGACCGGGTGAGCACCCGGGGATCGAGCGGCGGCGCGTCGGAAGGGCGCGCTCCCGCGAGGCCCGCGGCCGTTGCCGCCGCCGGCTCGCGCCGGAACAGGCCGACGCGGATCACCGCGAGATCCTGGAGCGCGCGGCCCGCGTCGCGGTGGGCGCGGTAGAGCAGCAGTCGCGCGCGGAGCTCTGCCTCCGGATCCGGCCCCTCGTCGAGGAGCGCGCCGGGCGCCGCTTCCTCGCGTCTCGGCAGGATCGCCCGGCTCTTGATCAGGATCAGCTGGCTCGCAACGGCCACGAACGCGCTGATGTTGCCGAGCCGGTCCGTCTCGAGCGTCGCGAGCGCATCCAGGTAGGCGTCGGCGAGTGCGCCCAGCGGCACGTTCACGACGTCGAGCTGGCGGGCCTCGATCAGCGCCAGGAGCAGGGCCAGCGGGCCGTCGAAGCTCGCGAGCCGAACCTGCGTGGCGGTCTCCGGCCGGCGCCCAACACCGAACGCGACGGCGGGAGCAATGGACGGGCGCTCGTCCTGGAGGTCGTCCGGCGACAGCCCGTCGGCCACCGCCGATGCGTCAACCGCCATCACGATGCCTCGTCGGCCAGGCGCAGCCGCTCGCCGGCCTCGGGATCGATCGGGTGATCCTGGTGTCGGATCAGCTCGACCGTTCGCGGCGAGCAGCCTGCCGCGGCCGCGAGCCCGGCGGACGCTTCGGCGTGCACACGGAGCCGGGCGATCGCCGCGCGCCAGCTCGGCAGCAGCGAGGCCGCGTGCCAGATCCACGTTCCGTGCCGCTGCCCGAGCGCATACGCGATCCGCGGCCCGACGCCGGTGTCGCCCTTCGCACAGTCATGGAGCAGCCCCGCGGCGAGGACCTCGGGATCGCTGCAGCCGTCGCGCCGCAGCCACGCGACCACGTCGAGCCCGTGCCGCCGATCGGCGACGTGCATGCCATCAAACAGGGCGAGCTCGGCCGGTTCCAGCCATGCGGCGAGGGATGCGCGCTCGGCCGGTGAGACCTGTGCCCGGAGATGGGCGATGGTCTGGCGAGCCTTGTCAGCCCACCAGGAGGCCATACACCGCGTCCAGGATCGGGCCGATGACGCGCCCGAGGATCGAACCTCCGCCCAGGGGCACGATCAGCAGGATGATCAGGAAGAAGCCGTACTGGGCCAGGAAGGGCCGGACCTGCCAGGCGGTCCTCGGCGGGAGGTACGACAGGAGGATCGCGCCGCCATCGAGCGGCGGGATCGGGATCAGGTTGAACAGACCCAGGATGATGCTGCCCTGGACGATGAACGAGAGAAGGCTCGCGATCTCGAACCCGTTCGACCCGCCGATGGTCGGGTTGGCGAGGAGCAGGCGCAACGGGATCGCGAACACGGCCGCGAGGAGGAGGTTGGACAGCGGGCCGGCGATCGCGACGACGGCGTCGCCGTGGCGGCCGCGCAGGTTGCGCGGGTTGACCGGCGTCTGGGCGAACCCGAACGGGAAGCCGGTGATCAGCACCGAGAGGACGAGGATCGTCCCGCCGACCTGGTCGAAATGGGCGAGCGGGTTGAGGGTGAGCTTGCCGAAGTGCTTGGCGGTCGAATCCCCGAGTCGGTAGGCCGTCAGGGCGTGGGCGAACTCGTGGACCGGGAACGAGAGGAGGAGGAAGAACGCGATGAGGACGACGGTCTCGACCGGATGACTCTGGACGAACACGAAGTGACGTCTCCTCTCCGCGGCCGGGGCGGCTCGCGCGCCGAAATCCTACAGGCGGCGCAGGAGGTCGGCTTTCTTCGCCTCGTACTCCTCGGCGCTGATCGCCCCGCGGTCACGGAGATCGGCGAGGTTCGCCAGGGTCCGCGTCACGTCGTCCGCCGACATCGCGGCCGACACCGTGGTCGGCGAGTCGGCGCCGACCGGCGCGGCCCCGAGACCCGCTCCGCCCGGTCCGGCCGCACCCGCCACGCCTGCAGCCACGGCTGCGGCCTGCATCGGTGACGGCGCCCGGTAGGCCGGTCCCGGCATCGGCCGGGCACCCGACAGCTCCAGCTCGAGCTCGTGCTTCGCGTCGAGCATCGACCGCTTGAAATCGTCGGCCTGGCGGAGCATCCGCAGGCGCGAGATCCCGCTCTCGGACGCGGTCAGGATCTCGAGATCGCCGAAGCCGAAGATCCGCCCGAACATCGACTCGCTCAGGATCGCGTCGTTGATCTTCTCGAGTGAGCTGTCGATGACCCGCTTGTTCACGACGCCCTCGGTCTGGAGGACGCGGCGCGACGTGACGACGAACTCCTCGTTCTGCCAGCGCAGCACCTGCCACCCGAAATACAGCAGGCCGCCCACGACGAGGACGATGACGATCCAGCCGAGCGGCTGCGACAGGGTCTGGTTGCCGGCCAGCAGCGTGTTGCTGAGGACGATGAGGACGACTGCGGCGAGCCAGGCGTAGATCGCGTACCGAGCGTCGGCGAGGAGGACGAACCAGTGCTGGTGCTCGCGGCGGATCGGCTGCTCGCCGGACGCGAGAAGGTTGTCCAGGTAGGCCATGCGCTCGGTTCCCCTGTTCAGGCTCTCGGGTGCGCCCGCGCATAGATCTCGCGGACTCGCTCACCGGTGACGTGCGTGTAGAGCTGGGTCGTGGAGATACTCGCATGCCCGAGCAACTCCTGGACGACCCGGAGGTCGGCACCGCCCTCCAGGAGATGGGTCGCGAACGAGTGGCGGAGCGTGTGCGGCGAGACCCGGTCGGACAGGCCGGCCTCGCTCGCCGCGGCGCGGACCATCGCGAACGCCTGCTGACGGGCGAGCCGCCGGCCGCGATCGCCGAGGAACAGCGGGCCACCCCGGAGCGGCGCCACCTGGTTGAGCCCCAGAAGTGCCGGCCGGCCCTCGTCCAGCCACCGGCCGAGCCACTCGAGCGCGATGTCCCCCACCGGCACGAGCCGCTCCTTGTCGCCCTTGCCGATCACGCGAACGTGGCCGGCATCGAGGGCGAGGTCCTCGCGGTCCAGGCCGAGCGCCTCGCTGACGCGCAACCCCGCGGCGTAGAGCAGCTCGACCAGCGCGCGGGCACGGAGATTCGGGGCGGCTTCGAGGAGCCGCTCGACCTCCGCGACCGAGAGCGTCTCGGGCAGCAGCCGCGGCTGGCGCGGCAGGTCCAGGTGGGCCGCCACGTCGCGCTCGATCAGGCCGTCGCCGTAGGCGAACCGGTAGAAGCCGCGGATGCTCGCCGCGCGCCTCCGGAGGGACGTGGCCGCGAGCCCGGCATCGCCGGCACGGCGCCGAGCGCGGGTCGTGACCGGTTGTCGTCGCGTCCGGGCCGCGAGGTGGTGGCGCGCCGCCTCGGGTCCGTCCGCCCACGTCGCGGGCACCTCGGGCCCCGACGCGAAATCGGCCAGATCGGCGCGATAGGCACGGAGCGTCGCCGGCGACAGTCCGCGCTCGACCCGGAGGTACGTCAGGTAGTCGTCGACGGCGCGCTCGAGGGTCGGCGCCGCCATCGCCGCCTCAGGCCGCGACCGGCGAGCGGGAGCGCCACGCCTCGGCCCGGTCGAGCAACTCGCTGGCCGAGGCGAGCGCAGCCGCCCCGGACCCCGCCTCGCCGCCGGCGAGCATCGCCGCGAGCTCGCGCACGCGGCCCTCCCGGTCGAGGGCGGTGACCTCGGTGATCGTCCGTCCCGCCCGCTCGTGCTTCTCGATCCGGAAATGCGCGTCGGCATGGGCCGCGATCTGGGGAAGGTGCGTGACGCACAGCACCTGGTGCCGCCGGGCGAGCGCCCACAGACTCCGCCCGATCGGGTCCGCGCTCCGGCCGCCGACGCCGGTGTCGATCTCGTCGAACACGAGCGTCGGGGTCGCGTCCGCCTCGGCGAGGACCTGCTTGATCGCGAGCGCCACGCGGCTCAGCTCGCCGCCCGAGGCGATCCGCGCCAGCGGACGAGCCGGCTCGCCGGGGTTCGGGGCAAGGCGGAAGACGACCTGGTCGATCCCCGAGGCGTCGAACGCGAGCGCGTCGCCGTCGACCTCGACCGCCGCCTCGTCGTCGTCCGCGGCTCGTCGCCCGATCGCGACATCGAACACGCCCGCCGGGAAGCCGAGCTCGACGAGCACAGTCTCGACCGCCGCCGCGAGCTGCTGGCCCGCCGCGCGCCGGGCCGCCGACAGGTCCGCCGCCGCGATCGCGACGCGATCCAGGAGCCGGGCGTCGTCGGCTTCCCGACGCGCGCGCTCCTCGTCGATCCCCCGGAGCCGTTCGACCTCCGCCGCGGCTCGCTCCCCGTGGGCGATCACGGCGGCCTCGTCGTCGCCGTAGCGACGCTCCAGCGCGTAGATCGTCGAGAGCCGCTCGGACAGGCGCTCCAGCTCGGCTGGGTCGTGGTCCACGGACTCCGCCAGCTCGCGGGCGACCGCGGCAACGTCCTCGGTCTCCGCCTCGAGACCGAGCAGGCGTTCGGCGAGCGGATCGAACCGGGCGTCGACGCGAGCGAGCGCCCGGACCTCGCGGATCGCGACCGCGAGCAGCTCGCGGGCGCTGCCCTCCTCTCCGGCGAGCGCGGTCGCGAGCGCGACGCCGCCCCGCGCGATCGCCTCGCCGTGCTGGGCTGCATCCAGCCGCCCGCGAATCTCGTCCGCCTCGCCGGACCGGAGACGCGCGGCTTCGATCTCGTTCGCCTCGTGCTCGCTCAGCTCGAGCCGTCGGGCGAGCTCCCGCGGGTCGAGGGCGAGCTCGCCGAGCAGCGCGCGGTTGGCACGCCAGTGCTCGACCGCCGCGGCCATCGTCGCGCGGAGTGTTTCGTGGCCCCCGAACGCGTCCAGGAGGTCGCGCTGGCGGCGCTCGTCGAGCAGGTGCTGCTGGTCATGCTGGCCGTGGATCTCGACGAGCGAGCCGGCGACTTCGCCGAGGCGGGCCGCCGTGATCGGCTCATCGTCCAGGCGCGCGGAAGACCGACCGGACGTCGCGACGTCGCGGGCGGCGATCATCGGTTCCGGCAGCCGGTCGAACAGGGCGGTCACGCGCGCGACCTCGGCACCGTGCCGGACGAGGGTCGTGTCCGCGCGCGCACCGGTCGCCAGCCCGAGCGCATCGATCAACAGGCTCTTGCCGGCGCCCGTCTCGCCGGTGAACACGTTGAGGCCGGGCGACAGCGTGAGCCGGAGACGCTCGATGAGCGCGAGGTCCGCGACCGTCAGCTCGAGCAGGCGGCCGACGGGGACGGCGGGCGCGTCGAGCGACGAGGACGAGCTCACGACGGCAGGAGCTCCACCTTGCGGCGGAACAGGTCCCAGAACGGCTGGCTTCCCGCGGGCTCGACGAGACGGATCGGTCTCGCGAGAGCCCGAACCTCGACCACGTCACCGACCGCGATCGGCATGTCGTCACGGCCGTCGATCGAGACGATCGCCTCCGTCGCGTCGACGACCCGGCAACGGACGGTCTGCTCCGGCCCCGCGACGACGGATCGGATCGCCGACAGATAGCCGGCGATCGGGGTGACGATCAGGTTCCGGCTGTCCGGCGCGACGATCGGGCCGCCGGCGCTGAACGAGTAGCCGGTCGAACCGGTCGGCGTCGACACGACGAGGCCGTCCGCGATGAACGTGGCGAGATGGCTCGGCCCGATCGCAACGTCAAGGCGGACCACCCGGGCAAGCGCGCCTCGAGCGACCACGACGTCGTTGAGCGCGTGATGGACGGCCGCCCCGTCCTCGCGGCCGCCGGTCAGGAGCCGTGCCTCCAGCGCCATCCGCTCGTCGATCGAGAACTGGCCGGCCACGAGCTTGCCGAGCACCGTCTCGAGCTCGTTCGCCTCGACCTTCGAGAGGAATCCGACCTTGCCGAGGTTGACGCCGAGGAGCGGCACGTCCACCTGGATGACGGCCCGCGCAGCGCGGAGGAGCGTCCCGTCGCCGCCCAGGACGACGAGGACGTCGCTCGTGGCGAGCTCCCGGCAGAGCGTGTCGAAGTCCTGCGCCTGGGCTGCCCACTGGTCGACGCCGTGCATCCGGCACCACCCCGCGGCACGCTCGCGAAGCTCGACCGCTGCCTCGTTCGTTGGGTTGTAGGCGAAGCCGATCCGGCGGACGGTCATCCGGCCGTGACCTCGGCGATCCGGTCCGCGATCTCCGCACATCCCGGCCCGGGGGCCAGGTGGATCAGGAACTCGCGATTGCCCTCGGGTCCGAGGATCGGCGAGGCGATGACGTCGCGGGTGCCCAGGTGATGCGCCGCGGCCTGCTCGACCACGCGGCCCAGGACCGTCCGGTGCGCCACCGGATCGCGGACGACGCCGCGGTCCGTGCCGCCCTTGCCCACCTCGAACTGGGGCTTCACGAGGGCAACGATGGAGGGGGTGCGCGTCGGGTCCGGCGCGGATGAGCGCGCGCGAAGGGTCGACGCGATCGGACCGAGCACGAGCCCGAGGGAGATGAACGAGACGTCGACGACCGCGAGGTCGATCGCCTCGCCCAGTGTCTCCGGACCGAGCATCCGGGCGTTCGTCCGGTCATGGACGACGACCCGCGCGTCGCGCGCCACGCGGTCCGCGAGCTGGCCGCGGCCGACATCGACGGCGTGGACGCGGGCGGCACCACGCTGGAGCAGCACGTCCGTGAACCCGCCCGTCGACGCACCCACGTCCAGGCCGACGAGGCCGCGCGGGTCGATCGAGAACGCGTCCAGCGCCGCCGCAAGCTTGTGGCCGCCACGACTCACATAGGGATCCTGCTCGACGAGCTCGATCGGCAGGTCCACGTCGACGAGATCGCCGGCCTTCCGGTCCACCCGCGCGCTGTCCCCTGCCCCGGTCCGGACCTTGCCGCCGAGGATCAACGCCTGGGCGCGGGCGCGGCTCTCGGCGAGGCCTCGATCGACGACGAGCTGGTCGAGGCGGACGCGGGCGCGGCGAATGGTCGCGGTGGTCACCCGGCTATCGTGGCACAGCCGCCTTTGCGCCGGCTCACCATGGAGGTCTCGACCGTGGCACGTCGTGTCGCCGATGTCGTGGTCGGGATCGGGATTGGTACCGTCCTCCTGTTCGCTGCAGCGCGCGACCCGAGGCTCCTCGCTGGTGTCCTCCTGTCGATCCTTCTGATCTGTCCGATCGGCCTCGTGACGCTCGTCGCTTCGTTCGTGCTGCGGTCACGGTTGCGCGACGCTTGGGCCCTGACGGATGTCGGCATCGCTGCCATGTCGATCGCCATCCCGCTTCTTGCCATCGCGCTGTACGGACTGGCGACCTGCACGATCGGCTGCATGTACTGAGGCGCGTCAGTCGGGAGTCGGGCGTTCCGCTTCGCTGCGCGCTCGCGATCAGGAGCGTGCGCCGACCTTCGGGGTGAGCAACATTTCGGCCACGGTCTCCCGGACCTGGTCCGCGAGGCCGACGCTGTCGAGGCGGAGCACGCGGCGGAGATCGGCGACCGATCCGTGGTCGACGAACGCGTCGCCGGGGATGCCGATGATCCGGATCGGGACCCTTCGAAGGCCGGGCTCCGTGATCCGGGCGGTCTCGATCGCCTCCAGGACGCCGGCCCCGAAGCCGCCGGTGACCACGCTTTCCTCGAACGTGACGACGAGACCGACCCGGCGCGCGTGCTCGAGGATCAGCTCCGTATCGAGCGGCTTGGCGAAGCGGGCGTTGATGACGCCGACGGACCAGCCCTCGCCGCGGAGCATGTCGGCAGCCTCGAGCGCCCGCTGGACGATCGGTCCGAAGCCGACGAAGAGCACGTCCTCGCCCTCGCGCAGCACCTCGGCCCGTCCGACCGGGATCGGACCTGCGTCGATCGCCGGCAGGCCCAGACCCGGATCGCGCGGGTAGTGGAGCGCGTACGGGCGATCCTGGCGGAGACCGGTGATCAGCAGTGACCGGAGCTCCTGCTCGTCCTTCGGGCTCGCGATCACCAGGTTCGGCAGCTGTCGCTGGGCCGGCAGGGTGAACATCCCCTGGTGGCTCGTCCCGTCCTCCCCGACGAGCCCGGCGCGGTCGACGGCGATCAGGACCGGCTGATCGTTCTGGCAGACGTCGTGGACGGTCTGGTCGAAGGCGCGCTGGAGGAACGTCGAGTACAGCGCGACGACCGGGCGCATGCCGCCCATCGCGAGTCCCGTTGCGAGCGCCACGGAGTGCTGCTCGGCGATCCCGACGTCCATGAAGCGGTTCGGGAACTCGGCCTGGAACGTCGAGAGCCCGGTTCCGGTCGGCATCCCGGCGGTGATCGCGACGATCCGCTCGTCGAGCCGCGCCTGCGCGATCAGCTCGCGAACGAAGACCGCGGTGTAGTTGGGGTTCTTCGGAACCGCTCGATGTGCGGACGCGGGCGCCGCGTCGTCCGCCATCGACTCCGTCGGCATGGCGCGAGCCGGAGCGTTGGCCGGGGAGGCGGTCGCCTCCGCGACCGAAGCGCCCGAGCCGTTCACGGCGTGCCCGTTCGAGGCCCCGTCGGTCTCCGCGTCGACGGGGACGGTCATCGGCGGCAGCGCCGCGCCGTGGAACCCGACCTGGTCCGCTTCCGCGGGCTCGAACCCGCGACCCTTCTGGGTCCGGACGTGGACGATCACCGGTCCGCGAAGCTCGAGCGCCTGCTGGAAGGTGGAGAGCAGCGCCTTGATGTCGTGGCCCGGAACCAGCCCGATGTAGGTGATGCCGAGATCCTCGAACAATCGACCCGGCTGGGCGAAGTTCACGACCGAGGCCCGGAGCCGCTGGCTCAGCTCGCGGACGGTGGGCCCGACCGCGGGGATCCGACCGACGAGCTCGTCGTAGGCGGTCCGGCTGGACTGCCACGTCCCGGAGAGCTTGATCTGGCTCAGGTACTTCGAGAGCCCGCCGACCGTCGGGCTGATCGACATCTCGTTGTCGTTCAGGACGATCAGGAGCTGGGTCCGCCGCTGGCCGATGTCGTTCAGCGCCTCAAGGCTGAGGCCGCTGGTGATCGCCGCGTCGCCGACGACGACGGCGATCCGCTCGCGGCCGCCGCGCAGGTCGCGGGCCGCGGCGAGTCCCTGGCCGATCGAGAGGCCGGTGCCGGCGTGCCCGCCGTCGAAGACGTCGTGCTCGGACTCGCTCCGCCGGGGAAAGCCGCCGACACCGCCGAGCTGGCGCAGCGTGTGGAACCGCTCGAAGCGACCCGTCAGGAGCTTGTGCGGATAGGCCTGGTGCCCGGTGTCCCAGACGATCCGGTCGGTCGGCGATTCGAGCAGCCGATGGAGGGCGATCGTGAGCTCGACGACGCCGAGGCTGCTGCCGAGGTGACCGCCCGTGGTCGCGACCGTGGCGATGATCGTCTGCCGGACCTCCGTCGCGAGCTGGTCCAGCTCGGCGGCCGTCAGGTTCCGGAGATCCGCCGGGCCACTGAGGGTCGGCAGGATCGCGTCCGGGGTCGGGTCGGTCATCACGGGTTCGGGCGGCTCCAGGTACTTCGCTGCGTCGCAGGCCCTTGCATCGCGCTGCGCATCGTCGCGCTTCCGACGGATTCGCGTCGCCACGTGCGACGGATGCGTCCCATTCTAAACGTGTTCGCTTCAGGTCGCATGTTTTTGCCGGCCTCGGCGAGCGCGGGACGGCCTAGCTCTCGGTCGCCTCCTCCGCGGCGATGTCGCGGAGCTCGACGCCACCACCGGGCCGGCTGATCAGCTGCTGGACCCGCAGCTCCGCTTCGCCGAGGAGCCGCTCGCAATGGCGCTGGAGCGCGACGGCCCGCTCCGTCCGGGCAATCGTATCCTCCAGGGACAGGCCACCGGCCTCCAGCTCGGCCACGACCGTCCGCAGCTCCGCGAACGCGTCGTCGAACGTCAGGGTGTCGACCGGCCCGCCGGTCGCGCCCGTCGCGCCGGCGGCTGATCGCTCGGTCATCGACCCTCCTCGTCTCGGCCGGTCAGGCGCGCGATGCGCCGCGCCGCGAGGATACCAATGCGGATGCCGACGCCCAGGACGACGAATGCGATGACGACGAAGACGAGGAGCTCGAACAGGATCATTCGACGACCTCGGCGGCGAGCTCGCCGGCCGCGACGCGGAGGCGCAGCCGCGTGCCCGGCGCCGCATCCGTCGGTCCACGCACGACACCACCGTCGGCGGTGCGACGGACGATCGCGTATCCCCGGTCGAGCGTCGCCTGGGGACTGAGGACCGCGATGGAGGCCGCGCTGGCGGTGAGCTCCGCCCGCGACGCGGCCAGGAGGTCGAGGACCGGCCGCGGGACCGCGCGCTCGGCAGCCCGGAGATCGGCGGATCGCCGATCCATGGCCGCTACCGCGCTCCGCACCGCTCGATCGAGGAGCAGCCCCACGCGCTCGCGGTCGGCGACGAGCTGCGCCCGGGGATCGAGGCGGTCCAGCGCGCGTCGCTCGACCGCGAGCTCGCGGCGGATCGCATCGAGGGTGCGGTGGACCGCAGCTGCGGTCCGTTCCCCGGCTCGCCGGAACGAGGCGAGCCACTCCGCCCGATCCGGCACGACCTGCTCGGCGGCGGCGGACGGCGTGGCTGCACGAACGTCCGCGGCGAAGTCCGCAAGCGTGACGTCGACCTCGTGACCGACGCCGCAGACGACCGGCAGCCGATGGGCGACGACGGCGCGGACGACGCGCTCGTCGTTGAACGACCAGAGGTCCTCGAGCGAGCCGCCGCCGCGGGCGAGGATCGTGACCTGGGGCGCCTCGGCTGCGCGACCGTCGTGCTCGAGCGTCGCGATCCAGCGGTCCAGCCGGCCGAACGCCCGGACGATGCTCTCCGGCGCGTCGTCACCCTGGACCTTGCACGCGACGAGGACGACGCGCGTCATCGGCCAGCGCCTCGTCAGCACGGTGGCGACGTCGCGCCACACGACGCCGGTCGGGCTCGTGATCACCGCGATCGTGGCCGGTCGCTGTGGCAGCGCGCGCTTCCGCGCCTGGTCGAAGAGGCCCTCGGCGGCGAGTCGTGCCTTGAGCGCCTCGAACCGGATCGCGAGGTCGCCGAACCCGGCCGGCTGGATCGACTCGACGTAGAGCTGGACCGCGCCCTGCTGCTCGAACAGGTCCACCCGGCCGTGGACGACGATCCGGAGTCCCGCCTGCGGCTGGAAGACCGATCGGGCGCGCTCGTCGCTGAACCAGACGCAGTTGATCGTGCTGCGGGCGTCCTTCAGCGTGAAGTACGCGTGCCCGGCGCTGCTGACGGTGACGCGGCCGACCTCGCCCTCGACCCAGACATCCGCGAGACGAGGGTCCGCGCGAACCGCGTCGCGGATCGCCCGGGCCACGTCGCTGACGCCGAGGATCCGGAGGCCGAACGTCCCGGGCGGCGGCGGCACCGGACCGGCCGTCTCCGGTGTGTCCAGCGGGACGGCGGCTGCAGCCTCCCGGCCGCTCACCGGCGTCGCCTCGTCCCAACCCGGCAGGAGATCGCGTCTGGCCACGGGCCCATGCTACCGGCGCGGTTCGCCGCCGGCGCTCCTGCCCCTCAGAAGCTCGCCTTGAGCGCGAGGATCCGCGTCCACGAGGCGAGAAGCGCCGCTCGCGGAACCGTGCCCGCGGTCGCGGCCGCGAGCAGCTGGCTGAAGTCGGACTTCGTAGAGGCTTCGGATCCGGTGAGCAGGAGCAGGTCCGTGCCGGCCTCGGCGGCCCGGATCGCGAGGTGGGCGGCGGTGTAGCCCCGGGCGGCAGCCGTGCCGTCCAGCGAGTCCGTGATCGTGGCGCCGGTGAAGCCGAGCTGCTGGCGCAGCAGCACGGTGTTGATCGCCGGTGACCAGCCCGCCGCGGCGTGCGCGTCGTACGCGGTGTAGGTCGCGTTCGACAGCATGATCAGCGGGATGTGATGGGCGATCGCGCTCCGGTACGGCAGCAGCTCCCCGGCCAGCGCGGCGCGTGACGCGCGGATCGAGACGATCCGGAGATCGGTGTTGAGGGTCGCCTCGCCCAGCCCGGGGAAGTGCTTCATCGTCGGAACGAGGCCGCCGGATTCCAGGCCGGTGCTGAAGGCATCGGCCAGGGCGGCCGTCCGCGTCGCCGAGAACGACCAGGTGCGGCCGGCGCGGTACAGGAACGACGCGGTGGAGACGGGGACGTCAGCGACGGGCGCGAGGTCGACGTCGATCCCGAGGCCGGCGAGGGCGAGGCCGGTCGCCCGGCCCTGGCTGCGGGCCGTCGTCGTGGAGGCGAGGCGGCCCATCGCGGGGAGGGTCAGGGTCGGCGGCGCCCACGGGATCCGCTTGATGGAGCCTCCTTCCTGGTCGACGGCGATGAGAAGCGGCGGCTGGCCCCCGGCGATCGCCGCCGCGTGCAGCTGACGGGTCAGCGCGATGAGCGGGGCCCGGGTCGTGATGTTCTGCCCGAAGAGGATCACGCCGCCGACCTCGCCGCGGCGGATGCGACCGAGGAGATCGGCGCTCGGCACCGTGCCGTCCATCCGGACGACGAGCTTCTGGCCGATCAGCCGGGCCAGTGACGGGGCGACGGCTGCGGCGCCTGCCCGGGCCGGCTCGGCGGTCGGTCCGCCGAGTCCGGTCAGGGCGAGGGCAAGGAGGATCGCGGCTCCGGTCCGGAGCCGATGGGAACGCGGGTCCATGGTCGGAACCTCAAGGTGCCGGTTCGGCGAGGGTCAGCGCGACCACGGATGCATCTCGATCGAGGCCGGCTGGCTCGGCCCGTTGCACGGCGGGACGGTGTCGTCCGTCGCGCTGAGGGGCTGCGCCGTGAGGACGCCAGACCCGAGATCGAAGGCAATCGTGACGGGCGGCGCCGGTGCCGCGCCGCAGACGTTGGCGACCGACACGAGCGTCGTGAGGACGTCGCCCGGCTCGACGCGCAGCGTGCCAACGTCGGCCGTGCCGCCGTTCCCGTTCGTGATCTTGCCCTGGGCGAGCACCGCATGATGGGCATCGACGAGCGCCGGTCGAGCGGTCGTCGGCAGGCCGCACGGGCCCGATGCACCGACCGACAGGGTGACCGTCGCAATCCGACTGCCGGCCGCCCCCTCCCAGGAGGTGATCTGCGCCGCGAGATCCGCGGTGTCGCACGCCGCGAGCGACGGGACGGGCGTGGCCGTCGGTGGGGCCGGCGTCGGCGACGCGGCAACGGCGGGGGCGACCGACGGGCCGACCGTGGGCAGGGGCGATGGGGAAGCCGTCGGCGATGCCACCGCGACGGCGCTGGCGTCGGGGCTCGCGCTGCTTCCCACCTGCGCCGGCGAGATCCGCCCGCCCAGCCAGACGACGGCGATCACGACGGCCACGGCCGCAGCCGCGGCACCGAACAGACCCACGCCGGACCGGATCGCGCCGGCACTGCCGCGTCGCGGCGCATGGACCGGCGTCCGGACCGCACCAGCGACCGACATCCAGTCGTCGAGCAGTCGCTTCACGGGATCACGGTCCATCACGCAGTCTCCAGCTTGGTACGCGCACGGCTGACCGCCGCGCGGAGGGCTCCGGCCGTGGCACCCAGCGCCAGGCCGGCTTCGTCGTAGGTCATCCCCTCGATCGTCGTCAGGACGAGCGCCGAGCGCTCGAGCGGCGACAGGCGGGCGAGGCCGGCGCAGACGTCGAGCCAGCGGGCCCGGAGCGCCGGATCGAGATTGGGTGGCTGATCAGGCGTCGCGAGGAGGCGTCGCCGGAGCCGGCGGAACCGGTCCGTGGCGAGCCGCCGGGTCGCGACGAGCAGCCATGGCAGGACGGGCCGATCCCAGTCGATCGTCCGGCGGTGGTCCCAGAGACGGAGAAACGCTTCCTGGGCGAGGTCCTCCGCGGCCCCCCAGTCGTTCGTCCAGGCGAGCCCGAACCGGAAGACGTCGGGCCAGTAGCGGTGAAACGCGTCGTCGTAGGCGAGGTCGGTCGTGTCGGCGTAGGCCACTTGGGTCATCACATCCTCAAACACGCCGGGCGCGGTCGAAACGCACGGTCGGTCGCGGAATTCGCCGAAATCAGCTCATGGCACGCGGGACGAGCTGGGGCGGCCGAACGGCCGCCGGCGTCAGACGCGGGTCTGGTACTCGCCGGTGCGCGTGTCGACGCGGATCGTGTCGCCGGACTCGACGAAGATCGGAACGGTCACCACGAGACCCGTCTCGGTCGTCGCGGGCTTGCGGGCGCCGGTCTGCGTGTCACCGGCGAAGCCCGGCTCCGTGTCGGCGACGACGAGATCGACGGTGACGGGCAGCTCGACCCCGATCGTCTCGCCCTGGTACGTCGTCCGGTCGAGCGTCATCCCGTCCTTCATGTACTGCGCCGCATCGCCGAGCTGGTCGCCCGTGAGGTGGAACTGGTCGTACGTGTCGGTGTCCATGAAGTGGTAGTCGCTGCCGTCGCGGTACAGGAACTGGACGGGTCGCTTCTCCATCGAGGCGCGCGGCCACTTCGTCCCGGCCTGGAAGCTGCGCTCGACCGTCTGGCCGCGCTTGATGTTCCGGAGCGTGATCCGGACCTGGGCCGAGCCGCGGCCCATCTTGATGTGGTGGTAGTCGAGGATCTGCCAGAGCTCGCCGTCGAGCTCGATGGCGACACCCTTCTTCAGTTCGCCGGTGCTGATCATGCGGAGTGCGCTCCTCGGGCGGCGTCGGCGACCGGGGGCACGCCGAGGCGAATCGTCAGGATCGGGTTCGGCCGAGGATTGTAGCCGACGGGCGATCCCCGACCGCCTCGGGTCGCGATCGCTCCGGCCACGTCCCGCCTCAGGCGGGGAGCACGAGCACGTCTCGCGGGAACCTCGTCAGACGCTCGACCCGCCCTGCGTCGGCATCGAGGAGGACGAGATCCTCGATCCGCACGCCGGTCTCGCCTTCGAGGTAGATGCCCGGCTCCACCGAGAACACCGTCGGCGACGGGAGCGGCGAGTCGAGCGCGGCCGGACCGAGGGACGGTGCCTCGTGCGTTGCCAGGCCGATCCCGTGACCCAGCCCGTGGCCGTACGCCGGAAAGCGCCCGTCCGTGGCGATCACCCGCTTCGCCACGTCGTCGAGATCGCGGCCGGACGGCAACCCGAGCTCACCGTCGGCGATCGCCTCGAGCTGGGCGATCACCGCGGCCTGCGCCCGCGCGACGACCTCGTAGAGCGCGAGGTCCCGCTCGGTCGGGTCGCCGACGAACAGCGTCCGGGTCATGTCGCTGCGATAGCCGTCGACCTCCGCGCCGAAGTCGAACAGGACGACGCTGCCGGTCACGACCGCCGCATCCGAGGGCGCTCCGTGCGGCAGCGCGGCGTTCGCCCCGACGAGGCACGTCGGCGGAAAGGCAAGCGCATCCGCGCCGTCGGTCCGCATCCGCCATTCGAGGTCGAGCGCGAGCTCGCGCTCCGTCGCGCCCGGCCGGATGCCGGCGAGGAGGCTGGCGAGCGCGCGATCGGCGACGGCGCATGCCGCCGCGACCCGCTCGAGCTCGGCGGGTTCCTTGATCGCCCGGTCCTCCTCCAGCCAGCCCTCGATTGGCACGAGCTCGACGTCGGGTGCCGCCGCCTCCAGGCGACGCCAGACGGCGTGCGGCATGACCGCCGCGTCGACGGCGACCCGTCGCGCCCCCACGGACCGGACGAGATCCCGCCAGACCACGGCGACGTCCCGTGGGCCGTCGACGATCCGGGCGCCCGTCGCCTGGCGGCTCGCCTGGATTGCGTAGCGGGAGTCCGCGAGCAGCACGACCTCGTCCCGACCGACGAGAAACTGGCCGGACGTTCCCGCGACCTTCTCCTCGCCGTCCTCCAGCACGAAGCCGGCGAGATACCGCATGTGCTCGCGGCGAATGCCGAAGTACGCGTCGACGCCCGCGCCGGCGAACCGGGCCCGAAGACGATCGACCCGGTGGGGACGAGCAGCCTGGTCGGCGGCGGCCCAGCGGGCGCGCTCCTCCGTCGTCGGCGCCGGACCGAAGTCCCCGGGAGCCGGCAGCCCGGACGCCGGCGGGCGGCCCCTCATCCGTACTTCTTGATGTTCGCCTGGTGCTCCTTGAGGGTCTTCGCGTAGACCGTCTCGCCCGAGCCGTCCTTCTTCGCCAGGAAGTAGAGGTAGTGGTTCTTCGTGTCGGGCGCGAGCGCCGCGTCGATGGACGCCAGCGACGGGGTGCAGATCGGGCCGGGGATCATCCCCTGGTGGGTGTAGGTGTTGTAGCCGGCGAGCTCTGCCGGCAGCTCCGCGGGGAGCTGATAGCCCTTCGGCAGGGAGTTCCAGAAGACATAGGTCTTCCAGGTCCCGATCTTGTCCGGATCGAGCTGCAGCGTGTCGTGGATGTAGAAGATCGTCGGGTCCGAGCCGAGGTGCAGGTTCGGAAAGAGCTTCGGATCGAGTCGATCCCTGAACACGCCGGCGATCAGCGGCCGGTCGACATCGTGGACCGCCTCGTGATCGACGATCGACGCGAGCGACAGGATCTCGTAGAAGGTCATGCCCCGGTCCGAGGGAACGGTCATCCGGTCGCCGATCGCCTGGCGGAAGTTGTCCAGCATGTCGCGAACCAGCTCTTCGGCCGTCGTGTCCGGCAGGACCCGGTAGGTCCCCGGCCACAGGAACCCCTCGAGCGAGGCACCCGCCGGCAGGACGCCCTTCAGCCACGGGTAGTCGGCGACGAGCGACGCCGGCGGATGCTTCGCGAGCTGGTAGAACTCGGCCGGATCCATCTGGAGCCCGTCGATCGTCTCGAGCTTCGCGGTGATCTGCTCGAGCCGCAGCCCGGTTCGCAACCCGATCTCGACGTAGTGGATCTGCTCGGGAACGAGCAGTGCCGTCACGAGCTGGTCCGGCGTCATCGACTTGCGCAGGATGAAGCTCCCCGTCCGGAGCTGACCGGTGAGATCGCGCTGGGTGGCGATGAACACGAACGCCCGCTGATCTGCGAGAAATCCCTCGTCCTGGAGCCGCTTGGCGATCGACGATGCCGTCTCGCCGTCCGCGATCGTGAACGCGACCTGGGTGGTGTCCGTCGAGGCCGGGTCGGTGAGTCGTGGCCCGAGGTCCTCCCGAACGAGATCGGCGATGAACGGCATCCCGAGCGCCGCGGGGTTGTCCGTCGCCCAGCCGATCACGGCGTCCCGGACGAGCGGCCGAAGGACGGTGACGAGCGTCAGCAGGACCGCCGCCGCGAGGACGAGCGCGAAGAGCAGGAACTTGACGATCCCAGGGATGCCGCGGCGTCGCCGGCGGCCGCTCTGCCAGCCGTTCGAGCCGCCGCCCGCTCCACCGCCCACCCCGCCGCCCGAGCGGGCGCGGGACCACGGGCTGCCGCCATGCGCGTCGGGCGTGTACTCCGGCTGCCACGCCTCGTCATACGTCCCGCGGTCGGCGGGATGCGCCTGTGAGGACCCGCGCGCACGTCCGCCCGAGCGGATCGTCATGAACCGGCCTCCGTGTGTGGTCCCGGGTCGGGCTCGCGGGCATCGAGCTCATCCTGGAGGATGATCGCGGCCGCCTCACGGTCCACGCGGCCGCGCCAGGCGTCCCGTTGACCGCGCGTCGGCGGTCCCCCCGACCGTCCCCGCTTCATCGGACCGACGCGTTGCTCGGCGACGTGGCTGGACAGGCGCTCGTCACGATACCGGACCGGCACGGCGAGCAGCGGCCGGACCGCGTCGACCCACGCCCGCGTCGCGATCGCCTGGCTGCCCTCACCACCGGACATGTCGAGCGGCAGGCCGACGACGATCTCGGCGGCGTCCTGCTGCTCGACGATCCGCGAGATGGCGTCGGCATCGGCGGCAGGCCGGTCGGCGCGCCGGAGGGTCGTCAGGGCCATGGCCCGGCCGTCGGCGTCGGCAACGGCAACCCCGATCCGCCGCTCGCCGAGGTCGATCCCGAGGAGGCGGCTCACGACGCCGACGGTGCGGGCACGGAGGGCGATGGCGCGGCGGACGGTGAGGCGGACGGCCGCGGGGTCCGTGCGGGCGGCGTCGCGGTCGGCCGTGGCGAGGTGCTTGCGTCCGGCGCGACCTCGCTCGTGCCGCCATCGTCCACGGTCACGGTCAGCCGCTGGTCGATCCCGGTCACCGTCGAGACCCAGGACGGCCACAGGTCCACCCGCACGTCGCCGTAGCGGGCGAGGGCGGACTGGGCGTCGGCCGCCGACTTGCCCTTGACGAGCGACCGGAGCTGGCCGGGATCGAGGATCGCGACGCGCTCGGCGCGAGCCGTTGCCTGGAACGTCACCTGCCCGTCCTCGCCGACGCTGCCCTCCCCCACCTCAACGTCCACGGAGCCGTCGACGAGGCGGTGGTCCGCCCCGACCTTCGCCTTCAGCTCACCCTCGGCGATCGAGCGGACGGGGCTCGGATCGACGGCGATGACGGTCCCCGTCGCGGTCAGCGAGAGGTCGAACGTGGGGACGGCCTGGCCGACGAGCGTCGTCGGGTCGACTGACGGCGTCGGATCGCCGAGCTCCGCCGTGTCCGGGAACAGCGTCGTGCCCGCCGGCGCTCCGGCACCATTCGCGATCGCGTCCTCGAAGCTCGACTGGAGCTGGGTCGTGAGCGCGGCAACCGCCTTGTCGACCTCCTCCTTCTGGATCTCGGGGGTCTCGGTCCGGACGCCGCCATCGGTCGGTGCGCCGTTGTTGACCTTCAGGTACGTCGGGTTCTCGGCCTGCGGGACGATCCGGATCGCGTTCGCCGGCACGTTGCCTTCGGGTCCGTCCTTGACCGCCTGGACCTGGACGCTCCGGCGCGACGGGATCACGGACGGAAGGACGAACGTGCCGGCGGGGACCGTGACCGACGCGAGCGTCCGGAACTTGATCCCGCCCTCCGTCGCGACGATGCTCCCGCCGGGGATCGTGTTCGACGAGAGCGGGTTGTAGTTCTCGAAGGTCACCTGGCCCGTCGCCGGCGAGGACTCGACGTGCTTGCCGATTGTCGTGAACGTCTGGCTGGCCTGGACCGGCACCTCGATCGGGACAGCCGGCACGACGCTCCCGGCGGCATCGACCTCGGTCGCCTGGGGATCGGCCCGGACGGTCAGCTCGACCGTGATCGGCTCGCGGCGGGGGGTCACCGCGATCGTCGCCGCGGGCAGGAACAGGTAGGCCGCCACCGCCAGCACGACGACCGCGAGCCCGGCGAGACCGAGGACGGCGATCACCGGTCCTCCGATGCGCCGTCGATCCGGCGCGACGCGGTCATCCTCGAGATCCAGGTCCACCTCGGTGTCGCGCTCGGGCATAGGTGCCGCGCGCGCGGCCGGACGCGGACGGGGCCTTCGGGTGGTCACGGGTCGCGGCAGTGACGTGGCCGTCCCCGCGAGTGGGTCGGCGGTCCCATCCGGGACGGTCATCCAGATCGTGTCGGCCGTCGGAGGCGCCGACGCGGCACCTCGGCCGACCGCGGCCACCGTCTCGCTGTCCGCGAGCGTCGCCGCCGGCTGGCGGGGCGAGCGGCGCTCCCCCGGCTCGTCGACGTCCCCCTCGTCGGGTGGCGGACCGGGCGGGACCGGCGCAACCCGCGGGCCGGCCGGCGAGGCGACCCCGTCCCGACGCTCCGCTGCCGCGCCACCCGACGACGCGGCGTCGTACTCACCGACCGACCCGAAGACCGGCAGGCCGGCGGATGCCGCCAGCGCCCGGGTCGCGGCGTCGCCGGCGATGATCGACAGCCGGCGGTTGCTGACGACGGCCTCGCGGGAGAGCAGCCGGAAGTTCATCCGTGAGGTCGCGATCCGCGATCCGTACGGGACCACGAGACCCACGCGCGGCGTCGCCGAGCCGCGGATCCGCGCCGCTGCCGAGGTGATCTCGTCGTCGGCGTCGAGGTAGATGATGCCCGCTGCCATGCCGCGGGAAGCCTAGACCTTCATCGCGCGAAGGACGCGGCGGAGCGCCGCGTCGACGGGGTCCTCGATCGTCTGGAGCTCGATCGCCTGGTAGGCGAGTCCGAGCGGGGTCACGTCCTGCTGGTCGACGAGGAGATCGGTCGAGTCGGAGATCGCCTCGATCTGGTCGGGTGCCATCACGACGACCTCAGGCGGGCGCGAGAAGGAGAGTCGCTGCCAGAACCGTTCGGCCTTCAGGGCGGCTTCGATCTCGGGGAGCCGCGAGCCTCCTCCGCACAGATAGATCCGGCCCGGCAGCAGGTCCCCTCCCCCGAGCTCCTCCATCACGAGCTCCACGCCGGCGGCCCACACCTCGACGTCCTCGCCGACGATCTCGGCGATCTCGTCGCGACGTTCGACCGGGAGGCCGCGGGCGTAGTCGACCTTCGCGGACTCCGCGCGCGGAAACGGCAGCTCCAGGCGATCAGCCAGGCTCTTCGTGAACGCGCGGCCACCGAGCGCAAACATCCGCGTCCCCTCGATCCCGCCCTGGCGAACGAGGGCGACGTCCGTCGTCCCGCCGCCGACGTCGACGAAGAGCGCACCGGCCTGGCGCACCTGATCGGATCCCAGGACGCGGGCGACGGCGTAGGGCTCGGCCACGATCTCGAGCAGCTCCAGGTCGAGCTGTGAGGCGACGCTCTGGAGCGCGCCGAGATGGACGAGCGGGGCAAACGCGTTGAAGATCCCGATCTTCACGTGGCGGCCCTGGAAGCCCACGGGATTCGTCAACGCGTAGCCGTCGATCGAGGCGCCGACGACCGCCGCGTGGACGAGGCGGACGTCGACATTCGGCAGGCCCGTCTCCCACGTGATCGACCGCTCCGCCTCCCGGAGCGCCTCGCGCTGGACGGAGTCGATCAGCTTCTGGAGCTCGGCCTCCGTGATCGGCTGGTCCGGACGCTTGCGCTCCAGGCTGTGCGTCGTCGTGAAGCCCTTCACGAGCTCGCCGGCGATCCCGATCACGACCTGCGTCGGCCGGAAGCCCGCCATCTCCTCGGCTTCCTGGAGCGCGACCGAGCAGTTGTCGACCACGGCCGCAATGTCCGCGACGGTCCCCGACGACATGTGGCTCAGGCCCTGGCGTTTCCGCCCCACGCCGCGGACGGTGCCGCGACCGTCCTCGCCGATCTCGAAGACGAGCGCTTTCGCAAACTCCGTGCCGATGTCCAGCGCCGTGCACGCGGCGAGCGAGGTGCCGCCCTCGCGCTGCCAGATCCGGCGGAGGAACGCCACCGTCTAGGCCGAGGTCGTCAGCCGGGACCGGACCGTGTCGAGGGCAGCCGCGAGACCGTCGCGCCGCGTGCCCTTGCCCTGGGCCATCTCCGGACGCCCTCCGCCGCGGCCGTCGATCGCGGCCACCGCCTCCCGGACCAGCTCGCCGGCGGCAAGCCCGCGGCCGACGAGATCCTCGCTGACCGTCACGAACAGCTGTGGCTCGTCCGCGTCCAGGCCGATCGCGACGACCCCCGAGCCGAGCACCCCCCGCACGTCCTTCGCCACGCCCTTCACCTCGTCGATCGACGCGTAGGGCCCGGCGAACGTGACCAGACGGACACCCGGCGCGACCTCCTCGGCACGCGCGGCCAGCTCGCCAGGCTTCGGCAACGTGCCCGCGGCCGCCGCCCCGGCCTTCAGCCGTCGCCGCGTCTCCCGCAGCTCGTCCTGGAGCGCGCGGATCCGATCCGGCAGCGCATCCGGCGTCTGGGCGCCGGCCTCCTCGGCCGCCGCCGCGAGCGCGTCGGAACGGGAGCGCAGGTATGCATCCGCGCCGGCCCCGGTCAGGGCCTCGATCCGGCGCATCCCGGACCCGATCGACCGCTCCGCCGTGATCACGAAGCTCCCGATCTGCCCCGACGCGCGGCAGTGCGTGCCGCCACAGAGCTCGTGGCTGTAGCCCTCGACCCGGACGGTGCGGACCCGATCGCCGTACTTCTCGTCGAAGAACGCGTCCGCTCCGGCGTCGATCGCCTCCTGCATCGACATGATCCGCGGCGTCACCGTCCGGTCGTCGCGGATGACCGCCCGGACCTGGTCCTCGATCGTCCGGATCTCGTCCGTCGTGAGCGGCCGGTCGAACGGGAAGTCGAACCGGAGACCGTCCGGCGTCACGAGCGAGCCCGCCTGTCGAGCCGCCTCACCCACGACGTTCCGAAGCGCACGGTGGAGGAGATGCGTCCCCGTGTGGTTGCGCATCGTGTGGGCCCGGCGGTCGGCGTCGACGATCGCGTCCAGCGTCTCCCCGACCCGGACGCGCCCGTGGAGCGTTCCGCGATGGACGATCAACCCGCCGACGGGCTTCTGGGTGTCCTCGACCGCGAACACCGACGAGCCGCCGCCCGCCTCCCGCAGCTCGCCACGGTCGCCGACCTGGCCGCCACCCTCCGCGTAGAACGGCGTGCGATCCAGCACGATCTCGGCGGCTCCCAGGCCGGTGAGGTCGTCGAACTCCATCCCGTCACGGACGATCGCGACGACGCGCCCGGGGGCGGTCGTCGTCTCGTAGCCCAGGAACTCCGTGTCGCCGGCCCGCGCCTGGATCGCCTGGTACAGGGTCGCGAGCTCCGCATGCAGCGCGAGCTCCGCCTTCTTCCCGGACCGGCTCCGCTCACGCTGCTTCGCCAGCGCCGCGTCGAACCCTTCCCGGTCGACCGCGACGCCGTACTCCGCAGCCAGCTCGATCGTGAGGTCGATCGGAAAGCCGAAGGTGTCGTGCAGGCGGAACGCGAGGTCTCCCGGAACGCGCGGCGCGTCCGCCGGGAGGGTGTCCGGACGGCGACCGATCCGGCGCTCGGCACCCTCGGCAAGCTCGACGAGCGCGGCCTCCAGCTGGCCCGTGCCCGCGTCCAGCGTGCGCGCGAACTGCGCCTCCTCGCGCTCGATCGCCGCCAGGATTGCGTCCTGACGCTCGACGAGGTACGGGTACGCATCGCGCATGATCTCGATGACGACGCGGCCCAGTTCCGCCATGAACGGCTCACGGCGGCCCAGGATCCGGCCGTGACGCACGGCCCGGCGGAGGATCCGGCGGAGCACGTAGCCGCGGCCCTCGTTCGAGGGCAGCACGCCGTCGGCGATCAGGAAGACGACGGCCCGGGCATGGTCCGCGATGACCTGGTAGCTGAAGCGCTCCGCCTCGAATGCCTCCGGATCGTGGCCCATGAGCTCCCGCATCCGGGCGTGGATCGGGACGAAGAGGTCCGTGTCGAAGTTGCTCGGGACCTGCTGGAGCACGCTCGCCAGCCGCTCCAGGCTCATGCCGGTGTCGACGCTCTTGAACGGCAGCGGCACGCGACCCGTGGGGCGCTGGTCGAACTCCATGAACACGAGGTTCCAGATCTCCAGCCAGCGCGGGCAGTTCTCGGAGTGGTCCGGGATGCATTCCGGGCCTTCGGACAGCTCCACGCCGCGGTCGAAATGGATCTCGCTGCACGGCCCGCACGGTCCGGTGTCCGCCATGCGCCAGAAGTTGCTGTCGTCGCCGGCGTCGACGTCGCCCCAGACCGCCATCCGCTCCGGCGGGAGGCCGATCTCGTCGCGCCAGACCTGGCGGGCGACCTCGTCGTCCTTGTAGGTCGTGGCAGCGAGCCGTTCCGGCGGGATCCCCATGTCCCGCGTCAGGAAGTCCCACGCGTACTGGATCGCGTCGCGCTTGAAGTAGTCGCCGAAGCTCCAGTTGCCGAGCATCTCGAAGAAGGTGTTGTGACGGGTCGTCCGCCCGACCTCCTCGAAGTCGTTGTGCTTGCCGGAGACGCGCAGCACCCGCTGGTAGTCGACCGCCCGGGTGTAATCGCGCTTCTCGACACCGGTCAGGACGTCCTTGAACTGGACCATGCCGGAGTTCGTGAAGAGCAACGTGGCATCACCGGCGGGGACGAGGCTCGCGCTCGGGACCGGCGTGTGACGGCGTTCGGCGAAGAACTCGACAAAGCGGCGCCGGATCTCCGCCGCGGGGAGCGGCTTGATCCGCGGATCGTGCTCGACGGCGGGGGGCGACACGGCCGCAATGGTACCGAACGGCACGCTGCCTCCCATGCGCGCCACGGCCGGCGCGGGCGTCACGCCCGAGGCGCATCTCCCGGCGGTTCGCCTGGTGGCAGGGTCTCGTCCGCGACGCCGACGGGGACGGCCGGAACCCCCCGGGCGTGCCGGCGCTGCCAGATCGTGGAACCGGCGATCGCGGCACCGACGAGCGCGCCGAGGGCGAGGCCGCGGGCGAAGGTCGAGGCGCGGACGTCGGTGTCGTCTCCGCCGCCCGCCGCGGGTCCGGCGACCGACCGGATCAGCGCCTCGAGCGGCGACGAGACGCGGACGGGATCCGTCACGAGCCGAGCCGCTCGCGGCGATTCGGGCCGAGCAGCGTCACGACCGAGACGAAGCCGATCCCGACCCACGCCAGGACGGACGCCGCGACGAGCCGGAAATCGCCGATCCGCAGGAGGTCGATGCCGAGCCGGGCCCCGATCGCGTCACCTGCCCACGCCCCGAGGAACGCGGCGAGAAGGAGCAGCGCGAGCTGGCCGCCGCCGGAGCCGCGGATCAGCACGAACAGGGCGGTGTGGAAGATCCCGACGAGCAGCGCGAGCACGGGCGCCGGTCCGATCACCCGGCGAGTATAGGGACTGGCGGCGGCGCAGAAGCGGGCCACGGCGCCGGTGGCCGCCGGCCGGCCGAGCCCGCTGCGGTCAGGCAGCCCCGGCCGCCGCAGCCTCCCGTTCTATCCGGCCGCCGCCCAGAACGACATCGCCGTCGTACAGGACCGCCGCCTGGCCGGGCGCCGCGGCCCAGACCGGCGTGTCGGTCTCGACGATCCAGCGTCCGCCACGACGTCGCTCGCCGATGCCGGCCGGGCGGACCGTCGCCGGGACGAGCGGCGCGCGGTGCCGGATCCGGACCGACGCCCGGAACGGCCCGGGCTCCGGGCCGGCGTCGCCGACGAAGGTCACGCCGCCGAGGGCGACCGTCGTCGTCTCGAGGTCCTCGCGCCGGCCGAGCTGGATCGTGTTCGTCAGCGGATCGATCCGGCTGACGTAGCGCGGCGCGTCGGCGCTGATGCCGATCCCGCGTCGCTGCCCGACCGTGAAGCCGGCCGTCCCCGGGTGCGTCCCGACCGCGCGCCCGTCGACATCGAGGACCGCACCGGACGTGGGCGTCCAGCCCGCGCGCTCGCGGAGCGCGTCGCGGTAGTCGCCGCCCGGGACGAAGCAGATCTCCTGGCTCTCGGGCTTGTCCGCCGTCGCCAGACCGAGCGACCGGGCCACGGCCCGGACCTCGGGCTTCGTCAGCTCGCCGAGCGGAAACCGGGCGTGCTCGAGCTGGTCCTGGCGCAGCCCGTAGAGGAAGTAGCTCTGGTCCTTGTCGTCGTCGCGGGCGCGGAGCAGCCGCGGGCGGCCATCCGGCCCGATGTCGCGGCGGGCATAGTGCCCGGTCGCGACCGCCTCGCATTCGTACAGGTGCCGCGCGCGGCCGAGCAGCGCGCCGAACTTCACGTAGGTGTTGCAGTCGACACAGGGACTCGGCGTCCGGCCGTCCAGGTACGCGGTCAGGAACGGCTGGAGGACGCCGGCATCGAACTCACGCTCCAGGTTCATCACGTAGAACGGAATGTCGAGCTGCGCCGCGACCCGCCGGGCATCGTCGGCGGCATCCAGCGAGCAGCAGCTCTTCTTGAACTCCGAGTAGGTGTCGGCGACGTCGTGGAGCCGCATCCAGACGCCCACGACCTCGTGCCCCTGGCTCCGGAGCAGCGCCGCCGCGACCGACGAGTCGACGCCGCCGGACATCGCGGCGAGGATCCGGGTCACGCCGGCAGCCCCTGACCCAGCGGATCCGACGCAACGGCGGCGGCACCGATCCGCATCGAGGCGAGGACGCCCGGGATGATGGCGGCCGCCTGGTCGATCTCGGCCTCGGTCGTCGTCCGGCCGAGCGTCAGGCGGAGCGCGCCGCGGGCCTCCTCCTCCGGGTAGCCCATCGCGGTGAGGACGTGCGACACCTCGGTCGAGCCGCTCGTGCACGCGGAACCCACCGACGCTGCGATCCCGTGGAGGTCGAGCGACATGGCCACCGCGGTGCCGTCCGTGTCGCGGGCGATCAGCGAGAGGTGGCCGGGGAGGCGCTCGGTCGGGTGGCCGGTCAGCTCGACGCTGTCGACCGCCAGCGCCGCCTTCTGGAGTCGCTCCCGGAGCCGCCGAAGCCGCTTCGCCGTCTCCGCCCGCTCGGCCCGAGCGAGATCGAAGGCGCTCGCCATCCCGACGGCCCCGGCCACGTTCTCGGTCCCGCCGCGGCGGTGGCGCTCCTGCGACCCGCCCTGCTGCTGCGCGAGGATATGGGTGCCGTGGCGGAGGTACATCGCGCCGACGCCCTTCGGTCCCTCGAGCTTGTGGGCGCTCATCGCGAGCAGGTCCACGCCGAGCGCCTCGACGTCGATCTCGAGATGCGGCGCCGCCTGGACCGCGTCGACCGCGAACAGGACGCCCTTGTGGGCGTGGATGCGTTCGGCGATCTCCGCGATGGGCTGGATCGTTCCCACCTCGTTGTTCGCGAACATGATCGAGACGAGGATGGTCTTGTCGGTGATCGCGGCATCGACCTGGTCCGGGTCGACGCGACCGTACCGATCGACCGGCAGCTCGACCACCTCGAAGCCGAACTTCTCGAGGTGCCGAAGCGTGTGACCGACGGCGTGGTGCTCCACCGCCGAGGTCACGATCCGGTGGCCGTGCGCCTTTCCCGCCCACGCGGCGCCCTTCAGCCCGAGGTTGAGGGCCTCGGTGCCGCCGGATGTCAGGACGATCTCCCTGGCCTCGGCCCCGATCCCCTTCGCGATCCGCTCGTGGGCCTCGTCGAGGGCGGCACGGGCCTGGCGTCCGAACGCATGGGACGACGAGGCGTTGCCGAACGCCTCGGTCAGGAACGGCAGCATCGCCTCGAGAACCTCCGCCCGGAGCGGCGTCGTCGCGGCGTGGTCGAGGTAGATCGCCATCTGGCGGCCGATTGTACGCCGGGCGCTCGGTGCCTCCTCGCGAGGCGGATACTCGCGACGTGCGCACGCTGACGATCCAGCCCCGCGGGCCCTTCGACCTCGCGACCGCGCGCGACTTCGCCGGCGGCTTCACGGCCGGGATCGGGGCGCGCGCCGCAGCCGAGGGCGCGATCCTGATGACCTTCCCGGTCGAGGGCTGGGCGACGAGCGCAGCCGTCCAGGTACGCCAGGCGGCATCCGGCGAGCTCATCGCGGACGTCTTCGGCGACGGGGATCTCGAGGTCGTCGGTCGCCAGGTCGCGCGCTCGCTCTCGGTCGATCACGACGGCTCCGGCTGGCCCGAGGTCGGGCGGCGCGACGCCGTCGTGGGTCGGCTCCAGGCGCGGTACGGGCTCCTCCGGCCGGTCTGCTTCTACTCGGCGTACGAAGCCGCGACGTCGTTCGTCATCGGACAGCGGATCTCGATGGTCCAGACCCGACGGGTGAAGGAGCGGATCGCCGAGCTGGCGGGCGATCCGATCCACGTGGAGACCGATGGCCGCAGCACCACCGTCCGGCCGTTTCCGCGACCCGCGGCGCTGCTCGCGCTGACCGCGATCCCGGGCCTCCCCGCCGTGAAGGTCGATCGACTGCACGGCCTGGCTCGAGCCGCGCTGGACGGCCGGCTGGACACGGACCGTCTGCGGGCGCTGCCCGAGGACGACGCGCTCGCCGAGCTGCGGAAGCTTCCCGGCGTGGGCGAGTGGACGGCGAGCGCCGTCCTGACCCGCGGCTGCGGCCTCGCGGACGCCCTGCCGCTCGGGGACGCGATCAGCCGCGACGCGGTTGGCCACTTCCACGACCTCCCGACGACGCCGGACGACGACTCCTGGCGATCGATCGCCGAGGCGTGGCGGCCGTACCGCATGTGGGCGACCGTCCTGCTCCACATGGCGTGGCGCCGGGAGCAGGAGCGGGCCGGCACCTGAAAGCCGGCCGATACCTCGGCGGGTGGTTCGATGGGTCCTCGCGACGAGCGGGCGACGACGATCGACCTCCGCAGGAGGATCGAGATGGACACGACACCCGAGACGATGTCGCAGCCGATGGACCGGACCGGCCAGGATGGCCTCGACGATGGCGACTGGATCGAGTCGCCGATCGACGACGAGACGTACGACCTGCTGATGGCCCTGTCCTCGAAGCTCGAAGCGATCGACACGTATCGCGCCTACGCCGAGGACGGTCGCCCCGACCTCTGGCGCAAGCTCGCCGAGGACGACCGCCGTCACGCCGAGATGCTCGTCACGGAGCTCCGCCAGCAGCTTGCCGGCTAGCCCCTGATCGGCGGCCACCGTGACGCGGCGCCCGCCGATCCGCGTGCTCGTCGACGGGGGGTTGCTCCGCGCGGGACAATCGTCCCAGCGCCGGAGGTGCCATGGACGTCCCGAACGTCGTCGCGGTCGCATTAGCCGTCGCCGCCCTGCTCCTCGCTCCACGGCTGCTCCTCGATGGCGTCGGCCTCGTCGGCGACGGCATCGCCCAGCTGTTCGTGCCGCCGGATCGGACGCTCGGCTGGCCGCACGGCGTCCAGGAGGGCGATGACCCGTGGGGCTGGCGGGAGCCGGTGTCAGCATCGTTCGCCGCTGACACCGCAAGCGCCGGCGTCGGGCCGGAGCTGGGGGTCGGGATCGCCGATCTGGTCGACGTGAGCGGCGCCGTCCCCATCGACGCCGGCGCCCTCGTCGTCCCGGTCGCCGCGGTTCACCGCTGACGCTCCCGCGACCGGCGGCTCGGACCTCGCGGGGAACGCCCGCCGGGCCTAGCCCGCCGCGTCCCGCTCCGTGGAGCGCCGAAGATCCTCCTCGCGGCCTCGTTCACGACGGCGGTCGTGCTGGGGAAGCGTCCGCTTCCGGAGCCGGATCGACTGCGGAGTCACCTCGACGAGCTCGTCGCCCGCGATGAACTCGATCGCCGACTCGAGGGTGAGCGGCCGCGGCGGCGTGAGTCGAAGCGCCTCGTCGTGGGCGTGGGTCCGGATGTTCGTCAGCTTCTTCTCTTTGGTCGGGTTGACGTCCATGTCGCCCGAGCGGCTGTTCTCCCCGACGATCATCCCCTCGTAGACCTCCTCACCCGCCCCGATGAACAGCTCGGCGCGTTCCTGGAGGTTGAAGAGCCCGTAGGCGTTCGATGTTCCGGATCGGTCGGCGACCAGGACGCCGTTCGTCCGGTGCGTCACCTCGCCGGCCCACGGGCCGTAGCCCTCGCCCATCTGGTGGAGGAGCGCCGTCCCGCGCGTGTCGGTCAGGAGCTGGCCGCGATAGCCGATCAGGCCGCGAACCGGCAGGACGAACTCCATCCGGACCCGGCCGTCGGCGTCAGTCGACATCTGTTCGAGGCGACCCTTCCGGGCGGCGAGCGCCTGCTGGACCTCGCCGATGTAGTCCGGCGGGATGTCGACGGTGATCCGCTCGTACGGCTCGTGGACCTCCCCATCGACGTCGTGCAGCAGCACCTCCGGACGCGAGACCGTCAGCTCGAAGCCTTCCCGGCGCATCTGCTCGATCAGGACCGCGAGCTGGAGCTCGCCCCGCCCGCGGACCTCGAACGTGTCGCCGGATTCGGTCGGGTGGACCTCGATCGACACGTTGCCGAGCACCTCGCGGTCGAGCCGGGCCTTGATCTGGCGGCTCGTGACGTACCGGCCCTCACGCCCGCTGAGCGGCGAGGTGTTCACGCCGAACGTCATCCGGAGCGTCGGCGCGTCGACGTCCAGCCCGTGGAGCGGCCGCGGATCGCCGGGATCGGTGATCGTGTCGCCGATCGTGACGTCCGGCAGGCCGGCCACGGAGACCACGTCGCCGGGCCCGGCCTCGGGCAGATCGACCCGGTCGATCCCGTGGGCGGTCTGGAGGGACGTGACGGTTCCGGTCAGCGTGATCGTCCGGCCCGGCTCCACGGCGCCCGCGGTGTCGTCGGGCTCGTCGCGGACGACCGCGATCCGCTGGCCGACCTTCAGGGTTCCGTTCCACAGCCGGCCGACGGCCATCCGGCCGACGTAGTCGTTCGCCATGAGGTTCGTCACGAGGAGCTGGAGCGGGTGCCCCTCGATGTAGGTCGGCGGCGGCGTCACCTCGACGAGGACGTCCAGGAGCGGCCGCAGGTCCGTCCCCGGCGTGTCAAGGGAGTGGGTCGCCGTGCCGGCCTTGGCGTTCGTGTAGAGGACCGGGAAGTCGATCTGGTGCTCGTCCGCGCCGAGGTCCAGGAACAGCTCGTAGACCTCGTCGAGGACCTCGGCGGGCCGCGCGTCGCTCCGATCGATCTTGTTCAGCGCGACGACGACGGGCAGACGTCGGGCCATCGCCTTCTGGAGGACGTAGCGCGTCTGGGGCAGCGGTCCCTCGGCCGCATCCACGAGCAGCAGCACCGAATCGACCATCAGGAGGCTCCGCTCGACCTCGCCGCCGAAGTCGGCGTGGCCCGGCGTGTCGACGATGTTCAGGCGGACGCCGCCATGGTCGACGGTCGTCTGCTTGGCGAGGATCGTGATGCCCTTCTCGCGCTCGAGGTCCCCGGAGTCGAGGACGCGATCCACGAGCGCCTCGTTCGAGCGGAACGTCCCCGTCTGGCGGAGCATCGCGTCGACGAGCGTGGTCTTGCCGTGGTCGACATGGGCGACGATGGCGATGTTCCGGAGGTCGCGGCGAATCGCCATCGGCGGTCCAGCTCGCGCGGCGTCGGCTCCGGGCGGGTTGGTGGCGGCGGTCGAGGTGTCGGCGGGCACGAGGTCGCGGGGCTCCTGAGCGTGGGAGCCGACATTCTCGCACGAACGAACCCGTAGACTCGATGGCGATGACTGTCGCCGCCGTGATCCTCGCTGCGAGCCCTGAATCAGCGCTTGCCGATGCGGACGGCGTTCCGTCCATCCGGCGGATCGCCGACGCGGCCTGGTCCGGCGGCGCGACACCCGTGATCGCGGTCGCGGCGGATCGCGACGGGAGCGTCGCGGCCACGCTCGCCGGTGCAGCCGTGACGCTCGCCGAGCCGGCGCCCGTCGAGCGTGGGGCTGCTGCCCAGATGGCGCGCGGGGCGGAGGTCGCGCGCGCCGAGGTCGCCGAGACGGATGCCATCCTCGTCTGGCCGGCCGCGATGACGTGGGTGGGTCCGGAGACGGTCACGTCGCTCATCGAGCTCCACGGCACCAGCCCGGACGCCCTGATTCGGCCCACCTGGGACGGTGAGGCCGGCTGGCCGGCGCTCGTGCCCTCCGCCGCGCTCGAGGCCCTTCAAGGGATCGCGCCGGACCGGATGCCGACCGAGGTCCTCGCCGACCTCATCGCGGGCGGCGTCGCCGTGGCTCAGGTCGAGCTCGGGGACCCGGGCGCGGTGTTCGACCGTCGCACGCCTCGCCGCGAGATGCCGGACTATGTCGGCCCGACGGAGCCGGCAGCCGGTCACGTCCACGAATGGGGCGCCGGACTGGCGGATCAGCCGGAGGACGCGCCTCTGGAGGGACCCGCGCTCGCGCCGTATCCGCAGGCCGCCGAGCCGCCCGCCTAGGCGCCGGCGCTCGCTCTGCGGGTCGACCGCATCCTCGCGGCGCTCGCACCCAGGGTCGCGGTCGCGATCCCTCCGACGACGAAGACGACGCCGAGCAGCTGCACGGGTGACGGCGCCTCCCGGAGGAGGATCATGCTCAGGACGACGGTCATGACGGGCTGGGCGAGCAGGATGATCGACGTCACGACGGCCGGGAGACGCGACAGCGAGAGCGAGATGAGCAGGTAGCCCAGCGACTGCGACGTCAGGCCGAGCAACGCGAGCCAGGCCAGGCTGGTCGGTGCCGGAAGCGGATCCAGGTCGCCGACCACGATGCCGACGACGGCCGCCACCGCCGCTGTCGAGACCGTCGCCACGAAGACCGGTCCCGCAGGACGGCGGAGATCCCGGCCGCCGCGACGGATCACGAGCAGGTAGCCGCCGTAGCAGAACGCGGTCGAGACGCCGAGCACAACGCCGAGCGCCGGGTTGGCGCCATACGCACCGCCACCGACGGCCCCGGAGATCAGCGCGACCCCGACGAGGACGACCGGCAGCGCGATGAAGGTCGCGCGGCTCGGGCGCTCGCCGAAGGCGGCCCACGCCACGACCCCGACGACGAGCACCTGGAGGTTCCCCAGGACCGTCGCGAGGCCGGCACCGACCGCCTCGATGGCGTGATGCCAGAAGAGCAGGTCGCCGGCGAAGAACACGCCGGCCAGGAGGGAGAGGCGGACGGTCCGCGACGGGAGGCCGCCGAACCGGCGATGCTCGAGCCACGCGACGAGACCCAGGAGGGGCAGCCCGAAGAGCGCGCGGAACACCGTCCCTGTCGAGGGCGAGACCTCGGCCCAGCGGTACAGGATCCCCGAGAAGGCGATGCAGACGGCGCCGAGCAGGGCGGCCAGACGGGGCCGTGCGGCGATCGCCGCGAGCACGCTCGGCAGCTCGTCCCGGGTCGTCATCCAGCCTCCGCCACGCTCGCGACGGGCCGGGACCAGCGTTCGCGGGTCCGCGTCCGCACGAAGCCCTCGGTCTCGTAGAGCCGGAGGGCGCGCTCGTTCCGGCCATTGACCGACAGTGCCACTTCACGTACCCCGATCGCGCGGAGACGCTCGACGCTCCACCGGAGCAGCTGCCGGCCCAGTCCCCTGCCCTGCTGCTCGGGCAGGACGCCGATCGTCCAGATCTCGCCGACGGGCGCGACCGTTCCGTCGTGGCGCTCCGGTGCGGTCGCAGCGAAGGCAATGAGCGTGCGGGTTGCCTCGTCCTCGACGAGGAGCGTGTCGCCGTCCTCCAGGTTCGGGTCGGCGAGATCGGCGGTGATGAACGACGCGTCCAGCTGGAGCGGCGTCGCGTGATCGGCGAACGCGGCGTTGAACAGGGCGACCCACGGCGCGACGTCGGTCGGCGTCTCGAAGGCTCGCGCTCGCACGCCTGACGGCCAGACGGGTGGCGGAACGGCGGTGGCGGGCGGGAGCTCGAGGTCCCACAGGATCGAGTGCGGCATGAAGCCGGTCGCCTCGAGGAACGATCGGCCCACCGGATCGTCCGGATTCCGCCCCAGGATGACGTCCGGCCGGCCGCGGTCCCGCTCCATCGCGGCCGCGAGCTGGACCAGGGCCGTCCCAATGCCCGCCCTTCGACGCTCCGGCGACACGACGACGATCTTGAACTCCGACGAGACAAAGCCGACGAGGCGATCCCCGTCGAACGCTCCGCCCACGAGGCGATGGTCGAGGTCGAACGACCGCAGGAAGAACGAGCCCGCCGCATCGGACGACGCGCGGAACTCGCCCGCTGCCCGAGCCCGCTCGACCTCGCGGCCCAGCTCCACCCGGTCGCCCGGTTCGAGCACGCGAACGGCGAGGGTCGGGGCCGGCACCGCTCGCTAGTCGGCGCCGGGCCGACCGGGGACGCCGACGAAACGGAGCCCGAGCTCCAGGTACTGCGTCGGATCGGGCGCCGACGGCGCCTCGAGCATGAGATCCGTCCCGGACTGCGTCTTCGGGAACGCCATCACCTCGCGGATGTTCGTCTGCTGGGCGAGCAGGGCAGCCCAGCGGTCGATCCCGAGCGCGATCCCGCCGTGGGGCGGCGGACCGTATTCGAACGCCTCGAGCAGCGCGCCGAACTTCTCCTTCATCCCCTCCTCGGTCTGGCCCTGGAGGGCGAAGCTCCGGGCGAGAAGGTCCCGGCGGTGGATCCGGATGGAGCCGCCACCCAGCTCCCAGCCGTTGAGGGTGATGTCGTACTGCATCGCCCGGGCGCGTCCAGCAGGATCGTCCGGAGCGGGCCGCGCCGGATCGCCCGATGTCGTCGTCAGGAGCTCCTCGTCCTCGGGAACGACGCCCGAGAACGGGTTGTGGGTCGCGTCCCAGCGACCGTTCTCCGCGTCCCACTGGTACATCGGAAACCGGTGGACCCAGCAGAAGGACAGGACGTTGGGATCCGCCAGACCCAGACGGACCCCGAGCTCCGCCCGCAACCGGCCCAGGACGTCGGCGGTCGTGTCGGCCTCGTCCGCAACGACCAGGACGAGGTCGCCCGGGTTGGCGCCTGCGGCCGCGACGAGCCGCTCCGTGCCATCGTCGCCCAGGAACTTCGCGATGGACGACCGGACGGCACCCGATTCCTCGACCGCAAGCCAGACGAGCCCCTTCGCGCCGAACCGCTTCGCCCGCTCGGTCAGCTCGTCGATCTCCTTGCGGGAGGCGCCGCCCAGCCCCGGGGCCACGATCGCCTTGACGCGGCCGCCGGCGGCGAGCGCGTCGTCGAAGACGCGGAAGCCGGATGGTGCGTCCGCCCACAGCGGCGCGAGATCCACGAGCTCCATCCCGAACCGGAGGTCCGGCTTGTCGCTTCCGAACCGCTCCATCGCCTCGTCGTACGTCAGGCGCGGAAACGGCCCCCCGACGATCGGCCGATCCGGCGTCGTCCGGCGGCAGACCTCGACGACCATCGCCTCGACGAACGCCATCACGGCGTCCTCGTCGACGAAGCTCATCTCGAGGTCCAGCTGCGTGAACTCCGGCTGGCGGTCCCCGCGGAGGTCCTCGTCGCGGAAGCAGCGCGCGATCTGGAAGTAGCGATCGACACCCGCGACCATCAGCAGCTGCTTGAGCTGCTGGGGGCTCTGCGGCAGGGCGTAGACCGCACCGGGCTGGAGCCGCGACGGGACGATGAAGTCCCGGGCGCCCTCGGGTGTCGACTTGATCAGGTTCGGCGTCTCCACCTCGACGAAGCCGTGGTCGTGGTGGACCTCCCGGATCGCCTGGACGAGCCGGCTCCGGAGGAGCAGCCGGCGGGCCATCGGCTCACGCCGCAGGTCGAGATAGCGGTAGCGGAGCCGAAGCGCCTCATCGACAGGAGCATCGGGCTCGTTGACGTAGAAGGGTGGCGTCTTCGACTCCGAGAGGATGCGGACCTCGTGGGCCCGCAGCTCGATCGCGCCGGTCGGCAGCCGGCTGTTCTCGGTCCCCGGGAGCCGAAGGGCGACCTCGCCCGCGACGGTCACGACAAATTCGCTGCGGACGCGGCTCGCGACGGCGTGAGCCTCGGGATCGTCGGTCTTGTCGATGACGACCTGGGTGATGCCGTAGCGGTCCCGGAGGTCCAGGAAGATGAGCTGCCCGTGGTCCCGTCGACGGTGGACCCAGCCGGCAAGCCGCGCGGTCCTGGCCGCGTCGCCCGCTCGCAGCTCCCCGTTGGTGTGGCTCCGGTAGGGTGTCGCGAGGCTGGGCTCGGTCTCGGCCTGGAGGTCGGTCATGGCGCGCTATCGTACCGGCAGCCAACCCGCAAGGATGACCTCATGCTCCGTGAGCACCGTGTCCACACGACCCTGCCCACGCCCGACCCGCAGGTATTGCGCCGGTTCTACGAGGACGTCCTCGGCTTCACGCCGTACGAGGAACGTCCCGCGGCGATCTTCTATCGCGCCGGCGAGGGGACTCAGTTCGTCCTGTCACGATCCGGCGCCCGCTCCAGCGGAACGCACACGCAGCTGGCGTTCGCGGTCTCCGACATCGAGGCCGAGGTCGCCGAGCTCCGGGAGCGCGGCGTGACCTTCGAGGAGTACGAGGCGCCGCGGACGGAGCACGGGATCGCCCGCCTGCCGGCCGGCCGAGCTGCCTGGTTCCGCGATCCCGACGGCAATCTGCTCGGGATCATCGAGCTCGAGGAGGCATAGCCCCGACCGGCTCCCGAGGAGACAGGTACGTCAGCCCTCGGCCGGCGTCCCGTGACGGTGGCTCGCGTGCGACCGCTCGACCTCCCGGGCGAGATCCTCGACGCCGACGAGCTTCTGCGTTCCCGCCTCCAGATCGCGGAGCTGGACCTGGCCCTCGTTGAGCTCGTCGCCGACGATGACCGCGAAGTGGGCGCGGTCGCGCGCCGCGGCCTCGAGCTGCTTGCCGAGCTTTCTCGGGGCAAGCTCGGCGCGGGCAACGACACCGGCGGCGCGCAAACGGGTCGCGATCCGCAGCCGTTCGGCTGTTGCTGTGGGGTCCGCGCCGACGACGACGACAACGGGTGCCGGGTCGGCCGGCGTGGCGGCGCCCTGGTCGGCGAGGGCGAGCAGGACCCGATCGAGACCCAACCCGAAGCCGATCCCCGGCGTCGGCCGGCCGCCCATCAGCTCCACGAGCCCGTCGTAGCGACCACCGCCCCCGAGCGCCTGCTGCTGGCCCTCGCGACCCGCGACGTAGAACTCGAACGCCGTCCGGGTGTAGTAGTCGAGACCGCGGACGAGCCCGGGCTCGAGCCGGAACGGAACGTCGAGGACGCGGAGGTGGGCCTGGACGGCCTCGAAGTGCTCGCGGCACGGGTCGCAGAGCCGGTCCGTGATCCGCGGCGCGGCAGCGTTCAGCGCGGCCATCGCCGGATCCTTCGAGTCGAGCAGGCGCAGCGGGTTCTTCTCGAGCCGGCTCCGCTCCACCTCCGGCAGGGTCCCGGCGTGGGGCCGGAAGTACGCCTTCAGCTCCTCGATGTAGGCCGGCCGACACACGCCATCGCCGATCGAGTTCAGGAGGACCGCGACGCCGTCGACGCCGGCGTCGCGGTAGAACCGCGTCCCGAGCTCGATGATCTCGGCGTCGATGGCCGGCCCCGGGTCGCCGATCGCCTCGATGTCGAACTGCCAGAACTCCCGGTACCGACCGGCCTGCGGCCGGTCGTAGCGGAACATCGGGCCGGTGAGGGTGAGCTTCACCGGCTGGGCGAGCGTCTGCATTCCGTGCTGGACGTAGGCCCGGACGATCCCGGCGGTCGGCTCCGGCCGGAGCGCCCAGCTCTCGCGGTCATCGGCCCGGGCCGCGAGCCGGAACAGCTCCTTCTCGACGACGTCGGTCACCTCGCCGACGCCCCGCTCGAAGACCGCGGTCTGCTCGAACAGGGGCGTCTCGATCGGCTGGTAGCCGTAGCGGGTCGCGAGGCTTGCGCCGATCGCCTCCAGCCGCTGGAACGCCCGGCGCTCGGCCGGCAGCAGGTCGCGCGTTCCGCGCGGCGCTCGGAAGGTGGGCATCGCGCGCAGTCTATCCGCCGGTTCGCCAGCCGGCGGGGTCAGCTCAGGTCGCGCTGGACGTTCATCACGTCCTTGAGGCCCTCGATCCGGCCCATGACCCGGGCGAGCTGGGACACTGACGCAACCTGGAGGGTCGCGGTCACGATCGCCGTGTGGTCCGGGTTCACTTTCACCGCGGCGGCGAGGATGTTCACCTTGTTCTCGGCCACGACCTGGGTGATGTCGTTGAGGAGCCCGGTCCGGTCGTAGGCCTCGACCCGGATCGCGATCGGGTAGGTCTGGGTCGGCGCGGCCTCCCACTCGACGTCGATGAGCCGCGGGATCTCGCGCTCGTTCAGCACGGTGGGGCACGACCGCAGGTGGACGGTGACGCCCTTGCCGCGGGTGATGAACCCGACGATCGGGTCGCCGGGGATCGGGTGGCAGCACTTCGCGAACCGGACGAGAAGATCACCGACACCCTTCACCCGGACGCCGCCGGTCCGCGCCGGGAGCGTCGGCGGGGCGACGGTCGGAAGCCCGACCTCCGTGTCGTCGAGGACGCCGAGCCGGGCGACGACCTGCTGGGCACTGATCGCCCCGTAGCCGATCGCCGCGTAGAAGTCCTCGATCGATTCCTGGTTGTACTGGCGGCCCACCTCGGCGATCCGGTCCAGCCCGACCGCCTGGATCGTCTTCCGGGCGAGTCGGCGGAGCTCCCGCTCCAGCGACTCCCGGCCGTGGACGATGTTCTCGTCACGATCCTTGCGCTTGAACCATTGGCGGATCTTCTCCCGGGCGTGGGAGGTCCGGACGAGGTTCAGCCAGTCCCGCGACGGGCCGTGCTCGCCCTTCGTCGTGACGATGTCGACGATGTCGCCGTTCTTCAGCCGGTAGTCGAGCGGGACGAGGCGGTTGTTGACCTTGGCGCCGATCGTCCGATGGCCGACGTCGGTGTGGATCCGGTACGCGAAATCGAGGGGCGTGGCGCCGGCCGGCAGGTCCTTGATGTCGCCCTTCGGGGTGAAGACGAACACCTGGTCCTGGAAGATGTCGAGCTTGATTCCCTCGACGAACTCCGTGGCGTCCGAATCCGAGACGTCCCGCTGCCACTCCATCAGCTGGCGGAGCCAGGCGAGCTTCGCGTCGTACTCGCGATCGCTCTTCGAGCCTTCCTTGTAGCGCCAGTGCGCGGCGATGCCGACCTCGCTGACCTGGTGCATCGCGTGCGTCCGGATCTGGATCTCGAGCGGCTTGCCGTCGAGGGCGATCACTGCGGTGTGCAGCGACTGGTAGAGGTTGTTCTTCGGGTTCGCGATGTAGTCGTCGAACTGACCGGGGATCGGCCGCCAGAGGGCGTGGACGATGCCGAGCGCCGCATAGCAGTCGCGGACATCGTCGACGAGGATCCGGATCGCGTAGACGTCGTAGATCTCGGCGAACTCGGCCGACTTCCGCTGCATCTTCTTGTCGATGCTGTAGATGTGCTTCGGTCGGCCCTGGAGATCGGCCTCGATCCCGGACTCCTTCAGGCGCGGCTCCAGCTCCCCGATCGCCCGCGAGATGTAGTCCTCGCGACCCTTCCGGCGGGTGTCGAGCAGCCGGGCCAGCTCCCGGAACCGCTCCGGCTCGAGGACCTTGAAGGCGAGGTCCTCGAGCTCCCACTTGATCTGCCAGATCCCCAGCCGCTCGGCGAGCGGGGCGTAGATCTCCTGGGTCTGGCGGGCGATCCGGACCTGCTTCTCGGACGGCAGGCCGTACAGCGTCCGCATGTTGTGGAGCCGGTCCGCGAGCTTGATCAGGACGACCCGGATGTCCTCGGCCATCGCCAGAAGCATCTTCCGGATGTTCTCGGCCTGCTGCTGCTCGTGGCTGTGGGTGCTGAACTTGGAGAGCTTGGTGACCCCGTCGACGAGCCGCGCCACCTCGGCGCCAAACCGCTCCTCGATGTCCTGGAGCCCGTACTCGGTGTCCTCGGGGACGTCGTGCAGCAGCGCCGCAGTGATCGCGACGGGATCGATCCCGAGCTCGGCGGTGATCTGGGCCGAGGCGATCGGGTGCGTGACGTACGGCTCGCCGGTCGCTCGCCGCTGGGTCGCATGGGCCTCGACGGCGAGGTCGAACGCCTGCTCGACGGGTTCGAGGTTCGCCTGCGGGTAGTGCTCCCGGACCGTGTCGAGGAGGTGCGCCCGCAGCGCGTCGATGTCCGGTTGGGTGTTCGTCGCGCCCAGCGACCCGGTCGGGCGGGCCGGGACGGCGGTCCGCCGCGGACCGGTCGGCTTCCTGGCGCGCTTTGGGGGCAACGGGGCGACGGTCCCGTCGACGATCCCATCAATCGCCTTGACGTCGGCGGGCGACGGGGCGGCGGCGGCGGCGAAGGACGCCGAGGACGCGGCCGCGCGCGAGCGCCGAGGGGCTCGGTTGGGAACGTCGGCGTCGTCAGGCCGCGTCGCAGGCTGTGTCATCGAATCTCAGGATACAGCCGCCGATCGCGACCACCGTGAGTCCGCTCCTCGCGGGAGACCGGGCGCCGCCCGCAGCGCCCGTCAGCGCAGGAGCGCCGTGACGTCGAGGAGCCCCTCGAGTTGCAGCCCGCGTTCGACGACGGAGACGCCCGTCAGCCGGAGTGGCAGCGAATCATCGAGGGTCAGCAGGGGGATCGAACCGAGGGGCGTCGCCATCGCGACGACGTGCTCCCCGTCGATGACGAGCGAGCCCTCGATCACCGCGCCGGGCGTCGAGACGCGGAGCCGATCCGGCGCGATCAGGACCGCGTCCGTCGCCTCGACATGGAAAGTGTCGGAGACCCCGGCCAGGACGAGGCGGCGGACCGTCTCGCGGTCCGCGAGGATCGTCGCGGCGGCACGGGCCGCGGGACCGTCGACGGCGATCGCGACCGTCGGCGGGTCGAGCGTCGTGCCGGCGAGCTCCGCACCATCGATCGTGCCCGTCACCGTGCCGGCGGTTCGGCCGAACAGGTCGACATCCTCGAGCCGCAGGTCGATGTTGCGGGCCTTCAGGTTCCGCCACTCCACGCCGCTGCTCCGGATCGTGACCGCATCGGCGTGGCCGAGCAGGATCCGCGGCGGCGGTGCGGCGTCCACCGAGATGGACGTCGTCTCCGCGCGGTAGTCCGACGAGTCGAGCGCGGCGCGGACCAGGAGGCCGGCGATCGGCGGGGCGCCGAACCAGGCGATCCCGGCGAGCAGCGCCCCGGCGACGAGGAGGACGAACAGGCAGCCGCGCACTCGAGCTCCTCAGGCGCAGCGGTACGCGCGAAGGGCGAAGCTCACGTTCGTTGGTCGACGTAGCCGAGCAACGCGAGCGCCTCCTGCGCGGCCGACCGCTCGTCGTACGGACGCGGACCGTCCGGGCCGATGATCGACTGCTCGTGGCCCTTCCCCGCGAGGAGCACGATGTCGCCCGGCCGCGCCCGCTCGAACGCCGCGAGCACCGCGGCGCGCCGGTCGGCGATGAGCAGGAGGTCGCGGTCGCGACGCTTGCCCGCGTCCTCGGCGCCCCGGGCGATCGCTTCGAGGATCAGGAGCGGGTCCTCGCCGCGCGGGTCCTCGTCGGCGAGGACCACGAGCCGCGCGAGGCGGCCGGCGATCCGGCCCATCATCGGTCGCTTCTCGACGTCCCGCTCGCCGGCGGAGCCGAACACGACGACGACCGCTCCCCCGCGGGCCGCAGCGAGTGGAGCGAGCAGCCCGAGGACCTTCTCGAGGGAGGCCGGGCTGTGGGCATAGTCGATGACGATCCCGAACGGTTGGCCGGCCTCGAGCCGCTCCATCCGGCCCGGCACACCCTCGACGCTCGCGAGCCCGGCCCGGACGCGTTCCGGATCGAGTGCGAGCGCCTCGCCGAGGGCGACGACCGCCAGGGCGTTGTGGACGTTGAACCGGCCGATCAATCGGAGCTCGACCTGACCCGACCCGGACCGCGCGACGACCTCGAGGCGAAGGCCGTCGCGTCCCTCCTCGACGTGCGTCGCGCGAACGTCGGCCGCGCCGTCGGTGCCGTAGGTGATCACCCGGGCGCCCGCTTCCTGCGCCACGCCGGCGAACGCGCCGGCGTTCGGGTCGTCCGCGTTGACGATCGCGACCTTTGGCCACCGACGACCGGCGATCTCCTTGACCGGGTTCAGCCGCCCGACGGCCAGCCGTTCGAACAGCGACAGCTTGGCGTCGCGGTAGGCCTCCCACGACCCGTGGAACTCGATGTGCTCGTGGGTGAGGTTCGTCAGGATGGCGACGTCATACGCCACCCCGAGGACGCGGTCGGCCGCGAGCGCGTGCGACGTCGTCTCGACAACGGCCACGTCATTGCCTGCCGTCGCCATCGCCCGGAGGACGCGCTGGAGCGCCGGCGCGCCTGGCGTCGTCGTGTGCTCCGGGTTCGCCTCGCGCAGGTCGCCGATCTGGGTCGCAACCGTCCCGAGCAATCCCGGTCGGAGCCCGGCGACGGCGAGCGCACCCGCGGCGAGGAACGAGGTCGTCGTCTTGCCGTCCGTGCCCGTGATCCCGACGACACCCAGCTCCCGGGACGGATCGCCGAACCACCACGAGGCGGCCTCCGCGAGGGCGGGCGGTGTCCGCGCGACGACGAGCTGGGGCAGCGCGACGTCGGGGAGCGGATGCTCGACGAGCGCGGCCGCGGCTCCCGCTGCCGCGGCCTGCCCGACAAAGTCATGGCCGTCGACGTGGAGGCCCGGCACCGCCACGAAGAGCGTGCCGGGGCGGACATGCCGCGAATCCTCCGCGACCCCGCGGATGTCGATCCCGCCGAGCGCCGCGGCCCCGATCGCCCGGCCGCCGTCTCGCGCGCCGCGCAACCGCCCCGAGGTCGTGAGGCGCCCGATCAGCTCGCCGAACGGCCGGGGCTCGGCGGGCTCCGCGGCAGCGAGGAGGTCGGCGATCGTCGCGCTCCGCGCCTGGTCGGGCGCGCCCGGCTGCTCGCTCACCGTCGTCCCGTCAGCCGGGCCACACGGCCCGCGAGCCGGCCGAGCCGGTAGCGCATCGGATCGATCACCCGCTCGTGCGCGCCCGTCATCTCGACCCACTCAGCGCCGAACGACCGCTTGTGCTGGTAGAGCCCCCACATCGGCTCTCCCTCGCGCGGCTCGCGCCGGGCGTCCGCGACGTCCACTCCTCCGAGATCCATCTCCAGTCGGCGTTCTCGGATCGCGAGCTGGATCGCCCGCCACCGGAGCAGATGCAGGGCGCCGGGGTGATCGCGGCGGGCGACGGCGTGGTCGCCGGAGTGGACGGTCGAAAGTCGCTCACCGTGCCGGTACAGCACGAGACCGGCGAGAACGTCGCCGCCGGGGGCGCGCGCCTCGAGCAGGACGAGGTGTCCGGCGCGCCGGGCCGCTTCCCACCAGGCGAGAAAGGCGGCACGAGGCCCGAAGGTGAACTGGCGGCGCTCGCCGGTCTCGAGCAGCAGGTCGTAGAACCGGTCCAGCGCGACCGCCGTCGGCTCGGCCGGCGCCGCGAAGCCCTCCCCCACACCGCCGGGCGGGACACGGCCGTCGTGGCGGACGACGAGCAGCCCCTCCCCCTCGGCCTTCCGGATCCGCTGGCGGGTGGACTTCGTGACCCCCGCGAGGACGTCGTCCTCGGAGCGGCCCTCGAGGGGCAGCGAGACGCGGTGGCGCGACGGCTGGATCTCGTCGATCGGGTGGAATCCGATCGCTCGCAGGAGCGACGGGTAGCCGGTGGCCGCCGCGATCTCCGCGTCACTCGCAATGACCGCCACGCCTCGGGCCGCGACGTCATCGACGACAGCACGGAGTCGCTCGGCAACGGCCCGGACGTCGTCGCCGGCCGAGACGGGACCCCGCGGAACGTACGCGCTGGAGCCGCCGACGAGCGGCCATGGCCGTCGCAGGACGAGGACCGGGCGGTCGTCGACGAGGAGGTGATCGGCCTGCCAGCCCGTCGCCGCACGATGTACGGCCCATGCCCGCGACTGGAGGACGTGCCCACCGGGCACATCCACCGCTCGCTCGTCCCAGTCGACCAGCTCGGCCGCGGTCGCGGTCCGGATCGAGGTCAAGCGGCGTCGCCCCCGGTGAACGAGCTGGCGCTGCCGGACGAGCGGAGTCCCGCCCGGCGGCGCGCCAGCCACACGCGTCCCTGCTGGGCGCGCTCGTAGGCCTGCCGGCCGAGCGGGTCGAGGACGAGGTCCCACGCCCCGATGTACCGGACCTCGCGGCCACCGAACCCGGTCTTGAAGTGGGCGATCCCGCCGGTCGCGAGGCCCCACAGGTCGTAGCTGGTTGCGCCCTGTGCCTTCGAGGTCCGGATCGCCTCCCACTTCAGGAGGTAGTTCGCGCGCGTCTCGCCACCGTCCAGCGTCATGCCGCCGTACGGCTCGACCACGCGCGTGCCGCAGCGCACGAGGAACAGGGTCGCGAGCGCCTCGCCGTCCGGCCGCCGCGCGAACAGCAGCGCCGCGTTGCCCGTCGGCGCGAACGCGTCCCAGACGTCCCGGTAGGCCTGCTCCGTCCGGATCAGGAAGCCAGCCCGCTCCGCGGTCTCCCGGTAGACGCGGTAGAACTCCGGCAGGGCGGAGCCATCGGCTGCGCTGACCGTGATCCCGGCGTTCCGCGCCTTGTTGACGTACTGCCGCCACTTCTTCCGGAGGTCGCCCCAGAGCGCGTCCTCGTCCGGCTCCAGGTCGATGATCCGCGTCGCGTTCGGCTGGATCGGGCTCGCCGGTCGCCAGCCCGACACCCGGAGGGAGCGCCGGAGCGATCCGCCGGGATCCTGCGCGCCGTCCTGCTCGATCTCCGGGTCGATCCGGAGGTGTGACACGCGGCCGGCCCGGGCGGCAAGACCGGACCGAACGGCCTCCGTGAACGGGCCGATCGTGTCCTCGCTCCAGCCCGGCGTCACCGGCCCGCGCGGGGCGTACGCGAACGACCAGGGCAGCGGCCGTGGGCGGCGGAGGAGGACCTGGGCGCCGACCGGGTGGACGGCCGCCACGCCCGAAGTGCCGCGACCCGCTCCATCGCCGGCTCGGGGCCGCGCTCCATCCGCGCCGACGAGGATCCGCTCCGCGGACCAGCCGTTGACCGCCTTGACGCGGGCCCACCCGCTGAGCTGGAGGTACGAGCCCGGCTGGGACTGCTCGACGAAGCGATCCCAGCTCGCCAGCGGACCGGCGCCGGTGGCAGGGTCCCTGCCGGACGCGCCGCCCATGGGTGGCGCCGGCGCGGCGCGATCGCCGGCTTCGGCGGTCACGCCTGGCGGGGTCGTCGCACGAGGTCGGACATGAGGCCGATCATGGCGGCGAGCTCGCCGATCCGCAACACGACCGCCAGGAGCGCGGATGTCACGAGCCAGACAGTTCCGACCGCGACGATCCGGACGATCAGGCCGAACCGGCCCGGGTCGGTTCCCATGGCCAGCACGAGGCCGGCCTCGATGCCCGCCGCGGCGAGCGATCCGCCGAGCGCGACCACGAGGGACCGCACGCCGAGCGACGCGAGGGGCCGGAACGCGAGCTGGGGCAGGCTCCGACGGAGGAGAACGAGGAGGAGGATCGTCTCGATCCACGCCGCGACCGCGATGGCGAGCCCGAGACCCGGCAATCCGAACGGACCGGCGAGGACCGCGGCGAGACTCGAATTGATGACGACCGCGAGGATTGCGGCCGCGACCGGGGTCCTCGTGTCCTGGCGGGCGTAGAAGCCGCGGGCGAGGATCGCGATCAGGGCGTGAGCCGTCAGGCCGAGGAGGAACGTCAGCAGCGTTCCGGCGATCGCGTCGAGGGCGGCCGCGTCGAACCGGCTGTACCCGAACAGGACACCGACGATCTCGTGCCGGAGCACGATCGAGATCCCGGTGACGGGCACCATGACGAAGATCGTGACCCGGATCGCGCGCGAGATCAGAGCGGCGAACGCGTCGAGGCGACCGAGGGTCGCCTGCTGGGCGAGCGACGGCAGGACGACGATGCCGAGCGGGACGCCGATGAGCCCGATCGGGATCTGGAGCACCGTGAACGCGTAGTAGAACGCAGTGACGGCGCCCGTTCCGAGGCCCGTCGCGATCGAGTTCAGGACGACGAACGTGATCTGGCCGGCGCCCAGGCCGAGCGCGCGCGGCGCCATCAGGGTCAGCGCCCGGCGGGCGGCCGGGTCCGCGGCATCGACGCGCCGTTCGTAGCGGTAGCCCTGGCTCCGGAGCGGTGCGAGCTGGACGAGGAGATGCCCGATCGAGCCGGCGACAACACCGATGGCGAGACCGGTCACACCGAACGACGGCGTCAGCACGATCGCCGCGCCGATGATCGCGAGGTTGTAGACGATCGGGGCGATCGCCGACGCCGCGAACCGGCCACGGGCGTTCAGCACGCTCGTGACGAGGGAGCCGAGGGCCAGGAAGATCGGGCTCAGGACCATGATCCGGGTCAGCTCGACCGTCTTGTCCCATTCGGCCTGGGTGAAGTTCGGGGTGATCGCCGGGATGATCGCCGGCGCCGCGACGAAGACGATCACCGCGAGCACGAGGAGCGCGGCGAGCATGAGGTTCGCGATCGTCGACACGACGCGCCACGCGCGGGCCGTCTCCTGGGTCGCGAGCAGGCCGGAGACGGTCGGGATCACCGCCGAAGACAGCGCGCCGGCGGCGACGAGCTGGAACATCAGGTCCGGCAGCCGGAAGGCGGCGACGAACACGTCGAGGTCCGAGCCGGCGGGAAAGACGTGGGCGAAGACGACGAGCCGGACCCAGCCGAGGATCCGGGACACGAGGAATGCGCCCGAGACGATCAGCCCCGCCCGGGCGAGTGCGCGAGAGGACGTCACGGACGGGTGCGGTCGCCCGTGCCCGGGTCTGACTGCGCTGACGGGACCGTCACGGGACGCGTTCGCGCTGGGCGGCCGTCACGGCCCGGTGCGCCCGCGGGTGCGCGCCCTGGTACGCGGAGCGCAGCCGGGCTGGCGAGACGTGCGTGTAGATCTGGGTCGTCGCGAGACTCTCGTGGCCGAGCAGCTCCTGGACGACGCGAAGGTCCGCGCCGCCCTCGAGCAGATGCGTCGCGAACGAGTGGCGGAGCGTGTGCGGCGACACGCCGAGCGGGAGGCCCGCCCGCTTCCGCAGCAGGTCGAGCCGGTAGCGAAGCCCGCGGACGCCGAGCGGCTCGCCGTGATGGTTCAGGAACAGGGCCGTCGGCTCGCGAACGTCGCCGCCTGCCCGTCCTCGCTCCGGAGCGCCGCGCCCGGCGGCCACCCAACGTCGCGCGAGCGCCGGCCGACCGTCGGCGAGCCAGGCCTCGATCGCCGCCCGGGCGGGCCGGCCGAGCAGGCCGATCCGTTCCTTGCGGCCCTTGCCCAGGACCCGGATCTCGCCGCGCCCCAGATCGACCGACGACAGGTCGGCTGCGGCGAGCTCACTGATCCGGAGACCCGCTGCGTAAGCCGTCTCGACGATCGCCCGGTCGCGCACGGCGATCGCCGCGGTGAGCTCTGCCGGCGCTCGGTCCGCTGCCGCCGACGCTTCGACCGCCGCGAGCAGCCGCTCGACCTCGTCGACCTCCAGGACCCGCGGCAGGCGCCGGGGCAGTCGCGGTGTCGCGATCACGCCCCAGGGATCGCCCGGCGCCAGACCCTCCCGGGCGGCGAAGCGATGAAACGACCGGATCGCGGCCAGGCGCTGCGCCGTCGAGCTCTTCGCCCGGCCCATGCCGAGCACCGCGAGGTACGCCCGGAGGTCGCCGCGGCCCGGCGTCCGCCAATCGACCGATCGCGCCGCAAGCCAGTCGAGGTAGCCGCGGACCGTCGCCGCGTACGAGCGCTGCGTGTGCTCGGAGGTGTCCCGAGCGGCAAGCGACGACAGGAAGGCCGCAAGCGCGGAGTCTGCGGTCTCCGCCGTCACGCCTCGGGCGAGGCGTCGGCGGCGGATCGCGCTGCCGGTCGACGGCCTCCCCGACCGGTCGCGGTCCGGCCACCGGCGGCACGGCCGTTCCCCGACCCGCCGCTTGCGCGTCCCCGCCCGCCTCGGGCGCCTCCTCGCGACGGCCGCTGCAGCGCCTCGGGGTTCGGAGGCCCGCCGGCGAGTCGCGCCCCGACGAGGTCCACCCCCTCGGGAAGCGGAACGTCGGCGCCGCACTGGAGGCAGATCCCGGACTCGGCACGCCGGGCGACCGGCCCATCGTCCGCGTCGTGGACCGCGCCGACCGGCTCGAAGTTCGTCGTGTAGTCGCACTTCGGGTAGTTCGAGCAGCCCCAGAAGACGTTCCCGGTTCGCCGCGCCCGACGGGCCACCAGATGGCCGTCGTGGTTCTTGGGGCAGCCGACCTCGAATGGCAACGGCTCCGGCGGAGGCGGCCCTTCCTTCTTGATGAACGTGCAGTCCGGGTAGCGCGAGCAGCCGACGAACGGTCCGAACCGACCGCGCTTGCCCACGAGCGTCCCTTCGCCACACTGCGGGCAGACCTCGCCCTCGCCGGGCTGGGCCGGTGCCTCGTCGCCGGGCAGCGGCCTTGACTCCTTGTGCTCGGGGAAGAGCGAGCAGGCGAGGAACCGGCCGTTGCGGCCGAGCCGGACCACCATCGGATGGCCCTCCGAGCAGACCTCGTCGCTCGGCTCGGTCGTCACGTCGCTGCGCTTGACGTTCCTCCGGACGTCGTCCACCTGGTCCTTGAGCGGTCCGAAGAACGCGCGCAGCATCGGCACCCAGTCGCGCTGACCACCGGCGACCTCGTCGAGCTCCTCCTCCATCCGGGCGGTGAACGCGAGATCGACGTACTCGCCGAAGTGCTCGACGAGGAAGTCCGTCACGACGTTGCCGATCAGCTCCGGATGGAGCCGTCGCTCCTCGACGCGGACGTAGCCGCGATCCAGGATCGTGGAGATCGTGGCCGCGTAGGTGGACGGCCGGCCGATCCCGTGCTCCTCCAGCGCCTTGATGAGCGTCGCTTCGGTGTAGCGCGGCGGCGGCTCCGTGAAGTGCTGGGTCGGCGTGATGTCGCGAACCGACGTGACGTCGCCATCGGCGAGCGCCGGGAGCGCCTTCTTCTCGTCGTCGTCCTCGTCCGCGCCGTCATCACGGCCCTCGGTGTAGACCGCCGAGAAGCCGTCGAACAGCGTCTTCGTCGCGCTCGCCCGGAGCTCGTATGGGCCGTCCGCCAGCTCGATGGTCGTGGTCTCGAGCTCCTTGGCGGCCATCTGCGACGCGAGGGCACGCTGCCAGATGAGCCGGTAGAGCCGCAGCTCGTCCGGTGCGATGGATCCGGCGAGCGAGTCCGGGTCGCGCTGGAACGAGGTGGGCCGGATCGACTCGTGCGCCTCCTGGGCGCCCTTTGCCTTCGTCTTGTACACGCGCCCCTTCGGCATCGTGTAGCGCTCGCCGAATCGACCCCGGATCACCTCGCGAGCCTCGCCCATCGCGACGCCGGCGATCGCGGTCGAGTCCGTCCGCATGTAGGTGATCAGGCCCACGTGGCCGTCCGGCGTGTCCGCTCCCTCGTAGAGGCGCTGCGCGACGGACATCGTCCGCTTCGGGCTGAAGCCGAGCTTGCGACTTGCTTCCTGCTGCAGCGTCGAGGTGGTGAACGGCGGTGCCGGGCTGCGACTCTGCTTCCGCGTCCCGACCTTCCGGACCACCGGGTGAAGCTCGCGGATCGCCGCCGAATGCCGCTCTGCGGTCGCCTCGTCGGACACGTCGAGCGCCTTGCCGTCGATCCGGACGACCTCGGCGGCAAACGTCTCGCCCTTCGCGGTCGCGAGCAGCGCCTCGAGGGTCCAGTACTCGCGCGCGGTGAAGGCCTCGATCTCGCGTTCGCGCTCGACGACGAGGCGGACCGCGACGGACTGGACGCGGCCGGCCGACAGACCCGACCGGACCTTCCGGCTCAGGAGCGGGCTGAGGGTGTAGCCGACGAGCCGGTCGACGATCCGCCGGGTCTGCTGGGCATCGACGAGGTGGGTGTCGATGTCGCGCGGGTGGGCGAACGCGTCCCGGATCGCGCCCTCCGTGATCTCGCTGAAGGTCACCCTGCGGGCCTTGTCCTTCGGCACATTGGCAGCCTCGGCCACGTGCCAGGCGATCGCCTCGCCCTCGCGGTCCAGGTCCGTCGCGAGGTAGACCGCGTCCGCGCTGCGGACGGCCTTCGTGATCTCCGCGACCTGCTTGCGGCGGTCGTCCGAGACGACGTATTCCGGGGCGAAATCGTGCTCGACATCGACCCCGAACTTGCCCTTGCCGGGGTTCTCGGGCAGGTCCCGGACATGCCCGTAGGAGGCCAGGACGCGATAGTCCGAGCCGAGATAGCGCTCGATCGTCCGGGCCTTTGCGGGGCTCTCCACGATCACCAGGTTCTTTGACACGGCCGGGAGTGTAGCACCGGGTCCTGCACGCCCAGTCACCCGGCGATTGCGCGCCGATGCGCGCGAATCACACCTCGCGGATGCGCCGGAGGAAGTCCTCGTCGAGCTCGAGATCGGTCTCGACCTCCTCGTCGGGCGGCGGCTCGGAAGCCAGCGCGACGGCCGTTTCCGTGCTCGCCGGCGACCCGGACCCCGGGGTCGGTCGGATCTCGACGAACCGGATGTGGAGGTACGGGAAGACGAAGATCGAGTCCGATCGGTCGACGAAGATCGGCTTCTTGCCATCGAGCATCCGGACGTTGGTGCAAACGAGCGTGACGTCCGCCGTGGCGGGCATCTCGTACAGGTCCGCGAGCAGGGGCTGCTCGTTCGAGATGTGGATGACGACGTTCTGGATCACGCCGGGGATCGTGCTGGGTGGACGGTGCACGGTCCCTCGCCCGATGGTCCCGCCACGTGGGGGACCGGCGATCATGCGACGGAGGGCCATTCCCGGCGCCGCGGCCATCGCGGGGCGGCGACGGTCAGAGCGGGTGGTAGAAGTCGATCACCAGTCGGACGCGTCCGCCGGACACCCAGACGCCGATCCCGCAGCGGTCGTAGGCCGCGTTCATCAGGTTCACGTAGTGCCCGCCGTTCGTCGACTTCTCCGCCTGGAAGAACAGGTGGGAGCCGAGGACCGCGCTGTACGGGTTGCCGGATCGGCAGCCGAGGTTCTCGCCCCAGCGGTAGCTCGTGTAGCCGGCCGCCCGGAGACGGTCGCCGGGCGTGCCGCCGCTGAAATGGGTGCAGAGGTTGTTCACGGCGAGCTTCTTCGCATACGGCCGCGACACCCGCGACGAGATGCCGGAATCGAGGCGGAGGGGGGCGACGCTCCGTCCGCCCGGGCTGCTGCAGCTGCCGGACGACGTCACCCAGCCGCCGGTCCGCGTGCAGTTCATCAGGCGCAGGTAGTAGGTCTCGACGGCACCCCAGCTGCCGCCGCCGACGGCACCGCCGCCGCTCGAGTGGTGGGAGCTCGGCGTCGAGTGCGGAGTGGTCGTCGCCGGCTTCGGCTTCGCCGCGGCCTTCGTGTGGATCGTCGCGTTGACCGGCGCAGCGAGCGGGACGCCATGCGCGGACGTCGCGGTCGGGCCGATCGACAGGACCACCGTCGCGCCGGCCGGCAGGGCGGACGCGGGCGTGAAGACCAGGACCGTGCTCGACTCGGCGAACCGCGTCGTGCCCCGGACCGCCACGCCGTTGGCGGTGACCGTGAGCGAGGCCGCGGTCGAGGCGTGATCCATCGAGTCCGTGAAGCGCACGGACAGCACGGCGCTTCGCTCCACGTCCTTCGCGCCGTTCCCCGGGCGGAACCGGACGACCCGCGGTGCCGTTGCGGTCGTGATCGTCACGCTGTTCTCCGCGACGACGGGGGCGCCATCCGGATCGAGCACCTTGCCGAGCGACACCGTGTATTCGGTCGCGGCGGCGAGCGGGGCGTCGGGTGTGAACAGGAACGTCTGCGCCTGCTCCGGCGTCGCGTCCGGCCGGCCGTTCACCGCGGCCACGGACCCGGCGACGCGCGGCGTGATCTGGATGGCGGCGGCGACGTCCGACGCGGCGACGGGGGCGGCGAACGTGAGCAGGAACCCGGTCGATGGCAGTGCGGCCGTCCCGCTGACCTTCGTCGCGCTCAGGCGCGCGGTCGTTGACGGCCGCGTCACGAAGGCCGCGCGAACGACCGAAGCCATCGGTCGACCCGTGGCCGCGAGCGCGCCGGCGTCCACGGTGAGGACCTCGTACGTTCCGGCGGCCCAGTGCGTCGCCGGACGGACGGTCACGGTGCGATGGTCGGCACTCCAGTCGAGCCGGACGGCAGCAGCGGGCTCGACGGTCAGCGAGGCCGAGACGCTCGTGGGGTCCATCGGCTCACTGAACTGGATCGGCACCGCGGCGTGGAGATCCGTCCCGGTCGCGATCGTCCGGAAGGCCGCGTCGGGCAGCGCGGTGATCGGCGGCGCCGGCGGGGTCGCGGTCGTCACCGACGGCCGGGCGAGGCCCAGGGCCGCCACGAGGACGACGATTCCGACAGAGCCGAGGACGGCGATCCGGGCTGCGATCGAACGCCGGGCAAGGACCGGCAGGTAGACGATCGCGAGGACGGGAACGGCCAGGGCCGCAGCAGCGACCTTGCGCAATACGACAGTCTCCTGATCGGTTCGCTGGGGGACGAGCACCGTCGCGGGCTGTCGGTCGCACGGAGATCGAGCGCGACCGCGGCCACCCTAGCACGGGCGCTCGCGTGCGGGCAAACCTCACTGGCGTGCTCGGCGGACGCGGGTCGCGACGCGGGGGCAGCGGTTGCGGTGTCCGGAACGGCCGTTGGCGTCACTCGCGGAGGCGAGCCGGCCGGCCGGACGATAGCGACCGTACGTCGAGGTCGCGAGCCCCCGGCTCTCGAGGAGCGTGATCGCGCCGAGGACCGTGGCCGGCGCGTGGCCCGTTGCGTCGACGAGATCGTCGATCGAGCCGTGCCCGGCGACGAGGGCGAGTCCGACCTCACGGGCGGTCGCCCCGAGCTCGATGAGCTCCGCGGCGAGGCTCGGTCGAGCCGGGCGATCAGGCGTCGTCCCGGGACGCCGAGCCCGGCCCGCCGCGGCGTCGCCGGTCACCGGCTCATCCAGGCCGAGGTCGACGAGGAGCTCCGGGATTCCGGTCACGAGCCGGACGACGTCGGGGAACTCTCGATACCACGCGAGGCACCCGGCGGATCGAGGGTCGTCGATCGTGCCCGGAACGATGTAGCAGTCGCGGCCCTGGGCCAGCGCCCAGTCGGCCGTGATCAGCGCCCCGCTGCGGATCCCCGCCTCCACGACGATCGTCGCGTCCGAGAGCCCGCTGATCACGCGGTTCCGCTGGGGAAACGTCCCGGGCGTCGGCGCGCGGTCCGGAGCGAGCTCCGAGAGGAGGACACCGCCTGCGGCGAGCAGGTCGTCGGCGAGCCGGGCGTGGGCACGCGGGTACAGCCGATCGTGCCCCGAGCCGAGGACCGCGATCGTCGGCCGTTCGGCCGCCACGACCGCGGCGTGCGCGGCGCCGTCGATCCCGACCGCGAGCCCGGACACGACGACCGCTCCTCGCTCCGCGACCGCGGCCGCGATCCGCGCCGCCACGAGCCGGCCACGCTCGCTCGGTCGTCGCGTGCCGACGATCGCGACGGTCGCCGGCGCCGACAGGATCGCGGCGTCGCCGCGGACGAGCAGGACCGGCGGCGGAAGGTCGATCGCGCGGAGACGCGGCGGATAGGCCGGATCGTCGAGCGTCACGATCTGGAGACCGGACGCCCGCAGACGCACGATCGCCTCGTCGAGGGTTCGCGCCGCCGCCACGATCCCCTCCCCCACCGCGGGATCCGGGATCCTTCGTCCCTGGGCCGCGGCGACGATCGCGGAGAAGGACGCCGCCGCTCCACGCCGAGCCGCGGCGCGGACGATGTCGCGGGCGCTGCCATACGCGCCGAGCAGACCGGCAAAGCCCGCGGGGCCGAGACCGTCCGACCACATCAGGACGGCCCACGTCTCGGCCTCCGTCGGCTCGTCACGGCTTGCGGCGACGACGGGGACCGTCGCGGCCTCCGCAGGCAGGGCTGCCGCCATTCAGCTCGCCTCGCGGGTCCGGAGCCGGGACATCGGCGTCCGGTAGCGCGCGGCCTCCGCGAGGTGGTGCTCCAGCACCGCCTCCGCCGCGTCCAGATCCGCGATCGTCCGCGCAACTCGCAGGAGACGCTCGGTGCCGCGGCCGGACAGCCCCTCGAGATCGGCGAACGCAATCGCTCGGCGGGCCGTGACCGCGGTGAGCCGGCAGGCAGACCGAAGCGCGCGGCCGCCGAGGCGTCCGTTCAGCGTGCCCGACCGCGAGATCTGGATGCTGCGTGCCGCGGCGATCCGCTGCGCCACGGCGGTGGAGCCCTCCGGGTCGCGACCGGCGACGAGAGCGGAGGGGGCGACCCGCGGCATGGTGACCCAGAGATCGATCCGGTCGCGGAGCGGGCCCGACACGCGGGCCGCGTACCGCTCCGGCAGCCCCGGCGAGCAGGAGCAGATCGACTCGGGGTCGCCGGCGTTCCCGCACGGACACGGGTTCATCGCGGCGATCAGCTGGAAGCGCGCCGGAAACCGGGTCGCCCGGCCCACCCGCGACACCGAGACGTAGCCGTCCTCGAGCGGTTGGCGCAGCGACTCGAGCACGTCCCGGGAGAACTCCGGCAGCTCGTCGAGGAAGAGCACGCCGTGGTCCGCGAGGGTCACCTCGCCGGGCGAGAGCCGTGGACCGCCGCCGACCATCGCCGCGTAGGACAGCGTGTGATGGGGAGCGCGAAACGGCGCAGCCCGGCGAAGGCCCTCGATCGGGCCCTCGCCCGCGACCGAGGCGACGATCGTCGCGGTCAGCGCCTCGTCATCGCCGAGCGGTGGCAGGAGCCCGGGGACCGTCCGGGCGAGCAAGGTCTTGCCGGATCCCGGCGGTCCGGCGAACAGGAGGCCGTGTCCGCCCGCCAGCGCGACCTCCAGCGCCCGCCGCGCCTCCAGCTGGCCCCGGACCTCGGCCAGGTCCGGGACATCCGGCTCGGGAGAACGCGCCGCAACCACACGACCATCATCCAGGCCCGCGCCGCGAGTCGAGGCCGCTTCGCGACGAGCCCCCGCAAGCTCGAGGCGCGCCGGCTCCGTCCGCGCCCGCTGGCTCCGCCGGCTGCGGACCGCATCGACGGCCTCGGCGAGCGACGAGACACCGACGATCTCGACCTCCTCGACCAGCCGCGCCTCCGCGATCGACTCCGCGGGGACGATCGCCCTCCGTACGCCGCGGCGACGAAGCGCCGAGACCATCGGCAGGACGCCGGGGACGCTCCGCACCTCGCCGCCGAGCGAGAGCTCGCCGATCAGCGCGACGGGCCCCAGGCCGGCGCGGACCTGCTCCGACCCGAGCAGGATCCCGATCGCGATCGCGAGGTCCAGCGAGGCGCCGGCCTTGCGCAGCTCCGCAGGGGCCAGATTGACCGTGATCCGTCGCGGCGGATGGCTGAAGCCCGCGTTCCGGATCGCACCTCGCGTCCGTTCCCGCGCCTCCTGCAGCGCCGCGTCCGCCAGGCCGACGATCGTGAACCCGGGCAGCCCGGGGGCGACGTCCACCTCGACGCGGATGACCCGTCCGTCGAGGCCGACGATCGTGGAGGACAGGACGGTCGCGAGCACGACCGGACCCTAGCGGTCGCGGCTTATCCGGGGCTTAGGCGAGGATCACCGCGCGAGGTCGCGGCGACGGCGGGTCGCCGCCGTCGATCAGCTCCGGGCGAGCGCGACCTGTCCGGCCGGGAGCGCGCGAGCCGCGGGCTCCTTGTCGACCGTCCGGGCAAAGTCGAGCAGCGAGCGCCCGAGCAGCGAATCCGCCTTCGTGAACATGAACGGCGCGCCCGAGTTCAACGCGCTGATCGCGCCGCGGTACTCGTTCACGATCTGATAGTCGATCGTCCGCTTGAGCGCGCCCTCGGCGTTCTTCACGTTGATCCCCGTGAAGGCATTCGAGCGGTTCAGGACGAGCTGCAGCTTCGCCGCCTCGTAGCCGAGATGACCGATCGTCTCGAGGACGAGCCGGACGTTCTTCAGGCACGAGAGATCGGCGGTCATGACGACGAACATCGTGTCGGCCGCCTCGAGGACGCCGAGGTTGATGTCGTTGAGCCGCTTGTCGATGTCGATGAGGACGTAGTCGTACAACCCGCGGAGGAGATCCAGGATCACCGGCATGTGCTCGGGCGTCACGAGCTCGGCCGTCTCGGGCGACGGCGGGGCGAGGAGCAGGTCGATCCCGGAGTCGTGCTTGACCATGACCTGCCGGACGAGGTCCGTGTCGATCGAGGGAGCGGAGACCAGATCGACGATCGACTTCTTGTCGAGGCCAAGATCGAGGAACACGCGGTGGTCGCCGAACTGGAGGTTGCCGTCGACGAGGGCGACCTTCCGGCCGAGCTCGCGATGGAGGGCGATCGCCGCGTTGATCGCGATCGTCGTCGTCCCCACGCCGTCCTTCGCGCCGTACAGGGCGAGCACGCGGCCGAGCGGTGGCCGCCCAACGAGCGTCTCGGACGGTGCGAACCGGGCGAGCAGGCTCTTGATCCGGGCCATGAGCTCGGCCGGGTGGAACGGCTTGATCAGGTAGTCGTCGGCCCCGGCCCGGAGGCCCCGGACCTTCTGCTCCACCTCGCGCTCCGCGGTGAGCATGATGATCGGGACGTGACCCGTCGCACCTTCCTCGGTGCGGATCTTCGTCGCGACCTGGTAGCCGTCGAGCTTCGGCAGCATGACGTCGAGCAGGATCAGGTCCGGCGCCTCCGCTCCCCAGAGGCGAAAGCCCTCGGCGCCATCCGCGGCGATGACTACCTCGTAGCCCTCCTGCTTCAGCGTGTACTGGAGCAGGCGCTGAACGTTCGGGTCGTCATCGACCACGAGAATCTTGGCCGCCATCAGTCTCCTTCCTGACCGCTCTCCCCAGGGGCGCTCGTCGGACCGACCGACGGCGGGATTATAGGCTCGCGCTCCCGGGTTCCGGAGAAGGCCTGACGGAGGAACGTCGACACCCGATCGTCCCATTCCGCCGGAGCCGCGGCCCGTGCCGCTCCGTGGTCCGCGCCCGGCACGATCCACTGCTCGACCGACGGCCCGCCGACCGCCGCCAGCCGCCGCCCGTCGCGCACCCGGACGGTCCGATCGCGATCGCCCTGGACGAGCAGGACCGGCACCGGCTCCACGAGCCGGAGGACGCGGGCCGGCTCGAGCGCCCGGAGATCGCCGCCGACCTGGCGCGAGGCCGCCCGGAAGAGTCGCCCGGCGAGGGCCCGCCGGAGCAGCCCGCCGATCGGGAGCCCCATCCGGTTCGCGATCGGGATCCGGAAGTCCGGCGCGACCGCCTCACCGACGATCGCCACGATCCGGGGCCGCGGTGCATCGACTGTCGCAGCGGGCCCGAAGGGATCGTGATCCGCCGCGGCGAGGGACCCGTCGCCGAGCGCCACGACGGAGGCGATTGCGACGGCGCCGCCCATCGACGACCCGACCAGCGCGACCCGTCGGATGCCGCGTTCTCCCAACCAGGCGAGGGCGCCGGCCACGTCCTCGATCTCGTGGAGCCCGAACGTCGTCAGCCCGTCGTCCGAGCCGCCATGTCCCCGGAAGTCGAGTCCGAGCACGCCGGCCGTCCGGCGCAGCGTCGGGCCGAGGGCGACGAGATCCGGAGCGACCGATCCCGTCCAGCCGTGGAGGACGAGGATCGCCTCGTACGGATCGGGGGCCCAGCTCGCCTCGCCGATCGCCGCCACGGCGCCGGCTGGTTCGGACGGCAGCCATCGGCCGTGCAGGCGCAGCCCGTCGCGGGACCGGAGCCGCACGACCTCACCGCCGAGCGCGTCGATCGCCGGCTGGAGGCCGTCCTCGTCCGGGCCCGTCCGCGGCGCGTCGAGGAGGCGCGTCGCGGCCCGGCCGATCACCGCGCGGGCGACTCGCCGCTGCCGCCCGTCCGACCCGGTCCGGCGCTCATCCCGCCTTCGATGAACCCGCTGATCGGCTCCAGGAGGCGGGTGAACTCCGTCGGGATGACGAACTTCGTGGAGGGGCTCGCGCCGAGCGCCTTGAGCGCCTCGAGGTACTGGAGGGCCATCGTCTTCTGGTCGATGCCCGCGGCCGCGCCGTAGATCCGCGTCAGCGCCTCGCTGAAGCCCTCCGCGCGGAGGATCGCCGCCTGGCGCTCGCCCTCGGCCTTCAGGATCTCGGACTGCTTCTGGCCTTCGGCGACGTTGATCGCCGACTGGCGCGAACCTTCGGATTCGGTGATGACGGCGCGCCGCGTCCGCTCAGCCGAGAGCTGGCGGTTCATCGCCTCCTGGACGTCGCGCGGCGGGATGATCTCGCGGATCTCGACGGTCGTGACCTTGCCGCCCCAGCGCTCCGTGACCTCGTCGAGCTTCACCCGGAGGACCTCGTTGATCTGGTCCCGCTTCGAGAGCACCTCGTCCAGCGAGATGTCACCGATGACGGCGCGGAGCGTCGTGGAGGCGATGCCGAGCAGCATGCTGTCGAGGCGCTGCGGGGCGAGCACGCTCTTCAGCGGATCCGCGATCCGCCAGTACACGAGGAAGTCGACGTTGATCGGCGCGTTGTCGCGGGTGATCGTCGTCTGGCTCGGGACCTCGGTGAGGGTCTCGCGCAGGTCGACCTTGACCGGTCGATCGATCACGGGGACGAGGAAGCGCAGGCCCGCGTCGCGGACCATCGTCTCGTTCGTCCGGCCCAGCCGGAACACGACCATCTTCTCGTACTGCTGGACGACACGAACCGACAGATACAGGAGCACCAGGAGCACGACCGCCACGAAGACGGCAGCTGCGAGCACGATCGCGAAGTCCACGGAAATCCCTCTTAGCGGTGCGACATCAGGGTAGTGCGCCCGGCGCCGCCTCGACGACGGCGGTCAGCCCGTCGAGCGACACGACCCGGACCGGCGTCCCACGTTCCAGCGGACGATCGTCGGCCGTCCGCGCCGACCACTCCTCGCCGGCAGCCCGGATCGAGCCGACGGGCGTGAGCGGACGCTCGACCAGACCGACGGTTCCGGTCGCGACGAGCGCCGATGGCAGGTCGGCGGGTGGCGTCATCCGCCGCGTCCGGATCGCCATCGTCGTGATCAGCAGCCCGAGCGCGGCAGCCGTCACGGACGCGACGATCAGGAGCGGAAGGGCGACCCGTGTGTCGGGACCGAGCGGACCGGGCTGGCTGTAGAGCGCAGATCCACCAAGGACGAACGCAGCCAGGCCGCCGACGGTCAGCAGGCCGTGGCTCGGGATCGCCGGCTCGAGGGCGAACAGGGCGAGGCCGATCCCGACGAGCACGAGGCCGGCGATGTTCGTCGGCAGATTCGCGAAGCCGACGAACGACAGGAGGATCGCGATCACGCCGAAGATCCCGAGGACGATGCTCGGGGATTGCAGCTCGAACAGGAGCATCAGGGCGCCGGCGGTGAACAGGAGGAACGCGACGTTCGGGTCGACGAGGAGCTGGACGATGCCCTGGAACGGGGTCGTCGCCGCCTCCTCGATCGGGGCGGCGGCGAGGGCGAGCGTGAGGTCGTGGCCCGCGACCTGGACGACGCGTCCGTCCGCGGCGGCGATCACGTCGCCGATCGTCGAGGCAATCCCGTCGACGGCACCGAGGCTGACGGCCTCATCGGCAGGCGACGAGCGTGCGTCACTCACCGTGGACGCTGCCCAGTCGGTCGGCCGGTGGCGGACGCTCGCGATCGACCGGATCCACGCGATCGCGTCGTTCTTCACCTTGTCGCCGAGCGTGCCGGGGATGTCCTGGCCGTTCGCGTCGATCGGCGACGCCGCCCCGATCCGGGTGCCGGGCGCCATGAACGCGAGGTTCGCCGACAGCGTGATGAAGGTTCCGGCGCTCGCCGCGTAGCCGCCGGCCGGTGCGACCCAGACGATCACCGGGACCTTGGCGCCGAGGATCGTGCTGACGATGTCCTGCGTCGAGTCGAAGCTGCCACCCGGCGTGTTCAGCCGGATGACGACCGCTGCGGCGCCGTCGCCGGCCGCGGCGGCGAGGCCGCTCCGGATCGTCGAGGCCATGACGCCGTCGACCTCACCGGTGGCCGGCAGGACGACGACCGCGCCGCGGCTCGCTCCCGATGTCGGCGCGACGGCCAGCAGGAGCAGCGCGAGGGCCCCGATCATCGCGATCGGGCCCGCCCGGCGAACAACGTGACGGTTCATTCCAGTGACTCTCGTCGTCATCGTACCGCCGCACGGTCGCGGAGGAATTCGAACGCGAGGCGGCTCCACGTCTCCAGGTCGTCGAGAACCTCGGCGACGCGCTCCGTCGGAACGAACGACCCGGCGAGCTTCTCGGTCTCGCGGATCTCGACCGGCCGTCCCGCGGCGTCCGCCTCGTACACGAGGCCGAGGTGGACGCGGCCGACCGGCGTGGTGTCGTCGTTCAGGAGACCGACGAACCGGAACTCCGGAACGAAGTCGACGACGAGCTCCTCGAGCCACTCCCTGCGAAGCGCACCCGACAGGTCGCCACCGCGGGCGTCGTCCTCCGGGTTCACGTGACCGCCGACGCCGATCGACCATCGATCGTGGAGACGGGCGTCGCCCCCGGCCCGTGTCCGGCGCATCAGGAACCAGGCATCGCCGTCGCGGAGGACCGGGTACGGGATCACCTGCTTCCAGGATTCGTCCGACTCCATCTCCGAGCGGGGGCGATGGTCTGCGCGCTCGCGGATGAGGCTCGCGACGGCTCCCGGATCACCATCGCGGATCCCGAGCCACGTGGAGCCCTGCCCGAGCACCCGGACCACGTCGTCCGTCGGCACGACGAGGACGAGCTCGTCGGTCACGGTCGCTCGTCGCCCCGGCGACGCCCGTCGGCCGCGCCGTTCGCGCGTTCCGAGGCGGCCTCGCTGTCGAGGATCCGGCGTGCCGCGGCGAGACGGCGCTCGGCACGGTGGGCGGCGTCCGGCTGCCGGAGATCGTCCGCCCAGGCCGCCAGCGCATCCGACAGATCGGACAGCCGAGCCGCGACGGCATCCGCATTCGTCGCCAGGATTCCCGTGCCCATCGCGACGTCGCCGCGGGCGAGCCTCGTCATGCCGGCCCAACCCGACGACGCGAGCGATTCGGCACGCGTCCACTCGGCGGACGCGGCTGCGGTCTCGACGAGCGCGGCCGACACGACCAGCGGCACGTGGCTGATCCACGCGACGGCGTTGTCGTGGTCATCCGCTGACATCCGGACGGGGATCGCGCCACAGGCGGCGACGAGCGCCTCGACGCGAGCCACTCCCTCGGCGTCCGGTGGATTCGTGGGCACGATCACCCAGGGTCGGCCGCGGAACAGCTCCGCGTCGCCGGCCGCGTAGCCGCTGGTCTCGCGCCCGGCGAGCGGGTGCCCGCCCACGAACCGCAGGCCCGCGACCCTGGCTCGCGCCACGATCTCGGCCTTCGTGCTCACGACGTCGGTGACAACCGTCTCGGGAGACAACGCCGATCCGAGACCGGCGAGGGCGTCGACCAGATCGAGGGCCGCGAGGGGTGGCGCGGCGAGAACGACGAGGTCGGCGTCGGTGACCGCGTCGGCCAGACTCGTCGCGGCGCGAACGCCGTCGGGCCCGGCACGCCGAGGCCCGTCACCGCTCGGTGTCCACGCCGACACCTGCCAGCCGGTGACCGCGACGGCGCGCGCGATCGAGCCGCCGATGAGGCCGAGGCCAAGGATCGCGATTCGCACCCGCCGAGTATGTCAGGCGGTTCCTCGCCGGGGTCATGCGTGGACGCGCCCGCGGCTCATGACCCCGACGACGGCAGTCAGCGGGGGTGGATCACGACCCCGGCGGCTACGAGCCGGCGGGCTTCCGGCGTCGACCGACGCGACGATCGGCCTGACGCCGCTCCGCCTCGACGTCCGGCGGGCCCGGGTCGTCGGCCGGGTTCAGCCGCCGATTCGCCGTTCGGCGCTGGACCTCGCGGCGTTCGACATTCAGGAACGCGCCGCAGCGCGGGCATCGCCGCTCCTCGGCGAACAGCGAGTCGAGCGGCACGACGGTGTAGATCTGGCGACCGCACGACCAGCAGGCGATGTTGGGCATCGCGGCATCGTAGCGGACCATCCGCCGGCGTCCGGCGGAGGGTCTCCGTGGCCGCCGGCAGCGCGGCGACCGGTCAGGCGCGTACGACCAGGAGCTCGAGGCGGGGCGCCGAGGCAAGCGGCAGGTCCGTCGCGAGCGGGAGCGCGGTCCTCCCCTGCCGAGGATGCGGCAGCCGCCCGCCGAGCTTCGGGAAGCGAAGGAAGCGCCGGACGCGCCTCGTGGCCCGCCGCAGCCTCGCCCAGGTCCACAGCCGGAGAACCACGGGGAAGAGGAGGGCGCAGTGACCGTTCTCGTCATGGTGGTGCTTGTGGTGGTGCGGGTGGTGGTGCCGCTTGCCGTGCGACGAGTGATCGTCATCCCGCGGCCGGCACTCATGCCGCTCGGACTTCGCATCGTCCCGTCGGTCCGACTTCGAGCCCACGGGTCGATCCGAGTCCCGGTCGTCATCACGGCAGCTCGGCTTGTCGCTCTCGTGCGGCCTGGGGGTCGGCTTCGGCGTCGGTTTCGGCGTCGGTTTCGGCGTGGGGATCGGGGTCCCCGTCGGCTCCGTCGTGGGTGTCGGCTTCGGCGTGGGCTTTGGGGTGGGCTTTGGCGTCGGCCGCGGGGTCGGCTCGGGTGTCGGCCGCGGCGTTGGTCGTGGTGTCGGACGAGGCGTCGGCTTCGGGGTCTGGACCGGCTCGGGCGAGGGAGACGCCGTCCGGGCCGGCGTCGGGATCGGCGTGGGCCGGGCGACGTCGGTCGGCTCGGCGCTTGCCGGAGATGCGGGTGTCGGCGTTGCCGGAACGTCGCTGGGCGACGGCTCGACGGAGCCGGACGGCTGGACCTCTGGCGATGCGGGCACGGACGCCGATGGCGCGATCCCGGGCGGCGTCGACGGCAATGGCGCGACGGATCGGGCGGGAACCGGTTCGCTCGGCGTGGGCGGCAGGGAGCCAGGCGGCGCGCCCGACCCGGGCTGGGACGCAGGCGGCGCCGACGGACCCGGCGACGCGGCACCGGTGACGGGTGCCGACGAGTGAGGCGACGCCGCGATCTGCTGGAGGGTCGGGCCGACCACGCCGGCCGAGAGGGCGATGGCCGCAAGGACGAGATTCAGCAGTCCCATCGCGATGACCAGGCGGACGCGCTGCGCGGTGGTCACGGTCTGGCCGGGCTCCTTGACGGGACTCGGGTGTCGTGTTCGGGGACGTGGCCGATGGTAGCACTCGGCCCCCTCCGGACCGGCCCCCGGACGCACAGGGAGTGCCCGATTCGCGAGATCAGCGGGGCATCGAGAGGAGCTGCTCGGCGCGCGCGACGTACCGGGCGGGGCCCGACCCCGTGAGGCTTTCGAAGAGGACGATCCGATCCACGACGGTCTCGATCGAGACGTCGCGCGCAGCGGCGATCAACGCCGCGGCCGTCGCCCGGCCGGCCGGCACACCGTCGGCCCGGGCGAGCGTCAGGTGGGCCCGGAACGGGCGTCGCTCCGGGCTCCAGCCGGACCGCTCGAGGGCCTCATCGACGCGAGCCGCGAGCGCCGCGAGCTCGTCACCGCCGACGGTCACGCCGAGCCACAGCGTTCGTGGCCGGCCGGTCGGTGGAAAGGCGCCGGCGCCGCCGAACCGCACGGCGAACGGCGCAAGATCCGTCGCCGCCTCCGCGAGCACCGCCTCGAGCGCGGGCACGCGCTCGGGTGACGTCGGCCCGAGGAAGCGCAGCGTCACGTGGACCCCTTCCAGGCGGACCCAGCGGACCCCGCCGCGTTCCGGCTCGCCGGCGCGGACCGTCGAGACGAGGTCGACGACAGCGACCCGGGCAGCCTCCCCGAGCGGAACGGCGATGAAGAGCCGGGGGTCGTCGATCAAGCTCCCGGGGTCCGCCGATCCGGAGCTTCGGCGAGCCAGGTCTCGCGATCGGCGGCAAGCACCTCGCGGGCGCGGCTCGCTTCCCGCCAGCCGATGACCACGGTCTCCTTCGCCTCCAGCATCTTGTAGGTCTCGAAGAAATGCTCGATCTCGACGAGCCGGTGCGGCCGCACCTGGTCGAGTCGCTCGACGTGCGACTGGTGCGGGTCGCCGACCGCGACGCACAGGACCTTGAAGTCCGGTCCCTTGTCGTCGCGCATCTCGAGCCCGCCGATCGGCCGCGCCCAGACCCGGCAACCGGGGAAGGTGGGCTCGTCGATCAGGAGCAGGGCGTCCGTGTGGTCGCCGTCCCCGCCGCGCGTGTCGGTGATGAACCCGTAGTCGAAGTTGTAGTGAACGGCCGAGGCGAGCACCCGGTCGAGCCGGAACACGCCGGCCTGCTCGTCCCACTCGTACTTGTTCCGGCTTCCGCGGGGAATCTCGACGACGACCTCGACGACGTCGGGGAACGCGGCGGGCGGGGCGGTCACGGGCGGGGATCCCACGGCATGGCGTCGAGTCTAGACGGCTCCGGGCACACGAAAACGCCCGAAGGAACCAGCCCGCACGGTTTCGATCGTGGGAGCGACGAGCCTTGATGTGATCTCGGCCGGCCGGCTCCCGGATCGGCGGTCACGACCGGGGCGAGCCTTGCGACCCGCTTGGTCGGACCGGCGGCGCTGCGTGGATCACTCCCCGCCTCGCCTGTCCGTTTGCGATGGCCCCTTCGGGCAAGACGAACCATATGCGGCGGGGTGCGGCCCGGCAACGGCCTTATCCACGAACTTGCGTCCACCCTGGGCGACCTCGTCCACGAATCCGGGCCGCGTGTGGACGAGATGTGGAAGACGGGCCCCGCGCGATGTGCTACGCGCGCCCGAGCTGCCACGGAATCGCGGACGCCGGGCGGGACTCGAAGGTGCGCGGGAATCGAACGGCCCGGCCGATCGGCCGGGCCGGAACGGAGTCGCGAGCGACTCAGTCGTTGTAGAGACGCTCCTCGATCAGCTTCTCCTGGACGGTCCGACCGTTCGGGTCGAAGCAGCTGAACTCGAAATGCTTCTCGAACTCGAGATCGACGTTGTCCTGGCCGCCGCGGTTCTTCTCGACGGAGATCACGACCCAGTCGCGGAACCGCTGCGCCTGGTACGGGTTGAACTCGATGTTGACCTTCGCGACGATGTGGTACTTCTCGTTGAGGATCAGGATGATGTCGGCCTCGTAGTTGATCGCCGACGAGCCGCGCAGGTGGAAGTTCCGCAGGCGCGATGCCTTCAGGCCCTCCTTGTCGGCGGCGACGATGCTGATCATCGGCACGTCCTCGGACAGCGCGACGTCCTTGAGGCCGTTCACCACGTAGGTGACCTTCTCCGTCTCCGTGTTCGGCTCCGGGATCTGGGGCACCTTCTGGAGATAGTCGACGAACACGACGAGCCGTCGATCGCCGCTGAGCTCCCGGTGCTGCTGGACGAGCTTTCGGATGTTGTCGACCGTCGAGGCCGTCTGCGAGCCGCGCAGGAGAAAGAGATTCTGGCCGTAGCGGGCGATCCGGTCCAGCGACGGGCGGAGCCGGGGATTGGCCGCGAGCTGGGCGACGCCGCCGCCCTCGGCCATCCAGGTCCCGAGGATCTCCTTGCGGACGTCCTGGATCTTGATCGCGCCGGTCTTGTGCGGGAGGTGGGCCAGCGCCGACTCCATCGCGATCAGCCGGTTGAGCAGGTACTGCTCGTCGTGCTCGAAGCAGATGTAAAGCACGTTTGCCTGGCCGCCCGATGCGACGTTGCGCGCCATCTGGAGCGCCATCGTCGTCTTGCCGGTGCCCTGGGCGCCGCCGATCAGGAGCAGCTCGCCGGCGCGAAGGCCGGCTCCGATCGTCTTGTCGAGCGGGGTGAAGCCGAGCGGAACGGGCTGGTACTCCCCCACCCGACCCGAGACGACCTTGTCGTTGAGATCGACGAGCACGTCGAGCGCGGAGCGCGGCGCCATGCTGCCCGTGTCGGCGTCGAGACGCCAGGTGGGGGCCGCGGCGGCAGTCGGGTCGACGGTCTCGGTCACGCTGGGTCATCCTCCCCGGAACCACGAAGTCGGGTGCATCGTAGCACCGGGGATTCGGCCCGCAGCCGCCCGAAAGCGGGCCCGCGAACAGCCGAAGGTCCTATCCCGAGGCGCGCCCGAGCCCCGCGATCTCGTCCCACAGACGGACGATCGTGCGGATCCCCGTCTCGTAGATGGCGACGTCCATCCACTCGTTCGGAGCGTGGGCGTGACCGTCGGCCGGCGCAAACCCGACGAGGACGACCGGCTGCCCGAGCTTCTCCTCGAACGAGGCGCAGACCGGGATGGAGCCGCCTTCGCGGATGTAGACCGGCGGACGGCCGAACGTCGCTTCGAGCGCCCGGGCCGCGGCCTGGGTGACGGGGTGGTCGACCGGCGTGAGGCTCGGGCGGCCGCCGCCGAGGTACCGGACCGATGTCGTCACGCCCTCCGGCGCGACCTCGGCGACGAACGCCCGGAGGCGCTCGAAGATCACGTCGGGATCCTGGTCCGGGACCAGCCGACAGCTCACCTTTGCATGGGCGTGCGCGGGGATGATCGTCTTCGACCCTTCGCCCTGGAAGCCGCCCCAGAGCCCGTTGACGTCCAGCGTGGGTCGCGCACCGCGGCGCTCCAGCGTCGTGTAGCCCGCCTCGCCGAACAGCGACGGCAGGCCGAGGTGTGCGCGATAGGTCTCGTCGTCAAACGGGAGCTCGGCGAAGCGGCGGCGGTCGTCGTCGGTCAGCTCCCGGACCTCGTCGTAGAAGCCCGGGACGGTGATCCGGCCATCGGCGTCCTTGAGCCTGGCGATGATCGAGGCGAGGGCGTTGGCCGGGTTCTGGACTGCGCCGCCAAAGCCGCCGGAGTGGAGATCGACCGCGGTCCCGACGACGTCGATCTGGGCGTACATGAGGCCGCGCAACCCGATCGTGATCGCCGGGATCTCGCCCTCGAACAGGCCGGTGTCACTGATGATCGCAACGTCCGCAGCGAGCTTCTCCCGGTTCGCCTCGAGCCATGCGTCGAGGTGGACGCTGCTCGATTCCTCTTCGCCCTCGAACACGAACTTGAGGTTCACCGGCAGCCCGCCGCGGACGCCGAGGATCGCCTCGGTGGCCCGCAGGTGCATGTGCAGCTGGCCCTTGTCGTCGGACGCGCCGCGGCCGACCATCCGGCCGTTGACGACCACCGGCTCGAAGGGTGCCGAATCCCAGAGCTCGATCGGGTCGACCGGTTGGACGTCGTAGTGGCAGTACACGAGGGCGGTCGGCGCGCCATCGGCGTGGAGCCAGTCGCCGTACACGACCGGATGGCCGCCGGTCTCGGCCACCTCGACGTGCTCGACCCCGCTCGCCCGGAGGTCCGCGGCGATCCACTCGGCTGCCCGGCGGCAATCGGCCGCGTGCTCAGGCAGCGCGGAGATGCTCGGGATGCGGAGGAAGTCGCGGTACGACTCGAGCCGTTCGTCAGCCCGGTCCGAGAGCCAGCCCTCGACCTCCGGGTCGATGGCGGAGGAACGCATCGTCGTCATGGCACCGATCGTGAGGGCGGTCGGGTGGCGGCCGCCGGACATGGAGCGACCCCGAGCCGAAGGCCCGGGGTCGGTTGGCGGGTGATCGTGGAGCGGCCGATCAGGCCGGCGAGGGGCTGGGAGCCGGCTGGGCTCCGGGCGTCGGCTGGTTCGGCCCGACCACGGTCGGCGGGGCGTCACGGAGCTGCTGCTTCGGCGGCAGGTCGCTGAAGAGTGCCTCGAAGCCCTCCGCATCGACCGTCTCCTCGGCAACGAGCTTCTCGGCCAGCGCGTTCAGCTTGTCGCGATGGGTGACGAGGACGTCCATCGCCCGCTCGTACGCGTGGTCAATGATCGCCCGCACCTCTTCATCGATCTGCTTGGCAACCTCGTCCGAGTAGTTCCGCTGCTCGCCGATCTCCCGGCCCAGGAACACGAGCTCGTCGCGCTTCCCGAACGAGAGCGGGCCGAGCTTGTCGCTCATCCCGAACTCGGTGACCATCCGGCGGGCGAGGTCGGTCGCCTTCTCGATGTCGTTGCTGGCACCCGTCGTCGTGTCGCCGAAGACGAGCCGCTCCGATGCGTTCCCGCCGAGCAGGCCGGCGATCTTGTCCTCGAACTCCGTCTTGGACTGGAGGTAGCGGTCCTCCGTGGGCAGCGCCATCGTGTAGCCGAGGGCCATGCCACGGCTGATGATCGTGACCTTGTTGACCGGATCGCACTTCGGGAGGATCCGCTGGACGACGGCGTGACCGCCCTCATGGAAGGCGATGATCGCCTTCTCCGCGTCCGAGATGATCCGCGACTTCCGCTCCGGCCCGGCGACGATCCGCTCGAGCGCCTCGGTGAACTCGGACATCCCGATCGTCTTCTTGTTCCGGCGGGCGGAGAGGATCGCGGCCTCGTTGACGAGGTTCGCGAGGTCGGCTCCGGAGAAGCCCGGCGACTGACGGGCCACGCCTTCGACGTCGACGAGCTTGTCGAGCGGCTTGCCCTTCGTGTGGACCTTGAGGATCGCCACGCGACCCTTCATGTCCGGGCGGTCGAGGATGACCTGGCGGTCGAAGCGGCCCGGCCGCAGCAGCGCCGGGTCGAGGACGTCCGGCCGGTTCGTGGCCGCGACGACGATCACGTTCGTGTTCGTGTCGAAGCCGTCCATCTCGACGAGGATCTGGTTCAGCGTCTGCTCGCGCTCGTCGTGCGAGCCGCCGAGGCCGGCACCGCGCTGGCGACCGACGGCGTCGATCTCGTCGACGAAGACGATGCACGGCGAGTTGCGCTTGGCCTGATCGAAGAGGTCGCGGACGCGGCTGGCGCCGACGCCGACGAACATCTCGACGAACTCGGAGCCGGAGATGCTGAAGAACGGCACGCCGGCCTCGCCCGCGACGGCCCGCGCCATCAGCGTCTTGCCGGTGCCGGGGGGTCCGACGAGGAGCACGCCACGCGGGATCCGCGCGCCGAGCGAGTTGAACTTCTCGGGGTACTTCAGGAACTCGACGACTTCCTGGAGCTCGGTCTTCGCCTCGTCAACGCCGGCGACGTCCGAGAACGTCACGACGGTCTTGTTGCCGAGGAACATCCGGGCGCGGCTCTTGCCGAAGCTCAGTGCCTGATTGTTCGTGCCCTGGGCCTGTCTCATCATGAAGAAGATGAACCCGCCGATGATCAGGATCGGCAGGAAGCCCGTGATCAGGATGCTGATCCAGCCGTTGTCCGGTGCCTGCTTGGCGCCGAACTCGGGGACCGGCTTGCCGGGGCCGACCGCGGTCTGCATGTCGCCGAGGACCTGGTTCGCGAGGAGTCCCGGGACCACGACCGTGTACTGCGGCGAGTTGTCCGTGGGCGTCACGGTGAGGGTCGAGCCTTCCTGCTGGACCTTCTTCACGTCGCCCGCGGCGACGTTCTGCAGGAACACCGAGTACGCCCTGTCGGTACCCGTTTGCGACTGGTTCATGACGGTGAACACGACGGCGAGGGCGACGACCACGAGGGCCAGCATCACCACGCCATTGCGCAAGAATCTGGAATTCAACGGAGCCTCCGGGGATCTGCGGTCGACGCCGCGCGGCGACCAGCCGATCGAGTATAGCGTCGGTTCGTGACAGCCCCGCCCGACGGTCGTCCCGGGCTGTCTCGACCTCCTGTCGGAGGTTCGCTCGCAGGACCGCACCGGATGCAGGGCGGTTCCACCCGGGACGTTGCAACCTTCGCGCGATGCCGGTGACGAGCGTCGCCACCCGTGCCGACGTGCCGAGCAGGTTCGATGGTCGCGATGATCACCTCGAGCCGGGTCCTGGCCGGTCGCTATCGCGTGCTCGGCCCCCTCGGCGAGGGCGGCATGGCGATCGTCCAGCGCGCCCACGACGAGGTGCTCGGTCGCGACGTCGCGGTGAAGGTCCTCCGCCCGGCGCTCGCCGACGATCCCGAGTTCGTCCGGCGGTTCCGCCGCGAGGCCCAGCACGCGGCCGCGCTGCACGACCCGCACATCGTCACGATCCACGACCTCGGCGTGGATCCCGTCACCGGCGCCGACTACATCGTCATGCAGCTCGTCGACGGGACGACGCTGGAGGCGCTCCTCGCCAGGCGGCGACGCCTCCCGCTCAGCCAAGCGCTCCGGATCGCCGAGGAGACGGCTGCGGCGCTCCAGGTCGCCCACGACCACGGGATCGTCCATCGCGACGTGAAGCCGGGCAACATCCTGCTGGACCGGGAGGGCTCCGTCCTCGTCGCCGACTTCGGGATCGCCCGGGCAGCCGGCGCGGGCGGGGCGACGACCTCCGGTGTCGTCATCGGGTCGGCCCAGTACGTCAGCCCCGAGCAGGTTGCCGGCGATCCGATCACGCCAGCCTCGGACATCTACTCGCTGGGCGTCGTCCTCTACGAGCTCGTCACCGGCCAGCGACCGTTCGACGGCCCGTCCGCTGCGGTCATCGCGCTCCAGCGCCTGCGGTCGGACCCGCCGCCGCCGTCGACCGTCGCGAGCGACGTTCCCCCGGAGATCGACGAGATCGTCCTGCGCGCCCTGGCCCGATCGCCGGTGGACCGGTATCCCTCCGCGGCGGAGATGGCGATCGCGATCGACCGCTTCCGCCTCGAGCATCTCGGCGGCGTCCGCCGCTCGGGCGCCGCTCCGCGCGTGCCGAGCGCGGAGTCGGACGAGGCCGCCGAGCAGCTCCCGGCCGCCGCGGCGCTCGGGATCGGAGCGCTGGCGGCCGAGGATCGTCCCGAGGTGGCGGTCGTCCACCGTGCGGACTCCGTCGGGCCTCCCGGACCCGAGCCAACCGGGCCGGACGTCCCGCCCGGTCCCGCCGTCGCGCGGTCGAGGCGCACTGCCGGCGTCCGGGCTGATCCGGCCGCGCGGCCCGCCCTGGAGCGGGCACGCCGGAGCGGGCCGGTCCGTCGCGCGCGCGAGCCGGTCCGCCGGGACGCCGCCGCGACGCGCGTGCCGAGGGCCGTCGCGCTCATGCCGCTCATCCTGCTGTGCCTCCTTGCGGCCTTCGGCGTGGCGGCGTTCGTCGCATCCGGTCGCGGGACGGACCAGCCGCGATCGAGCGCGCTTGCGCTCGGATCGCCTTCGCCGTCGGAAGGCGCCGTGGCCCCGCCGGTCGTGCCGACGCCCTCGGCAAGCTCGTCGGTCGCGCCGTCGGCATCTCCATCCCCGACGCCGACGCCGACCCCGACACCGAAACCGACCGCTCGCGCGACCGTCCGGCCAGCGCCGACACCGAAGCCGCCGGCCGCGACCGTCACGCCGTCCGGCAGCCCGGCGGCGACGGTCCGTCGGTTCTACGAGCTCGTCGTGGCCCATCGCTTCGACGACGCGGCGCGGCTGTGGACCGCGCGCATGCGCCGCCAGTACCCGCCCTCGGGCTACATCAACGGCCGGTTCTCGCCGACGACCGCGATCGACATCCGACGGCTCGAGACGCGGTCGCTCAACGCGGCGAAGGGCACCGCCACGGTGTACGTCGACCTGATCGAGCACCGCAGCGGCGAGTCGCCGCGCCACTACGCCGGAACGTGGGATCTCGTGCGCGGAACGTCCGGTTGGCTCATGGACCGACCGCACTTCTGACGGACATGCAGAACGCCCGACCGAGGGGTCGGGCGTTGGACGGTCGAGGTGGTAGCGGAGGGCGGATTCGAACCACCGACCAAGGGCTTATGAGTCCCCTGCTCTACCACTGAGCTACTCCGCCGGGCCGAACAAGTCTATTGACCGCCCTCGGCGGCGGCAACTTCGCCGCTCGGTTCGGCCGAGCGCGGGGTCGTCGCTCGGGTCGGGCTAGCGAACGGCCGGCACGGATCGGGCGCCCGTGTACCCGTGCTCGGCAACCTCGGAGGCGCGGGCACGGTACGCCTCGGGACTCGGCGGCGTCTTCGCCCGGAACCCGTCGACCATCCGGTTGTACATCGAGAACGCCGCGGCGATCAGGACCGCCAGCTGGACGTCGGCGTCACTCGCGCCGGCGTCCCGGGCCGCGGCCACGTCTGCATCAGTCAGCTCCAGCGCGTTCCGCCCGACGCGCCGAGCGATGTGGAGCAGCGCCTGGACCTTCGCATCGAGGCCGTCGGAGGATCCGGTCTTGATCACGTCGATCATCGGGACGAGCGTGTCGCCACCGCTCCGTTCGAGGACCGCGGTCGCGAACGCGCCGTGCGAGTCCATGCAGTAGAAGCAGTCGTTGGCCGCGGAGACGGCCGTCGCCAACATCTCGCGCTCGGCCCGGCTGATCGTCGCGCCGGGAAAGTCGTTGACGAGCAGCTCGTCCGCCAGGCCGCGGAGGTGGACGCCGAGCGCGGGCGTCAGGTTGATCGCCGCGAGGATTCCGGGCGCGTCCGGGATCCCGGCGACGATCGGTCGCTGTTGGGCGCGCCGTTCGCGTTCCTCGTCGCGAGCCATCGAATCTCCTCATGCACTGGTCTCTGCGGAGCCGCGGACCGAACGGTGTGCGATCGCGTTCCTCGACGCCTCGCGCCGCGGTGTGCGCAGCCGACGCCGTGCCGGCGAGCGCGCTGCGTATCCTATGCACCCGTCATGACCGCCCGCTCGCTGTCTCTTCGCGGCACCCCGTATCCGGTCGTTCTTCCAAACGTCCGGGACCCGCGGCTGCACGTGGCGTCCGTCATCGTGACGGTCCACGTCCTCGGCCAGGTGGGCCTCCATTTCTGGGTCAGCATCCCGCAGATCCTCGCCGCGATCCTGACGTGCGCCGTCCTCGAGGTCGCGATCACCTTCCGTCAGACGCGGATGCTCGTCTGGCCGGCGAGCGCGATGCTGACCGGCAGCGGCGTTGCCCTGATCCTCCGCGTCGTCGGGACGCAACCCGACCAGCCGTGGAGCACGAACGCGTGGTACGTCTACGCGATCGTCGCCGGGCTGTCGCTGCTGTCGAAGTACGTGATCCGCTACCGCGGCAGCCACGTCTTCAACCCGTCGAACATCGGGCTCGTCGTGGCGTTCATCGTGCTCGGCACGACGCGTGTCGAGCCGCTCGATTTCTGGTGGGCGCCGCTCGACGTCTGGATGCTCGCCGCGTATGCCGTGATCCTCGTCGGCGGGCTGCTGATCACCCGGCGCCTGCATCTCCTGGCACTGGCCGCTGCCTTCTGGATCACGCTCGCGATCGGCCTCGGGATCCTGGCGGCGTCCGGCCACTGCATGACGGCCCGCTGGGCGTTCGCGCCAGTCTGCGGCGCCGACTACTGGCGGGTGGTCGTCACGTCGCCCGAGGTGCTCATCTTCCTGTTCTTCATGATCACCGATCCGAAGACCGTCCCCACGGGCGCCATCGGGCGGGTGCTGTTCGGCATCCTCGTCGCCATCGCGAGCACGCTCCTGATGGCGCCGCAGACCGACGAGTTCGGAACCAAGGTCGCGCTCCTCTCGGGTCTCGTCGCCCTGTGCGCGCTGCGGCCGGTCCTGGACCGGGTGCTGCCGAAGGCCGGGTCGCCATCGGACGATCCACGGGCGATCCTGGCCCGGATCGTGGGCATTGGCACGGTCGCGAGCGCGGCGCGACGGGGAGCGCGTGTCGCACTCGTCGCCGTCTCGGTGCTCGCCCTCGGGGTGGGTGTCGTTGTCGCCGGGACGCCGGCTCGCGGCAGGATCTCGGTGAACGCATCCGAGGTCCTGGACCGCGTTCCCCACGCGATCGATCCCGGGACGTTCCCGGCGATCACCGTCCAGGTCGAGGCGTGGGACGGCTCGACCGCGGTGCCGATCGCCCGGGGGATCCTCGTGACGCTCGCCGAGGATCTCGAGCTCGAGAACCAGGCGCTCCTGCAGCGTGACGCCACGATCCTCGCCGCCGCCGATCACGGCGATCGGCTTCGCGAGATGGAGGCCGCGGTCGATGCGGCGCGGGCGGCGGGTCGGGCGACGATCGCCCATTACACGTTCCAGTCCGTCAATGTCGTCGTGATCTCGCCGTTCGGCGTGCAGACCGGCGGCAGCATCGGCTTCGTCTCGAGCGGGACGGTCATGACGGAGACGGTGGACTCGACGGGCGCCGTGCTCGACCGCCAGACGTCGCCGTTCAACCTGACGTTCGCGGTCCGCCGCCCGACCGGCGACCGGTGGCTGATCGTCGGGGTCCTGCCGCCGAGCGGCTGACGCGTCCGTCCCCGGGCGGAGGTCGGATCGACGAGCGCTGGGCGGCGCCCCAGGTCTGGCCCGAGGGGCGATCAGGCGGGCGCCGGCTGCTCCCGGAGCTCCGCAGCGGCACGGCGGACCGCCTCGATGATCGGCTGATAGCCGGTGCAGCGGCAGAGGTTGCCCGCCAGCCCGTCGCGGATCGCGTCGTCGGATGGATCGGGGTCGACGGCCAGCAGTGCGGCTGCCGAGATGAGCATTCCGGGCGTGCAGAACCCGCACTGGATTCCGCCTCCCTCGAGGAACGCGCGCTGGAGCGGGTGCAGGGTGTCGCCGGGTCCGGCGAGCCCTTCGACCGTCGTCACGCGCCGGCCGGCGGCCTGCATCGCCAGGTAGGAACACGAGTTCACGGGGCGGCCGTCGACCAGGACCATGCACGCGCCGCACTCGGAATCGTCGCAGCCCTCCTTCGCCCCGGTCCGGCCGAGGTCGTCGCGGAGGACCCGCAGCAGGCTGCGGGCGGGGTCGATCGCGGCCGTCAGGGCGACCCCGTCGACGGTGAGCTCGAGGATCTCGGCCATCGTCAGACCTCCTGGCCGTGCGCCCAGCGCGACGCCGGGATCGGGATGTCGGAACCGCCCGCGCGGGCCATGGCGGCGGCGACCGCCCGGCGGACGACGACGTCGAGCATCGCCCGGCGGTAGTCGGCGCTCGCCCGGACGTCGCTGATGGGCGCGGACGCGGCCGCAGCGGCGACACCTGCTGCCCGGGCAGCGTCGTGATCCGCGGGTCGGCCGATGAGCGCGGCCTCGGCCTCGGCGGCACGGACGACGGTCGGCGCGACGGCCGTCAACGCGACGCGGGCGTCGGCCACGGTGCCCGCGCCGTCGAGCGTGACGAGGACTGCGGCACCGACCACGGCGATCTCCATCGCTCGGCGGTACTCGAGACGGATGTAGGCACTGCCGCTGTTCGCTGCGAGCGACGGCAGCGCAACCGAGGTGAGGAGCTCGCCAGGATCCGCCACGGTCCGGCCCGGTCCGGCGGCGAGCTCGGCAACCGGAACGGTTCGGGATCCTGACGCGCCCGCGAGAGCCACGACCGCCCCGAAGACGATGAGCGGCGCAGTCGTCTCGGCGGCCGGCGAGGCGTTCATCAGGTTGCCGCCGATCGTGCCGGTGGACCGCGTCGCGGGCGAGCCGACGATCGAGGCGGCGTCGGCAAGCGCGCTCCAGCGGGCCCGGATCTCGGGCGACGCCGCGAGCCAGGCATGGGACGTCAACGCGCCGAGGACGAGGCCGCCGTCGGCGCCAGGTCGCGTGCCGGCCAGCTCGGCGATCCGGTCGATCGCGACGACGGACTCGGGCAGCGGCCGACGGCCCTGCCGCGCCCCGACGACGAGATCGGTCCCTCCGGCAACCGGGCGCGCTGCCCCGTCGGCGGCGAGGATCGCGAGCGCGTCCGAGAGGGCCGTCGGTGCGGCGAAGCGGCTCGTCATGGTCGCGACCTCGAGCCGGCGGCTGCGAATCCACCCGCCGTCGCCGCAGCCGTGTGGCCCGGCCCGAACGGCGCATTGGCCTCCGCCGCTCCATCGTCGCCGGTCGTGATCGCCCGCCAGACCCGCTCCGGTGTCATCGGCAGGCGTCGGACCCGGGTGCCGGTGGCGGCGGCAATCGCGTTCGCGACGGCGCCGGCGGTCGGGACGATCGGCGGCTCCCCGACACCCTTCGAGCCTCGGGGTCCGCCGTTCGAGGCCGCGTTCTCGACGAAGACGACGTCGATCCGCGGCGCATCGGCGCTCGTGAGCAGCTTGTAGTCGAGCAGGGTGGGGTTGCGCTGCCGCCCGTCGTCGCCGTATCGCGTGCCCTCGAGCGTCGCGTTGCCGAGCGACATCACGACGCCGCCGGTGATCTGGCCGAGCGCGCCGGTCGGGTTCAGGACGCGGCCGACGTCCGTCGCCGCGACCACCGCTCGCGTCCGGACGATCCCCGTCGCCGGGTCGACGACCACGCGCGCCGCGTGGCAGAAGAAGGTTGGCGAGGCAAACGCCTCGAAGCCGAGCCGGCCGACACAGGCGGAGGCGTCATGCTCCGGTGCGTCAGGTGGCATCCCGGAGCCGCGGGCGAGGAGCAGCGCGCCGCCATGGGCCGTGGACGCGAGCGCCGCGATCGTGACCCGTCGATCCGGGCTGCCCTTGACGCCGACCTCGCCGTCTGCGAGCTCGAGATCATCGACGCTCGCTTCGAGGGTCTGGGCCGCGAGCTCGAGCAGCTGGCGGCGCACCTCGCGGGCCGCCTCGACGACCGCTCGGCCGTTGTTGAACGTCGTCTGGCTGCCGGAGCTGCCGCCGTCGTACGGGCCGGTGTCGGTGTCCTGGTAGGTGATCGCGAACTGGTCCGGGCGCATGCCGAGCTCCTCGGCGGCGAGGATCGCGAGCGCCATCACCGCGCCGGTTCCGTTCTCCTGCGCTCCCGTGACGATCCGGCCGCTCCCATCGGATTCGAGCCGGACGAACGCACCGGACGGCCCGGGCGCGCTGAACCACCAGCCCGACGCGATCCCGATCGCCTCGTTCGGGGCCAACGGACCGTCGGCCATCACCCGCTCGACCGCCAGGTCGAGGGTCTGGATCGCGCCATCGCCCTCGTGGCGCTGCCGCGTGGGGCCCTCGTCGCCGTCGCGGACGAGGTTGCGCCGCCGGAACTCCGCCGGGTCGAGGCCGACCCGCGCCGCAACGACGTCGTGGTGCTGCTCGACGGCCCAGCAGGCCTGCGGCCCCGTTGGCGCGCGGACGGAGCCCGATGGTGTCCGGTTCGTGTAGACGGTGAGCGCCTCGATCTCGAGATCGGGGATCCGGTACGGACCCGCAACCATCATCGCGGCGACCTGGCCGAGGACCGGTGTATCGCTCGCGTACGCCCCGGAATCGAGCAGGATCCGGGCGGTTCGGGCGAGGATCGTGCCGTTCTCGTCAACGCCGGTCGCGACGTCGACGACCATCGCGTGGGTCACCTTGTCCGGGGCGATGAACTCCTCGCGCCGCGTCAGGACGAGCCGCACGGGTCGCCGGCAGGCACGGGCCAGGGCCGCGACGTGCGCCTCGAAATGGAAGTCGCACTTGCCGCCGAAGCCGCCTCCGAGGTGGCTCACGACGATCCGGACCTTGTGCTCGGCGATCTCGAGAACCTCGGCCGTCTTGGCCCGAGCTGCGAACGGGACCTGGGTGCTCGAATAGATCGTCACCCGGTCGCCCGACCAGTCCGCCGTGACGCTGTGCGGCTCGATCGGCACGGGGTGGGCCATGTCCGCGACGTATCGCTCGCGGACCACGATCGGCGCCGCGGCGATGGCTGTCTGGGCATCGCCCTTGACGATCGTCGAGCGGCTGGCGAGGTTCCCGGCCGGGGCGATGTTCGGGTCATGGGCGTAGCCGTCGATCGCGTCGTGGACGAGCGGCGAGCCTGGCTCGAGCGCGGCCTCGACGTCGAGGATCGGCGGCAGGTCCTCGTAGTCGACCTCGATCGCGTCCACCGCGGCCGCGGCGATCTCCGGCGTCAGGGCGGCGACCGCAGCGACGACCTCGCCTTCGAAGCGGACGACGTCGCGGGCGAACAGCGTCCGGTCCAGGAGGTAGTCGAACGAGCCGTATCGCCGATCCGGAACGTCCTCCGCGGTCAGGACGGCGAGGACGCCGGGCAGCGCCCGGGCGCGGGACGGATCGAGTCGCCGGATCCTCGCGTGCGCGCGGCCGGCGAGGAGCAGGCGGGCGTGGACGAGGCCGGGAAACGACAGGTCCGCCGTGTAGCGCGCCTGACCGGTCGCCTTAGCCTGGCCATCGGCGCGAATCCACGGCCGCTCGCTCGATCGAGTCGTGTCCGTCGGGCTGACCGGGTCCGTCACGCGGATCTCGCCTCCTCGTCCTGTCGGGAGCGTGACGATACGGGGTCGGCTCGGGCCGCGCCTCGACGGACCATCCTGTGCATCGCGACTCCCGGCTCCCGGAGGATCGCGCCCGTCGGCACCGAGGACGCTCCCCTGCCCCGTCGCCTAGCTGGCGGGCGCCGTCGGCATCGAAGCGCGGTCGAGCAGGACGTTGTCCAGCAGGACGCTGACCCGGATCGAGTCGGTCGCGCCGAGCCTCACTCGATCCGCGGCCGTCTTCCAGGTGCCCGTGGTGCGGCGGGCGAACGGCGACCCGAGCGCTGACCCCGCCGGCGCAAGCCACGCCTCGATGATCCCGTTGGATCCCGTGCCCCGCTTCTGGTGGAACCCGACGATGTACGTCGTCCCAACGGTGAGGACCGGAGAGTCGGCGAGGGTTGTCGAGCCGATCCGGAGCCGCAACCTGCGCGTCGTCAGGAGCACCAGGTTGCCCTGGGTCGTTCCGCCGTTCGTGATGAGCAGGAGTTGGGCGTTGTTCGTGGGCGTCGCGGTCAGCCGGACGAGGAACGAGCCGTACAGGTCGTCGGTTGCCGTGAACGACTCCTCGACATAGGCCGTCGTGTTCGTGATCCGGGCAGAGCCTCCGCCGCCCAGCGGCGTCGTCGTGTCGCGGGTGATCGTCCCGGACGTCCGATCCGCGCCATGGACGGCGTCCGTCAGGGTCGGGTCGAAGGTGATGTCCTTCAGCCTGGTCGTCGCGACGGGGTTGACGGTGATCACCTGCGTCGCGGTCGTGAATCCGCCTGCGTTCGTCGCAGTCAACGTGATCGTGTACGTGCCGGCGGCGCTGTAGGTGTGGGGAGCGGGTGTCCTGCTCGTGACCGCCGTGCTGCCGTCGCCGAAGCTCCAGCTCCAGCTCGTCGGGCTGCCGGTCGATGTGTCCGTCACCGAGACCGCGAGCGGCGCAGTGCCGGACAACGGCGTCGCGGTGAACGAAGCCACGGGCTTGGGAACCGTGACCGTGACCGGCATCGTGGCCGACGACGGACCGCCGCTGTTGCTTGCGGTCAGCTTGATCGTGTATGCGCCCGGCGTGCTGTAGACGTGCGCCGGGGGGTTCTGCGCGGTGACGATCGCCGTGTTGTCCCCGAAGTCCCACGCCCAGCTTGTCGGCGTCCCGGTCGACCGATCACTGACGGTGACGCTCAGTGGCGCAGGGCCGGTCGACGGGCTGACCGTGAACGCCGCCACGGGCCGCGGCGGATTGACGACGACCTGGCGCGTCGCCTGGTTCGTTCCGCCGGCCGTCCCCGCCGTGAGCGTGATCGTGTAGGTGCCGGCGGCGGCGTAGCGATGGGTGCCAGGCTGCTGAGCGGTCACCGGGGCGGATCCATCGCCGAAGTCCCAGCTCCAGCTGGTCGGGTTCCCGGTCGACGTGTCGGTCACGGCGACGTCGAGGGGAACGCTGCCCGACTGCGGCGCCACGGTGAAGGAGGCGAGCGGCGCCGGCGGGTCGACCGTGACCGTGATGGGAAGGGACGACGATCCGTGGGCGTTCTTCGCGGTGAGCGTCACGATGTAGGACCCAGCCTGGGTGTAGGTGTGGGCCGGAGGCGTCGGCCCCGTGTCGGTCGTGCTGTCACCCCAGTCCCACGTCCAGCTGTCGGGGCCGTTCGTCGACCTGTCGGTCACGTTGACGGTGAGCGGTGCGGGTCCGCGCGCAGGGGTCACGGTGAACGACGCGGTCGGCGCCGGCGGTTCCGCGACGGCGACGCTGGCCGTCTCGGTGTCCGAACCCTGATCGTTGGTCGCCGTGAGCGTGATCGTGTAGGTCCCAGCATCGGCGTAGGTGTGGGGGCCAGGGTTCTGCCCGTCGACGGCCGGCGTCGAGTCGCCGAAGTCCCACGACCAGTTGGTCGGCAGGCCGTCGGAGTGGTCCGTGACCGTGACCTGCAGCGGGGCGACTCCCTGGATCGGGGCCGCGTCGAACCTGGCAGTCGGTGCGATCGGCACGGCCGGCGCCTTCACGCTCGCGATGCTCGTCGCAATGTCCGACCCGACGTCATTCGTCGCTGTGAGCTTGACGGTGTAGTCGCCGGGCGCGTCGTAGGTGTGGGGTGCGGGGGCCGGCCCCTGGACCGGATCCGAACCGTCTCCGAAGTCCCACGTCCAGCCGGTCGGGGAGTTCGTCGACGTGTCGTTGACCGACACGGTGAGGGGCGCCTCTCCGGTCTTCGGGGTCAGGGTGAACGACGCCGTCGGTGCCTGCGGCCCGGTGGCGAGGACCCGGAACGGAACCAGCAGGACGCCCTCCTGCACGCCGCGCGCATCGGAGTTGCTGCCGCGCAGGGCGAGCTTGTGGATGCCGGGCGACAGGGTTGACGTGTCGAGCGTCGCCTGGAACCAGTTCGTCCCCGTCGGAACGGGCGAGAGGCCACCGATCGGAAGCTTGTCCGGGATCCGGCACTGGACGATCCCCGGATTGCCGTGATGGGCGTCGGGATCGACCGAGATCGAGCCGGCTCCCTGGTCGAACTTCACCTTGATCGTCTCCTGGCCCTGCGGCACGCCATCGCGGAGCCGGATGTAGTCGTCCGGATCCAGGTACGCGTTCGCGTACAGGAGACCCTCGTACCAGCCGGCCGCCCCGGAGGAGCGGGTGTACGCGTCCGAGCCGCCACCGGTGCACGTTCGGATGCAGATGTGCCAGCGCGTCGTCGTGAACTGCCGCTGGCCGAAGGCGTTCAGGTAGATGTTGTGGGTGAAGCGATGCTCCCAGCGACCCGGCAGCATGTTCGTGTAGTCGACGGTGAAGCTGTCCCAGGCCGTGCAGTCGGCCGTGTCACAGCTCCTCGACAACGGGATCTGGAGCGTCGGATCCGGGCCGTTTCCGTTGACCTGCAGCCGGAACCACGCGACCGTGCCCGGGATGTTGTGGAGGAGGTTCCGAACGTGGTACTGCACGACGCCGTCGACCGGTTGCAGCCACGGAACGCAGGCGCCGGTGTGGATGTGCCGGCCAGGAAAGGCCTCGCCCGTCTGCGTCCACCAGGACTGGGATTCGATGAAGATCCGCGGCTCGGGGTACATCCCGCCGGCCGGCTCGTCCGCGGGCGCGCCAAGGCACTTGAACTGACCGACCGCCTGGGCAGGCGCAACGCTCGCCGGCAGGAGGTTGGCGAGCAGCAGCAGCGCAAACAGGGTCGCAAGCCGCCGCCGGGGCTGAACCGGCATCGCTATTCCTCCCCCCGACCGCCTCCCGGTGGCGTGCGGAGTGACGCGCGCTTCCAGCGGGGGGAGACGTGCTCGCATCGGGCCGACCCCTCAGCCCGCCGAGGACGACCCTGGGGGCCCCCGACCGATTTGCCGCGGCCGCGCTCGCTGGGGGACGAGGGGCGACCGCCTGGCGCCGAGTCTAGCGACCCTGGTGCGGATCGGTGCGGTCTGATTGGGTCGTGAACGGTCCGCAGTCACGCGTGTTGCGCGCGCGGAAGGAGAGTTGTGGTGCGCATTGGCACCAACCGGGTCAGGCGACCTCGGTGAGGCGGCCCGTCGCGACGTCGAAGACGAGGCCGTGGATGGGGACGGCCCGGACCCACGGATGCGAGCGAAGACGATCCACCTGCGTTCGCACGGAATCGGCGACGCTCGAGAAGGTCCCGAAGGCCATGTCCAGCTCGTGCGCGGTCCGCTCGACGAGCTTCGACCGGATCTCGGCGTCCGATCGTCCCTCCAGCCCACACCCCGTATGCCCGATGACGAGGACCTCGTCGGTGCCGAGGAGCTCCTGGCTGACGACGATCGAGCGGATCGCGTCGTCCGTCGCCAGGCCGCCGGCGTTCCGGATGATGTGGGCATCCCCGGTCCGCAGGCCGAGCGCCTCCTCGACGTCGAGACGGGCATCCATGCAGGCGATCACGGCGAGATGCGAGAGCGGCGCGGCGGTCAGGGCGGAACGATCGAAGGCCTCGACATAGCGGCGATTTTCGGCGAGGACCCGCTCGTACTCGGACAGCGGAGCGCCGGCCCGGCCGGCCCTGTCGTCGGCGCCCACGGGACCCGCGATCAGTCCGCGGGGCCGAACAGGAGCGAGAGCCAGGATTCGAGCGGCGTTCGATGCTCGGACGTCGAGCCGAGTCGAACGGACGCCGAGCCAGGCGCTCCGTCGACGGGAGCCGGCACGGATGGGTCGAGCGTGAACGGGATCTCCTTCGGGCTGCCGAAGCGTTCGCCCCGGGCTTCGACCGCGACGTAGTCCGGCTGCACGATCAGGTCGAGCTCCTTCTGGAGCGCCTCGACCTCCGTGGCCAGCGCGGCGTTGTCCTGGGCGAGCTGTTCCGCATGCCCGGTGGCCGCCTGCGCGTCGCCGACCTGGCGGGCGAAAACGACGACGATCCAGATCGCGACCAGGGCGGCGGACGCCCAACCGACGCGACGACGGGTGATCCCGGCAACGGAGATGCCGGACAGATCCACGGGTGCACCCGGGCCGCCCAGGACAGCGCCGTCGTTCGGCCCGCCCGTCTCGCCGGAGTCGGCATCCCCGGTCGAAGCGGCTCGGCGGTGGCGGTGCGCGCTCGGGTCATCCACGTCCCCGGAGGGTAGCTGCGCGCAGCTGACGTGTCAACTCGCGATGGGCGTGACACCGAACCTGTCACAAGCGCCGGCGATGGTCTTGGTAGACTTCCCGAAACAGCACAGGCGTTCCATTTCGAGGTGGTGATGCGAACCTATGCCCCGGCCGTGACGGAGGTCGTGCTGGATCGAATCCTCGAGGAGCCGTCGATGGCGGCCGGGGTGACGCATCACGAGGTGATCCCGGCGCGATCGCCGATCTGGCAGGACCCGCCAGACTGGTTGGACCCGCGGATCCGCGCAGGGCTCGCCGCTCGCGGAATCGATCGTCTCTACAGCCATCAGGCGGAGGCGATCGAGGCCGTTCGCGCCGGACGGGACGTCGTGGTCGTCACGCCGACCGCGTCGGGCAAGACGCTCTGCTACGCGCTGCCGGTGCTCCAGTCGATCGCCGAGGATCCGTCGGCACGCGCGTTGTTCCTGTTTCCCACCAAGGCGCTCGGCCAGGATCAGGTCGCGGAGATCGGCGAGCTGTCGCGGGCGGCGTCCCTGAACATCTCGGCGGCGACCTACGACGGCGACACCCCCGCCCCGATCCGGTCGGCGATCCGTGGCGCCGGCCAGATCGTCGTGACGAACCCGGACATGCTCCACTCGGCGATCCTCCCCCACCACACGAAGTGGTTCCAGCTGTTCGAACAGCTCCGGGTCATCGTCATCGACGAGCTCCACACGTACCGCGGCGTGTTCGGCAGCCATGTCGCGAATGTCATCCGACGCCTCCTCCGGCTGTGCGCCCACTACGGCAGCCGGCCGGTGATCGTCTGCTGCTCGGCGACGATCGCGAACCCCGCGGAGCTCGCGACCGCGCTGACGGGGCGGGATCCGATCCTCGTCGATCGGAACGGGGCGCCGAGCGGGGAGCGCCACGTCCTCCTCGTCGAGCCGCCGCTCACGGATCGCGCGACGGGCGCCAGGGGATCCTCGATGACCGTCGCCCACCGGTGGGCGCTTCCCTTCCTCCGCGCCGGGCGCCAGACGGTGGTCTTCGGACGGAGCCGGACGGCCGTGGAGATCATGCTGTCGACGCTCCGCGAGGCGCTGCGCCAGGATCTCGGCCCGCGGTCCCGGGTCCGGGGCTACCGAGGCGGCTACCTCCCCACGGAGCGGCGCTCCATCGAGCGAGGCCTCCGCGATGGCGAGATCCTCGGTGTCGTCGCGACGAACGCGCTCGAGCTGGGCGTGGACATCGGCCGCCTGGACGTCTCGATCCTCGCCGGCTACCCGGGGTCGGTCGCGGCGACGTGGCAGCAGATCGGTCGGGCCGGCCGACGGGGTGGCACGAGCGTCGCCGTCGTGGTCGCGTCCGGCGCGCCGGTGGACCGCTACGTCGTCCACCATCCGGAGTTCCTGCTGGACGGGCGGTCCGAGGAGGCTCGGCTCGATCCGGACAACCTGCACGTCCTGATCGCGCATCTGCGCTGCGCGACGTTCGAGCTCCCGTTCGAACCCGGCGAGACGTTTGGCCCGGCCGCCGCCGACGAGCTCCTCGCATTCATCGCGGAGTCGGGACACGTCCGGCAGGCGGACGACGGGCGCTGGTACTGGAGCTCGGAGAACTTCCCGGCGTCGGAGGTGTCGCTCCGGAGCGCTGCGCCCGAGAACGTCGTGATCATCGACACGACGCCGGATCGACCGCGAGTGCTCGGCGAGGTCGACCTGTTCTCCGCCCAGGTCCTCGTCCACGAGCGCGCGATCTACATGCACGAGTCGGTCCAGTACTACGTGGACCGGCTGGAGTGGGGCGAACGGAAGGCCTACGTCCACCGGATCGATGCCGATCACTACACGTATGCCAACCGCGCGGTCACGTTGAAGCCGCTGGACGTCTTCGCGGAGGCGCCGGCGACGGGCGGCCGGCGGGTCCACGGCGAGGTGATGGTCGCAAGCCTCGTGACGCTCTTCAAGAAGCTCAAGTTCGGAACGGACGAGAACGTCGGCTGGGGACCGATCGACCTGCCGGAGATCGAGCTCCAGACGACGGCCTACTGGCTCACCGCGGAGGCGGCCGCGACCGGCTGGCGGCGGAACGAGCTCGACATCGCGCTCATGGGCGCGGGGCGGGCGATCCAGACGGTGGCAGCGGTGCTCCTGATGGTCGACCCGCGGGACCTCGGGCTGGTCACGCAGGTCCGCTCGCCGCACCACGACGCGCCCACGATCTACCTCTACGAGGCCGTTCCGGGCGGCATCGGGCTGAGCCCGCGGTTGTGGGATCGCCACGACCAGCTCGTCGCTGGAGCGGAGGAGCTGATCCGGGGCTGCGACTGCGAGAGCGGCTGTCCCGCCTGCACGGGGCCGCGTCTCGAGCCGGAGATCGACGCCCGTGCGCTCGCGCTTCGACTCCTGGCCCAGCTCCGGGCGGCACCACAGCCGCAGCTCGTCGCGGCCGGCGGATGAGCGGCGCAACGCTCGAGCGGCGACTCGCGAACTACCGGGCAACCCTCGCGGGGGGTTCCCGCGAACCGGGCGATCGCCGCGACGGAGGGATCGGTCGGGGTTCCGTCGAGCTCGGCGAGCGACTCGCCGCGGCGGTGGACGGCGAGCTGCTGCTGGACGCGGCCGGCCCCGTCGTCCGCTGCGAGCCGGCGACCGTCGTCCTCCCAGTGGACCGGGCGCGCCTCGCCAGCCTGCCCGGTCTCCCACCGCCCGATGCGACGCTTGTCTGCCTCGATACGGAGACGACGGGGCTGGCCACGGCGTCGGGGACGGTCGCGTTCCTCGTCGGGCTCGGCTGGTGGGAATCCGATCGGTTCCGGCAGGTCCAGCTGCTGCTGCCGGACCATCCAGCCGAGCGCGGCCTGCTCGCGCGTCTGGCGACCCACATCCCGCCGGGCGCGTGGCTCGTCACGTACAACGGCAAGGGCTTCGACTGGCCGCTGCTGACCGCCCGGTACCGGATGGCCGGAGCGCCTCCCCCTCCGCTCGGCGGTCACCTCGACCTGCTGCCATTCGTCCGGCGGGTCTTCCGCCACCGGATGGTCGACGCTCGGCTCCGCACCGTCGAGACCGAGCTCCTCGGAACGGTCCGCCACGGTGACGTCGACGGCTGGCAGATCCCCGGTCGGTTCCTGGACTTCCTCCGCGGAGCGCCGGCGGACCCCCTCCTCGATGTCGTCCGCCACAACCGGGAGGATGTCCGGTCCCTTGCTCGTCTCCTCGGCACGATCGACCGCGACTACGCCGACGAGGGTGCTCGCCCCGCCGCACCGAGAGGCGACCTTGCGGGTCTCGCCCGGCTCCTGGCTCGGGACCAGCGGCTCGACGAGGCGCTGGCGTGTCTCGACGCGGCGCTCGCAAAGCCGGCCCAGCTGACGGAGGACGCGGAACACGTCGCCACGAGCGGGGCGGACGACGACGCGCCGGGTCAGCCGCCGTGGTGGCATCCCAGGCGGGTTGCCGACGTCGGCGGCTCTGGGCGACGCGCGACGTGGACGCGGGTCGTGGAGGGCCGGCTCGAATCCCCCTGGACGCCGGAGCGGATCGCGATCGAACGCGCCCGGCTCCTGCGGCGGATGCGTCGGCACGACGAGGCGATTGCCGCGTGGCGGGACCTCACCGCTGGCCGCGGCGCCGTCGCGATCCACGCGTGGGTGGAGATCGCGAAGCTTCGCGAGCACCGCCTCGGCGACCTGCCTGGCTCTCTCGAGGCGGCCCACCAGGCGGAGGTCCTCGCGGAGCGACGGCGGCAGCTCGGGATGGGCGATCCCGGCGTCGAGCGGATCCTTCGCGCCCGGGTCGAACGCCTCGGCAGCCGGCTCGCGCGACGCCGAGCGCGGAGTCAGGCCGCCGTCGGCTCGGTCAGGGTCGGAGTCGGCGACCGGCCCGCGGCCCCGGTCAGGACGAGGCCCGGACGTCCGGGTTCGGGATCATCGCCTCGGTGACCTGATGGAGCAGGTCGTGGTACGAGGCGATGAAGGCCCGCAGCGTCCGCGCCGTCGGCGGGAACGAATCGAACTCCGCGCGCGACAACGCGTCCGGCTCGTGAGCGCGCACGAAGTCCGGGTAGTGCCGCGAGAGCTCGTCGACCAGGCGGGGATCGACCGGATCATCCATCCGCGGTCGCACCTCCACCGACGAGGCGTTGAAGCGCTTCTGCCAGTTGGACGGCATCGTGATGACAACGTCGCCGCCGATCAGCTCCGACCAGTGGTACTGGTGGCGGATCGCTGCCCCGAGGAGGCGCGCCCGGAACCCGCGCTCGCGGAAGATGCGGTATGCCTGCTTGAACACGGCGACGCCGGACCACGGCAGTGCGGCGGGGTCCGCGATGATCCCGTCGCGTTCGGTCTGGACGCGGAGCCAGTCCTCGATCCGGCCCATCATGATCGTCACGACCGGGCCCATCGCCGCCGTCGATTGGCCGTCGGCCTCGCGCCGCTCCAATCCTCGCTCGATCGCCTCCGCCGCGGCCACGGCCTGCGCAACGGAGAAGCAGACGGTCGTGTTCACGCTCACACCCGCGGCGCTCGCCTCCTCCATCGCGTCGATACCCGCCGACGTCGCGGGGAACTTCACGATGATGTTCGGCGCGATCGAGTCGAAATGGCGTGCCTGGGCGAGCATCCGCTCGGCGGAGCGGTGAAGGGTCGGATCGGTCTGCGTCGACAGGCGACCCTGACGCCCGCCCTGCGCCTCGAACGCGGGCAGCAGCAGGGGCGCGGCCCGGACGGACATCTCGTCGACGATGACCCAGGCGAGATCGACCTCGCTCGCCTCCGGACGCTCCCGCGCGAGCGTCTGCACCCGGTCGCGCCAGCGCGCGGGTTCCTTCTTCCAGACATCGGTCACGATCGTCGGGTTGGCCGTGGCGCCGACGGCACCGAACGAGATCGCGTACTCGAGCTCATCGATCGCGCAGGAGTCGTTCCAGATGTCGGTCGGGGTGGTGGCGATCGTCCGCCCGAGTGGCGTCCCGGCCAGGGGTGGCGCGGGCAGCTCGGCGATGCTCATCTCGTCCTCCTCAGGCCGCCGCGGCGACGCGCTCGACTGCCATCGCCACGGAGCCTCCGCCGCCGAGACACAGCGTCGCGAGCCCGTAGCGGCCCTCGCGGCGACGAAGCTCGTGGAGCAGGGTCGCGACGATCCTGGCGCCGGACGCACCGATCGGGTGCCCGAGGGCGATCGCCCCCCCGTTGACGTTGACCCGGTCCCAGTCGAACCCGAGCTCGTCGCCGTCCGCGAGTGTCTGGGCGGCGAACGCCTCGTTGATCTCGATGAGATCGAACGCCTCGAGCGGCATCTCGATTCGATCGAGCAGCCGGCGAACGCCCTGGACCGGCGCGAGGAACAGCCACTTCGGCTCGACTTCCGCCTGCGCGTACCCGACGATCCGGGCGAGCGGCGTCAGGCCGGACCGCTCGACGACCCGCTCGCTCACCACGACCGTCGCGGCGGCTCCGTCCGTGATCCCGGGGGCATTGCCGGCGGTCACGGTTCCGATCGCAGCCGCGCCGCGATCCTCGCCGGTCGGCAGGTCGAAGACCGGCTTGAGCCGGGCGAGCGCCTCGGCCGTGGTGTCGCGACGCGGCCCCTCGTCGGTGTCGACGACGGTCTCGCGGCCCTTCGCGTCCCGGACCGTGACGGGCACGATCTCGTCGCCGAAGCGGCCGGAATCCTGCGCCGCGACCGCTCGCTGATGCGATTGAAGCGCGAAGGCGTCCTGCTGCTCGCGGGTGACGCCGGAGTGGATCGCGACGCGCTCGGCATGCGTGCCCATGTGGCAGCCCTCGAACGCGCAGGTGAGCCCGTCGCCGACGGCACTGTCGATCAGAGTCGCGTTCCCGAGCCGGAGCCCGAACCGGGCCTTCGGCAGGAGGTAGGGGGCGAGGTTCATGTTCTCCATGCCGCCCGCAACAACGATCTCGGCGTCACCGGCCCGGATCTCGGCCGCGGCCAGCATGATCGACTTGAGCCCGGACCCGCAGACCCGGTTGATCGTCGTGGCAGACGTCGTGTCGGCGAGCCCCGCGGCGAGCGCCGCCTGGCGGGCGGGTGCCTGCCCGACGCCGGCCTGCAGCACCTGGCCCATCAGGACCTCGTCGACAGGCGTCCCTTCCGCGAGGCCGGAGCGCTCCATCGCGGCCCGGATCGCAACGCCGCCCAGCACGGTCGCGGGCGTCTCCGCGAAGACGCCTCCGAACTTGCCGATCGGCGTCCGGGTGGCACTCGCGATGAACACATCGCCGTTCGGACTGATCCGCGACAGGCCCATCAGCGCGTCACCGCGTGCGCGGGAACCCGAGATCGATCTTCGAGGTCCCCGGGTCGGGCCAGCGCTGGGTCACGATCTTGGCCCGTGTGTAGAACTGGATACCCTCGGGACCGTACATGTGCAGGTCGCCGAAGAGCGAGCTCTTCCAGCCGCCGAAGCTGTAGTAGGCGACGGGGACCGGGATCGGCACGTTGATCCCGACCATCCCGGCGTTCGCCTCGAACTGGAACTGGCGAGCAGCGCCCCCATCGCGGGTGAAGATCGCCGTCCCGTTGCCGTACGGGTTCTCGTTGACGAGCCGGACCGCCTCGTCGTACGTGTCGACGCGCATGACCGTCAGAACCGGCCCGAAGATCTCGTCGCGATAGGCGTCCATCTCGGTGGTGACGTGATCGATCAGCGAGGCGCCCAGGAAGAAGCCGCCGTCCGACTCGTCATAGAGCGGATGCTGTCGACCATCGGCGACCACGGTTGCGCCCTGGGCCACCCCGGAGTCGAGGTACGACGCGACCTTGTCGCGGTGCTGACGGGTCACGAGCGGACCCATCTCGGCTTCGGGATCCGTGCCCGGGCCAACCTTGATCTTCGGTAGCCGGGCGGTGATCGCGGCGACCAGCGGGTCCGCCGCGGCGCCGACCGCGACGACCGTCGCGACCGCCATGCAGCGCTCCCCGGCGGACCCGTAGCCCGCGGAGACGGCCGCATCCGCGGCCATCTCGATGTCGGCATCCGGCAGCACGATCATGTGGTTCTTCGCCCCACCGAGCGCCTGGACGCGCTTGCCATTCCTCGTGCCCGTCTCGTAGATGTAGCGGGCGATCGGGGTCGAGCCGACGAACGAGACGGCGGCGATGTCCGGGTGGTCGAGGATCGCGTCGACCGCGACCTTGTCGCCGTGGACGACGTTGAACACGCCGTCCGGAACCCCGGCCTCGTGGAGGAGCTCCGCGAGGAACATCGACGCCGACGGATCCTTCTCCGACGGCTTCAGGATGAACGTGTTTCCGCAGGCGATGGCGTTCGCGAACATCCACATCGGGACCATCGCCGGGAAGTTGAAGGGGGTGATCCCCGCGACGACGCCGAGCGGCTGCCGGATCTGGTAGACGTCAACGCCGGTCGACGCCTGCTCCGTGAAGCCGCCCTTGAGCAGGTTCGGAATGCCGCAGGCGAATTCGAGGTTCTCCAGGCCGCGCGCGATCTCGCCCAGAGCGTCCGACGGGACCTTGCCGTGCTCGGCGGTGAGGTGGGCAGCCAGCTCCTTGCGCCGGCTCTCGACGAGGTTTCGGATGCGGAACAGGATCTCGGTTCGCCTGGACAGCGACGTGGCTCGCCAGCCGGGGAACGCCGCCTTCGCGGCAGCGACCGCCGTGGCGACTTCGTCGGCTGTGGCGAGATCGACCTCTCGGGCGAGCCGGCCGGTCGCCGGATCGAAGACCGGGCCGCGCCGGCCCGACGTTCCTTCGACCACGCGGCCACCGATCCAGTGGTGGACGGCTCCGACGCCCGCGTCCGAACCGTTCGCGCTCGTCGGCGTCGCGCCGCTGTCCCGTTCCGCGACCTGCGTCATCGTCTCGACCCTGCCCTTCGTCGCGTCCGGACTCCGGACACCTTCATCGACACCTTACCGCCAACCGTCGCCGGGGGCCATCGCCGCCCCCCAGGTCGAGCGATGCCGCCGGACCGCACGCCCGCTGTTGACCGGCGCTGATCGCGCGGCCTAGCCTTCCGGGCGCCGCGGAAATCGATTTCATTCTGCCGTCCCGCGGTCGAGTCCGGGAAGCCCGAACCGAGCACCGCGCCGGGACGGGCGAGGAGTCACATGACCGTCGCATCGCCATCCGCCCAGATCGTCGAGCAGGGCGCCCGCCTCCGACGGTTGCTGGCCGTGGACGGTCCGCTCGCCGCGCCGCCGGTCGGGACCGTCCCGATCCTCTGGAATGACCTCGCGGTCAGCGCGGCGGGACCGGCGGCCCACTCCGAGCGAGTCCTCGACGACATCACCCGGACCGGCTACGACGGAACGCAGCATGGGTTCGGCTTTCCGGAGGGCGACGCACTTCGCGGCGTCCTCGCGGCTCGCCAGCTGCGCCTCGCGGAGGTCTATGCCGCGATCCCGGCGACCCCCGATGGCCCGACCACCGCCGCGCTCGAGGACGTCCGCGACCGGCTCCGAATCCTCACGGCGGCCGGCGGCGAGGTCCTGTGCGTCGCCTTCGACGGAACCGCCGATCGGGATCTGTATGCGGGTCGGGCAGACGACCCCGAGACGCCGCGCCTGACCGGTGACGGGTGGAAGCGAACGGCGGACCTGCTCGCGACGATCTCGGCGGAGACGCGGGCCTCCGGTGCCCGGATCGCCTTCCATCCGCACGCAGCCACGTACATCGAGACGCCGGATGAGGTCGAGCAGCTCGTGGACTCCCTCGCGGCGGACGTGATGCCGCTCTGCCTCGACGTCGGGCATTTCCTCGTCGGGGGCGGTGACCCGGTGGCGGCGCTGAAGCGCTACGGCGATCGCGTGACCCACGTCCACGTGAAGGATGTCGACCCCGAGGTGCTTCCGGGACTCCGCGCGGGAACCGTCGGCGGGTTCGAGCGGGCCGTTCGCGGCCGGCTGTTCACCGAGCTCGGGTCCGGTCTCCTGGATCTCGACGGCGTCCTCGCCGCGCTCGCGGATCGGAGCTACGAGGGCTGGCTGATGATCGAGCAGGACAGTGGGTGGCCGCCGCCCGCCGAGAGCGCCGCGATCGGTCGCCGCGTCCTCGCGACTGCGCTCCGACGGCTCGCGGAGGCAAGGGGCGCGGCCGTCCGCTGAGACGGAGGGCCTGATCGCAGCGCCGCTACCTGGGCGAGGTCGTCACCCGCTGCGCGACGTCTGCCATCCGCCGCCGGACGGCGTCGCGGCTGGGAACCCCGTGGATCCCTGGCCCCTCGAGCACGAGCGACGCGGCCGCTGCGGCAAGGAGCAGGTCGTAGCCCTGCGCGATCCGGCCGCCGACGAGACGCGGCTCGATCCGGGCCGCGGCGAGCGCTGCCAGGAAGACGTCGCCCGCGCCGGTCGCGTCGACCTGGTTGTGACTCCGGAGCGCCGGGTAGTGGCGGAGCTCGAGATCGCCGCTCGTCGGACCGTGCGCGCCGTGGACGATCAACCCGCCCTGGTCTCCGTGGGTGACGGCCAGCAGCGCCCCGCGGCGAAGGAGGACGTAGAGGTCCGCGAGCTCCGTGTCCCGCTCGACGTCGTCCCGGGACAGGCCGACCAGGTCCGCCCGGCGGATGATCGGATCCGCGACCGGCGACGTGTGATGTGTCGGCTCGCCGGGGACGAGGTCGCGGAGCAGGCCCTGCCAGCCGACCGCGACGAACGCATCGGAACGCGGGAGCTCTGCCCAGGCCGGCGGGAGCTCCGCGGCAACCGGCGCGAGGATCCAGCCCGGCGCGTCGCGCCAGGCGGCGGGGACCGCGTCCACCGGGACGGGATCCGACCGTTCCTCGCAGAGCTGGAGCCGGCCCTCCGGTCGCTCGATGTTCACGAACACCGGGCCGCGCCCGAGGGGGACGAGCTGGACGTCGACGCCGGCCTCGCGCAGCAGGTCGATCTCGGGCGCAGCCGCAGCGTCTGCGTCCACGCCGATGACCGCGCCCGTCGGAACGCCAAGACGAGCCGTGGTCAGCGCGCTGTACGACACGCCGCCGCCGAGCCGCCAGCCGCGCGGGTCGTCCTCGACGAGATCCCGGGCCGCCGCGCCGACGACGATGACGGTCGGCGGCCGCCCCGCGGGAGCGGTCACGAGCCCTCCGCGAGGAGGTCGCCCGGAAGGCCGCGGGTATACTGGCCGTCCATCCCATCCCTTCCCCGACCGGAGCCGGCGTGCACTTCTACGAACTTCACGAGGGCGACGAAGACGTCTTCTCGGACGTTCTCCTCGTCCGGGACGACGAGATGGACCCCGACGAGTTCTTCGAGCTCGTCCAGTCGATCCGCCGGCGGATCCAGGACAACTACGAGGACGATACGCTGACGGAGGCGATCGCCGTCGAGTTGGAGCGGGACCACGGCTTCGTCTTCATCTCGGACGAACGACTCACCGCGGCGGTCAACGTCTCGACCGAGGAGAGCGAGAACTTCCTCGCGGACCTCGACGTCGGCGACCCGGAAGACGACGATCGCGCGGAGGACTTCCGGTCGCTCGTCGCGGAGTTCGACCCCACCGGCGAGAACACGCGCCCGAACTGACGGGCCCACGCGAACGCCGCGGGCGCGACGCCGCTCGTCGCGACGCGTCCCGGCCCCTGCCCCTACCGGCTGAAGAGGATCTCCACGACATCCCCGTCGTGGACGCGGTAGGTCTTCCCCTCGGAGCGGAGCCGGCCCGCCTTCCGGGCTTCGGCCATCGAGCCCAGCGAGAGCAGATCGTCGTAGGCGACGGTCTCGGCGCGGATGAACCCCCTGGCGAGGTCCGTGTGGATCGCGCCGGCGGCGTCCACGGCCGTCGAGCCGTCGCGGATGGGCCAGGCCCGCACCTCGTCGGGCCCGGCGGTCAGGAACGAGATCAGGCCGAGCAGCCGGTAGCTGAGCGCGATGACCCGGTCCAGCCCCGACTCCTCGATCCCCAGCTCGGTCATGAAGACCCCCGCCTCGCCCGGATCGAGCTCACCGAGCTCCATCTCGATCCGCGCGGACAGGGCATCGACAAGGGCATTCCGATGGTCGTAGCCGGCGGCGATCGCCTCGACGCGCTCCCCTGCCCTCGCAAGCTCGTTCTCACCGACGTTCAGCAGGATCAGGACCGGCTTCTGGGTGAGAAAGCGGAAGCCCCGGATCGCCTTCTCCTCGTCGGCCGCCAGCTCGACGTCCCGGATGGGATTGCCTTGCTCCAGGGCCGCGTTGAGCCGGACGAGGACCGCCTCTTCGCGCTCGTTGGACTCGCGCTCGGCGGGGGTGCCGTGTCGCCCGCTCGTCTTCAGCCGCTCGAGCCGGCGATCGACGAGGGCGAGGTCCGCGAGGATGAACTCGGTGTCGAGCCGGTCGATGTCGCGGGCGGGATCCACCGACCCGTCGGGATGCGGGTTTGCCGGATCCTCGAACGCGCGGACGACGTGGAGGAGCGCGTCCGAATCGCGGAGTCGCGCCAGGTGCTCGGCCGGCAGGTCCTCCGTGCCGACGTGGCCCTCCGTCGAAGGCGGGGGCGCCGGCAGGTCGACGTACGTTACGTCGGCCTGGACGATCTTCTTCGGCTTGAAGATCGCGGCGAGGCGGTCGAGCCGTTCGTCCGGCACCTTGACGACGCCGACGTGGAGCTCCATGCCGCCGAACCCGCCGGTCTCGGCATGGCCCCGCGTCAGGGTGTTGAACACGGTGGTCTTGCCCGACCCGGCAAGGCCGACGATCGCGATCTGCATCCGCCGATGCTACCGGCCGCGCCGGTGGCGCGACCGCGCGTCAGTAGCCGGCGGCCGGGTCCACGACGTTCAGGAGCGGCTCGCCCGCGGCGTAGCGGCGGAGGTTGTCGCAGAACAGCTCGACGCTCCGATCGAGGACGCGACCGCTGGACCACGACGTGTGCGGCGTCACGATGACGTTCGGCAGGTCGTAGAAGGGCGAGGTCGGCGGCAGTGGCTCCTCGCGGAACGTGTCGAGGACGGCGCCACCAATTCGTCCGTCGGTGAGCGCGGAGAGCAGGGCCCGCTCCTCGACGAGGCCGCCACGGGCCACGTTGATCAGCCAAGCGCCGGGCTTCATCGCCGCCAGCGTCTCGCCGTTCATCATGTTCTGCGTCTCCGTGGTGAGCGGCGCGGCGAGGACCACGAAGTCCGACTCGGCAAGGATCTCGGGCAGCGCGTCAGGGCCGACCACACGGGCGAGCATCGCGTCGCCGAAGGGCGTCACATCCTCGTCCGCGGCCGCGGGACGGTCGCCCTCGTCGGCGCGCCGCCGGACGGCGACAACTCGGCACCCGAACGCCGTCGCGAGCGTGCCGACCGCCCTCCCGATCGAGCCGAGCCCGACGATCCCGACGGTGACGTCCCGGAGCTCGACACCCTCAAGCGGTTGCCAGGTGCGTTCACGCTGGAGCTCGAGGAGGCCGGGGAGCCGCCGGCTGATCGCCAGGATCATCATCAGGACGTACTCGGCGATCGGCCGGGAGAACACCCCGCGCGCGTTCGTGATCACGAGACCGCGCTGGCGCGCCGCCGGCGTGAGGGCTCGCTCCACCCCGGCGGACGCGGAATGGACCCAGGTGAGCCGTGGGGCGCGGCCGAGCAGCCGATCGAACGCCTCCGACGAGAGCCAGCCACGCAGCAGCACCTCGACGTCGTCGACCGGCTCGTCGGTGAGCCCTTCGCGCGACAGCGTCACGATCCGCGCGCCGGGCGCCGCCGCTCGAATGCGTTCGAGGTCCTGCGGCCGGTAGCGGGCGGACAGGATCGGCGACAGCGCGATCGCCGTCGGTGCGCCGCCGGGACCGGAGCCCGGCCCCGCGGACCGTCGAAGCTCGGCGTCGGTCACGCGGACGCCGTGCCTCCGAGAGGCGCGTTCCGCTCGAGCCACAGCGCCGGATGATCGATCTCGCCGGGCCGCGGAAGCGCTTCCGGGCCGGACCAGAGCAGGTTCAGCGCCGCGGGCCCACGGGCGGCGGCGATCGCGGACACGAACTCCTCGCCCTTCCGGTACTGCTCGAGCTTCACGTCCATTCCGGTCAGGCGCATGACGGCCCGCTCGAACGGCGAGCGTCGCGCGTGGCGCCGCTCGTGGAACTTCGCGCTGATCCGCTCGACACCCGGCACGAGGTCCCTGCCGACCTCGTCCATGACGTAGTCGCTGAACCCCTCGAGCAGGCTCATCACGGCCTGCGTCTCGCGGAACAGCGTTCGCTGCTCGTCGCTCATCAGCCGCTCGAGCCAGTGCTCGACGCCGTCGTTCTCACCCCGGATCGCCCGACCCAGGCCGCGCAGCGCCTCCCGACCGAGGCCGCTCGCCTCGCGGCCGAAGAGCCGCAGCTGCCGTTCGAGGCGATCGGCGAGGTACGGCCGGAGCCACGGGTGGGCCTCGAACTCGAATGCGTGGGTCGTCTCGTGCAGGGCGATCCACGTCCGGAACGGCCCGAGCGGGACGTCGAGGATGCGGGCGGTCTCGCGGATGTTCTCCTCGACGAAGAGGAGCTTGCCGGGCGTCGCCTCGGCGCTGAGGAGCGCGAGGTCGTACTGACCGAGGACCTTCGAGCCCATGAAGCCCAGCAGGAAGCCGAGCTGGCGAGTCGTCACCCAGCGGTTGGCCAGGGCCATCGTCGCCTTCGCGAGGCCGCCGCCGGTCGGCATCACCTGGTCGAGGAGCTCGTGCTCCAGCTGGCCGATGAGCTGGCCGAACGTCGCGACGTTCGCGTGAACCCAGCCGGCACGATCCACGACGGCCGAACGCTCGACGACGCCCGGCAGCTCGCTCCCGAGCGCCGCGGCGAGACGGGGAACGATCCGATCCATCGCCTCGGCGTAGAGCGGCTCGGTCGCGCGAAGCTCGTCGGGCGTGAGCGCACCGGGCGCGTGGCGGAGCCGATCCACCGCGACCTTCTCGGCCGCCCGCCAGTCCACGAGCCCCTGGCGTGCGGATCGCTCAGCGCGACGGCCGATGACCGTCGCGGCGGCGCCGAGCGCCGAGCCGACGAGGAACCCGGCCTGCCAGACGCGGTCGTCTCGCCACGCGGGGCGATTGCCGGCCGACCGTCCGGTTGCCCGGGTCATGACGGCACCGCGGCGACGTCGATGCCGGCGACGTCGGGAAACGCCTCGCCGAAGATCCGCTCGGCGACGGTCCGGAAGGTGGCGACATCGCCGGTCGTGAGCTGGATGTGGGTCGGCGCCGTCGCGACCTCGTCCGGTCGTTCGTGCCCATCGCGGCCGGCGTCGGCGGCGGTCCCGCGGGTCGTGCCCGGCGCCTCCAGGGCGTTGATCGCCAGCAGCTCCACGAGCGCCGAGGCCGTGGCCGTCGCGCTGTCGACGATCGCGACGCGATCGCCGGTCGCCGCCGCGATGACCGGCCGGAGCAGCGGGTAGTGGGTGCAGCCGAGCAGGAGCGTGTCGATCCGCGCCGACGGCGGCAACGGAAAGAGGAAGTCGCCCTGCGCGTCACGCTCCCCCAGGAGCGGCGCCAGCGATTCGGTCACGATGTGTTCCACCTCCGGTCCGGAGAGCTGCCCGGCTTCGACGAGCGGCACGAACGCCGGAGTGGCGTGCTCGTACACCTCGACCGCCGGGTTCTCGTCCTTGATCGCGTTGAAGTACGCCCGGGACCGGACCGTCGCCGGCGTGGCGATCACGCCGACCCGCCGGTTGCGGGTCGTGAGGGCGGCGGTGACGGCACCGGGCCGCACGACGCCGAGGATCGGCAGGTCGTACCGGCGTCGGAAGTCGCCGAGGGCGACGGCCGTGGACGTGTTGCAGGCGACGACGATCGCCTTGACGTCGCGTTCGACGAGCGCGTCGAGCGCCTCGATCGAGAAGGCGCGGACCTCGTCGTCCGGCCGCACGCCGTACGGCGCCCGGAGGTTGTCGCCGAGGTAGATCGTCGATTCATGGGGCGACCGACGAAGAATCTCGCGAAGGACCGTGAGTCCCCCGACCCCGGAATCGAAGACGCCGATCGGTCGCGGATCGGACACGCGACAGCGGCTACCGGCGCCCGGCGGCGATGGGAACGCGGCCGTTGGCGCTTGCCGCGAGGAGCTCGTCGGCGACGCGCCGGATGTCCACGCTGATCGGCGCGACCGGGTTCGCGAGCACGAACGGGACGCCCTCGTTGTTCGCCTGCACGACGAGGATCCCGTCGCTCACGACGCGGTGCTCGGGCACTCGACCGAGCGCCCGCTCGAGGTCGATCGGCTCGATCCCGCCGGAGAAGTCGGCGCGGTTCACGAGGTAGCGGACCTTCGACGCCGAGTAGCCGATCATCCGGAACGCGTCGGCGACCGCCATCGTGTTGTGGATCGTCGTCGAGTCGTACGTGACGATCTCGACGATCGTGTCGGACAGGTCGAGGAACGCGAGGTTGATGTCGTTCAGGGCGGACGACATGTCGATCACGATCGAGTGGTAGACCCGGCGCAGCAGCGACAGGATCTTGTCGACGTCCCGGGCGGTCACCATCTCCGCCATCTCGACCCGCGGCGGGGCGAGCAGGATGTCGATGCCCGACGGGTCCCGCCAGAGCACGTCGGCGAGATCCGATTCGGACACGCGGTCCGTCGGCAGGTCGAGGATCGATGGCGCATCGACCGGCACCTTGAGAAGCGCGCGCAGGTCGCCGAACTGGAGGCTGCCGTCGATCAGGACGGTCCGCTGCTCGGCCTGCCCGAGCGCGACGGCGAGATTGAATGCGATCGTCGTCTTGCCGACGCCGCCCTTCGGCGCGAACACCGAGAAGATCCGCGACGAGCCGGTCGTCGTCAGCTGGGCGAAGTCCTTCTTGACCTGCGAGATGCGGTTCATCAGGTCGAACCCGGAGAACGGCATCGCCAGGACCCCGTGGACGCCGCGTGACGGGTCAACCTCGACCGGGTTCTGGGGGACGGTCAGGACGATGACCGGGACGCCGAACCCGGAGTTCGCGATCTGCTCGGCGAGCGGCAGGCCCTTGATCCGTCCCTGGAGGAGCGCGTCGACGAGGACGATGTCGGGCCGCAGCTGCTGGACCTGGGGGAGCACGCGCGTGCCGTCGCTCAGGACGTCGAGCAGCTTGACCGCGTTCTGGGCATTGAGCAGCCCACGGATGTACTGCGCCACCTGCGGGACATCCTCGACGAGCAGGAGGCGCGTCTGGTCGCTCGATGCCATCAGGCCGAGTGTACCAAGCCGTCCGGGGCCGCCACCCGACCCGGAAGTCCCGTCCGGGACCAGTCCCCGCGACCCGGCCGGGGTCCATTCAGGGCCGCCCGTCGCTCGCCGCGATCCATCCGGTCAGGGCTTCCGGGCGATCAGGATGGCGCGTTCGCTGCCCGCGCCGAACGGCTCCAGGTCGTAGCTTCCCGCCAGCTGCTCGACGGCGAGGCCGGCATCCTCCGCCAGGGTTCGAAGCTCGTCCGCACCGACGAGCCGCAGGGCATCGTGGCGTGTCCAGCGCACGGCCGGCTCACCGGGTCGCCCTTCCTCGTAGATCGACGCGAGGTCGATGACGTTCGTCGCTGGATCGTGCCGCGCGGCGGCGACCTTCGTGACGATGCGGGACGTCTCCGGGTCCGTCCGCTCGTATTCGAGCATGAGGCGGCCGTCGAACCGGGAAAGATCGTCCGTGTCCGGGAGCCAGATGTCGACGACGGCGAGGCCGCCCGGGGCGAGGTGCGCGGCGAGCGACGCCATCGCGGAGCGCTGACGCTGCCGGGTCGCGAGCAGGAACAGCGTGTTCAGGGCGATGAACGCGAGGCGGAAAGAACCGGAGCGATCGAGCCGGACGTCGAGGAGGTCTCCCTCAACGAGATCCACGCTCCGTCGCGTTCGGTCCGTCGCGCCGGCGAGCCGCGCCCGTGCCCGCTCGAGCATCGCCGGGTCGATGTCGACGCCGACGACCTCGTGCCCCTCCCCCGCCAGGACCGCGGCGATCCGCCCCGTCCCGACGCCGAGCTCCAGGATCGGGCCGCCGGTCCGCTGGGCGAGCGCCACGTAGAGGTCCTCGTCGCCGGGATCCTCCGCCAGGTCGAGGTCGTAGAGGCGGGCCAGCGAACGCTGGGGGTCGGATGGACCGGGACGCGCGTCAGGCATCGCGGCCTGACCAGCGGATCGTGGCCCCGTCGCGGCGCTTCACGGCGAGGGCGCTGATCGCCTCGAGCGCCGCCCGGTTCGCGATCATCGCCGTCACCTCGGCATGGTCGTACGGCGGCGAGACCTCGACGATGTCCATCCCCGCGAGCTCGACCCGCCCGACGATCCGCCGGATCGCGCGCAGCAGCTCGCGGGTGATGAACCCACCCGGCTCGGGCGTCCCCGTGCCCGGCGCCAGACCGGGGTCGACCACGTCGATGTCGAGGCTCAGGTAAATCGAATCGGGCCCGTCGAGCGCCTCCGCGATCGCGTCGTCGATCACCGCCTCCGCGCCACGCTCCTCCACCTCGGTCATGAAGTGGTAGCGGAGGCCGTGCTCCTGCATCCATTCGAACGTCTCGACGGGCGGCCAGTAGCCGCGCAGGCCGATCTGGACGAAGTTCCGGCCGGCCACGGCGCCGGACTCGATCAGCCGGCGCATGGGCGTCCCGTGGCCGGCGAGCACGCCCCAGTCGTCGTTCGCGGTGTCCGCGTGGGCATCGAAATGGACGATCCCGATGCTGCCCGGCCGGCGAACCTCGGCGACGGCGGTCGCGCTCGGCCAGGTGATCGAGTGGTCACCACCGAGCACGATCGGGATCGCGCCCGTCGCCGCGACCTCGCGGACCTTGCGGTGGATCAGGGCGTGGCCCCGTTCGATCCACGACGGGACGATGTTCGCATCGCCCGCGTCGACGACCGTCAGGACCTCGAACGGCTCGATCCCGAGCTGGAGTGAGTGGATGGAGCCGGAGGTGTACTGCGCCTCGCGGATCGCGCGCGGTCCGAAGCGCGCGCCGGGTCGGTGGCTGACGGCGTCATCGAACGGCGCTCCGATGATCGCGACGTCGACGTTCCGCTTCGCGAGCTCGTCAGGATCGGTGATCCAGGGAAGGTTCATGAACGTCGTCGGGCCGACGTAGGTCGGGAGATCGAAGTCGCTGAACGTCTCCCAATCGCGATCCCAGCCGTTCAGCCGGGCGAAGTCGACCGGCTCCGCGGGATCACGCGTGCGATCCGAACCGGGTCGTGGGTCGTCGGGGCGCTGGGCCACCTGCTCCTCCGGACGACCGCCGCTCGACGCCGTAGTGGGTCGAGCCGTGTCGTCTGGCCAGGGCGCCGCCGGTTCGCAACCGACCGTCCAGCGGGGCGCGCCGCCGCGATCCTAGCACCGCCTCGACGGTGCGACCGAGCACCGACGGGGCCTCGCCGCCAGACGAGCGGTGCCGCCACGTGCCAGCATGGGGATCCGACGGGCGACCGTCCCGCCACGCGCTTCGAGCCGAGGTGCCTCCCATGACCCTCTCGATCCGACATCGCTCGATTGCCGTTCTCGCGGTCATCGCCCTGCTCCTGCTCCTCGTCGAGCAGCTCGCCGCGCCAGGCGCGAGCAGGTCCGGCGACGCCAGGCCGATCGCCGCCGGCGGTGGCGACCCGATGGCGGCAGGGCCGGCGGATCTCGTCTCGGCGCGTGAACCGGTGACGGCTTCGCCCGCGCTCACCACGGACACGGGCGATCCCTCGAAGCTCACCCTCGGCTTGAGCCTCGTCAGCGCCGGCTTCACGAGCCCGGTCCTCGTGACGAGCGCCCGGGACGGCAGCGGGCGGCTGTTCGTCGTGGAGCAGACGGGTCGGATCCGGATCATCAAGAACGGGGCGGTCCTCGCGAAGCCGTTCTTCGACATCCGAGGCCGGATCTCGACCGGTGGCGAGCGCGGGCTCCTCGGCCTCGCCTTCCACCCCAACTTCGCGACCCACCCGTTCATCTACGTGAACTTCACGACGACGACGGGGGCGACGGCGATCAGCCGCTACCGGGTGAGCTCGAACCCGGACGTCGTGGATCAGTCGACGGGCGGGCGGATCCTCACGATCGACCAGCCCTACGCGAACCACAACGGCGGCAACCTCGCGTTCGGGCCGGACGGATATCTCTACATCGGAATGGGCGATGGCGGGAGCGCGGGCGATCCCCAGAACCGCGCCCAGAACCTGAACTCGCTGCTCGGCAAGATGCTCCGGATCGATGTCGACCACACGTCCGGCTCGCTCCACTACCGCTCACCGGCGGGCAACCCCTACCTCGGCCGGGCGGGGCGTGACGAGATCTGGTCACGCGGGCTGCGGAACCCGTGGCGCTGGTCGTTCGACCGGGCGACGGGCAACCTCTGGATCGGGGATGTGGGCCAGGGCCGATACGAGGAGATCGACCGGTCGATCCGCCGGCCCGGCCTGCCCGCCGGTCGCGCCGAGAACTTCGGTTGGCCCGTGCTCGAAGGCCGAGCCTGCTACCGGCCTTCGACCCACTGCTCGACGACCGGCAAGCACCCGCCGATCGTCGCCTACGCCCACACCGCGGCGACCACGGCGAACTGCGCGGTCACCGGCGGCTTCGTCTACCGCGGCCACGCCGATCCGGTGCTTCAGGGCGCGTACCTGTTCGGCGACTTCTGCTCCGGCCGGATCTGGGGCATCTGGTCGGGGTCGTCGAACCCGGCGCCAGCGACGCTGCTCCGCGGACCGACGACCGTCCCCCAGCTCGCGATCAGCTCGTTCGGGGAGGACGAGGCAGGCGAGCTCTATGTCTGCGATCTCGTCGGCGGCGCCGTCTACCGGATCACGGCGGCGCCGAAGCCCTGAACGCGGGAGGCCGGGTGCGGCCCGGCCTCGTCGTGCCCCCGTCCGTCCGCGCCGTGCTGCCCGTCTCCTTGGTCAGCCGGCGTGGAACTCCCGCCATGCGGCCGCGACGAGCTCCGGGTCCGCAAACAGCTCCCAGGCCGTCTGGGCGACGAGGGTCGCGGCGAGCAGGGTCGTTCGATCGCCGGTCGCGCTGACGGCCGCGTCCCGAAAGCCGATGGAGTGGCCCGGCGTGCCCTCGGGGGCGATCGACAGCTCGGGATGGATCGTCGGACAGACCCAGCTGACATTGCCCATGTCCGTGCTGCCGGAGTTCGGGTCCGCTCCCTGATCCTCGATCCCGTAGGCCGCGGCGTTCGCGACCCAACGGGCTTCCAGCGTCCCGTTCGCCTTCATCGTCGTCGCGCCACCGCTGAAGGTGACCTCGGCTCGGGTGTTCGTGGCGAGGGCGGCAGCATCGACGAGCGCGCGGAACCGCTCCTTCATCTCCTCGTACCAGTCCTGGCGCGGGCTCCGGATCATGAACCACGCCTTCGTCCGGGCCGGGATGATGTTCGCGGCGGTCCCACCCTCCTGGATCACGCCGTGGACCGCGAGTCCGGGGCGGAGCTGCTGGCGCCACAACCCTACGGAGCTGAACAGCAGAACCAGCGCGTCGAGCGCGTTCCGGCCGCGCCACGGGTCTGAGGAGGCGTGGGCCTCCTCGCCGTGGAAGATGACTTCGACGTCCTCCGACGCGAGCGGATGCGACTCGACGTGGTTCCGGTCGCACGGGTGGTACATCAGCGCGGCGTCGATGCCGGCGAACAGGCCGTCCTCGATCATGATCGCCTTGCCGCTCCCGCGCTCCTCCGCCGGTGTGCCGAGGAACACGATCTCGCCGGCGATCTCGTCCGCGAGGGCCGCGAGGGCGAGCGCCGCCCCGACACCGCTGGCAGCCATCGTGTTGTGCCCGCAGCCGTGACCGAGCCCGGGAAGGGCGTCGTACTCGGCGAGGACGGCGATCCTTGGAAGCGCGCCATCGCCTCCGCGGCCGCCGCGGCGCGTCGCCCGGATCGCCGTCGGGAGCGAGCCGGCGGGGTGCTCGACGACGAATCCGTGCCGGCCGAGGAGATCGGCGATTCGCTGCGCCGCCCCGACCTCCTCGAACGCCGTCTCGGGATGGGCGTGGATCCAGTGCGACAGCTCGAGGATCTCGTCCGATGCATCGGCGACGGCCGCGGCGATGCGGCGTTTCGCGTCCGCTTCCGGCTCGGCCGGGGCGGTGCCGGACAGCTCGGATCGCGCCCACGAACGCGCGTCTCGTTCCGCGGGGGTCGACGTCGTCTCGATGTCAGTCACCGGGCCTCCTGACGTTCACTGGTCAACACGGTCGAGTCATCACGTTGGTCGGCGCCGCTCCTCGCGTGGTCCGGGGGTCATCGCTCCACGGACAGGGTCACCTCGGCGAGCACGACGAGGGCGACGATGAAGAGGGCGATCGACGGTTGGAACACCTGTTGCAGCCGGAGGATCACGAAGGCGGCCGAGACGATCGCAACCCAGCCACCGCGACGGGCCGCCCGCGTCCAATCGCCGCGGTAGGCGATCCGGCGGTGCCGTCCGAAGGCGAACAGCCAGAACAGCGGCACGGTCATCAACCCGAGCGCAAGGCCGATCAGCAACGCGCCGATCGGTCCGGCGGTGGGGTCCGTCCGGGGATCGCGGGTGGTGACGATCACCGCGACGAGGATCCAGATCACGCCGGCAGCCGCGAAGAACGCCAGGTTCGTGAGCCGGTCCCGCGCCTCCATCCGCCGCCCAGTCTACGGGCTTGATCGACGCCGTCCGCTGTCGCCTTAGCGCCTCAGCGCGTCACATGGCTCCCATCGGCGCCGACGGCCGTCACGAGATCGACCGCGTCGATCGGCTTGAGAAGGACGGTTCCGACGATCGAGCTGTGGGACCGAGCCGCGGCGGCTCGCGCCGGATCCGCGGTCATCATCACGACGCGAACCTCGGGACGGATGGAGAGCAGCCGCGCGACGAGCTCGATCCCCGTCATCCCCGACATCTCGATTGCGGTCAGCAGGACCGCCGGATGGATCCGGCCGTCTGCCACGAGTCGGAGTGCGTCGCGGCCGGACGCGGCCCCGAAGCACGGCGTCCCGGCTCGTCCGAGGACCCGGGCAACCCACGCGCGAACGGCATCGTCCTCGTCGACGACGAGGACTGCGCCCGTTGCCGCGTCGCCGGGCGCATCAAGCGATGGCCCCCCGTGCGGCTGCTCGCCGCCCATCGGCGATCCGTCCTCCAGTGCCCGAGAGGTGGTCGATGCATCCGCCCTGCGGCGGTGAGGCATCGTCCCATCGCGACCTCGACCGCGACCATCGGGCGAATGCCGTATCGAGGACGCACTCCGGCTGCGTCATCCGGCTGCAAGCGGGGCGAGCCAGGGCGGGAGATCGTCGAGATCATCGAGGACCAGATCCGGTTCGACGTCGCCGTCCCGGATGCTGTTCGGCAACGGCGAGTCCTCGGGTCGGTCCGGCAGCCACGCGGTTCGCCAGCCGGCCTCGGCGGCACCGACGACATCGGCGGTCCAATCGTCCCCGACGTGCAGGATCGTGGACGGCTCGGGTTCGCCGAGCGCGGTTCGGGCGGCCGCGAAGATCGCGGGGTGGGGCTTGATGACGCCGACGCGCTCGCTCACGACAATCGCCTCGAGCCACTCGCACCAGCCGTTCGCCGCCGCGTACCGGTCGATCGTGGTCGCGAGCGGCCAGTTCGACAGGATCGCGAGCCGCCGGCCATCGCGCACCAGCGAGCGAAGGAGCGGTCCGACCCCGGGCCGGGCCGGCATCCCGTCGATGAACGCGTGGCTGTACGACGACAGGGCGATCTCGATCTCCGCCGGCTCCGAGTGCCTCGCCGCGGCCGCGTCGTCCCACGGCTCGTCGGGCGAAACGGCCGCTCCTCGCAGCCGCGCGAACACGCGGACGATCCGTTCGGCAATGTCGACCTCGCGGAACTGCGGAACGTTCTCCCGGAACTGGCGGTCCCGTTCCTCGCCCCAGGCAACGAGGAACGCATCGCGATCGACGCCCCCGATCGCCGCCGTGACCTCGTCTGCGGTGATCTCGACGACACGCTGGAGCGCTGCGCGACCAACCGGAACGAGGGTGTTGCCGAAGTCGAATGTGACGGCCCGGATCCCCCCGAGCCGGACCGTCACGGAGCCACGCTCGCCGGGCAGACCGCGCGGAACGGGCAGTAGCCGCAGCTCGTCCGGTCCGGTTTCGGCGTGTACTCCCGCTGGCGCATGCCCGCGGCCGCGACGCGAATCTGCTCGCGGGCCTTGGCGAGTCGGCGAGGATCGACCTCAGCGCGACCGGTGACGCCCGTGTCCAGAAAGTGCAGCTCGACGGCGTCCGGGAGTCGGCCCGCGACCGCCTCGTACGCCATCGCGTAGATCTGCAGCTGGAGCGACTCGCGGGCGCGTTGCCGCGCCTTCACCGGGTCGCGCACGTCGCTCGTCTTGTAGTCCGTGATCGTGACGCGCTCCCGACCCATCAGGTCCAGGGTCGGCGCGACCGCGTCAGCATGCTGGGTGGCGGCCGGCTCGTCCGGCTGCTCAGGTGCAGGGTCGTCGATGGGTTCGATGTCCACCCGGTCCCAGCGGCCGCGGATCCGATCTCCCCCCAGCGAGAACGAGAACTCCCGCTCGACGTACGCGGGGATCGTCGCGCCGTCGACGAGCTGCGCTGCGCGGAATCGTCGCAGGGAGTCGCGGCCGGCCGCCAGTCGCGCATCCTCGTGCTCGCGCGAGAGGAAGCCCTCGTTCGTCCACGCCGCCTCGAACGCGGCACCGAGCTCCTCCTCGGACATGACCTCGCCCCGGGCATGACGACGGTGGAACTCCTGGACCGCCCGATGCATCGCCGAGCCGTAGACCATCGCGTGGTGCGGCGGCACGGGGACCCGGACGACGTGACCGAGCTTGTACTTCAGCGGACACGTCAGGTAGTCATCGATGGCGGAGAACGACAGCGTGAGTGGCTCCCCGACCGGACGCGGGTCCGAGCGTGGTACAGCGACCGGCGGCGGCGCGCCGAGCGCGTCGATCCGTTCCAGTGCGGACGCAGGTCGGAGGGCCGGATCGACGGCCGCGGCCGGCAGATCCAGCGCCTCGAGGACGAACGGCGACGGGCGACGGCTCGTCGCGCCGCCGTAGTCCGTGGCGTACGAGAGGATCACCTCGTCCCGGGCCCGGGTGATCGCGACGTAGAACAGGCGGCGCTCCTCCCGAAGCCGGCCATCCTCGTCGTCGGTCGACTCGCCGACGAGCTCTGGCGGCAGCGCGAGCGGATCGCGGCGACTGGCCGTCGGAAATCGCCCGGCGACCAGCCCGGGCAGGTAGACGATCGGAAACTCGAGGCCCTTCGCCTTGTGAACGGTCAGGACGGCGACCGCGTCTGCGTCCGGGTCGAGATCCGCGCTCGCCGGGTCGTCGCCCGCCTCGATCAGGGTCTGCAGGTGTCGCGCGAGGAACGCCGGTCGATCGTCCGCGAGGACCGTCGACTGCGAGCGGACGATCTCGAAGAACCGGGCGATATTGCGGAGGGACTCCTCCGACGCGACGGACGCGTCGGCCGCGAGCCGGTCCAGCGTTCCCGTCTGGCGCAGAAACCGGTACAGGACCTCGCCGGCGGGACGCTCGTGCGCGACTCCGGAAAGCTCGCGGAAGTCGGCGACGAGCCGCTGGACACCGGCCCGAGTCGCCGGGGACACGCGAAGGATCCCGGGCTGGCGGTCCAGCTCCTCGAGCACGTCCCACAGCGTCCGGTTCCGGCGACGCGCGGTGGTGACGATCGCCGTCAGGTCCTCGCCGCCGAGCTGATACGGCTCGCCCGTCGCCACGCCGTAGACGTCCACCGACGATCCGAGGTCCGCGATGGCGCGCAGGAACGCGAGGAGGCGACGGATCTCCGGGCGTGCGTACAACCCCGCCGCGCCCGAGAACCGCCACGGAACGCCGGCCGCCTCCAGGCTCCGGAGAACGACGTTCGCATGGCCGTTGGCGCGGACGAGGACGGCGACATCCCGCGGTCGCGTCCCGGCGCGGATCCGATCCGCGATCTCCGTCGCGATGCGGTCCGCCTCGTCCGCGCCGGAGGGATGGACCTCCAGCCGGACCGTCCGACCCGCACGATCGATTCCGCGTTCCGCGGTCAGGTGCTTGGAGATGCCGGCGCGGACTTCCAGTCGCTCGGGATCGTTGAACCGGATCAGGCGATGGGCCGCCTCCAGGATCGCCGGGCGCGAACGGTAGTTGCGGCGCAGGACGACGGTCCGGGCGGACGGGCGTCGCTCCCGGAAGTCCAGGATGTTGCTGATCGCCGCACCCCGGAACCGATAGATCGACTGATCGTCGTCGCCGACGACCGTCACGTTGCCGTGCGGCTCGGCGACCAGCGACACGAGCTCCGCCTGGCTCCGGTTCGTGTCCTGGAACTCGTCCACGAGGATGTAGCGGTAGCGCGACTGGACCTCCACGCGGGCGGTGGGCGAGTCGCGCATGAGTCGGAGCGCGAGCGCGACCTGGTCGCCGAAATCGATGCAGCCGTTCGCGGCGAGCAGCTCCTGGTACCTGGCGTACGCCCCGGCAAGCTCCTGCTGCATCCTCGCGCGATTGGCCAGCACGGCGTCCGCGGGCGTGCTCGCGGCTTGTGCAGCGAGCGCCTCGGCCCAGGCCTGGTACGCGCCGGGTGACACGTCCTCGTCCTTGCATCGGCTGAAGAGCGAGATGAGGGCATCCAGGAACCGCGTGGGATCGCCGAGTGGGCGATACGTATCGAGGTCCAGCTCGAACAGGTGCTCGTGCAGGAAGATCACCGCCTCCGCCCGGCTGAGGACCCGAACGTCCGACGGGAGGCCGAGCTCGTAGGCGTACTCCCGGATCAGCCGGTCGCCGAAGGCGTGGAACGTTCCGATCGTCGCGTCCGTGTAGCCATATGGGACGAGCTGATCCACTCGGACCTGCATCTCTGCTGCCGCCTTGTCCGTGAACGTCAGTGCGAGGAGCTCCGACGGCCTGGCTCGACGGGTCGCGATCAGCCACGCGATCCGACGGGTGATCACCTGTGTCTTGCCGGTTCCCGCACCGGCGACGACGAGGAGCGGGCCGTCGCCGTAGGTCACCGCGCGGAGCTGCTCCGGATTGAGGCCGCCGAGGAGGGCGTCCAGACCGGCCGGCGGGTCGCCGTCCGCCGTGGCCGATCGATCCGGAACGAACCCGTCCCAGACGGGGATCTGCTCGAGCGGCACGGGCTCGCGGCGGACGCGCGGCCGCGTCATCGGCTGGTTGCTGGAGCGAGGATCAGGGGGCATGTCGGCAGCATCCCGCGATCCCGTGACACCTTGGCTGTCAGGCCGGCCCCGGGCCCGATCCCGAGGCGGACGGATCGCCCGGCCGCCGGGCGACGCTCGACGGTGAAGCCGACGTCAACGCGAGCCCGAGTGCCTGGCGCTCCTCGTCGGAGAGCGCCCCATCCGGCGTTCCCTCCGTCACGGCCTTCGCGTAGACGCGCGTGCCGGTCCGCGAGTGCAGGCTGCTGAGGATGAAGCCGGTTCCGCGGGCGTCCGTCAGGGCCAGGGCAAAGCTCTGGTTCCCGCCGGTGTCCTCGAACGGGTTGAACCGGACGAGTCCGACCCGCTGAACGGCCCGCCGGCCGACGGCCTCGAGAACGGCGGATCGCGCCGACAGGTCGTCGACCTCGGTGGCGACGGCGTTGACGCGATCGAGATGGGCGTCCAGCACGCCGTGCAGGCTCGCTCCGTCGACCCCGCGGGTGACCGCATCCAGCCGACGGCGCAGGCGCCCGAGCTGCCGGGCGAGATACAGCAGCAGGAGGAGCAGGACGAGGACGGCAGCCGACAGCCCGATCACGGCGGCGCCGAGCACCGGCGCCACGGCGGCATTGAGATCGATCTGGGCGTCCTCCGGACGGGCGGGCAGCGGGAACGGGCCGGCGCGAGTCTAACAAACCGGTCGCGGGCCGCAGCCGCTCCGACGGCCCGTCCGCCCGGGCCGAAGGACGCCCGATGCTATCCTCGGCCCGACCCACCTCCCCGCTCGGAGTCCCCGTCCACGATGGCCAAGCGCTCACGCCTCGCCGGTCGGCCCGGCCAGCGACGCCCGCTGCAGCGACCGATCGCGCGCCCCGAGAGCAGCCGGGCTCGGCCCGCGACGTCGGTCACGGCCGAGGAGGAGGCGCGCGCCGCGGAGCTCGAGGCAGCGATCGTCGCCGAGGAGCGCGCCGCGGAGGAGGCCCGCGCCGTCCGTGCCCGGCCGCGTCGGGGAGCCGAGAGCGGTTCGCCTTCGAGCGGCTTCGTCTCGGTCCCACTGGCCACTCGCGCCGCGGACGAATACCGGTACGTCCAGCGCGACGTTCGCCGGATCGCCCTTGTCGGCGGGTTCCTGATCGCGATCCTCGCGGTCCTCGAGGTGCTCGTGAACGGCCTCCACCTCTTCACGCTCTGACGCCGGCACCGTCGGTCCCGCCCGGCTGATCGGATAGCGCGACAGCCGGCCCTCGTAGACTGGCGCCCATGCCGACCGCACGGCCCAGAGCCGGGGGCGCGAGACCCGAGCCCCTCTTCCAGCCACCACCCGAGCGCCAGCCGCTGGCCGCCCGGATGCGGCCACGGTCGCTCGAGGAGTTCGTCGGCCAGGAGCACCTCGTCGGCGAGCGGGGTCCGTTGCGACGGAGCGTCGCGCGCGGGCATCTGTCGTCCACGCTGCTCTGGGGCCCTCCCGGGACCGGGAAGACGAGCCTCGCCCGACTCCTCGCGCAGGAGATCGGCGCGCATTTCGTGACGCTGTCGGCGGTGATGAGCGGCGTCGCCGAGGTGCGGGCGACGATCGCCGAGGCGCAGGATCGGCTCGCCCTGCACCAGCAACGGACCGTCCTGTTCCTGGACGAGATCCATCGCTTCAACAAGGCCCAGCAGGACGCCCTCCTCCCCCACGTGGAGGACGGAACGATCACGCTCGTGGGCGCGACGACGGAGAACCCGTACTTCGAGGTGAACGCGGCGCTCCTTTCGCGGATGCGCGTCTGGCGGCTCGACACCCTGTCCGACGAGGATGTGGGAACCGTCGTCCGGCGCGCGCTCGAGGATTCGGAGCGAGGACTCGCCGGCGACCTCGGACCCGAGGGCGGGGTGGCCCTCGAGCCCGCAGCGTTCGATCACCTGATCTCGCTGGCCGGCGGCGACGCCCGGACCGCGATGAATGTCCTCGAGGGTGCGGTCGCGCTCGCCGAAGCCGAGGGCATCCGCGACGCGGGCGGCCGTGTGTCGCCGCGCCTCGAGGACGTCGAGGGCGCGGCCCAACAACGGATCCTCGCCTACGACCGGGCCGGCGACGGCCACTACGACACCGTCTCGGCGTTCATCAAGAGCCTTCGCGGCAACGACCCGGACGCGGCGCTCTACTGGCTCGCGGCGATGATCGCCGCGGGCGAGGACCCGCGATTCATCGCCCGGCGGTTGATCATCAGCGCGTCCGAGGACGTCGGAAACGCGGACCCCCGCGCGCTCCAGGTCGCCGTCGCGGCGGCGCAGGCGCTCGACCATGTCGGGCTGCCTGAGGCGCAGTACGCGCTCGCCCAGGCGACCACCTATCTCGCGACGGCACCGAAATCGAACCGGGCCGGCGTCGCGTTCTTCGCGGCCGCGGCCGACGTCGAGGCGCGCGGCTCCCTGCCGGTCCCGCTCCATCTCCGGAACGCCGCCCACCGGGCGATGAAGCACCACGGGATCGGCGTGGGCTACCGGTTTCCGCACGACTTCGAAGGCGCGGACGTCGACCAGCAGTACCTGCCCGACGAGCTCGTCGACCGGCACTACTACCTCCCGACCGATCAGGGATACGAGGCGACGATCGGCGCCCGGCAGACCTCGCGCTCCGAGTCGCGGGCGGCCGCGAAGGCCGCTGGTCGGACGCCGCGGAACCGGACCCGGCTGCCTGAATCGAGAGGCGGTGACGTGATGCGCAGCCGAGAGGCGAACCGCAAGAAGCTGGCCGAGACCGAGAAGCGCGACGCGGCTGACGAGACGCCGCCTCCGTCCGCCGCGCACAGCTGATCCCGGGCTCGCTCAGCGAGGTCCCGAACGAGCCCGCTCCGAATGCGCCCGCCAGTCCGGGTGCGTGACACGGCGCTGCAATCCGCGCCTCGGGCCGTCCCCGCCGTGGGTTCTGGAGCGCGGCGAACCATTCATTCGCCCCCACTCACCCGATGCGACGGAGGTCCCTGATGGCCAACGAACTCAACGGCAAGCGAATCGCATTCCTCGCGACCGATGGCGTGGAGCAGGTCGAGCTGACGACGCCGTGGGATGCCGCGAAGCAGGCCGGCGCAGAGCCGATCCTGCTCTCGATCAAGCCCGGCGAGATCCAGGGCGTGAACCACCTTGACAAGGCACGGACGTTCCCTGTCGACCGCCAGGTCGCGGACGCGTCACCCGACGAGTTCGACGCCCTCGTGCTCCCCGGCGGCGTTGCCAACCCGGACTTCCTCCGGATGGACCGGAACGCGGTCGGCTTCGTCCGCTCATTCGTCGAAACCGGCAAGCCAGTGGCCGTCATCTGTCACGGGCCCTGGACGCTCGTCGAGGCCGACGTCGTCCGCGGCCGGACGCTGACCTCGTGGCCGAGCCTCCAGACCGACATCCGGAACGCGGGCGGGACCTGGGTGGACGAGGAGGTCCACGTCGACCACGGCCTCGTGAGCAGCCGGCGACCGGACGACCTGCCGGCGTTCTGCCGGAAGATGGTCGAGGAGTTCGCCGAGGGACGCCACGACGTTCGCCAGGCGGTAGGCGCGGGGTCCGCTACGGGAGCCTGATCGCTGCTCCTCGGTGAATCGAGCGGCCGCCGGCAGAGCCGGCGGCCGCTTCTTCCTGTCTCCCACATCGGCGCCGATCGGCAGCACACGAGCGCCGTCGCATCGGTGCCCGCAGCGGCGTCTGTCCCCCGTACCCTTCCTCGAGACCGATGCCCACATCGATCCGCCTCCCGGCTCCCGCCGCGTCCGTGGTCGCCGTCGTCGATCGGCTGGTGCCGCGTGGCGCGCTGATCCTGTCGGTCCTCTCCCTCGGCTACTTCGCTGCCGGGATCGTCCGCAACCGCGTCTTCGCCGCGGAATTCGGCGCGAGTGCCGAGCTGGACGCGTACAACGCGGCGTTCCGGATCCCGGAGATCGCGCTCGACATCCTGGTCGGGGCGGGCCTCTCGGCGCCGTTCGTCCCGATCTTCAGCCGCCTGCTCCGATCCGACGACGCGGGAGAACGTCGAGCGGAGGCGTTCGGCCAGACCGTGCTGACGGGTGCCGTGGCCGCGATCGCGGTGGCGCTCGTGGTGCTGTTCGTTGCCGCGCCCTGGATCGCCGACGTGGTGTGGCGGCAGTTCGACCCCGCGACCCGGGCCCTGTACGTCGAGCTCGTCCGGATCAACTGCATCGCCCAGCTGTTGTTCGCGGCGTCGATGGCGCTCGGCGAGGTGCTGGTCGCGCGTCGACGGTTCCTCGCGTACGGGATCGCCCCGATCCTCTACACGACGGGGATCGTCCTGGGGGCGGTGGCGCTCGGCCCGCGACTCGGGGTCCAGGGCGCGGCATGGGGAGCGGTCGTCGGCGCCGTCGCCCATCTCGCGGTCCGCGCGGCCGGAGCGAGACGCGCCGGGTTCCGGATCCGGCCCCGCTTCGCGATCCGGACTCCGGAGTTCCGCGAGTTCATCCGCCTGATGGTGCCGCGGATGCTGAGCTACCCGATCGACCCGGTCACCGTGTCGTACCTGACGATCCTCGCCGCCGGCCTCGGCGTCGGCACGGTCAGTGCGCTGTCGTTCGTCCTCGATTACCAGTTCGTGCCGATCCAGGTGATCGCGATCGCGTTCTCGCTGGCCGCGTTCCCGGTCCTGTCCGAGGCGTTCGCCTCCGGCGACCGGGTGGCGTTCAGGAGCGTCTTCACCCGGAACGTCCTCGTCATCGGCGGCCTCACCGCCCTCGCCGCGGTTGCCCTCGCCGTCCTCGCCCGGCCCCTCATCTCGACCCTGCTCGGCGTCGGGCGGTTCGACCAGTCAGCGGTCGCGCTGACAAGCAGCCTGCTCGTCGCATTCGCGATCTCGATCCCGATCGACGGCCTGTCGTATCCCCTCTCGCGAGCCCTGTACGCAACCCATAACACGCTCTGGCAGGTCGTCGCCTCGGTCGTGGGCCTGGTCGCCCTCGTCATCTCCGCAAGCGTGCTCGTCCCCGTGTTCGGACCGGCGGGGATCGCGCTTGCCTACGCCGCCGGCGGAGCCGTCAAGCTCGTCGTGCTTGCCGCCGCGCTCGCGGTTCGGCTGCGACGGTTCGAGGAGCTGGCGGCGCGGGAAGCAGCGCTCGTCGCCCGATCCGGCGCAGTGACGAGCGGTGCCTCGCTTGAACCGGTGGTCGTCAGCCCCGTCGAACCGTCGGGATCAGGACGATGAACTTGCCGTCGCGATCGGCGTAGTGGCCCTCGGGCCGCTTCCACGCGAGGAAGTTGCGCTCCATCTCAGCCTGGTCCTGGAACGTCCCCGGGGGATCGGACTTGCCCCAGATCGACGACGTCCACGGATACCACGGGTCGTCGATGTAGGCACCGCTCACCTTCGCGTCGGCGAACACCCGCGGATCGGCGTCCGCGCGGAACCCGGTCATCACCCAGGTGTGGGCGCCGCGCCAGGCAAGGAGGATCGCCGGCGAGTTTGTGTTGGCGATCGCCTTCGCTGCGCTCCGAAGCGCGAGCGGTCGCGACCCATACGCGACGACCTTGTAGCCCTTCGCGCCGTAGGCATCGAGCGCAAGCGCCATGGCCGCCGGACCCCACTCGCCGTTGTGGCTGTCGCGATAGCTCTCCCACTCGCCGATCCGCGATGCGATGTCCCGCTCGCGGGCGTCCGTGGGCGCGCCGAGCCCGAGGATGGCCAGCGTCGTCGCGACGCCCGCCGGTGAGCACCAGTCGTCGCGCAGCTCGTGGGCGAACTCCGGGCCATGCCTCGCGACGACGTCGATGTCGACCGCGACCCGGGGGATCGGCGTCGGGGTTGGAGCGGCGGAGGGTTTCGGCTGGCCGCTCGCAAGCGGCGGCTCGCTGACGAGCGGCTCCGCCGACGGCGATTCCGGTGGGTCGGTCTCCTCGATCGTCGGCACCGTCTCTCGATCCGGCGGCGGGCCAGCGACGATCCGGGCGACCTTCGTCTGGGCCCGCTCGAACAGCGACCCGAGGCCGAACGCGTTCGTCGCGACGCCGGTCCCTCCCAACGCCGTCCCGACGAGGATGACCGCGATCAGCAGCGTGAGCCACCCGCCGAGCGTGCGCCGGGTCGGCTCGCCGTGTCGCCGAAGACGAGCCGAGGAGCGGGAGATGCGGACGAGATCGGGCTGCACGGCGCTCCTTGGGCCGGCCGGAGGTCAGCCGAACGCGTTCATGACGGTCGTCGCGGTCGTCGTGCGACGGCGCTGGGCGGCGGGGCGAGTCCGCCGGCCGCGCGACGCCCGTAGAGGGTAGCGTCGGGGCCTTCGTCGCGCCCGGGCGCGGCGATCGCGGGCCCGCCGCCAGCGCGGTGGCGCGAACGCGGCGCTTCTGCGACCATCGATCGGCCGTCGCAAACCCCCAGGAGACATCGTGGACCGCTTCGAGCCAAACCTCCGGATCCCCGGGCCGACCGCCCTCCCGCCGACCGTTCGCGAGGCCGGCGCGCGCCAGATGATCAACCACCGCGGCCCCGAGTTCGCCGCGATGCTCGGCCGGATTCTCGACGGCATGAAGCCGTTCTTCGGGACGACGAACGACGTCGCGATGCTGACCTGTGCGGGGTCCGGCGGCCTGGAGGCGGCGGTCGTGAACACGCTGTTGCCCGGCGATCGCGTCCTCGGCGTTTCGATCGGGAGCTTCGGCGATCGCTTCGCGAAGGTCGCCTCGATCTACGGCGCGGACGTGACGAGGATCGAGGTGGAGTGGGGCCGGGCAGCCGACCCGGCGGTGGTCGCGGCCGAGCTTCGCGCCAACCCCGGCTACCGGGCGGTCCTGCTGACCCACAACGAAACGTCGACCGGCGTGATGAACCCGATCGAACGACTGGCGGCAGCGGTTCGCGAGGCCTCCCCGGAGACGCTGATCCTCGTCGACAGCGTGTCGGGGCTCGGCGCCGTTCCGTTCGAGATGGACGCGTGGGGCGTGGACCTCGTCGTCACCGGCTCCCAGAAGGCGTGGATGGCGGCGCCGGGCCTGGCGATGATCGCCGCGTCCGAGCGAGGCTGGGCGGCGACCGAGACGGCGCGGATGCCGCGCTTCTATCTGGACCTCCGCTCGCATCGCGAATCCGCGATCGCCGGACAGACGCCGTTCACGCCGGCGATCGCCGTGGTCTACCAGGTCGACGAGGGCCTGCGGCTCATGCACGCCGAGGGCCGCGAGCAGGTGTTCGCGCGACACGAGGCGGCGGCCGCTGCGTCCCGTGCAGGACTGCGCGCGCTCGGCTTCGAGCTCCTCGCCGACGACGCGGTCGCGTCGCGGACGGTGACGGCGGCACGGCTTCCCGAAGGCCACGAATGGAAGCCGTTCAACAGCGCGATCAAGGCCCACGGCGTCGTCCTTGCCGGTGGCCAGGGCAAGCTGACCGGCAAGATCTTCCGGCTCGGCCACCTCGGCTCGGTGACGATCGACGAGATCCTCGGCGTGATCGCCGTCCTCGAGCGCGTCTCGATCGAGCAGGGTCGCCGGATCGAGGCCGGCCGGGCGGTCGGGGCTGCGCAGGCCGCGGCGCTGGCGGTCCAGATGCGGGCGTCCGGCGCGGAGAGCGAAGCGAAGGGCGAGCGCGCACCGGTTCCCGCGTGAGGATCCTCGTCGTCGAGCCGATCGCGGCCGAGGGGATCGAGCGCCTCCGGGCGGAGCACGAGGTCGACGAGCGGCCCGGGATCGCCCGCGACGAGCTCTGCGCGATCCTTCCCGGCTACGACGCGCTGGTCGTCCGGAGCCAGGTCCAGGTCGATGCCGACGTCATCGCCGCGGCGGGGAGCCGCCTCCAGGTGATCGGCCGCGCCGGCGTCGGTGTCGACAACGTCGACCTGGATGCAGCCACGGCTGCCGGGATCACCGTCGTCAATGCGCCGACGGGCAACACGATCGCGGCGGCCGAGCACACGCTCGCCCTCCTGTCCGGCGTCGCCCGACGGATCGCCGCCGCCGACGCGTCGGTTCGGCGCGGGGAATGGAAACGGGCGCAGTTCACCGGGCTCGAGCTCCGTGGCCGCACCCTCGGGATCGTCGGCCTCGGGAAGATCGGCCAGGCGATCGCGGCACGGGCGATCGCGATGGAGATGACGGTTCTCGCGTCCGATCCGTTCGTGACGCCGGAGCAGGCAGCGCTTCACGGCGTGGAGCTCGTCTCCTTCGAAACGCTGCTCGAGCGAGCCGACGTCGTGACCGTCCATGTTCCTCTCACGCGGGCGACCCGCGGGTTGATCGGCCGCGAGCAGCTCGCCCGCATGCGGCCCGGCGCGATCGTCCTGAACGTCGCCCGTGGCGGGATCCTCGACGAGACCGCGGTCGCGGAGGCGCTCAAGTCAGGCAAGCTCGGCGGCGCGGGCATCGACGTGTTCGAGACGGAGCCGCCGGTCGGGTCGCCGCTGCTCGAGGCGCCGAACACGATCCTCACGCCCCATCTGGGGGCATCCACGGCCGAAGCCCAGGTCCTCGTCGCGGAGGAGGTCGCGGATCAGGTCCTGGACGTCCTCGCGGGCCGACCCGCCCGCTACGCCGTGAACGCACCGCTGCTCACGCCGGAGACGGCCCGGGCGATCGGGCCGTACCTGCCGCTCGCCGAGACGCTCGGGCGCTTCTACGCCCAGTTCGCCCGTGGCGGCGTTCGCCGGATCACCCTCGACATCGCCGGCGAGCTCGCGGCCGTCGACGCGTCGCCCCTCGTGGCGGCCGTGCTCCGCGGGTTGATCGAGACGTCGACGACCCAGCGGGTCAATCTCGTCAATGCTGCTGCCCTCGCGAAAGCCCGGGGTATCGCCGTCGTCGAGCGCAAGACCGCCGACGCGGGAGCGTTCGGGGCCGAGCTGACGCTGTCCGGGGAGACCGCGGCTGGGATGACGACCGTCGCCGGAACGGTTGCCGGCGGCGAGGTCCGACTCACCCGCCTGAACCACTACCGCCTCGACATCGAGCCGACGGACGTCATGCTGATCACCCACCACCGGGACCGTCCCGGGATGATCGGCCGGATCGGCCAGACGCTCGGAGCGGCGGACGTGAACATCAGCGCGATGCATGTCGGCCGCAGCGCGCCGCGGGCCGACGCGCTGATGATCCTCGCCCTCGACGACGACGTCCCGGTGGCGGTCGAGGATGCGATCCGGGCCGAGGAATCCGTGGTGGAGCTCTGGACGATCCGCCTGGGCCGCGAGCGCTGAGGGTGATCCCCGAGGCGCTCGACGCGTCGCTCGTGCTCGTTCGGCACGGCGAGTCGGAGCTCATCGTGGAGCGGCGGTTCCAGGGCCGGCTCGAGACACCACTGTCGGCGACCGGACGCCGCCAGGCTGCGCTCGTTGCCGCGCGGCTCGCGCGGCCCCACGATCGCCCGGCCCTCCCCGTTCCCGAGGGTCCGCCGATCGCGATCGTCCATTCGCCGCTGACCCGGGCCGCCGAGACGGCGGCCGCGATTCACGGCGCGCTCGAGGAGACGCCCGGCATGGATTCCGTGCCCCGCCGAGCGGACGAGCGGTTCACGGAGATCGGCCAGGGGGAGTGGGAGGGCCGGCTCGCGTCGGAGATCGCGGCCGACGACAGTGAGCGCCTCGCGGGCTGGCGTCGCCGACCCACGGAGACGTGGGCACCGGGCGGCGAGCCGCTCCGGGACGTCCGGGATCGCGTGGCGGCCGGCCTCGCCGATCTCCTCGGGGATCTCGCGGCCGCGGGGACGCCCGGCTCGATCGTGGCTCCGCAGGTCGGTGGCTACGAGCTCGGCGCGACAAGCCATCCGTGGACGATCCTCGTCGGCCACGACGGCGTGTTCAAGGTCACGCTCCTGACGCTCTTCGACCTGCCGCTCGAGCGGTTCTGGATCTGGTCCAGCGACCTGTGCGGGATCAGCATCATCGAGTTCCGGGCCGGCCGCCCCGTGGCGCGGGCGCTCAACCTGACCGAGCATCTCGCATCGCTCCACGACGAGGCGGCGATCGCCGTCACCGAAGGCCGCGAGCGCAGCGGAGCGCTGTAGGCGTTTCAGGCGTCGGCGCGCCGCTGGGCCGTGGCCGCACCAGCCCGCGAAGACGCCGCCGAGCGACGAACGCGTCTAGCGGCGGAGTTTCCGGCGGGGTCTCCGGAACGCGAGCCGCAACAGCCCGATCCGCAGCCGGCGGTACGACTCGCGCAGCGCCTTCATCCGGTCATCGCCCAGCTCACGCCGGCCATACGACACCTCGACCTTCGCCGCGGCGACGGTCTGGAGCTCCGGCCGGATCCCGGGCAGGACGTCGCCCAGCGCGGCCGCGTATTCGAACGCCGTCTGGGTCGGCCGGGGCCCGAAGCCGAAGCGGCGGGCGAGCCCCGCGACGGAGGCGTAGACGCCCTCGGGCGTCGATGCGCTCCGCGGACCGCGTCGCCAGGCAAGGAACGCCAGCAGGAGAACCGCGAGGAGGAGCAGCACGGCGGCGATGACCAGGCCGGGCCCGTTCGAGCCGCGTCCGGACGCGGACGCTGCCCCGCCGGTCGTCCGCCGGCTCGGACCCTCTGCTCCGTCGCGTGGATCGCCGCTCGGGAGGTTGAACGACGGAAGCGGCGCCCGGGACGCGAGGGGAACCTTCGTTCCCTCCGGGAGCGGCGTGGTCCGGGCCACGCCGCCGCCGGTCGGGTCGAACATCTGCCAGCCATACCCGGGGAAATAGACCTCGACCCAGGCATGGGCTCCGTCGGTGTTGACCTGTTCGGTGCCGCTGGCGACGTCGACGTCGCCCGGCAGGAACCCCTCGGCGAGCCGGGCAGGAACGCCGGCCTTGCGGAGCAGGATCGCCATCGTCGAGGCGTAGTGCTCGCAGTAGCCCTTCTTGTAGTGGGCGAAGCACTCGACGATGCTCGACTCGTGGTCGCACACGCCGATCACGTTGGTCTGGTACGTGTACGTGGAGGACTGGAGCTCCTGGACGATCGCGTTCGCCAGGTCGAACGGGGTCGTCTGGCCGCTCGCCTTGAGGCGCCCCTGGATCTCCGCGAGGAGCGCCGTCGCGAATGGGCCGATCGCCCCGTCCGGGACCGAGAGGTAGCGGACGGTGACGCCCGTCGGATAGCCCGTCCCTGCGGCCCGAAGGCGGTTGTTCGTCAGCCCGCCGGCCACGTCGGCGACCTTCGGAATCGCGGCCGTGACGGAGTAGGCACCGCGGTTGTCGATCGCGATGGACTGGAAGTTGCCGTCGGTTCCGGACAGGTTCAGGGTCGCGTCGCGGTCGATCGTCAGCGGGTCGATCGGGCTGAATGCGACGTGGAAGAGGCCGCTCTCGGGCGTGATCCGGAACGTGTCCGCAGTCCGGACCGACGACGCCGGGATCGCGTCCAGCGTCCCGTCGAGCAGTGACGTGCCTGCCGGCCGAGGCGCCTTGACGGGGACGCCCGTCGTCCAGCCGTTCAACGTGAAGACGTCGTAGGTGGTCGCCCGCCAGTAGAGCCGTCGCCCGTCGCCTGGTGTCCGCTGGATCTCGAGGGCGGGCGCGTGGGACGTGGACCAGAGGCCGCCGACCGTCACCTGGCCGCCGAAGGCCGGGACGCCGAGTCCCCGACTGTCGGGCGCGGCGGGGATGATCCGCTGCAGCCACTGGCTGATCTCGACGAGCCCCGGCTTGGCGTCGTCCCAGACGCCGGCGAGGGGCGCCGAGTGAGCGCTCACCGTGAGGGCCAGGGCGAGGAAGACGGCGATCCCGATGAAGACGGTGCCGCCGCGGAGGTACAGCGAGCCGACGACCGAAGGGTCGCCGATCCGGCGGCGGATCCACGTTGCCTGCTCCTCCCGGGCATGGAGTCGGGTGAGCAGGAAGAGCGACGCCAGGGAGAAGAGCACGATCAGGAAGATCTGCTCGTGGGCGGTCGCGGACATGTTCGCGACGAGGACCGCGCCGAGGACGATGATCGGGCCGAGCGGTCGGCCGTGCCGGAACACGGCGGACGCGGCGAACTGGCCGTTCGCCCAGCAGAGCATCCCGAGGACGACGAGATAGTGGCCGGTCTCGCGCGTGAGCGGCAGGCCGCGGATCGCAAAGTCGATGAACGCGTTCACGACCGACGTGGCCGTGGCCTCGTAGCGACCGGACAGGCTCGCGTGCGGGGCGAGGACGCTCCCGACCATGAGCGGAACGATGAGTGCCGCGAAGGCTGCGCCGACGAGATGCGCGAGCGGCCGGTTCCAGCCGACGCGAGCACCGATGAACCCGGCGATCACGCCGGCCAGCGCAGCCCAGGCCAGGAAGTCGGTCCAGTCGCGCTGACCGAGGACGAGCGCGGCGTCGTCGAGCGACCACGCGACGGCGACGGCCATCACGGCCACGAGGAAGAGGCTGAGCCAACCCTCGTCCGGGCCGCGGACGAGGCGGGACCGGGCGGCGGTCATCATCCTGCGAGCACCTCCGCGAGCGGGCGACCCGGTGACAGCGCGTGAACGCGGACCTCGTATTCGGCGAGGGCATGGCGGAGCGCGCGCGAGCGCTGGGCGCGCTGCTCCTCGACCGCCGCAGTCGGCTCCGCCACCGGCTCTCCGGATCGCCTGCGCTCGTCCCGGGCGAGACGCTCCGCCGCGTCGGCATCGAGCGTGACGACGACCGAGGTGATCCCCCTCGGCCGAAGCGCGGCGATCGGGCGGACCCAGGCCGGATCGAGGGACGGGGTGATGACGATCGCGGTCATGCCCCGGCGCAGGCGACCGGCCGCGACGATCAGCGACTCGGCGAGTGGTGTGCTGCCGTCGGCATCGACGGCAGCGAGGAGCTGCATGATCTTCAGGTGCTGCCGGCCGCCGCGGTCCGCGGGGACGATCGACTGGCGGTGGCCGTTGACGGTGAGGCCCACCGCCCGATTCTCGAGGATCGCCTTGTCCGCGATCGACGCCGCCGCGCGGACGGCCACCTCGACGGTCGACTCCTCGCCGCGGCCGCCATGGACCGAGCGCTCCAGGTCCAGGAAGATCCACGCGTCGGCGGTCTGCTCGAGCTCGAACTCCTTGACCTGGATCTCGCCGTGGCGGGCGGTCGATCGCCAGTGGATCCGGTTGAAGCTGTCGCCCGGCGCGTACGGCCGGACCGCCGTCGCGAGGGGCGAGGTCTGGAACGCCCGCTCCGGCGCGGAGTGGCTGCCCTCGATGTTCGCCGCCGGCAGCCGCCACAGCGGCAGCTTGTCGACCCGCGGGTAGACGACGACCGCGACCCCCTGCCCCACCGCCGCCGACGCCTCGAAGAAGCCGAACGGGTCGCCGGTCCGGATCTGGAGCGGCTCGACCCGGAAATGGCCACGGCGAAGGAGCGGCGCCCGGACGAGCCACGATCGTTCGGCCCGTGAGCCCAGGGCGATCGCCCGGCCGGGAAGGCCGCCGGGCAGCGTCGTCGGGTTGTGGACCTCGAGCCACGGCTTCGGCATGCGGCTCGTGTTCCGGAGCGTGTACGTGATCTGGAGGCGGTCGCCGACGTGTCCCGTGAGCTGGTTCACGGCGTATCCGGCCTCGAGATCCGCGAGCCCGAGCCGCGTCAGGATGTACGAGCCGCCGATCACGAGAATCGCGAGGTACAGGAGGTAGAAGAGGAACTGCAGCTCGGTCGAGAACGCAGCGATCAGCAGGATCGCGGCGACGACAACGAGCTGGAACCGACGGATCATCGGCGTCCCCCGACGAACATGCCCCCGACGGTCACGCGCTGGCGGCTTCCTGGCTCGGTGCCCGGATCGCCCGCGGCGCATTCGGGCCGCCGGTCGGCCGTACGCCGTCGATCGGGGTGCTGTCGAGGAGCTCGCGCACGACGCTCGCAGACTGGATGTCGTGGATCGTCGAGCTCGTCTTGATGATCACGCGGTGGGCGAGCGCCGGCTCGGCGAGCGCCTTGATGTCGTCCGGGATCACGTAGTCTCGACCGAGCAGCCCGGCGAGCGCCTGGCCCGCTCGATAGAGCGCGATCGAGCCACGCGGCGAGGCGCCGAGGTAGACGTCCGGATGGGATCGGGTCGAGCTGACCAGGCGGACGATGTAGTCGGCGACCGTCGGATCGACGTAGATGTCGCGCACGGCGGACTGCATCGCCCGGAGCTCGTCGACCGTGCAGACCACCTCGAGGTCCTCGAGGGGATGGGTCCGCTTCTGCTCGTCGAGGATCACGATCTCCTCGAGCAGCTCCGGGTAGCCGAGCCGGATCCGGAGCATGAACCGGTCGAGCTGGGCCTCCGGCAGGGCGAACGTGCCCTCGTACTCGATCGGGTTCTGGGTGGCGATGACGAGGAACGGGTCGGGCATCGAGTAGGTCGTGCCGTCGATCGTCGCCTGCCGCTCCTCCATCGTCTCGAGGAGGCTCGACTGGGTCTTCGGCGTCGCCCGGTTGATCTCGTCCGCCAGGACGACCTGGCTCATGATCGGGCCCGGCCGGAACTCGAACTCCTGGGTCTTCTGGTTGTAGATCGAGAGGCCGGTGACGTCGGACGGCAGGAGATCCGGCGTGAACTGGATCCTGCGGAACGTGCAGCCAAGGCTGCGCGCGATCGCCTTGGCGAGCACGGTCTTGCCGGTGCCGGGGACGTCCTCGATCAGCAGATGGCCGCGGCAGAGAAGGGCGACAAGCGCGAGGCGGACCTCGTGATGCTTGCCGATGATCACGCGCTCGACATTGGCGAGCACCTTCTCTCCGGTCTGCTCAAGGTTGGTCATCGGGCTCCTCGCGGAAAAGGGCGGCCTGGGCGGGCACGTCGTGGGGGTTGCTGGATAGTACGTCCATGCCCCGAATGAGGTTCGCGATGGCATCTCGTCGCGTGCCGGGTGGACGAACAGCATCACCCCCTTGTGTCTGTATGGCGTCGCGACGCGCCGAAACGTTCCAATCGCCGGTTGCGGCCGTTCCCGAGGGGCCGGTCCGCGCCGCGGTGGACGGGGCCGCTGCGGGGCCCGGGCGGCGTCCACGACCGGACGGGCTCAGCCGCGGATGAGCGTCACGATGCCCACGGAGATCGTCATGAACGCGCCGATCGCGCTCATCGCCGCAAGGATCCACTCGCCGCCCGAGCCCGCCGCCAGCGCGACGACCGCGAACAGCAGGCTCATCACGAGCGCGATCGCCGCGAGGCCGATTCGCTCCAGCCACGGCCGCGGCTCCGGTGGTCCGCTCGTCGGGGTCGCGTCGTCGGTCATTTCGCGATCTTGAAGTACAGGGACATCAGGGAGCCGGCGAGTGGCGCCGCTCGCGCGCCGCCGCGTCCGCCGCGTTCGACGATGACGGCGATCGCGATCTGCGGATGATCGACCGGTGCGAAGCCGATGAACCAGGAATGCGGCTCGCCGGTCCCGCCAAGCTCCGCCGTCCCGGACTTCCCCGCGGTCGGGATGCCGCTCACCTTGGCACCGGTCGTGAACTGGCGGCCGATCGGGCTCTCGACCGCGCGCTGCATCGCGGCGGCAATGGCCGCGGCGTCCTCGGGGCTGATGACGTGCTCGAGAACCCGTGGATCGCGGGTCTGCGTCCCGTCGCGGCCCGTCAGGGCGGTGACGAGGCGCGGCTGCATCAGGATCCCGCCGTTCGCGACCGTCGACGCGACGAGCGCCATCTGGAGCGGCGTCACCTGCGTCTTTGCCTGTCCATACGAGGCGTTCGCGAGCTCGACATCGTCGAGGAACCCGCCGGGCCCGCCGGCGCCGCCGCTGACCTGGGAGGCGGCTGTCGGGAGGTCGAAGTCGATCTGCGACCCGAACCCCATCCGGCCCGCGAAGTCCGCGAGGTTGTCGCCGCCCGTCCGGAGACCTGCCAGCGCGTACCAGATGTTGGACGACCACTCCGTCGCGCCGGCGAGGTCGAGGGACGTGCTCGGCACGCCGGCATGCTCGTGGACGCGGAAGCCCGAGACGACCAGGCCCTTCTTCTCCGCCGCCGGCTGCTCCGGAAACGTGGTCGACGCGGTGATCCGGCCGGATCCGAGGCCGGCGATCGCGGTCACGATCTTGAAGACGGAGCCCGGCACGTAGACACCCTGCGTCGCCCGGTTCAGGAGCGGCTGGCCGTCGTTGCCGCGGACCGCGGCGAACACCTTCTCGGCAGTCGCCGGGTTGGCGACGCCGCTGTTGTCGAACGTCGGCGTGGAGGCAAGAGCCAGGACCTCGCCCGTCGTCGGATCGAGCATGACAACGGCGCCACGTGACGAGCCGAGACCCGCGACGGCCGCCTGCTGGAGTCGCGACGAGATCGCCAGCGTGAGCTTCTGCGGGTCGTACGGGTTCAGCTCGAACTTGCGGAGCGCGTCGCTGATCGGGTTCGTACCGGCGATCCCGGTGAGCTGGCCGTTGAACTGGCGCTCGAGGCCCGCGGTCCCGAATTGGCGGGAGGCATACCCGATGATCCCGCTGAAGGCGTCGTCGGAGTAGACCCGGTAGGGCTGGCCATTCGGATCCCGCTTGTTCGACGCCAGCACCTTCCCGTCACGATCGACGATCTGGCCGCGCAACACGTTCCTCGCCGCGGCGACGACGAGCGGATTGCCCGGGTTCGTCGTGAGGTCCGGGGAGCGGACGACCTGCCAGTAGCCGGCGCCGAGGGCGAGGCCGGCGAACGCGATCGTGAGGGCGAGCCCGACATGACCGATGGTCCGGCCGAGGGCGACCGGCGGCCGAGACCGCCGCGGGATCCGGGGCGCGCCCGCGTCGACCGGACTGACGTCAGCGCGCCGCGGCGCGGCCTCCCGGTGGGCGTCGTCCCGCCCGGTCATCCGGCTCGCTCGTCTCTCGGGCGAACCGGCCCGGCGTCGATCGGTGATGCGGGGATCGGCGCGCGTCCCGCCTCGGGCGTGCTGCGGCGCGGCGCCGTTCGCCGGAAGAGCCTGGAGAGACGACCCGCCGGACGCGGCGCGGGCGGTGGCTCGACGCCGCGGTCGGAGATCGCGAGCAGGAAGCCGATGATGATTCCGTTCACGAGCAGCGAGGAGCCGCCGTAGCTGATGAACGGCAGCGTGATGCCGGTCAGGGGGATGAGCTTGAGGTTCCCCGCGGCGATGATGAACGCCTGCGTCCCGATGACGAGCGCGAGCCCGGCCGCGAGGAGCGACCGGAACTCGTCCGCGGCGGACGCGGCGATCCGGAGCCCTCGCTCGACGACGACGAGGAACAGGCCGAGGATCGCCATCACCCCGATCAGGCCCAGCTCCTCGCCGAGCGCGGCCAGCGGGAAGTCGGTGTGGACGGCCGGAATCGGCAGGCGGCCGTCGACGGTCGGAAGACCCGCCCCGAGGCCGGTCCCGAGGAGGCCGCCGCGGGCGAACGCGAACAGCGACTGGACGATCTGGTAGCCGCTCCCCGAGGCGTCGCCGAAGGGATCGGCCCAGATGTCGACCCGGGTCTGCACCGTCGGGACGAGGCGGTACATCACATAGGCGCCGGCGAGGAACAGGAGGACGCCCACGACGACGTAGCCGACCCGCCCCGTCGCGATGTACAGCAGGAACAGGAAGACGGTGAAGAAGAGGAGCGCAGCGCCGAGATCCCGCTGGAGCACCACGACCGCGAGGGCAATGGCCCACATCGCCGCCATCGGCGCGAGGAACGGCAACGGCGGCAGGGCGATCGGGCCGATCCGCGTCGACTCCTCGACCAGCAGCGGGCGGTTCTCGCTGAGGTACCCGGCGAGGAACACCACGAGGATGACCTTCAGGAGCTCGGCCGGCTGGCCGCTGATCGGACCGATCGTGACGCTCAGTCGCTGGCCGTTGATCTCGTCACCGAAGACGAATGTGGCGAGCAGCAGGGCAACGCCTGCCGCCGCCCACGTGTACTTGTAGAGACGCAGCCAGCGATCGCTCCGGACGGTGACGGCGAGCGTCGTCGCCAGGCCGAACGAGAGGATCAGCCAGGCGAGCTGGACGTCGCCCAGACCGAGCCGCCACGACCCGACCGTCTGGACGACCTGCTCCTGGGGGAGTCGCTCCATGAGCAGCAGGCTGATTCCCCCGAGCATCCCCGCCGTCGGCAGCAGGATCTCGTCCATGCGCCGTCCCGACAGGACGAGGACGAGGTGACAGATCGCGAGCAGCCCGAGATAGACGACCACGTGGAGCGGGTTGGCGAGGTTGAGCCCGTGCGATTCGCCGGGGTCGGCGATCTGGCTCGTGAGCGCCAGCGACACGCTCCCCACCACGAGCGCCGCCGCCACGATCAGCAGCAGCCGCGTCTCGCGCCAGCGTGGCCGCGGGCGGATCGGCCCGAGGATCGACGGCAGGTTCGTGGCCCCGCGCGCGCCGGCGGTCATCGCGACCTCACCGACCTCGTGACGTCATCGGCGCGACCGCGTCGCGGTGGAGCGAGGCCGTTCGAGGCGAAGCCGGACCTGGCCCACCTGAATGGTGTCGCCGAAGCCGAGCGGCGTGACCTCGGTCACCGGAGCCCCGTTGACAAACGTCCCGTTCGTGCTGCCGACATCCTCGACGTACCAGGCCCGCCCGCGGAACGTGAGGATCGCGTGCTCGGCCGAGACGAACTGGTCCTCGACCACGATCGCGTTGTTGACGTCCCGGCCGATCGTCGTGATCGCGTCCAGCGGCAGGGACGCACCCTCCTCCGGCTCGCCGCCCGGCGACGCGACCACGACGAGCCGCCCCAGCTCGGCGCCAGGCTCGCGCGCCGCGGCACGCAGGTCGCCGACGAGCGCTCTCGCGATCCGGAGGAGAAAGAGGTACAGCAGGCCGAGAAAGAGCAGCCGGACGACCCAGACGGTGAGCAGGAACGGGTCCATCAGTCGCGCCGGATCGGCTCGACCGTCTCGACGAGCAGCTCGGTCGTCCCGATCCTCAGCCGATCGCCCTGGCCGAGGGCGATCGATTCGACGCGCCGACCGTTCACCCACGACCCGTTCGTGCTGCCTAGGTCGGTCAGGACGAGGGAGCCGCGGCGCGCGTCGATCCGCGCGTGGTGTCGCGAAGCGCGGCTGTCGGCCAGGACCAGGACGTTGTCCGGCGCGCGACCGATCGTCATCGGCCGCCCGTTCAGCTCGACCGAACGACCGGATCCGTCAGAGCGGACCTCGCGGATCGTGGCCCGTGGACCGTCGGCCCCGGGGACGACGAAGACGGCGGTGGGCATCGCCGGCGGCACGGCGGCGTGTCGTGTCGTCCCGGTCCGGTCGCCGTCGCCGTCGCCGTCGGTGGCCGCCGCGGACCCGGCGGGTTCCCCGATGGCTGCGGAGGCATCGCTCATCACGATGTCGATCGCCACGTCGCCGGCATCGATCGTCGGGTCCTCGCGGAGCGTGACGCGCGGCCGGTCGAGCAGGGTGTAGCCGTGGGCGCGGGCGAACGACAGGGCCGCGTCGGCGAGGTTCGCGGCGAGTCGCGGCTCCGAGACGCGCAGCGCCGTCGCGTCCTGGGTGGCAAGCCGAACCACGAAGTCGTGAGGGACGACCGTTCGCCGGCCGTCGCGGACGCGGTTCGTCTCCATCGCCCGCTCGACACGGCGCTGGACCTGGACCGGCCGGAGCTGGGTCCGGAAGAGCCGCGCGGACTGGCCCTCGAACAGGCGCTCGAGGAACCGCTCGACGGCGGCAAGGGGGCCCATGGTGGGGGCGGAGTCTAACAGAGGTCCGTTCGGGACCGACCCTTGCAGGCATGGCCCGCCCGTTCCGGAACCCTTGCAGCCGCAGCCGTTCGGGACCATCGTCCCGATCCGGGCCGTACCAGCGGCGGAGGCCCCGGATACCCCCTGCGATATACTCTCGCCCCGTTTGGTCGGGCGGCGACCGGCACCGTCAACCGCGTAGTCCCCGGGGGCACGATGCCCGAGATCCTCACCGAGTCGTTCTGCGAGCGCTGCGGGACCCGATACACCTTCGAGTCGGTCGCGCCTCGGAGAACGCGTCGGCTCGGCCAGTTCAAGACGCTGTCGCGCGGCGTGAAGAACTGGGTCCTGAGCGACGACTCGTCGCTGGACGAGGCGCTCGCCGCTGCCCGCGGCGACGAGGAGCGGGCGGTCACGACCCAGCAGCTGGACGCGTTCCACTCGACGTTCAACTTCTGCATGTCGTGCCGCCAGTACACCTGCGCCAATTGCTGGAACGAGGCCGAGGGCCGCTGCCTGAGCTGCGCGCCGGGCATCGTCCAGGAGATCCTCCAGGCGCAGATCCCGGGCCCATTTGCAGAGGCGCCGGTCGAGCCGAGCCGCCTCGACATCGGAGCATGGCCGCAAGCCGACCTCCCGGGTCCGGCCGCACCGACAAACGTGTGGGGTTTCCCGGACCCCGTGGCGAACGGGAACGGATCGAACGGCTCGACGAATGGACATCATGAGTTGGCGGAGCCGACGGACGTCGCCGGCGAGGACGACCTGCCGGCGTTCGACGCGGCGGCTCGCCTCGCATTCCTCACGGGCAACGAGCTCCCCACGGCGTCCGAGGATGCTCCTGCGGCCGACCAGGTCGGGTCGATGGACCGGGCCGGGACGCCCGAGGACCCCTGGCGGGACCTCGACGAGCGGGCGTCAGAAGCGGCACCGTACGGCGAGGCGGCCGCGGCAGGCGACGGCGAAGCGGCCGCTGCGACGGCCCAGTCCCTCGATGAGGCGGCCGCGGTCACGGCCGCCGAGGCGTTCGAGAGCGAGATCGAGGACGAGGCCGCGGCCGGCGCGAACCGCACCACGGAGTTGCTCTCGAGGTTCCGGCCGGGCCAGAACATCGACGCGGAGCTCGCGGCCTACGAGGCCGAGCTCGAATCCCGGCGACTGGCCGAGGAGGCGGTCGACAGCGCTGCGTCCAGCGCAACCGAGGAGGCACAGCACGAGGGTCCGGCACCGGCTCTGCCGGGGATCGACGAGGCGGCGTCGTCCGACGTCACCGCGACAGAGCAGGATCACGTGTCGCCGGTCGCTGAGTTGGAGGTCGTCGCGGCCGGGCCGGAGTCGGCGGACGTCGAGCCGGAGCCCGCGGCGACAGAGCAGGAGCTCCTCGCCGCCGAGCCGGTGCTCGTCGCGGCCGACGTGCCGGAGCCGGTCGTGACCGAGCTGGCGGACGTCGCCCCGGCGCCGGAGCCTGAGCCGGTCGCGGCGGCGCCCGCGGAGCCGGAGCCCGAGCTCGACCTCGGCGCCGCTCCGATCGCGGACGCGGCCCTCGAGCCCGGGCCCACTGCCGACGTCGAACCCGGGGTCGCCGCCGAAGCCCCGGAATGGGCCGCCGCGCCGATCCCCGGCGATGCTGGTGCCGAGCCGATCGCGACGGCCGACGTCGATGCCCCGGCCGATCCGACGACGTCGCCGCCGCAGGTCGACGCCGCTCCAGAGCTCGAGCCGGTCGACGCCGCGCCGGTCGCCGCCTCGTCGGAGCCCGTCGCCGCCGCGCCGGAGCCGCTCGCCAACGAGGCGCCGCTTCGCCACGATCAGATCGAGCAGCCGACGTGGCGGATCTTCGCCCCGGAGCAGGCGACCCCTCCCCCGGTCGCGCCGGCCCAGACGCCGGACGCGCCGGCCGCGCCACCCGCGCACGCGTCGTCCGAGCCGCAGTGGCCCGCTCGACCCGGGGTTCCCGACTCGCCGAGCATGCTGCTCCTGGCGAACCGGGCGCGTGCGACGAGCGACGCGATGTGGGCGGCATCGGCTCGCGAGGTCGTGGCCGGTCCCGGCGGGGCCGCTCCCGCGGCGGCCGTCAGCGTCCGGCCGTGCGCGAACTGCGGCCTCTCGCTGTCCGCCACCGCCCGGTTCTGCCGCCGCTGCGGGACGCAGCAGGGCTGAGCCCGCTCAGGCGACGGCGGCCACGTCCGGCGCCTCGCGCTCGTCGACCCAGGCAGCGCCGAGCAGCACGATCGTGAACGCGATGTCGAGCCAGGTCAGCCCGACGAGGATCGCCCCAAGCGTCCCGTAGACGACGTTCGCGCCGAAGATCCGCGGCGCGAGGAACACGAAGACGCGCGTCACGAGGACGAGGGCGATCGCACCGACCACCGCTGGCAGCGCAATCGCCCGCCAGCTCGGTCGCCGGGTCGGGATGACCCGGTAGATCGCCGCCAGAGCCGCGGCCGCGAACGCCGGGGGGACGACGGCCAGGAGGAGATCCAGCAGCTGTGGCGCGAGCGGCCCGGAGCCGCGCAGCTCGACAGCGAGCGCCAGGACGGGTGCCGCGAGGAGCGCGGCCAGCAGCACGCCAGCAACGATCGCGATCGAGCCGAGCCGGCGTGCGGTCCGCCGCAGGAGGCCGCGCCGAGGCGCGGTGGCGTCGAGCTGGAGGACGGCCGACTCGAGAGACGCGTAGAGCCGCGACGTGCCCCACGCAGCGAGGACGAGCCCGATCACGGACAGGGACGGCGACGCCGCGGTCAGTCCGCCCACGATCTCGGCGACAACGCCCTCGAGCGGCGGCACGAGCGCCCCGATCGCGACGATGACGTCGGTCCGGCTCGCGGGATCCACGAGCAGGAAGCCCGCCAGTCCGCTCGCGAGCAGACCGAGCGGAATCAGGGCGAGCACGGCGTTGTAGGCAATGCCGGCAGCGAGCAGGCCGCCATCGACGGCGCCGAACCGGTCGAGGACGCGGCGGGCGGTCGCGACTCTCGGCGAGCCGAGAATGGGCGTCACATCACGAAGGAGACGGTCGACCGCACGGCGGCGGCCGCTCGGACGCAGGTCGCGTCCGCCCGCGATCAGTCCCGGATCTCCTCGAAGAGGCGCGGCTGAAGGTCCGACGCACGGACCCGACGAGGCGGCGTCAGGAGCGCGCGGACCTCTCCACGGCGGACGAACCGGCGGCCGCCCAGCTTGATGCTCTGGAGCTTGCCGGAGCGCGCCCAGCCTCCGATCGTCGATGGCTGAAACGACACGTTCGCGGCGCGCAGGATCTCGGCCGCCTCGGTGAGGCTGATCCAGTCGGACGCCGATCCCGCCATCAGTCCGTCGCCGTGCCGCCCGTCGAGCTGGACGAGCGCTCCGATTTCGTTGTCGAGGCGGATCCTGACGATGTGCCGCTCGATGCGCCCGAGTCGCCGGACGAGCCTGAGCCTGAGCCCGAACCATTGCCGGATCCCGAGCTCGATCCGGAGCCCTTGCCCGTCCCGGAGCCGGAGCCGGCACCGGCACCGGTCGAACCGTCTCCGGCCTTCGAACCCGAGTCACCGCCGTCGGATCCTGTCGTCGACCCGCTCTCCGAGGACCGCGACCGGGTCGACGACGAGCTTCGATCCTTCTTCGCCCAGCCGGACCCCTTGAAGACGATCGTCGGCGGCGCGAACGCCTTCCGGACCGGCGACTCGCCACAGATCGGGCAGACCGTCGGGCCGGCGTCGTGCACGCCGTGGATCACCTCGAAGCGGTGCCCGTTCGGGCAGAGGTAGTCGTACGTCGGCATCGTTCGGGTGGTGGTGCGTCAGCCGCGCAGCAGCCGCATCCCGCACTTCGGGCAGTAGAACGCCCGCTCGTGCGCGGACGCGAAGCCGCAATGGGCGCACACGAGGCCACCACGGCCCGCGGCGGGAACGGGCCGCTCGATGGCGGTCAGCTCGAGCGCGTACTGGTTCGCCAGCACGTTGGTGAGGATCCCGGACAGGATCTTCGAGGCGATCCGATCCGTGTCGCCGCGAACGCCTCGCCCACCCCAGCCCACGACGGCCCGCACGATCATGTCGCCCGTCGCCTCGTCCCAGTGCGACGCGACGCCCCCGACGATGGCGCTGTAGTCCGGGTAGCCGCCCGTGTCGACCTCACCGTCGAGCAGCGTGCAGACGAACGTGTCGAAGGCGAGATCGATCGCGTCGATCGATTCCAGGACCACGAGCGCGTGCCGCGTCACCGGGGAGTGGTCGTGGTGCGCATTCAGCCACTGCATCGCCTCGGACGGTCGCGCCATCACCGGCGTTGCCTGGCTGAACTCGATCGGGAGCGGATCGACGACCTCGATCTCGCTCTTGCCGAGCCCGTGGAGCATCGACGGCAACTCCGCCATCGCGTTGGGCCCGGTCTGCATCCGGACGCCCTCGCTCGACTTGCCCGCGTAGTAGAGCTTGAGCTGGAACTCCTGGGCGACGGCCTCTTCGGGCAGTGTCAGGATCGGGCGCGTCGACGCGCGGGTCGCCGGCGCCGAGGCGACCGGGTCCGGCGCAGCGTCGCTGTTCCGACGCTTCAGGAAATCGAGCGGCACGGGCAGGCTCCGTGGAGACGGGAATCGCTGGCGGAATGGTAGCAGCGGCGTTACGGGCCTCGTCACCCCGACGATCGGCGTCGCCGCCGGAACCGATCGACCCGGTCTCAGCCCGCGACGAGCTCCAGGACCACGGCCTCATCCGGACCGAGACGGAGGTGACCCTGCTCGTCCGGTTCCACGGGATTGCGGCTGGACCCGACGCGGACGGCCCAACGCCCGCCGTCGGAGCCGGCCATCGCCGCGACGTCGACGACGCGCGGTTCGGCGACGAAGTTGACGACGACGAGCAGGTGCTGCCCGTCGCCGGTCCTCGTCCAGGCGAGGACGTCGCCGACGCCGGCGTCGAGTCGCTCCATGGACCCGCGCTGGAGCGCGGGCGCGGACCGCCGGAATGCAAGGATCCGGCGGTAGCAGCTGAAGACCGAGTCTGGATCCGGCAGCTGCCGTTCGACATTCCGGGCAGCGGCATCCGGTGCGAGCCGCAGCCACGGTCGTCCGGTCGTGAAGCCCGCTCCCGGAGCACTGGTCCACTGCATCGGCGTCCGACAGCGCGAGCGGTCGTACCACGGGAAGTCCGGCCCGGCTCGGAGCGCCGGCGGATCGACGATCTCGTCGCGCGGGATGTCGACATCGACCATCCCGATCTCCTCGCCGTAGTAGAGGAACGGCGTCCCGCGGAGCGTCAGCTCCAGGACCGCAGCGGCCTTGGCAATGGCATCGCGGTCCGGCTCGCGATCCCGACCGACCGACGCCGACAGACGCGTCGCCTGGCGCTCGCGGTCATGGTTCGACAGGGCGACCGTCGGCCAGAGATCCGGTCCGTACGCATGCTCGCGGATGTCGATCCCGGCGCCAAACGCCTCGGCCGTCCAGGCCGCTTCCATGAGCGACCAGTCGAACACGATGTGGCGGTCGCGCGTGTACTTCGCCGCGGTCTGCGTCCCGCCAGAGAACAGCTCACCGACGGACATCCGGCCGGGCTGCTCGTCGAGGATCGTCCGGAACCGCTCGATCAGGTCGCCGAAGTCGGTCTGGTCCAGGTCGTAGCGGTGCTCGAGACGGCGCCACGGCGACTCCCCCTGGATGACCGGGTTGTCCCGGAGCTGGGGGTCCTTGAGGAACGCGTTGAACACGTCCAGCCGGAAGCCGTCGACGCCCCGTCGCAGCCAGCCCCGGACCATCTCCCACTGGGCCGCCTCGACGGCCGGGTTCCGCCAGTTCAGCTCCGGCTGCTCGACGAGGAACGTGTGGTAGTAGAACTGACCGCGCTCCGGCACCCATTCCCAGCCCGGGCCCCCGAAGAACGACACCCAGTTGTTCGGCGGCAGCGGGTTGCCGTCGGCGTCCCAGCCGGACGGGTCGTGCCAGAGGTAGTAGTCCGCGTAGGGGCCTTCGCGCGACGTCCTCGACTGGCGGAACCACTCGTGCTCGTCGCTCGTGTGGTTCATCACGAGGTCGAGGATCACCCGGATCCCGTGGCTGTGGGCGGCCTCGACGAGTCGGTCGAAGTCCGCCTCCGTACCGAGGAGCGGGTCGACGCTCGAGTGATCCGAGACGTCGTAGCCGAGATCGCGACCGGGCGACGGGTAGATCGGCGACAGCCAGATCGCGTCGATCGGGAGCGTGTCGGGCGCGAAATGGTTCAGGTGGGCGAGGATCCCGCGGAGGTCGCCGGTCCCGTTGCCGTCGCTGTCGGCGAAGCTCCGCGGGTAGATCTGGTAGACGACGCCATCGCGCCAGTCGGCCGCGGTCGCGGAGGCGACCGGAAGGGGCTGGGTCATGGCGGTGCAGTGTGGGTGAGACCGCGGCGCCGGGTCAATTCGACCGAGGGGCCGGGCCACAGTGCGAGATTCCCGCGGCGATCCCGGCGCTGCGTCGGCGCGCGCCCGCCGTCCCGACCGCGCCCGACCCTATACTCGACCGCCCGTGATGTCCTCCCCTACGCCCCGGTCCGAACGCGTTCGCGTCGGCATTGCCGGCCTCGGTGCGGTCGCCCAGGCGGTGCATCTGCCGCTCCTCCGGCGACTCCGCGATTCGTTCGAGGTCGCGGCGGTCGCGGACCTCTCGCCGTCGCTTCGGACGACGATCGCGGACGACCATGGCGTCGCTGCGAACCGCCGCTTCGAGTCGGTCGGGGACCTCATCGAGGCTGGCGGGATCGACGGCCTGATCCTCCTGACGTCCGGCTCCCACGGTGGTGATGCCCTTCGAGCCCTGGAGCGCGGCCTCCCGATCCTCTGCGAGAAGCCGCTCGCGTTCACCCTCGCGGAGGCCGATCGGCTCGCGGCCGCGGACCACGCCGAGCGCCTCCTGCTGGGCTACATGAAGGTGTTCGACCCGGCGGTGGTCGAGGCGTCGCGAATCCTGACGGAGGACGCCGCCAGGTTCGGGGAGCGCCGGGCCGTCGAGGTCACGGTCCTCCACCCGACGAGCGCCGGCCAGCTGGCCTTTGCCCGTCTCCTGCCGCCGCCACGCGACGTCGATCCCGCGCTCCTCGCCCGGCTGCGCGCGGCGAGCGACGATCTCGTCCGCGCGGCCATCGGACCGGCGACCGACGAGCTCGGCGAGCTCTACTCGGGGATCCTGCTCGGGAGCATCGTCCACGAGCTCTCGGTGATCCGCGCGCTCGGCGGCGAGGTCGCCGAGATCGAGTCGGCCGAGGCGTACGCGGACCGCGGGACCGAACCGGGGTCCGTGCTCCTCGTCGGCCGGCTCACCGACGGATCGCGCCTCACGATCGGCTGGCACTACCTCGAGGGATATCCCGCGTACCGCGAGGACGTCCGGTTCCATCACGTCGGCGGCTCGGTCGAGCTCACGTTCCCCGCCCCGTATCGCCTCAACGAGCCGACGCTGCTCACCGTCTCGACCGGGCTGAACGAGACGCGGCGCCGGATGACCTTCGATTCAATCGAGGAGGCGTTCGAGGAGGAGCTGATCGCCTTCCACGGCCTGATCGTGGACGGCGCCGCGCCGCGGACCGGGATCGCCGATGGGCGCGAGGACATCGTGACGTGCCAGCGCGCGATCGCCCGCCTCGCCGAGCGACGCGGCCTGCCGATCGGCGGCGAGGCCGCTCAGTGGGCGGCCGGCAACGCGGTCCCGACCGGGGCATGACCGCGGACGCATCTCTCGCCGCCGAGCCTGCCGTCATCCATCTCGTCCCGCACACCCACTGGGACCGCGAGTGGTACGAGCCGTTCCAGGTGTTCCGGATGCGGCTCGTCGAGCTCGTCGACCAGCTCCTGGACTCGATGGATGCCGACGACCGCCTCGCCTTCACCCTCGACGGCCAGGTGGCAACCGTCGACGACTACCTCGAGGTGCGGCCGGAGGCGAGGCCCCGGATCGAGCGGCTGATCGCGGAGGGCCGCCTCGCCATCGGGCCGTGGCAGATCCTCATGGACGAATTCCTCGTCTCCGGCGAGACGATGATCCGGAACCTCGAGATCGGCTGGAAGGCGGCCCAGGCCTACGGCGCCGCGATGCCCGTCGGCTATCTCCCCGACATGTTCGGCCACATCGCCCAGATGCCGCAGCTCCTCCGCCGCGCCGGGATCCGGCACGCAGTCGTCTGGCGCGGGGTCCCCGCCGCGATCGACCGCCACGCCTTCACCTGGCGGTCGCCGGACGGCTCATCCGTCCGCGCCGAGTACCTTGTCGGCGGGTACGGCAACGGCGCCTACCTGCTCGCGATCCCGTCGCGGCTCGCGGAGAAGGTCGGCCGGTACGTGGATGCGAGCCGGGCGTTCTACGGCGATCGGTCCATCCTCGCGATGTACGGGACCGACCATGCGGTTCCCTCCCCCGAGCTGGCCCGGATCGTCGCCGATGCCAACGCCGCCCGGGACGACGTCGTCGTCCGGATCGAGACGCTGACCCAGTACATCCGCGCGTTCGACGCATCTGTCGCCGACCCGGACGTGCCGAATCCGGCGGTCGCCCCGGTGTGGACGGGCGAGCTGCGATCCGCGGCGCGCGCGAACATGCTGATGAACGTCACGTCGGCGCGGATCGACAGCAAGGCCGCCGCCGCGCGCGCGGAGCGGGCCCTCGAACGCTATGCGGAGCCCCTCGCCGCGCTCCACGGCGGTCGCTGGCCGGACCGCCTCCTCGAGCTTGCCTGGCGGCGCGTCGTCGACAACTCGGCGCACGACTCGATCTGCGGCTGTTCCCAGGACGCCGTCGTGAACCAGGTCCTCACCCGCTACGCGGAGGCGGAGCAGATCGGCCACGGCATCGTGTCGACCGCGATCCGCCCGCTCGCCGCGGCCGCGCCGAGCGGGTCGGTCGTCGTCGTGAACCCGGTCGCCCGCGACCGGACGGACGTCGTCGAGGTCGAGCTCGATGTCCCGGCGGCCTGGTCCGACGTGGGCCTCGAGCTGCCGGACGGCTCGTGGGTCCCGACGCAGCTCGTCCACCGCCCCGAGACGGTCCTCCGACGCCTCAGACTCCCGGCCCGGCAGGTGCCGGAGCTGTTCGCCAGGCGGCTGCACGGTCGCGAGCTGTTCGGCCACTCACTTGACGGCCACCTCGTCCGGCGCGAAGGACCGGTGCCGCAGCTCCTCCTCCTGATGGACGACCCCGCGACGCCGCCGGACTTCGACGTCGACGCGCTGCTGGACGCCGTCGCAGCGGAGACCGCAGCCGACCCGGATGAGGCGTGGGACGTCGTCGTGACGCGCGGCGACCGGCGCCGCCTGGTTGCCGCGATCCCCCTGCCCGCGCTGGGCTCGACCGTGGTCCGTCCGGTCGAGGGAGGACCCGCCGACCCGACCGGGACGGCGGCGGCGCCCTCGAACGGCGGTTCAAGCGTGTCGGTCGGCGAGCGGTCGCTGGACAATGGTCGCGTCCACGTCGAGGTGGGCGACGACGGCAGCCTCCGCGTCGACGGCGGTGGCTCGCGGCTCGTCGGCGTCGGTCGGCTCGTCGACGGCGGCGACTTCGGCGACACGTACAACTACGGGCCCCCGGCGACGGACCTCCTCGTCGACACCCCCTCGGTCGTCGTGGTCCAGCCGATCGAGCACGGACCCGTTCGGGGCGTCCTCGAGATCGTCGCCCGCTACGACTGGCCGGTCGGCCTCCTGCCCGGCGGGTCGGGTCGCACCGACGCGACGGCCCCGGTGGAGGTCACGACCCGGCTCGAGCTCCGGGTGGGCGAGGCGTTCCTCCGCGTCGCCGTCTCGTTCGTGAATCCCGCCCGGGACCATCGCCTGCGCTACCACATCCCGCTGCCGGACCCCGCGGACCACTCGGCGGCGGAAGGTCAGTTCGCGGTCGTGGAGCGGGGCCTCACCGCGGAGGCGGGCCACGGCGAGGTTCCGACGCCGACGTTTCCCGCACACGGCTTCGTCCACGCCGCCGGCGTCTCGATCCTGCTCGAGCACGTGACCGAGTACGAGCTGATCGACGGCCGCGAGCTCGCGCTCACGGTCCTCCGATCCACCGGGCTGATCAGCCGCAACGAGAACCCCTTCCGCGAGGATCCGGCCGGACCCGAGATTCCCGTTCCCGGGGCCCAGCTCGTGGGCCCGTGGCGGTTCGGGTTTGCCCTCCACCCGCACGCCGGCTCGTGGACGGACGCCGGGACCCTCGCCGCCATGGACGACTTCCGGCTGCCGGCCGTCGTCGCGGCCGGCCGCGGCGATGGGGCGCTGCCGGCGTCGAGCCGGGCGGGCCTTCGCGTCCAGGGCGACGGCATCGTCCTCTCGGCCCTCCGACGGCGTGACGACGGGCTCGAGATCCGCCTCGTCGCCGAGACACCACTCCCCGTGACCGCCCATCTCGAGCTCGCGGGTGGGATCGCCGCAGCGCGGCGGGTCGATCTGCTGGGCCGCCCGGGCGACGCTCTCGCGGTCGAACCCGACGCTCGCCTGTCCGTCCCGCTCGGGCCATGGGAGATCGCGACGCTCCTCGTCGCCCGTTTCGAGGCCCCAGCATCGCAGCGTGACCTGCAAAACCGCGAGGCCGATGTAACGTTGACATCGCAGAGAGCCCGCGGCTAGTCTCGCCGTCGGATGCGACGATCGCTCACGGCGATTCGCCCGGCCACCCGCTGACGCCACTTCCCGCGTCACGCCGCTTGTCGTGTCACGGGACCACCGCCGGCGGCCGTCAGGCGATATCGACCATCATCCCGGCAGGTGCCGGGTCGAGCACCCCGGAGCGGGTGCAAGGCCGACGAGGAGATCGCGGTCCGAGGGCCTTTGGGGGACCCGGATCGGACGGTCGACTCGCTGGCAGAGGAGGAGCAGGCCGATGGCCAAATTCCCGCGGTTTCTGACCCTGCCGGTCGCGGCGGTCATGCTGGTCGCTGCGTGCAGCGGCGGCGCGACCCCCGTGCCGAGCGCAGGTGGTGGCGGCGCCTCGACCCCGCCGGCATCGACGGGCACGGGCGAAAGCACCGCGCCGGGCAACTCGACCGGTGGCTCGGCTGCCGCCGGCGGCACGATCAACGTCACCTCGCTGTGGGGCGGCTCCGAGCAGGAGTCCTTCCAGAAGGTCCTCGACGGCTTCCAGGCCGCGACGGGCATCACCGCCAAGTACGAATCGATCCGGACGGACTACGCGACCGTCCTCCAGACCCGGATCTCCGGCGGCAATCCGCCGGACGTCTCGATCCTGCCGGGCATCGGCTTCCTGCGGCACTTCGCCAAGGACGGCTCGATCAAGAAGATCTCTGACCTGGGCATCGACCCGGCGAGCCTCGAGGCGAACTACGCGCCGGGCCTCCTCGACGTCGGCAAGGTCGGCAGCGACCTCTACGCGATCCCGGTCAAGTACAACAGCAAGAGCACGCTCTGGTATCGGCCGGACATGTTCAAGACGGACAACGTGACTCCGCCGAAGACATGGGACGAGTTCAAGACCGACCTCCAGACCCTCAAGGGCAAGGGCGAGGCCCCGCTCGGTCTCGGCACCGGGCCGGACACCTGGACGCTCACCGACTGGTTCGAGAGCATCTACATCCGCCAGGCTGGACCCGACATGTACGACCAGCTCTTCGGTGGGAAGCTCGCCTGGACCGATCCGAGCGTGACGAAGGCCGTCGACACGATGAAGGAAGTCCTCAACGACAACTTCGTCAACGGCGGCATCAAGGCGGCGAACGGCCGGGCATGGGTCGACGGAATCGGCCAGGTCTTCGGCGCGAACGCCAAGGCGAGCGTCTACTACGAGGGCGGCTTCGTCGGCGGCATCGCCACCGGCCAGGTGAACAAGGACCTGAAGATCGGTGACACGATCGACTGGACCGACTTCCCCTCGATCACGAACACCGACAAGCCGGTCACGATCGGTGGTGACGTCATCGCGGCGCTGACCACGAACCCCGGCGTCAAGGAGTTCATCCAGTACATGACGACGAAGGATGCCGGCGAGATCTGGGGCAAGACGGGTGCGGTCATCTCCGCCGTCAAGTCCGTGGATCAGTCGATCTATCCGAACGATCTCGTCAAGCGGGAAGCCGCTCAGGTGGCCGGCGCCAGCGCCGTCCGCTTCGACGGCTCGGATCTCCTGCCGGCGGGCAGCCCGGACCTCGGAGCGCAGCTCCAGAAGGCGATCGCGGGCGAGAACGTCGACTGGGGTTCGTTCGACAGCCAGGTGAAGACCGCCTGGACGAACGAGTAGCGAACGACCACTCGGGGCGGGAGGCGCAAGCCTTCCGCCCCGTTGGCTTCATTCCGGGAGGACTCGGGTGACGTCGACCGTCGATCCCGCCGCCGTCGCGACGGAACAATCCCTCTCGAAGGCGGGGAAGGGCAAGCCGCCGTCGGTGTCCGCCGAGCGGACGAACTGGCGCGGCGCGCTGCTGTTCCTGGCGCCAGCCGGAATCCTCCTGCTGATCTTCCTCGTCTATCCCACGATCTACACGATCGGGCTGGCGTTCAACCGCGGACGTCAGGGGCAGTTCACCCAGTGGGTCGGGCTGGACAACTTCACGAACCTGTTCACGAACGACCCGAACTTCATCGACCTGTCCCACTTCCCGCCGTCCGGCGCGATCTGGAACAACGTCCTCTGGATCATCTTCTACACGGGGTTCGTCCTCGGCCTGGGGCTCCTCGTGGCGACGCTCGCGACGCGGGTGCGGTACGAGTCGGCGATCAAGGCGATCGTCTTCATCCCGCAGGCGATCGCGGCCACGGCGCTCGCGGTCATCTGGAAGTTCGTCTTCGCGCCCGACACGACGACGGGCCTCCTGAACGCGACCCTCGGGACGGTCGGCATCGGTCCGATCTCCTGGCTCGGCGACCCGAGCATCGTCAACGCAGCCCTGATCGCGGTCGGCGTGTGGGGATCGGTCGGGTTCGCGACGGTCATCCTGTCGGCGGCCCTGAAGGGCATCCCGGCGGAGATCCTCGAATCGGCCCGGACGGAGGGCGCGAACGAGCGCCAGATCTTCTTCCGGATCATCCTCCCGATGGTCAGCCTGCCGATGTCCGTGCTGGCGGTGACGCTGATCGTCAACGTGATCAAGCTCTTCGACCTGATCTACGTCCTCACCTTCGGCGGACCGGGCACCTCGAGTCGGGTGATTGCCTTCACCTTCTACCAGGAGGGGTTCAATGCCGGCCTCTTCGGCAAGTCGGCGGCGGTCGCGATCGTGATGCTCGTGATCCTGATCCCGGTGATGATCTTCAACATCCGACGATTCCGACAGGCGGCGGTGGTATGACGCAGGACGCACTCGCGGGACCCGTGATCCAGGACCGCCCGCGGACGCTGAGCGGCCGGATCGTCCAGGGGCTGAACCGGGCCCCGATCCACATCATCCTCGGCCTGATCGCGCTGATCTGGCTCGCCCCGACGATCGGGCTGCTGGTGACCTCGTTCCGGCCGCGGAGCGACATCCAGGCGACCGGCTGGTGGGAGACGTTCCTGACGCTCCGGTTCACCGCCGACAACTACCTCGGCGTCCTGAACTCGCAGGGCATGCTCGGGGCGTTCGTCAACAACTTCATCATCTCGATTCCGTCGACGATCATCCCGCTGGTGATCGCGTCGATGGCGGCATACGCGTTCTCGTGGGTCCGCTTCCCGTTCCGGGACTCCCTGTTCCTGATCGTGGTCGCGCTCCTGATGGTCCCCGCCCAGGTCGCGTTCATCCCGGTCCTGAACCTGTTCAAGCCGCTCGGCTGGACCCAGGGCTTCCTCGCGATCTGGCTCGTCCACACCGCGTTCGCCCTGCCGTTCGGGATCTTCCTGCTGCGGAACTTCTTCATCACCCTGCCTCGCGACCTGATCGAGGCAGCGCGGATCGACGGCGCCGGCGACATCGGGATCTTCCGGACGATCGTCGTGCCGTTGTCCGTGCCGGCGATCGCCGCCTACGGGATCTTCCAGTTCCTGTGGGTCTGGAACGACCTCCTGATGGCCCTGGTGTTCGTCCAGAAGCCGGCCAACTTCCCGATGACGCGGGCGGTCCAGAACCTGCTGAGCCAGTACGGAACGGAGTGGAACCTCCTCGCGGCCGGCGCGTTCCTCCTGATGTTCGTGCCGCTGATCGTGTTCTTCAGCCTCCAGCGGTTCTTCGTCCAGGGACTCCTCGCAGGCTCCGTCAAGTAGAGCCGCAACGCGGCGGCTCGCGCCGAAGCCGGTCCGTCCCGGCGGCGCGTCCGGCGGCCATGTGAACCACCCCGGCGATCTCCGGGTCGTGACCTGGAACATCCGCGCGGCCATCGGGCCCGGCGAGCCGTTCCCGCCCGCCTGGTGGCGACACGTGGACGAGGATCGCCTGGAGCGGATCGCGTCGTTCATCGCCTCGCTCGACGCGGACGTCGTGACGCTCCAGGAGGTCACGATCCTGAACGCGGACGGGGTCGTCCTGGATCAGCCCGCCGCGCTCGCCGCGCGCCTCGGGAGGCACGTCCGGTACGGCGCGGCCCACGCCTATCCGCTCGTGGATCCCGCAACTGGGGCGACAATCGGCTCGGCGATGTGGGGGAACGCGGTCCTGACTCGCGGGCCGATGCGCGGCGAACAGACGCGCGGCCTGCCGCAGCCGGCCGACGACGAGCTCATCGAGGCCGCGGGGTCAACGGATCCCGGAGCGGGCGTCGCGTATGGGGACGCCGAGCCGGGCCATCGCGAACCGCGCTGCGCCGTCAGCGTGACGATTGACGACGTCCGGGTGGTCACGACGCACCTCGCCTATATCGGGGCAGAGCAGCGCCGTCGGCAGGTCGACGCCGTCGCCGCCGTCGCCGGTGGAGCCGGCGACGAAGCCACGCCGCCGGACGAGCGGCCGTCGGCGGTCGTCGTGACCGGCGACTTCAACGCGGCGGCGGAGTCGCGGGAGATGGCCGGACTGCAGCGTGGGTTCAGCGATGCCTTCGAGCGGGTCGGCACGCCGGCGCGCGACCGGCGCCGCGAATCGTGCGGTCGCCTCCGGATCGATCACGTCTTCGTCCGCGGTCTGGACGTCCGCGCCTGCCGCGTCGCCACGGAGGCGGGCGACCTCTCGGATCACTGGCCAGTCGTCGTCGACCTCGCCAGACCCTGATCAGCGGCCGAGTCGGGCCGTCAGCCGCTCCACCTGCTCCGCCAGCTCGCGCTCGCGCGTCCGGGCTCCCTCGACGACGGCGGCCGGCGCGCGCTCGGTGAACGCGGCATTCCCGAGACGAGCACGCGCTGCGGCAAGGTGCGTCTGCGCCTCCGCCAGCTCCTTCTCGAGCCGGGAGCGTTCGGCCGCCTGATCGCCGTCAGCACTGGCGCCACCGGCCTCCGGCAGCCCGACGATCGCCTCGATCTCGCCCGAGATCACCGCGAGCCCCGGGCGATCAGCGGTCGCCGCCGCGAGGGCGGCACCATCCGCGTGACGCGTCAGCGGCCGTGCCCGGGCCAGCCGAGCGACCGCGGGTGCGATCGCATCGAGGATGCCGCCGAGATCCGGCCCGACCACAAGATCAACGGCCAGCCAGTCGGCCGGGGCGATCCCGGCGTCGGACCGAGCGTTCCGGATCCCGCGGACGAGGTCCACCACGGCGCCGACCGTCCGTTCGATCTCGGCGTCGCGCGTCGGGGCGACGGGCCAGCGGGCGACGATCAGGAGCTCCGGATCGTCGGGGCGGTGCGGAAGGCTCGCCCAGATCGCCTCGGTGACGAACGGCATGACGGGATGGAGGAGCCGGAGGTACGTGTCGAGGGCGTCGACGAGCGTCCACCAGGTCTCGCCTCGCTCCGCCGCCGGCACGGTCTCGTCGTTCAGCCGGACCTTGGCGAGCTCGATCCCCCAGTCGCAGAACTCGGACCAGATCCCGTCGAACAGCGCCCGCGTGACCTCGGCGAACTGGTGGTCGGCGAGCGCCCGGTCCACGTCCGCGACGGCAGCCGCGGCACGCGAGGCGATCCAGCGCTCGATCGGCCCGCGGAGCTCAGCCGACGGCGCTATGGGGCGAGCCGCATCGGCGGCAATCGACGCGGGGCGCGCGCCGAGCACGAACCGTGCGGCGTTCCAGAGCTTGTTCGCGAAGTTCCGCGCCAGCTCGAGCTTCTGGGGGCCGAAGCGCTGGTCCTGGCCGGGCGTCGCGCCGTGGACCAGGGCGAAACGCAGGGCATCGGCACCCGCCTCCTCCATCACGGCCAGCGGGTCGACGACGTTGCCCTTCGTCTTCGACATCTTCTGCCCGAGCGGGTCACGGATCAGCCCGGACAGGACGACCGTGTGGAACGGCTCCGATCCGGTCAGCTCGATGCCGAGCATCATCATCCGGGCGACCCAGAAGAAGATGATGTCGTAGCCGGTCTCCATGACCGAGGTCGGGTAGAAGCGCCGGTAGTCGGCGGTGTCGTCCGGCCAGCCGAGGGTCGAGAACGGCCACAGCCCCGAGCTGAACCACGTGTCGAAGATGTCGGGGTCCTGGCGCAGGTCGGCAGCGGGGCGACCACAGGCGTCGCAGCGATCGGGCCCGGCTTCGTCCGCGCTCACGGTCACGTGGCCGTCCGGGCAGTACCAGGCCGGGATCCGATGGCCCCACCACAGCTGCCGCGAGACGTTCCAGTCGCGGATCGTCGTGAGCCAGTGCTCCCACGTCTTCTCGAACATCGGCGGAACGATCCGCGTCCGGCCGGAGCGGGTGGCGTCGAGCGCGGCCGCCGCAAGAGGAGCGGTGCGAACGAACCACTGCGTCTTGAGCCGCGGCTCGATGACGTCGTTCGACCGCTGGCAGCGGCCGATCACCATCTCGTGCGGCCGGACGCCGACGAGATCGCCGCGCGCCTCGAGCGCCGCGAGGATCGCCGTCCGCGCCTCGTACCGATCCATGCCGTCGTAGGCCGTGCCCGTTCCGGCGATCGCGGCGGCGTCGTCGAGGATCGTCGGCATCGGCAGGCCGTGCCGGAGCCCCGTCTCGTGGTCGTCGTGGTCGTGGGCCGGCGTGATCTTGACGGCGCCGGTCCCGAAGGCTCGCTCGACGACCTCGTCGGCGATGATCGGTACGTCGCGCTCCACGAACGGGATCCGGACCGTCCGGCCGACCAGGGCCGCGTACCGCTCGTCCTCGGGGTGGACCGCGACCGCCGTGTCACCCAGGATCGTCTCCGGCCGGGTGGTCGCGACGGTGATCCCCCGTTCCGGATCCGGCGCTCCGGTGACGGGATCGATGAGGTGGTACCGGATCGACCAGATCGAGCCGGTCTCGGGAGTGGCGACGACCTCGAGATCGCTGACGCTGGTCCGGCAACCCGGGCACCAGTTGACAAGCGCCTCGGTCCGGTAGGCGAGGTCCCGGTCGTACAGCGTCTTGAAGGCGACGCGGACGGCCTTCGCCGAGCCCTCGTCCATGGTGAACCGCAGCCGGCCCCAGTCGACGCTCGCCCCGAGGCGCCGCTGCTGGCCCAGCATCACCTCGCGCGTCTCGGCGATGAACCGGTGCATCCGCTCGAGGTATCGCTCGCGCCCGAGCGTCTGGCGGCTCTCGCCCTCGCGCGCGAGGATCTGGTCCAGGACGAACTGGGCAGCGATCGATGCGTGATCGAGGCCGGGCAGGAACAGCGTCGGGCGGCCGGTCATCCGGGCGTGGCGGATCATCAGGTCCTCCACCGTCGCCCGCTGGGCATGACCGAGGTGCAGGGAGCCCGTCACGTTCGGTGGCGGCTGGATGATCGTGAACGGCTCGGCGTCCGGGTCGGCTCGGCTCCCGGCACCGTCCGGCGGGAAGACGTCGGCGGCAAGCCAGCGCTCGTACACGGCACCCTCGACCTCGCTCGGCCGGTAGGCCTTCGGAAGCTCGGTTGCCGGCGCCGCCGGTCGTGTGGTCGTGTCCGTGTCGGTCATCGCCTGTCCCCGGGAATCAGACACCCCGCTCGTCCAGCGGACGAACGGGGTCGTGGTACCACCTGCTGGTTCGCGTCCGGGACGAGCGGCTCATCGCCGACGCCGGTTCCGGGACGCCTCCTGGCGCGCTATCGGGCGCCACCCGCACGGCTCGCGAGCGACCTTCGGACCGGCGGTCCTGCGCGGCTTGCACCATCCCGCGCTCGCTTCGAGGCCGTTGCCGGACCTACTCCTCTCGGTCGTCGCCGTGAGGCGCGGAGTGTAGCACGGGGTCAACGGCGTTCCGGGACGAAGGCGGCGGCGGCGTAGATCGCGCCGAGGAAGCGGCTCGGGACGCGGCCGATCTCGCGGGGTCCGACGAGACCCGCGGCCGTGGCCAGCGTCGGGAAGCGCGCGCTGGAGAACGGATGCGGAACCCAGGCGTTGCCGCGATCCGCGTCGTACTCCACGACGACGATCCGTCCCCGTTCGGTCAGCCGCTCCGCGGCGCGCCGCAGGACGTCGACGGGATCCGTCACGAAGTGGAGGCTGTTGGCGGCGAGGACCCCGTCGAATGGGCCTTCTGGGAGCGCATCGCGGAAGTCGGCGACGGTCGCCCTCAGCGACGTCGTGGGAAATCGTGGCGTGAGACGATCCGTGAGGCCCCGGAGCGCCCGGGCATCGCGATCCACGGCGACGATCTCGGGCCTTCCCTCCCGCCCGAGCACGTCGGCGAGCGCCAGGGTGAAGGCGCCCTCCCCTGCCCCGAGCTCGAGCCAGCGCAGTCCGGCGCCCTCGACCCCCGGTCGGATCAGCGAGACGTGGTCGGCATGGTTCATCGCATCAGGCGCGGCACATGCAGGATGTTGGTTTCGTTCCTGCTATGGCAAGGAAGCCGTTGACCAACGTTGGCCTCAGCTTGAACAATGCCGCCGAGAGTGTGTTCGCCGCGGCGAAACAACGACGCGACCCGACTCGTGCCCGCGGCAGTGCCACATTGAGCCTTCCAACCCGAATCCCGAAGTTGGATCAACGACTGCATGCTCGCAGCTCCCTCTCCGCGACCTGAAATCGAAAGCTTCGAACTCGCCCCAAACCGGCTGCTGGACGGCGGGATGTGACTTGATCGTCTATCGGCCTTTGCCCGCAAGGGGGCTGGAGTGGGTTCAGCCCGCGAGCACTGCGGACTTCGACAGGGTGTACGGCATTCTCGGCCAAGAATTGCGGGACAGCTGGGTACCGCCGGTGATGACGTTCCTTCGCGAGGACGACCAAGGGATCGAATTGGGGAGGGCAGAGGCGCCCTGGCTTGCAGGAAACGCGCTCGTGTTTCGGTCCGGGTCCCTGGACTCGGCACGGCGCGTCCTAGGATCCTCCGGCGAGTTCCTTCCCTTGGCTGTCGACGGCAGTCAAGACGTCGAACTCTGGGCGTTCAATGCTCTTCGGGTCATCGACGCGCTGGACTACGATCGAGCGCGGGTAGTCCGCTTCACCTCTGGAAGAATCATGACGGTCGACTCCTTTGCGTTTAAGGAGGATCAGGTCGCTGACGAGATTGCCTTCCGCGTGCCTCAGCTCCGGGAGGTATTCGTCACCGACTTGGGCGTCGACGCGCTACTTCAGTACGAGATAGCGGGACTACGGTTCGAACCCGTCTGGCGGGCAGGTACCTGACGGACTGGCGTCAGGCGGTTTCGCCGCGAGCGGCCAGCCACTCCTCGTAGTTCGTCTCGTCGACGCCCTTGTCGACCTCGGTCTTCGTCAGGAGGAGCGGCACCCGGCCCTCGCGGATCGTCTCCTCCGTGATGATGCATTTGCGGACGTCGGACCGCTCCGGGATGTCGTACATCACCTCGAGGAGCGCCTCCTCCACGATCGAACGGAGGGCGCGGGCGCCGGTCTTCCGCTCGAGCGCGACCTCGGCTGCGGCCTGCAGCGCGCCGCCCGTGAACACGAGCTCCACCTTGTCGAGCCCCAGGAACTTCTGGAACTGGCGGGTGACCGCGTTCTTCGGCTCCGTGAGGACGCGGACGAGGTCGTCTGCCGTCAGGGCCGTGAGGGTGACGATCACCGGCAGCCGGCCGATGAACTCGGGGATCAGGCCGAACTTCAGGAGATCCTCCGGCATCAACCGCTCGAGGATCTTGCCGCGGTCCGCCTTGGCGATCCCGGCATCCGACCCGAAGCCGATGGACCGCCGGCCGACGCGCTCCTCCACGATCTTCTCGAGCCCGTCGAAGGCGCCACCGCAGACGAACAGCACGTTCGTCGTGTCGATCTGGATGAAGTCCTGGTGGGGGTGCTTCCGGCCGCCCTGCGGCGGCACGTTCGCGACGGTGCCCTCGAGGATCTTCAGGAGCGCCTGCTGGACGCCCTCGCCCGAGACGTCGCGGGTGATCGAGGGGTTGTCCGCCTTGCGGGCGATCTTGTCGATCTCGTCGATGTAGATGATCCCGCGCTGGGCTCGGGCGACGTCGAAGTCCGCGGCCTGGATGAGCCGCAGGAGGATGTTCTCGACGTCCTCACCGACGTAGCCGGCCTCCGTGAGCGACGTCGCGTCGGCGATGCAGAACGGCACGTCCAGGACGCGGGCCAGGGTCTGGGCGAGGAGCGTCTTTCCGGAGCCGGTCGGCCCGACGAGAAGGACGTTCGACTTCTGGAGCTCGACCTCGTCCACCGCGTGGCCGGCGTTGACCCGCTTGTAGTGGTTGTAGACCGCGACGGAGAGGACCTTCTTGGCCCGCTCCTGGCTGATCACGTACTGGTCGAGCGCGAACTTGATCTGGCGGGGGTTGGGGAGCTTGGCGACCGCCGGCTTGGCCTTCGGCGCCTCGAGCATCTCCTCTTCGATGATCTCCTGGCAGAGGTTGATGCACTCGTCGCAGATGTAGACGCCCTGACCCGCGATCAGCTTCCGGACCTGCTCCTGGCTCTTCCCGCAGAAGGAGCAGCGGTACGGAACCTTCGGGCCCTTGGACGTGCTGCTGGTGGTCACCGAGTTCCCGAGCTCCCCTGGCTATTTGCCCTTCTTGTCGCCATCCGGCCGGGCCGCCTCGGCCTCGGTGGAGGCGTTCGGCACGCCGCCGCCTTCGCCCCCGGTCAGTCCGAGGTCGTGCGCGCGAGCGATCAGTGAATCACCCGTGGCGGTGTAGACGTAGTCGATGATGCCATAGTCCTTCGCCGCCTCGGGAGACATGAAAAAGTCCCGATTGGTGTCCTGGATCACCTTTTCCAGCGGCTGCTTCGTGTGGCTGGCGAGGATCTCGTGGTTGCGCTGGACGAGATACTCCCACTCCTTCATCTGGATCACGGCGTCGGGCGCTGCCCCGCGGAACCCGCCCGAGCCCTGGTGAATCATGATCCGGCTGTTCGGCAGGGCGTAGCGCTTCCCCTCCGCTCCGGCGGCGAGGAGCACCGCCGCCATCGATGCGGCCATCCCGATGCAGATCGTGGCGACGGGCGCCCGGACGTACTGCATCGTGTCGTAGATCGCGAGGCCGCTCGTCACGACGCCGCCCGGCGAGTTGATGTAGAGGCTGATGTCCTTCTCGGGATCCTCGGAGTCGAGGAACAGCAGCTGAGCGATGATCAGGTTGGCGACGTGATCCTCGATCGCATCGCCGAGGAAGATGATCCGCTCCCGCAGCAGGCGCGAGTAGATGTCGTAGGCGCGCTCGCCGCGGCTGCTGGATTCGATGACCATCGGTACGAGCATCTGGGTCTCCCGGGCTTCGGTGCTGGCGGTCCGCTCGAGGGCGGGGCGTGGCGGGCGGTTGGGGGGTCGTTCGGTGTCGGGTCGGTCGGCTCGGCCGGTCAGCGGGCTGCAGCGGCGTCGGTGGGCGTCTCGACGGACACGTCGCTATCCGCCTCGGCCGCCTCGGCGCCCGCGTCCCTCGCGTCAGCGGGCCCATCGCTCGCGTCGCGGGACGCCTCGCCGTCCGGCCCGAGCTCGAGGACCGAGCCGGGATCCGTCGCATCGATCGCCGCGACGGAGCGCGCCTGGTCGTCGTTCACGCCTTCGTTCGGGCCGTCCTCGACGTGCGGGATCGGCGGATGCTCGGGGTGGGCGGCGAGCCAGTCGTCGACGAGCTTCTCGACCACCCGGCTCCGGCGAAGCGTGGAGCGGATGTAGCTGCGGCCCCGATCGCTCTCGAAGTACTTGACGAGCTTCTGATCGCCCGCGTACCGCTCGCTGGCCCGCGCGATCTCGGCCGTGACGTCCGCATCCGAGACGGTCAGGCCCTCGACCTCGGCGATCCGGCTCAGCACGAGCAGGACGCGGACCCGCTTCTCGGCGTCCGGCCGGAAATCGGCGTGGAGGTCCTCGTGGCTCTTGTTCGTGACCTTCGCGTACGCCTCTTCGGTGATCCCCTGCCGGGCGAGCGCACTCCGGAACTCGTCGTGCATGACCTCGACCTCCTGCTCGACGAGGATGTCGGGCAGGTCGATCGTGGAGTTCGCGACGGCATACTCGATGATCCGGTCGGAGAACTCGTGGCGGGCCTTGTCGAGGGCGTTCCGCTCGAGCCGCTTGCGGACCTCGGAGCGGAGCTCGGCCACGTCGACGAAGTCGCCCATCGAGTGGGCGAACTCGTCATCGACGTCCGGCTGGATCTTCTCGCGCAGCTCGCGCAGCTCGACCTCGAAATGGGCCTGCTGGCCAGCCAGCGACTCCTCCGCGTAGTCCGCGGGGAACGGGATGTCGAAGCCCTTCGTGTCGCCGACCTTCAGGCCGACGAGCTCGTCCTCGAACCCCGGGATCAGCCGATCCTCGCCAATGATCAGGGGCATCCGCTCCGCGGAGCCGCCCTCGAACGGGACGCCGTCGCGCGTCCCCTCGTACTTGATCACCGCGTAGTCGCCCTTGATCGCGCCGCGATCCTCCACCGGGGAGAGGGTCGCGTTCTGGTCGCGGAGCTCGTCGATGACCTTCTCGACCTTCGGGTCGTCCGTCGTCTCGATCTCGGGCTTGAAGTTGAAGTTCCGGTAGTCGCCGAGCTCGACCTCGGGGCGGACGGGAACCGTCGCCTTGAAGATCAGCGGCTTGCCTTCCTCGGCCTGGATCACCTCGACGTCGGCGTTCGTGAGGGGCAGGATCTCCTTCTCGATCAGGGCGTCGCGATAGGCCGACTGGACAAGCCGGTCGACGGCCTCCTCCAGGACGGCGCCGTGGCCCAGGACGGCCTCGAGGACACCGCGCGGCGCCTTGCCGGGGCGGAAGCCGGGGACGCGCGTTCGCCGGGACAGCGCGCGGGTCGCCTCGCCGACGGCGGTTGCGAGTCGCTCGGCCGGCACCTCGACCTCGACGATGACGGTGCTCTTCTGGCCGGGAGTGGTCGTGATCTGCATCGCCGCGAAGTCTAGCCGAGGCAACGCGGCGACGATCCGCGGGCCATACTCCCCGGCGTGATCCCCCGCCGCCTGGTGATCTCGGTCGTGGCCGTCGCCGTCCTGTGGGCCGCGGTCCTGCTCGGCGCTGAGCGGCTCCTCGCGGATCGCGACTGGGGCCCGATCGCGGTCTTCGGCGGGCTGTGGCTCGCCGCGGTCCTCGTCTACGGGGCGGCGTTCAACCCGCGCGGGACCTTCGCTCGAGACCTGCTCGTGGTCCTCGCCCTGGCCGTCGTCGCGGGTGGGATCGCTGCCGGCTGGGGCGCGCTCCATCCGATGTCGCCCGTGCTCGTCGCACCCGCCTGAGTCCTGGTAGGCGAGAGAGGGGTCGAACCTCCACGTCCCTCACGGGACACCAGCTCCTAAGGCTGGCGCGTCTGCCATTCCGCCACTCGCCCGTCCCGCGAGTCTAGCGCGACCGGGCTGGCGTCCCGACCGGGAGCTGCCTAGAGTCCCGCGTCCGTGGGAGCGCCCGGTCCGCCGCCGCTTCGTCGGCGTCGGACCCGCTCCAGCTGCTCGTTGAACGCTGGCTGGTTGGGATCGAGCATCCGCTCGGCGATCTGGCGGCCGCCACGGATCGCGATCGGGCGAAGGGCGGTGACGGCGACGCCGGTGACGGCCGCCATCAGGCCCTCCTTGCGGCGCTCCTTCTGGCGATCCTCGAGGTACTTCGAGAACTCCCGCTCGAGCGTGCCACGGACCGCGCGGCCGTCCGTGCCGAGCTTCCGGAGCGTCTTCTCGACCTCCTTGGGGAGCAGCTCCGACGGCAGCTCCTCCTCCTTGCCGGTCACCGCCCGCGTGGCTCGGCGGAACAGCCGCTTCGGCCCACCGAGGGCGAGGAACGCGCCGCCGGCGGCGACCCCGGCAGCCTTGGCCGGATTCGCCTTCACCTTCGCCGGGATGTCGACGGCGGCCCGGCCCGCTGCCTCGAGCCGGTCGACCTGCTCGGCGAGGTCCGCCCGCGCGGCTACGACGGCCGCTTGAGCGGCATCCGTTCGCGTGCCCACTCGATCGTCTCCTTCGTGACCTCGATCGTCCGGCTGGGCCAGAAGCGATCCTTGAGCTTGTCGGTGTCGAACCCGCCGCCGGCCATCGCCATGCCCATCAGGGCGATCCAGGCGATCAGGCCGACCGCGACGCCGATCGCCGCCCCGACGCGAGGTCCGGTGGCGATCGCGGTCAGGGCGCCGATCAGGACGCCGCCGACGAGGCCTGCGACCAGGCCGCCGATCGCCATCCCGCCACCGCCGTTCGCGAAGCCACCGACGAGGCCGATGACGGCGCCGATGATCCCGAGCACGACGACCGCGACGAGGAGCGGCCGATAGGACGCGTCCACGGGGCCGGCGATGGCGTCGCCAAGCGCCGTCCACGCCCGGTTCGTCAGGTCCAGACCGAGGACGACGCCGACGATGATCCCGAGGATCGCCGCCACGATGAACGACGGCCCGACCCGGGCCTTGACGCTCGGCGACAGCCCCAGGCCGATCGCCGCAATCGCGATCGCACCCATCAGGAGCAGTCCGAGCAGGATCCCCCAGCCGATCGAGCCGAACAGCCACTCCCCGAGGAACAGCGGCAGCCCGACGGCGACGAGCAACCCGGCGAAGATCGCGGCGCCGATCGCGATGCCGATGAACGCTGCGGCGCGCTTCGCGGCATCGGCGATGTCCGCGAACTCGGCGCGAGCCAGCTCCAGATGGGCGTCGACGAGACGCTTGCCGGCGTCTCGCGTCGCACCGACCTGCTCGCCGAGGCCCGGCGCCGGCTCCTCGTGAGCACCGGCAGGTCCGCCGGGGCGGGCACCGCCGCCCAGCGTCTCGGGGCCATCGGCGGCCGCCGCGGATGGATTGTGCGAGTCGTCCAGGGTGGGCTCCCGTTCGCGGCTGGGGTCGCGGGCATGATAGCGCCGCGACGGCGTCCAACGGTTGCGAGGACCCGGATCAGAGGCGTCCGGATCCGTCGTCGGGGAGACAGGCCGCGGCCGGCGCGGATCGGTCAGGCGGCGAGTCCGAAGGCGCGCCGACCGAGCCGGTCAGCGGCGTCGAAGAAGCCGTACGAGCGGCGGAACGCGGGATCGTTCGGATCGGGTCGGAGTCCCGTGGCCGTCCGCCACAGCGATCGCTCGAGCTCCTCGAGCCGATCCGACAGCTCGGCCGGCCCACGCGGGGTCGGGATGTCGGCATACGTCCGGCGGCCCGCCGGGTACCGGACATCCTCGTCGGCGATCCGGGGCAGCATCGCGAGGACGACCCGGGCGTGGGCGAGCGCCGCCAGGCTCCACGGTTCGGGCGTGTGCAGGGAGCTGGCCGGCGGCCGGCCGCCCGCAGTGAGCTGGTCGACGAGGGCCTCGGCTTCCGCAGCGCGTCGCTCGGCGTCATTCGTCGGGCCGTCGACCCGGATCGCCGCGACGCGCGTCAGCAGGTACCGCAGCTCGTCGACGCCCGCGGCATCCGACCGGAGCCAGCCGATGAAGCCCGCCTGGACGCTTTCGACGTGCGGCAGGGTCCGATCCGAGAGGTAGTCCGCGCCGCCTTCCGGCAGCTCCCCGTCGCCGACCGCCTGATCGAGCAGCTCACGCGTCCGCTTCGCGAGCGCGAGCCAGCGATCGAACTCCGAGAAGCCACTCCGTTCGATCCCGGTCATCGGCAACCTCAGCGACGATGTTGGGGGCGGTTCCAGCATCGCTGACGGGAGATTCGTCGGTGCCACAGCCGAACGGCACCGTGCGAAGGTTCCATGTCACGCGGCCCGATGGTACCCGCGGGCCACCCCGATCAGCGGCCTCCCCTGCGCTAGGCTGGCGCCGTGTCGCCAGCTCCGGATCGAACGTCCACGTCCGCGCCTGCCGGATCGTCGGCGGAAGGTCGACCCATCCGCACGGCCGCGATCCTGAGCATCGGCACCGAGATCACCGTGGGTGAGACTCGCGACACGAACGCCGGGGACCTCGCCCGGAGCCTGACCGGGCTCGGCGTCGCCGTCCAGTGGATTCGCGCCCTTCCCGACGCGGGGTCGGCCGTGACCGCAGCCTTCCGCGAGGCATTCGACGCCGTCGATCTCGTCGTCTCGACCGGCGGCCTCGGTCCGACGCCGGACGATCTCACCCGCGAGGCGATCGCGGCGGCGGTGAACGAGACGCCGATCGTCGACGACGAGCTGGAGCGCTGGCTTCGGGAGCTCTGGGCGCGACGCGGCATGGCGTTTCCCGAGATGAACCTCAAGCAGGCCTGGCTCGTGCCATCGGCGACCGCACTCCCCAATCCGAACGGCACCGCGCCCGGCTGGTGGGTGGACCGACCCGATGGGCGGATCGCCGTCGCGCTGCCGGGCCCTCCCCGGGAGATGCGGCCGATGTGGACCGACCACGCGGTCCCGCGGCTCGTCAGCCGCGGCGTCGGCGAAGGCGTCGCCGTCCGGACGCTCCGACTGGCGGGGATCGGCGAGTCCCAGGTCGCCGACGTGCTCGGTGAGGCGCTGCTGCGCGCAACCGACCCGATCGTCGCGACGTACGCACGCGCCGATGCGGTCGATGTCCGGATCTCCGCCCGCGGGATCGGGGCTGAGGGCTCGACCGCCGCGGAGCGCGTCGCAAGGACGACAGAGGCGGTGCTGGCGGCCATCGGCGAGCACGTCTGGGCCGAGGGCGAGACGACGTGGGCCGGCGCCATCGGCGCCGAGCTCCAGCGGAGGGGCGAGCGACTCGCGGTCGTGGAGATCGGCACCGGCGGCTCGTTCGAGACGCTCCTCGGCGACGTCGAGTGGCTTCGCTGCGCGGAGCTCCTCGGAGCGGACACGTCGATCGCGCGCGAGCACCGAACCAACGAAGGCCTCGTCGGGCTCGTCCGGACCGCGATGGAGATGGGTGAGGCGCAGGTGGGCGTCGGCGTCCGGATCGGCTCACGCGGCTCCGACACGTCCGTTTCGGTGGCCGTCGTCGGCTCCGCCTGGGTGCGCCGCGAACGACGCGTCGTGTTCCTCGGCGGGGCGAACGGCCGCACGAGGGCAGCGCTCGCGGCTGCCGACATCACCCTTCGCGCATTGCGGTCGGCCGGCGAGGCGCCTCCGCCCGCGGCCCCGCGGAGAGACCGGCGTCAGCGGTGAGCGGTCTGGAGCAGGCCCTCGAGGTTGCGCACGACGATCGCATCCCGTTCCAGCCGGATCAGGCCGTCGTCGGTGAACATGCCGAGGAGCTTGTTCACGCTCTGCCGCGTGCACCCGATCATCGCAGCGAGATCACCCTGGGTGAGCGGCCCCGCAAGACGGATCGAGCCGTCGCCGAGGTGGGTCGCGCCGCTCTCGTTCGCGAGTCGTGCCAGGCGTGAGGCGAGCCGCCCCGTGATGTCGAGGAAATGGAGCTCCTCCACGTGGTGGGTGAGCCGTCGGACCTCGGCAGCGAGCGTCGCCAGCAGCGCCTCGCGCATGATCGGCTCCGTCGCGATCAGCTCCCGGAAGCGGTCCCGCGGGAGGATGTACGTCTCGGTCGCCTCGATCGCGATCGCCGTCGCCGAGCGAGGCGCGCCGTCGAGCAGGGCGAGCTCGCCGAAGAAGTCGCCGGGCCGGAGGGTGGCGAGGATCGCCTCGTCGCCTGTGTCGGCCGGGAGGGTGATCTTGATCGTGCCGCTGATGACGATGAACAGCGCGTCGCCCGGGTCGCCCAGGTGGAAGACGGTCTCGCCGCGCCGGAACCTGCGCACGCGCATGCCGCGGATCAGTCCCGCGAGCCCCTCCTCGTCGAGACCGGCGAAGAGCGGGACTGCCGACAGCGCGTCGGACATCGCCCGAACGTCCACCATTTCTGGATCGTACCGCCTTGCTGTCGCCCGTCGGACAGGTGGTGCGTCTCGCGCCGACTCGACGGCGGAGCTCCGGCGGTGCGACGATCCGCGCATGCTGCTCGCTCATCGGGCCGGAACTGCGCGCGTGACGGCCCTCGGATGCGCCTGACCGTCGTCGGCAGCGGGACCTCGCAGCCGCAAACCGAGACCGCAGCGTCGGGGCTCCTCATCGAGAGCGAGACAACCGCGCTGATGGTCGACTGCGGACAGGGCACGATCCGGGAGCTGCTGGGGATCCGCGACCCGCGTGAGCTCGACGCGATCATCGTCGGCCACATGCACGCGGACCACTACATCGATCTCGTGTCCCTCCGCTACCTGCTGCCATGGGAGGGCGTCGCGGACGAGCACCTCCCGGTGCTTCTCCCGCCGGGCGGCAAGGCTCGGCTCGATGCGCTGGCGACGGCGATCAGCGAGCGTCCGAACTTCTTCGACGACGCCTACAGCATCCTCGAGTACGACCCGGCGCACCGCCTCCACATCGGCGACCTGGTGGTCTCGTTCGTGCCCGGCCAGCACTACGTGCCCGCCTGGGGCTGCGTCATCGAGGACCCCACCGGCGCGCGGATCGCGATCTCCGGCGACACCGGTCCGAGCGACACGTTCGTCGAGGCGGCGCGCGGCGCGGACCTCGTCGTCGCGGAGGCGACGCTCGTCAACGCGCAGTTCGACGATCCGCGGCGTGGCCACCTCACGCCGGAAGAGGCGCTGGACATGGCCGATCGGGCGGGTGCGCCGCAGGTCGTCCTCGTCCATTTCCGAGCGGAGCTCCGGCAGCGGATCGACGCGGCGTGCGCCCATCGCCCGGGTGCGGTCGCGGGCCGGCCCGGGCTGCGGATCGAGGTGACCGCGGGTCGATCGCCGCAGGCCCGCAAGGCGGACGGCCGCGGGTTCGGCGGAGGCGGCTCCGGACTGGCAGCGACGCCCCGAGCCTGACGGGGCGCGCCTCGCGGATTCGCGAGGCGGGGTCAGCCGATCGCCGGCGTCGCTCGCGCTTCCGACGCGCGGTCGCGCAGCTCCCGGGCGACTGCCGGCTCCGCGGCGAGGGCCGCCGCCGTGTCGAGGTATCCGGCCGCCTCCTCGAACGCTCCGAGGCTGAGCGCCTGGTCCGCGGCCCGGCGCAGTAGCGGGATCGCCCGCATCGAATCTCCCGCGGCTGCGCGGTGGCGGGCCACCGCCGCAACCGGGCCCTCCGGCCGCTGCGCCTCGATCCGGTCCGCGACCCGGGTGTGGAGCGTGGCGCGGTCCGTCGCGAGGAGGCTGCGGTAGGCGGCATCGTGGATGAGCGGGTGGCAGAACCGCCAGCCGCCGGTCGCGTCCGTCGGCACGATCATCGCGGCTTCCGCGAGCCGCTCGTACACGCCCGAATCGACCGGCTCGCCGAGGACGTCCTCCACGAACGTCTCCTCGAATGTGATGCCGAGCACTGCGCCGACGCGGAGGATCGTGCGGCTCTCCGGTCGCAGGGCGTCGATCCTGCTGCCGAGCAGGGCACGCAGCGTCGGCGGGATCTCGGCCGCGCCGTCACCCACGACGAGCCGTCCGTCGGCCGTGATCGCCCCGCCCTCGTCGACAATCGCCCGGACCGTCTCGCCGATGAACAGGGGGTTGCCGTTCGTCCGCCGCAGGAGACGCCGGGCGTCCTCCACATCGACCGCCGCCCCGGCCACCGAGCCGGCCAGCTCACCGGTCTGACGCTCATCCAGGCCGTCGAGCGTCAACCGAACCACCGACGGCCGGTCGAGCCACGCGTGACGAAGGCCCTCCGGGCGGCTCCCGACGAGGAGGACGAGCGGTGCACGTTCGGCAACCAGCACGAGCTCCTCGAAGATCCCGGCGCTCGACGGGTCGAGCCAGTGGAGGTCGTCGACGACGATGATCCGGGGGCCATCGAGCTCGAGCAGGCCTTCGATGTACGCGCGGGCGAGGGACCGGATCGCGGCGGCGACCGCCGACGGCTCCGACAGGACGAGATCCGCCTCCGCCTCCCAGCCCGAGAACGCGGCGTCGCGTGCGATCGCCGCGGCGGCACCCGCCCACCGCCGGACGTCCTCGGGGTCGGTGTCCGCGGTGAAGAGCAGCCGCCGGACGAACGATCCGGAGTCCATGCCGTGCTCGTCGGCGATCGTCTGAGCGAGCGCCCGGCCGAACCGGTACGGCTCGGCCGCCCCGTAGGACACGTTGTCGACCCAGCTCCAGGCCAGCCCGGATCGCCGAGCCTCGCCTTCCACATCGGACAGGAGGCGCGACTTGCCGATCCCCGCGTCGCCGACGACGAGGGCCACGCCGCCGCGTCGCGAGGAGCGAAGCCGGGCAACGATCGCGCGCAGCGCGTCGCGCTCGGCGCGCCGGCCGATCAGCCGACCGGCGGGTGGATGCCACGGCTGGAACCCCGCGTCGCCGAACAGCCGGAGGAGACGGACGGGTCGTAGCTGGCCGCGCAGCAGCCGCTCGCCGAGGTCGTCCACGATCAGCGCCTTGCGAGCGGCCCGCCGGGTCGGCTCGTCGAGCAGGATCTCGCCGGCCCGCGCCTCGCCCTGGATCCGGGCGGCCGTCGTGACCGCCGGTCCGGTCAGTGACCAGTCGAGCGCGCCGGGGATGCCCCGCGGCGCGGCGACCACCTCGCCCGTCGCGACCCCGATGCGCACCTGGAGCGCCTCGCCGGCTGGATCCTCGACCCGCCGCAGCGACTCGCGGATCGCGAGCGCACAGTGCGCCGCTCGGAGCGCGTCGTCGTCGTGCGCGACGGGCCAGCCGAAGACCGCGAACACGGCGTCGCCGATGAACTTCTCGCGAGTCCCGCCGTACCGCTCGATGGCGTCGACCATCGCCGCGAGCGCCGCTTCCACGCGGCGGCGCACGTCCTCGGCGTCATGCTCCGCGACGAGGCGGACGTAGTCGACGAGGTCCGCGAACAGCGCCGTCACGATTCGACGGTCGCCGGCGGAACCCGCGGCCGCATCGCTCGCGCTCGCCTCGGGCGGAACGAGGTGGTCCGGGCGGTCGTCGGGTCGATCGGCCGGGCGGGGCGTCGGCGCGGGTCGCGCGGCGGCGCCGCGGTCGAGGGCGGCCTCGAGCGGCGCGCCGCACT